>NZ_CP146284.1:2480000-3080000 GCF_023744375.2 Parabacteroides sp. AD58 | reverse complement strand
TCTCTTTATCAGTAGAATACATTGCATCAATTGAAATTTCAGCCCAAACCGAATTTCTAGTTTCACGATTTGTAAAGACATATTTACCAGTAATTTCATTTACAGTCAAAGCAAACTGACCTTCCAAATCATTACCATAAGAAGTAGTCCAGTCTGTTGTACCATATCGAGCAGTCAACTTACCTAATTTTGCAGTCTTATCTGTAGATGCAATCTTTTCTACTGTATAGAATTTAGCCTGCAAGAATTCTTTCCAATCAACCAAATTACCAGCTTGCAATGAAATATGGATTGGTTTCAATTCAAAGTTACCGTAACGATATATAGCTACTAATGTAGGAACATTCTTAATATCAGCTCGGCCTAATTCTGCATACGCATCAGTAGCAACACCTACATTATATGGATCAATGTTTACTTCCAACCAAGTAATTTCATCAAGAGCTGTTTCATCCTTATCCAAAGCAGCTTCATCTACTGATGCACGGAACTTGCCAAAGTAAATTTGTTCATCCTTTAGTTCACCATTATTTGCTCTTGCGATATTATGAAGCAATTCTTTTTCCGTAACAGTTGTGAAGTTGTACAAAGCTTGAGAAGACTGTTGACCTTCTACGTCATACTTCATTGCTACAATATAGTTACCCGCTTCATTTTTCAAATAGTATTCTTGAATCAAACCAAGGTTATCTTGATCCTCTGCCTTTTCAAATTTACTATTATTTATTAAAACCATCGGAGTCAAATGGCCTGAGAATGGATTACCTGCTAATTCAACAGTTGGCTCATTCTTTGCGTCCAAGCCATTGATTTCAACAGTGAAACCATCCTTTTCGTAATAGTTCAAAACATCTACTGAGACTGGAACACGAGTATTTGTTGCAACAAATGCTAAAACAGTTGCTTTCTCAATTGAATCAACTAATTTGAAATCCCCATCTTCAACAGCTAAATAACCTTTACCGCTCTTCAGTTTCAAAACAGCATCATCTCCTACTCGTAGCATTTCAAAGTCTGCTTCTCCACCAAATTCAACTTCCTTTCCAGTAGTATTATTAGTAAAAGTCCAAACTTGACGATCTTTATTATAAGCAGCTTTTAAGATTTGAGAGAAGTACCATATTCCGTCCTCAGCATTATTAAAATAATGAATCTTATAAGTTTTTCCATCAGCTACATAAGTTTCACCATCTTGAGTAAAGAAGTCTGTTGCTGTGTAATAATCTACTTCATGTAAGGTTGTAGGAATTGCATCAAAACCATCTAAAGAAGCTTCTTCCCAAGCATTTTTCCCATCTTCCTTTAATAATAATGTATAATTAGTATTATCACTTGAAGATGCTTGATTAGCTAAATATTTATTAGCTACTTTGAACAGATTTGATTCCACAGATGATAATTCTGCAAATTTGTTAGTAGAACCATCTCTATAATCAACTGTAAAATCATTAACACCGTCAACTGTAAATTCATCATTATTTAAATTAAACAATGAAATAGTACCATCTACGTTTTTGACAACTTTCCAAAGAATGTCTTCATTAACATTCGAAGTTAAAACGCCCTTTCCTAAAAAGAACTTACCTTCTGAATCCGGATAACCTGTAGCTGATGCACCATCGCCTTGATACTTATAAGCGGTACGAACGATTTTGTAGTACGTTCCATCTGCCAAGTCATTGATATTTTCTGCTGACAGATTAGAAAGTGCTCCACCAGCCAACAATAAGCTGGCCATAAGTGTAGAAAACTTTTTGTTCATAATAATAAAAATTAATATTAATAATAGAGTAATAATAAATTCTTCTTTTCTATAAGGCTTCCGAAAGTTCTAAAAACGGAAGCGGTGGCATTTCATTTTTAGCCACAATCAACAATGCAAAGGTAAATCCTTTTTTCATACCTGCAAATAAACCTACCTATTTTTTTATCAATTGTTTGGATTTCTTATCCACTGCCTATTTTCAGGCGACAAAACCCCGGGTTTGGATAACGAAGCCCCGTTTCGTCCGGGCAGTATGTGCCTGGATGTCCGGATGTATATAATATAAGGTATAGGGATCAGCTTTCTGCCATGCAATAAATCATTTCCGAAACTCACGAGGATTGAAATCGATTCCGGTGGGTTTCGGAAATGATTTTCGTTTATTTCTATGCGGGAGAATATATCTTGCAGGAAGGAACCAAAACAGTTATCTTTTCTCTCCTACTACACTTCCGGCCAGCCGGCAACACTCACACCGCCTGAAAGGCCTGGTCCAGGTCGGCTATCAGGTCTTCTGCATGTTCCAGACCTATAGAAAGGCGGATGGTGCCCGGATAAATCTGCTGTTCCTGCAATTCCTTTTCGGTCAGCTGGGCATGCGTGGTCGTGGCCGGATGAATGACAAGCGACTTGGCATCAGCTACGTTGGCCAACAAAGAGAATATGCGGAGATGATCGATCAGGCGATGCGCCTCGCTGATTCCGCCATTGATTTCGAAGGTAAAGACAGAACCGCCTCCCTGTGGAAAATAGCGCGTGTACAAAGCATGATCCGGATGAGCGGGCAAAGACGGATGATTCACCCGTTTTACTTTCGGGTGTTGAGCGAGGTAGCCGACGATCTTCCGGGTATTTTCAGCATGCCTTTCCACACGCAGGGAAAGCGTTTCCAATCCCTGCAACACCAGGAAGGCGTTAAAAGGACTGATAGCCGCTCCCGTATCCCGCAGCAATACCGCCCGGATTCTGGTCAGATAGGCGGCCGGTCCGGCTGCTTCCGAGAAACGAAGTCCGTGATAAGCCTGATCAGGCTCTGTCAGCTGAGGAAATTTTCCCGAACGGGGCCAGTCGAATTTTCCGGAATCAATGATGACGCCACCCAAGGAAGTTCCGTGGCCGCCAATGAATTTCGTAGCCGAATGCACCACGATGTCGGCTCCGTATTCTATCGGACGGATCAGGAAAGGCGTGCCGAACGTATTATCGACAATCAGGGGAATTCCATGCTGATGGGCAATACGGGCCACTACCTCCAGATCAATCAGATTGGAATTCGGGTTACCCAATGTTTCGACAAAGATGGCTTTCGTATGTTCCTGTATGGCCTCTTCGAAGTGCCGTGGCTCAGACGGATCCACAAATGTCGTATGAATGCCATAGTCGGGAAGCGTATGTTCCAGCAAGTTGTATGTACCGCCATAAAGCGTCCTGGCAGCCACCAGATGATCACCACTGCGGGCAATGTTCAGAAAGGCATAAGTAATGGCGGCGGCACCCGAAGCCACGGCCAGAGCGGCTATGCCTCCTTCCAGTGCTGCCATACGCTGTTCGAAGACGTCTTGCGTCGGATTTCCCAACCGGCCATAAATAGGTCCGGAATCACGGAGGTCAAAGCGGGCCGCAGCCTGGGCTGAATCCGCAAAGACATAAGAAGTAGTCTGATAAATCGGAACAGCTCTCGCCCCAGTGGCGGAGTCTGCTTTTTCTTGTCCGGCATGAAGCTGCAATGTCTCAAAGTGTAATTTCTGTGTTGCCATATTCGTATCTTCTTTTGGTTTGACTTCGTATATTTTTCTGAGACAAAGCTACGATATGCAGTTATTTCAGCCAATATTCATCTAAAATATAGAATATTTCACTATTTATATCACAGAAAATAGAACAGATACACTAAATTTGCCGGTCAGAAAGAGATAAAACAGAATAATCACCCTATGAGCCCCAACGAGAAGTTAGATAAAGTAGACTTGCAGATTCTCCGTATTCTGCAAGAAAATTCCCGGCTGACGACCAAAGAACTGGCCGCTAAAGTTAGTCTGTCGTCCACACCTGTATTCGAACGACTGAAAAGGCTGGAAACGAACGGCTATATCAAGAAGTACATCGCCATACTGGATGCCGATAAATTGAATCAGGGTTTTATGGTCTTCTGTAAAGTCAAGCTACAACGGGTAAATTACGACATTGCCACCGAATTTGCCCGGATCATCGCCGATATTCCGGAAGTCACCGAATGCTACAACATATCGGGCAGTTTCGATTACCTGCTGAAGATTCATGCTCCCGACATGAAATACTACCAGAGTTTCATCTTGAATGTGTTGGGCCGTATCGAATATCTGGCTTCCCTCGAAAGTGTTTTCGTCATGGATGTCATCAAACATGAATATAATGTGCACATATGATGGGAAACAACAGTGTTTCTTCCCAAAAATCGCTCTTAACTTTATTCACAAGAGCAATTATAAAATTAATTATATATCAGCCTTTTAGCTGACAAAGGCAAGGTTTATCATTTCATTCCGCTCTTAAATCGCTCTTAAATTGCTCTTAAATATGATCATTTTACGAGTGTCCACTCAGACTTATTTCCTAAAGTTACATTCATAATCAGTCCTTTTTTTCTTAAGCGAGTCAACAGGTTTCCTATCTTATTCTTCTTTTGGCCGTCAGAAAGCTGATCTGATAATGCATTCCAAAGTAAGACATCTATATCCTGTCTTGTCAATACATTGTGATCGGCTAACGCATCCAAAAGCAAACTTTCACAGGATTTCTCTGTAAGTCCCTTATGCTTTGAATATTCTGCTTTTGTATGTGTATTCTGTGCAATTGTTTTGGCTATGTACACATGAGGTTTACGTCCCTCCACAAAATGCTTTTTCCGCAATAAGTCAATTGCAGAATCACTAATACGCTTGCCTTTCTGTAAATTATCCAATAAAATTGCTTCTGTCAAATTTACTTCATTATTTGACATTAGCAACAGACTATAATTAGTGTCTATCACAATACCCGGCAGATGAAGAACTACCTGCGACTCCGTACTCCCATCATAATCAGGCATAGGCAAAAAGCGCTCCTTCTGCCGTAAGAACAAATTGTGTATTCCATAACCTTGCGAATCTATCATCTTCACATTTACCATAGCTTTCATCAAAGCCGGATTGCGGTAACGCTTGGGTGTCTTCTCTCCCAAGACGTATTGATTGTAATCTCCATCAAAAAAACTACCTGCATTTTCAAATGTAAGTTTTTCTTTATCTTCCGTCACTCTAATACGTTCATCAAGGGCATAATCCTGATGTGCCACACAATTATGCATCGCTTCAAGGATACTACGTGCATCATATTTCCAGACTTCGGCAGGAATTAAAGAGTTCATAGGATATATCTTGAAACGATAATTACGAATACGTTTCAAAACTTCACTGGTGGATCTGATAAATGGAATCGTAAATGTATCTCCAAACGTTTCTCCATCCTGATGACACTTCCATACAATTTCTGCAATATGCGGTATCTTATGCGCCTTTTCCCGCTTGCCAACCAATAACATCGTAGTACGTGTTATCTGACCATCTAAGGTTAAACAGGCTTTATCAAGAAAGATTTCATCACTCCACTGCGACAATTGCTCTTCATACTGAGGATAACGCTCTTTATATCCTTCTCGTGCTATTTGTATGGCTTCCGGGTCCAGATCGTTTATAGTCGCATCTTCCACTAATTGAGCAGTCCAATCATAACGTGAAGAATAGATTTCGCGCATCCATTCCGGGTATTTTGACAACTCTGTCACATGACTATCCACACGAACATAAGGTTTATTGTAAAAAGTAGTCGGCTCACCTGCAGCTGCAGGTATCTTTAAACGGACTACCCGTTTATCTCCTTCATAATAAAACTCTTCAAACATAAATGGAATATGCGGGAATATGAGTTGACGAAGATACATTTCCAAAGCCTGATTACCTTTAGCTTTAATTGCGGAGACATTAAATTTAGTACCTTTCACCTCGAGTGTTGAATCGTCTATTCCAAAATAAAGGTAGGCAAAATCCTGATGATCAAGGCAGGCACCATTTGATAAAGCAGAGATATATTGTCCTAATTTGTCTGCTTCCTGATAATTTGATTTAAACTCTAATGAGCGGTTTTCTTTTTGTACTTCACATATTTGCTTCTTAAGGAGTTCTGTATATTTATTGTCTTTATTCATAAATTATGTATGATGTACAAGTATATAGTTCTTTTGCAAAAATAGGACTTTTTTTAATTTTCAGTAGTGGTTTGTAATCTTTTCCTTACGGAGGATCTATTTCAGTGTTTTCTAATGTATTTATACGTATTGATGAAGGAATAATCTTGAAGGCATGTCAATGTTAATCTGGCATGCCCTCAAGAGGAAATACCCGTATTTCTTCCTCCTCATTAAAAAAGGATAGGAAATACCGGTATTGTTTTATTTACTCTCCGGATTCTTACTGAAGATGGCGTGAATCCGTTTCATGTCGAACTTCGGAGTACGGTCGTAGTAATAGATACCGTTCTGTTCCTGTTCTACGTCTGTCAGCTGAGTGTAGCAATAACCCCAGACATGATCTGACAACGACAGGACGGTGTTTACCAGGCCTTCCAGACGGGCATAGAATTCTTCCAGTGAATGAGGCGGTTCGCCATAGCCCCAAGAAGTATTCTGGGCGCTTTCCATCTGCTGTGACGGATTCCACTTGATACCTCCGAATTCATCAATCAGGTAAGGCATATCGTGCTTATACTGTGGGAATGTATACTGATAGGTATATTTCAATCCGTTATATCCGATGTTCTTCGGCATCAGCTGGATTTCCCATTTGGGCGCTTCCATCAGCTTGCCGTCGTTGTACAGCAGTTCCTTCAGCTTGGCCGGATCCTGTTCATAATTATGTACTGTCCAGATATCGGTAGCGATATGAGAACCGCCGCTGGTTCCGTGGAAAGGACGAGTCGGATCGATGACTTTCGTCAGCTTGTACAGATCCTGCATCAGACGAGGATACTGAACACGGTCGGGCCAGAACTCTTCATTGGTTGGTGTCCAGATCAAGATAGACGGATGATTTCGGTCGCGTTCCACGATTTCTGTCCATTCGGTGATGAAGTTACGGGCAGTTTCGATGTCATTGCAATCCATTCCCCAGCTTGAAGCTTCTCCCCAAGTCAGGTAACCCAATTTGTCGGCCCAGTAATAGAAGCGTTCTTCAAATACTTTCTGGTGCAGACGGGCGCCGTTGAAACCGGCTTCCATCGAAAGCTGGATATCTTTCTTCAGGGCTTCGTCGCTCGGAGCCGTCCAGATGCCGTCGGGATAGAATCCCTGGTCGAGTACCAGACGCTGATAGTACGGCTGGTTGTTCAGGTAAATCTTATTGCCTTCGATGTGTACTTTCCGCATACCGGCATACGATTTGACCTCGTCTACCACATTTCCGGCCTTGTCGATCACCCGGAATTCTACGTCATAGAGGAACGGATTTTCCGGACTCCAGGTCTTCATCTTCTTGACCGGCAGGATAACGGTTGATAAAGCGTTGGCAGCGACAGTTTCTTTGGATACGACCTTTCCGTTGTCTTTCAGGGTAACTTCCAGCTTACCACCCAGCTCCTTGTAGAAACGCGGACGGATGATCAGCTGCTGCTGGTCGATGTCCGGAATCATCTGGACAGACTGTAATCCTTCGGGATGAACGGCTTCCAGCCAGACTGTCTGCCAAATACCGGTGGTACGGGTGTAGTTACAGCCATACGACGCGAACTGCAGGTTCTGTTTCCCGCTGGGCTGATGTGTGCTGCGTACGTCGCTCTCCACATAAACCACTAAGTTGTGTGTCTGACCGGCCTTGACATACGGTGTAATATCTACCTGGAAGGAAGAAGTTCCACCGAAATGGCGGGCTGCAAAGACACCGTCGATGTAGATTTCCGATTTATAATAAACAGCACCGAAGTGCAGCAGTACCTGCTTGTCGGCCCAGTCCTGCGGAATGGAGATGGTCCGGTGATACCACATGTGGTTGATAAAGTCCTTGTACTCTACACCGGATAATTTACTCTCCGGACAGAAAGGAACCGTGATCTTCTGGTCGAATCCGGTTGACTTGAACCATTCGCGTTCGAGGCCGGAACCGCTGAAGTCGAATGAATAGGTCCATTCTCCGTTGAGGTTGATCCACGCGTTACGTTCGAACTGCGGACGCGGATATTCGGCTCTCGGTATCGCAAAGGCCGTTATCCAGCACAATAACATGAAAAACGATAGAGTTGTAATTCGTTTCATACACTTGATTATTTAGTTAAACATTTATTTTCTGACGAGGGGAACACGTTGCATCCAGGTCAAGGTGCGCCACAGCCATTCCATCGGTCCGTAATAGAAGCGCTTGATCCACCAGTTGCTGTACAGAATCTGTACCAGACAGAACAGCAGACCGACACAGAGGCTCTGCAGGTAGTTGCACTGCACGGCCAGGTTGGCTCCGAAACCATAGAACAGACAGACACCGACCATCGACTGCGCCATGTAGTTGGTGACACTCATCCGTCCGACCGGCGCAATGCGGTCGAGCCCTTTCTTCCATCCATGGTTGTAATACAGCAAGGTGAAGCCACAGATGTACAGCATCATCATACCCAGGTTGGCGAAGGTCTTGAACAAGGTCGTTCCGACCGACAGGGCAAAACCGGTCACACCGAGTGCCGGCAGCAGCCAGACAATCAGGTAAAAGACAACAAACCATGCCAGGCTGTAAGGCAGCATCAGGCGGCTGTAACGGACCATCTTCTCTTCGCTCTTGTGTATTTCCATCCGTCCGACCAGCATGCCGGCGATGAACAGACCCAGCAACTGCAGGTAACGGTAATTGTTGATGGTCCATAACCATTTGGCCACTTCTCCGTTCCATACATTGAAAGCCAGCACATCCTTGAACGAGCCTTCGGCATAGATACCGGCACACGTAGCATAGAGCTGATTCATATACACATTCAGGTACGAAGGTTCGTTCAGCGTCGGATTACCCAACAGGGTAACAAAGCTGACAATCGCCGGAATCTGCAGGAAGAGCAGGATCATCACCACGACCAAGTATTTGGTCGGCACTTTGTACAGCGGAACCAGGAACAGTCCCAATACGGCATAGATAATGAAGAACTCGCCCATATAGATGAGGCCGTTGATGTAGCCGAAGAGAAAGAGCAGGACCAGCCGCCAGACAAAGCGGGCGCGGAAGTCATTCCCCTTGGCTGCCTGCGAGTCCATCTGCATATAGAAACTCAGACCGAACAGAAAAGAGAAAATGGCATACGACTTGCCGGCAAAGAGGAAATACATGGCTTCATAAACGAATGTATCCACCCGTTGCCAGAAAGGTGATGCCACTTCCGGGATGATTGTCAGGTCAAACCGCTCCATGCAATGCAGCAGCATGATCCCGATCAACGCAAAACCACGAAGCGCATCAATCGAGTTAATGCGCTTCTTTGGTACGATTGTCGTCATAGGCTGTGTTTATTCTGACAGCGACTGGATAACAGCCTCATTGGCGGCCTTTACTTTCGCTTCATTAATCTTGATTACCTTACGGTCGTAGGTCATCAGACCGTTTACTTCGCCTTCCACATCGGTGGTCTGGGTATAAACCGCAGCCGAGAATCCGCGTTTCACGAAGTCTTTCAGCTCGTTGGCATACTTCACGTATTCGGCTGTCACGGCTTCACCGTCTTTAAACTGGATGTAACCCCAGTTCCGTTTGTTCCACCACAGGTGGTTTTCCAACGGAAGGCCGATACCGCCATATTCACCCAATACATTGACACGCTGTGGGTCAGACAAGAACATATCCGGTCCCGGATAATTATGCAGGTCTAAGATGTCACCGCAAGGACGATGGTTACCGCCACTGGCCGGATTGACCAGACGAGACGGATCGTATGCTTCTGTCCAGGCTACTACCTTTTCGGTATCAAACTGTCCCCAGGCTTCGTTGAACGGAACCCAGACAACAACCGACGGATTCGACATGCACAGATCCATGATTTCCTTCCATTCCTGGTAGTAGTTGGCTACCGATTCCGGTGTACGCTGTTTGTCGGTTCCACCATTGTAAGTATGAGGTGCCCAACTGTTGCCCATGTCGCCGCTCGGCATATCCTGCCATACCAGGATGCCTTCCTTGTCGCAATGATAGTACCAGCGGGCCGGTTCTACCTTCACGTGCTTACGGATCATGTTGAAACCCCAGTCTTTGGTCTTCTTGATGTCGAACAACAGGGCTTCATCAGTTGGAGCAGTATATAAACCATCCGGCCACCAGCCCTGATCCAACGGACCATACTGGAAGAGCGGTTTATCATTCAGATACATGCGTTTGATACCGGATTTGTCTTTTCCAACCGAGATTTTACGGAAGGCAGTATATGATTTCACCTGATCAACGGCTTTTCCTTTCTGCAGCAGCGTAACCTGCATGTCGTACAGATACGGATTAGACGGACTCCACAAGGTCGGATTATTGACGCCCAAACGGATTTCCTGTCCCTGGATTCCCTTGCCAGTCGCTACTACCTGGCCTTTATCCAATAACTTCACTTCCACGATCGAGGAAGCACAGGCCGATGTACCAACGGTTACATTCATCACCTTCGCATCTACATTCGGAATGGCCTTGATGCTGGTGATATGGTTTTCGGCTACCGGTTCCAACCAGACGGTCTGCCAGATGCCTGTTACCGGCGTGTACCAGATACCTTCCGGATTGGATGTCTGTTTTCCTCTCGGCTGATAGCCTTTGTCGCTCGGGTCCCATACACGGACCACTAACTTCTGCGCGCCCGAGCCTTGCAGATACGGGGTGATATTGAACGAGAACGGTGTGTAACCGCCTTTGTGCGAACCGATCAACACGTCGTTGACGAACACTTCGGCTTTCCAGTCTACCGCACCAAAGTTGAGGACGATATCTTTTCCCTTCCATTTCGAAGGAACGGTAAATGTGCGTTTATACCAGAGTTCATTCTTGTCGCCTACTTCCTTCTGTACGCCCGACAACGAAGATTCAACGGCAAAAGGAACCAGGATATTTCCCTGGAACTGCCCAGGTTCTGCCTGTCCGGCAGGCTGAATGGCATATTCCCATTCACCGTTCAGGTTCATCCAGTCGGCACGCTCCAGTTGCGGACGCGGGTATTCCGGCAATACAGACTCAGGGTTAACTTGTTCGGCCCACTGCGTCTTGATCTTGTCTCCGGCAGGCTTCCATTGTGCCTGCGCACAGAGTGCCCATGCCAAGGCACAACATACAAATAAGGTCTTCTTCATAAATATAAACTTAAATATAACAATGAATAATTCTGTTTTATATCATTCCGGCTGATGCTTCGGCCTCTGCTCATTGAGCCGGCTGCGGCTGCGAAGCCTCCGGACACATCCGCTGTTCCAGCACCTTCATGAAATAACCGCCCACTACCGAGCGCGCCCGGAATCCTACCGAAGTGGCATCGGTCGTCTCGTGCCAGTCGCTGAGCGGAATACGCGACGGGGTCTCGTTCGCATACTTATACACCGGTGCGACCAGGGCATTGAAATCGTCCATCTCACCCGTCAGGCAGGCTGTCCACATGATCCAGTCTGACTTCGTATAGGTCTTGCGGCTGTCTAACGGCAGGCCGTAGGTGTTCTGCACCGTCTTGTAATAAGCCATTTCCGTCGTCGCGATGTCTTTATCGAAGATGTTTAATCCCAGCAGTTTGTCCCAGATCAGGTTATACTTCTGGCTCCAGGTTCCCGGCTGGTCGAATGTCAGCTTGTAATGATCGCCGTCGATCGCCATTTCCTTCCATTTGCCCGCCATCTCCTTGGCTGCCTTCAGATACTTGTCTGCCGTTTCCTGGTCGCCCAGCATTTCAGCCAGCTTGCCATAACCGGCAATACCCAGGATAGCCTTGATCGAGAGGTTCGCGTTGTGGGCAAAATGGCCGGCAAAGTCGTCGGTACACAACTGGTTCTCCGGGTCGAGTCCGGCTTCTACCAGATAGTTGGTCCAAGTAGTCAGCACATCCCAGTGTTTCTTGGCATAGTCGGCATTTCCTTCCCGCAGGGCGATGGCTGTTGTCAGGATCAGCATGTTACCGCTTTCCTCAACCGGCATATCGCCTCCATAGGTCTGTCCGTTAGCCTGCGGATAAGTACCCACATCGTGTGCGGCAAACGGTTTCTGCCACCGGCCGCTCTCACTGTATTCGAAGATGAAATTCATCATGCCCTTCAGCAACTCGGGGTTATAGACCAGGAAGAGAGGCGATGAAGGATAGGTAATGTCGACCGTTCCGATCGAACCGTTGCTGAAGTTCTCTTTCGAGAAGTAGAGCAGGTTACCGTTCTTGTCTTCTACCAGCTTGTGGGCAGCCAGGATCTGGCGGTAAACGAGGGCACACAGCTCAGCATACTGCTCACCGCCCGCCGTCCGGGTGTCGTTCATCAGCTGTTCATCGAAGGTACGGCAGCGCTGCATCACCGGATCATAGTCTTTCGATGCCTGCAGCAGCACCTGGTCGATGCTCACCTGTCCGTTATGTTTCCAGTAAGCCATCCGGTTGTCGTTGAAATACTGGATGGCGTAATCGTCGTCATAGGCAATCATGGCATAGCCGGAAGCCGCGTCTTTCACGCTTCCCAGGTTATCAACCATGGCCAAGGAATGTTCCTGGTTCGGATCGTCGATGTTTCTTCCTCTCGAAATAGATCCTGCGGCAGCAAATTCCTTTTTCAAGCTCATGAAATCGCTGGCACCGAAGGTCACCGATTCTTTCTGGGGCGCTGCCAAATAGAAATGTCCCCAGTCAATCCGGACATCATCGCCCTTGGTCTGCAACACCGGCTGGTCGACCGTACCGGTCATCGCATACTGAAGTCCTTCGGGTTTCAGAATGACCGCCGACTCAACAGCCTGTCCGGGCACATTGGTTGCCCAGGCCGAAGTGGCTTCGAGGTAGAGCTGCACATCGTGTGCCTTCCCGTCGGCCGATTCTACCTGATAGGAAATATAATTGACCGGACGGCTCATCAGGTCCAAGTCGTCCATCAGCAGCGGAGCCGTAAAGATCACCTTCAGGGCCACCGGTCCGCAAGCAAAGGTATAATAGGTCTGCGTCGGGGTAAAGGTGACGTGTGTCTGGTCGGCAGCGGTTTCAAAGAACATGGCATCGGGCATCTTGACAGAAAGTCCGAAATCCACATAAGCGCCGCCCGTCGTGTTGTGGCAGTGCGCGGCAATCACGTTCTTGCCTTTCCGGAGGGAAGCCTTCACGTCGGCCGGCAGCTCCAGCAAGACATCATTCTTCCAGGTGTTACCGGTCGAAACAACCTGTTTCCCATTGATATAGAGTTCAAATACATCGTCGTGCGAATAATTCAGATAGACTGTCTGGTCTGCTACGTCTTCATCCAGGTCGAAGGTGCGGCGTACCCAGATATCTTCAGACTGCCAGGTCGTAGCCAGATGAGGCATCTCGGGCGTTCCGAAAGCGGCTTTGCCCTTCTTCCACGAAGCATCGTTGAAGGTTGCTTCAAACCAGTTGGCAGCGGGTTTCTTCTCGGTGTACGAAGCATCCCATTTTTCCAGCTTGGCCGTACTCAATACAGGCCGCAGAGGGATATTCTCTTTTCCCATAAAACGATAGTTGGTTCCGTCGACCCGCAACACACCCAGCAAAGGGAAAGGCTTCCCGGTCCAATGCCGCGTCTGGTCGGCATTCAGCTGATCGGTAAACGACCAGCCACTGGTATAAGGATCGATCGTGACAAGCGGATAAGCCGGAGCCCTCAACTGGCAATCGGCCACCGGAGTAAAATAATTGTTTTTTTGCTGAGACGTGCAAGCACTTAGCAAACCTGCCAGCAAAACGAGCATGGATGAAAATAATTTCATGGCATAAATAATCTTTAAGTTATCATGTTTATACCTATATGACGCCCAAAGGCGCTTCCTGCCCCCAATAAGGACCGGACTTTTTTATTTTTTTATAAAAAACACATTGGCCTTTTTTATTTTCTTTTTCTGACAACAAAAGTAACAATAAATTCACAGTTTCTGCCTTTGTCGGCAAAAATATAGCAGGTGGGCGGGATGAATATTTTATGTATGAATTATATATCTACGATGCATCCCTTGAATATACAGTCATAATATATTGATAAACAGATAAAAATTATCATTTTTACGACTTATAATTCCTATAAAACAGATTACGAATTAATTAATTCACTAAAGTGATGTAATCAATTCATATTAGTAAATTAATCAATTCACAAGTGTAATTCAATTAAATCACATATATGAATTAATTAATATATTAAGAGAAACGGTAGAAAAGATGGAAGTTGAATATAAATTTCTCCTGATATTCAGACCTGATACCTTACTGATTTTTCAGTTGTGGCAGATTGGTGTTTCAAATAAAGAATGATTTTCCCTCCCGGAATTTATACTACCTTTGCGCCGGAAAAGAAAACGAGATTTATGGAATATACAACACATACCTTGGCCAACGGACTGCGGATGGTGCATTTGCCGTCGGAATCGCCGGTGGCGTATTGCGGATTTGCCGTCAATGCCGGGGCGCGCGACGAGCAGCCATCGGAATACGGACTGGCGCATTTCGTGGAACACATGATTTTTAAAGGTACCGAACGCCATCGTGCGAACTACATCCTGAACCGGATGGAGACGGTGGGTGGCGAACTGAATGCCTATACGACGAAGGAAGAGACGTTTGTCTATTCGCTCTTCATGCGCGAGCATTTCCAGCGTGCCTTCGACCTGCTGGTCGACCTGGTGTTTCATTCTACGTTTCCGGAGGTGCAGATTGCCAAAGAGACGGATGTGATCCGCGATGAGATCAGTTCGTATGAAGACAGCCCGTCGGAGCTGATCTTCGACGATTTCGAGAATCTGCTGTTTCAGGGCCATGCCTTGGGGCATAACATCTTGGGCGATGAGAACTGCCTGTCGGCCTTCGGCCCGGAAAGCGGCAGGTCGTTCATGCGCCGTTTCTATACGCCGGATAATATGGTCTTTTTCTCGATGGGGAACATTCCTTTCAGCAAGATCGTGAAATGGGCGGAAGGACTGATGAGCGACATCCCGGCTTCGGCCAACCGGCTGTCGCGGCAGAAACCCGGGCCGGTGGTTCCCGAATCGCGGTTGCTGTCGAAAGACACGCACCAGGCGCATGTGATGATCGGCAGCCGGGCGTACAGCATGTTCGACGACCGCCGCATCTCTTTGTTCCTGCTAAACAACATCTTGGGCGGACCCGGCATGAACAACCGCCTGAACCTGTCGCTGCGCGAGCACAACGGACTGGTATATAACGTAGAGTCGAATATAGCTTCGTACACGGATACGGGCGTGTTCAGCGTCTACTTCGGAACCGACCCAAAGAACAGGAAGCGGGCCATGCACCTGGTACACCGCGAGCTGGATAAGTTTCGCACGGAAAAGCTGAGCGAACGCCAGCTGGAAGCCGCCAAGAAACAGGCCCTGGGGCAACTGGGCGTATCGGTTGATAACCGCGAAAGCCTCTTCCTCAACCTGGGGAAAAGCTTCCTGCACTACAACCGTTTTGATTCGATGGAAGAAGTATTCGAGCAGATTCAGGGCGTCACCGCCGAAAGCATCTGGCAGGTGGCCGGCGAGCTGTTCGATCCCGACCGGCTGTTCACCCTGATGTACGACTGATCTTTACCAGCATTCGGCCTCTTCTTCCAGCTCCGGGATGTCTTCTTTCCGGTAGACCGGACTTTTGATGCCTTTCCGTTTCTGGGCCATGTAGTTGTCTAACAGCAGAAAGGCCTGCCGGCTCAGGATGGAGATGGCGATCAGGTTGCAGATCGTCATGAGGCCCATCATGATATCGGCCAGGCTCCAGGCCAGGTCGAGGCTCATCAGGGCGCCACACAAGACCATGGCCGCCACCAGCAGCCTGTACGCCACGAGGACCGGCTTCCGCCGCGTGATGAAATGGATATTCGCTTCGCCGTAATAATAATTCCCGATGATGCTGCTGAAGGCAAAAAGCAGGATGGCCAGGGCGATAAAGACACTGCCCGCCGATCCGACTTCGGCCGTCAGGGCTTCTTGCGTCAGCTGGATGCCGTTGAGGCTGGTCTGGGTGGAGACACCACTGAACAGGATGATGAAAGCCGTGCAGGTACAGATGATCAGCGTATCAGTAAATACGCCCAGCGCCTGGATCAGTCCCTGTTTCACCGGATGAGAGACATGGGCCGTAGCCGCCACGTTCGGCGCCGAACCCATACCGGCTTCGTTGCTGAATAAACCCCGTTTGATGCCCTGCATCAGTGTCGCGCCGATGCCGCCGCCCAAGGCCTGTTCCCAGCCGAAGGCATTCGAGATGATCAGGCGGATCACATCCGGCAGTTTCCCGAGGTTGAACAAGACGACGCCCAGGGCCAGGATGATATAACCCAGCGCCATGACCGGAACGATCACACCGCTCACCTTGGCAATGCGGTGGATGCCGCCGAAGATGATCAGCAGCGTCACGGCCGTCAGGATAATTCCCATCCAGACAGGATCAATGCCGAAAGCCTTGTCCCATGCCGCACAGATCGTATTGCTCTGCACGGAGTTAAAGGCAAAACCGAAAGTGATGGATATCAGTACGGCAAAAAGGATGCCCATCCAGCGGGCCTTCAGTCCTTTTTCCATGTAATAGGCCGGACCGCCCACGAACGAGTCTTTTCCCCGCCGTTTGTAAAGCTGGGCCAACGTAGATTCGACAAAGGCACTCGACGAACCGATCAGGGCAATGATCCACATCCAGAAGATCGCTCCCGGACCGCCTACCGTGATGGCCGTGGCCACACCTGCCAGATTGCCCGTCCCGACACGGCTGGCCAGCGAAACGGCAAAGGCCTGGAACGACGAGATATGTTTTTCGTGCCCGTCGGCCTTCTTCGGCGAGTCACCCAGCAGGCGAATCATTTCCCCAATCATCCGGAACTGCACAAAGCGGCTGCGGATGGTAAACCAGAAAGCACAACCCAGCAGCATGATGATCAGGATGTACGACCACAATACGTCGTTGATGCTGCTAATCCAATCATTTAATAAGTCCATAGGCCCGAATATTTCCGCAAAGGTAACCAAAATTCCCAATTTCTTTTCTTACCTTTGCTTCAGGTCTCATTCCTTAACTGTGAAAATATGGAACAACTACTTCATTACCTCTGGAAATACCGGCTGTATCGGCCGTCGGGCCTCACCACGACGCAGGGCGATACACTCGAGATTATTGATCCCGGCCTGGAGAACACCGATGCCGGGCCCGATTTCTTCAATGCGAAAATCAGAATCAACGGAACTGTATGGGCCGGCAGTGTGGAGATACACCAGAAAGCGTCGGACTGGCTGGCGCACGGCCACTCGGCCGACAAAGCCTACGGAAATGTCATCCTGCACGTCGTTGAGACAGACGACGGCACCGTGTTCCGCCAGAACGGAGAAGCCATCCCGCAGCTGGTCCTGCCCGTTCCGGAACAGGTCATCGACAACATGGAATGGCTGCTCACCCGCGACAGTCCGGTGGCCTGCCTCGAGCGCCTTCCTGCCATCGACCCGGTGTTCCGCCTGCAATGGATGGACGCCCTGCTGGCCGAACGGCTGGAGCGGAAGACCGACGATATCCTCCGCTGGCTGGACTTGTATCAGAAAGACTGGAACGAGGTGTTCTACATCCTGCTCTGCCGCAACTTCGGCTTCGGCGTCAACAGCGATGCCTTCGAACGCCTGGCCCGCAGCCTGCCCCTGAAGTGCATCCTGAAGCAGCGGCCAAGCGCTTCGCAGGTCGAAGCCCTCTTCCTCGGACAGGCCGGTCTGCTAAACGATTCCACCGGGAACCGCCATCATTACTACCGGCTCTTGCAACAGGAATACAGCTTCCTCCGCAAGAAATACGGGCTGGAGCCACTCGAGCCCCATATTTTCCGGAACCTGCGCCTCCGGCCCGACGCGACGCCCCACATCAAGCTCGTCGAACTCGCGGCCATCTGGATCCGGCACGACACCCTGTTCTCGTCGGTTCTCTCGGCCCGCACGCCCCGCGAGCTCAAGGATTTCTTCCGGGTACCGGCGTCAGCATTCTGGGACACGCACTACAACTTTCTCCGTCCGTCGCCACACAGGAAGAAACAGCTGGGCGAGAATGCCCTCAACATGCTGCTGATCAACACGGTCGTTCCCCTGATGTTCGCCTATGGCCTCTATCACCGGATGGACGAGCACAAGGCACGCGCCCTGCGCCTCCTGGCCAGTATTCCGCCGGAGCAGAACTCCATCATTTCCCTGTTCAGCCAGGTCGGGATGAAACCCCGGAACGCGGGCGACACCCAGGCGCTGATCCAGCTGAAGCGGAACTACTGCGAACAGAAGAAATGCCTGTACTGCCGGTTGGGCTTCCAGCTGCTCAAGCCGTGACGCTTTCGAGGGTTTATCTGGATGAGATAGTGGAAATCACAGTTATTTTATCTATTTTTGCCCAGTATTATCTACAGACAATGAGAATAAGAAAGAGTTTCTATCAACGGCTTCTCGGATGGACAGGCGTTTGCATGCTGCTTGTCTTATGTGCCTGTGCCAACATGGCGACACCCAACGGAGGACCTTATGACGAAGATCCGCCCAAGTTTATCGGCAGTACGCCTCTTCCCAATTCCACGAATTACAAAGGCAAGAAAGTGGAACTGCTGTTCGACGAGTTAATCCAGATCGACAACCCGTCGGAGAACGTGATCATCACTCCGCCGCAACGGGAACTGCCCATCATCCAAAGTGCCGGGCGGAAAATCCAGGTGGAACTGCTGGATACGCTGAAGGAGAACATGACATATACCATCGACTTCACCAATTCGATTGCCGACAACAACGAGAAGAATGTGCTGGAGAATTTCTCGTTCGCCTTCTCGACGGGCGATGTGATCGACTCACTGGAGATTTCGGGATATGTCCTCAACGCCGAGAACCTGGAACCGATGCCGGGCATCTCGATCGGCCTGCACAGCAACCTGGCGGATTCGGCCTTTCAGAAACTGCCTTTCGACCGGACTTCGCGCACCAATGACCGGGGACGTTTTACGGTGCGCAACATCAAGCCGGGCACCTACCGCGTTTATGCCCTGAATGACGTGAACCGCGATTATAAGTTCGACCAGCCGGGCGAGGATATCGCCTTCCTGGATTCGGTTGTCGTACCGACCTTCGAACCGGCAACGCGGATGGATACGACCTGGGTCGATTCATTGACGATCGATACAATCAAGCAGGTGGCGTTCACCCGTTTCCTGCCTGACAACATCGAACTGCGGCTCTTTAAGGAGAAATTCGAGCGCCAGTATATGACTCGTCCGGAGCGGCCGGATGAACACCGGTTTATCCTGCATTTCAATGTTCCGGTTGATACGGTTCCGGCACCTGTTCCCCTGAACTTCGAGCCGGAACAGGCCGACTGGTATCTGGAACAGCCGACCGACGGCGGGAAAAACATCACCTTCTGGCTGACGGACTCGACCGTATGGAAGCGTGATACCCTGCAGATGGAAATCACTTATCCGAAAAGCGATTCCCTGGGTATTCTGCAACCCCAGACAGACACCATTCAGACCGTGTTGCGCCGCCGGGGAGAACAGAAACGCAAGAAGAAAAAGAATGGTGAGCCGGAGATCGTCTTCCTGAACATGACCATCGACGCGCCCGGCGACATGGACCTGTTTGATACCGTCTCGGTGGCATTCGACGAACCACCTATCGAGCTCAAGAAGGAATTCTTCCATCTGGAACAGGAGATCGACTCGGTCTGGACGACTGTCGATTTCGATTTCTATCAGGACTCTATCAACTCACTGGGCTATTATATCCAGCGGAAATGGAAATACGGAGAATCCTACCAGATCAGCGTCGATTCGGCTGCCATCTACAGTCTGTACGGCAAGTGGAACGATAAATTCCAGGCGAAGTTCAAGATCAAGCCTGAAGACAGTTATGGCCATCTCTATATCAACATCATCGGGAACGACACGGTTCCGGCCTATGTCGAGCTGCTGAACTCGAAAGACGAGCCCATACGGAAAGCCACGGTCAAGAACGGCGGCGTCTTGTTCATGGACCTGAAGCCGGACAAGTATTATGCCCGCCTGGTGATGGACGCCAACGGAAACGGAATATGGGACACCGGCAACTATGCCGAGAAACGGCAGCCCGAAGAAGTCTTCTACTGCCCGAAAGTATATACGATCATGCAGAACTTCCAGGTAGAAGAGACGTGGAACATCCGCGAAACGCCGTGGCTGAAACAGAAGCCGCTGGACATCACCAAGAACAAGCCGAAGGAAACGACCAAGAAAAAGCGGGATTACCGGGAAGAAGGACGTAATAAACAATCATCATCATCCAATGGACTGGGCGGTTTCTCTTTCTAAAAGGATGATGATCTTGCTGTGCTGCCTGCTCGGTTGTGCTTCGCTGGCAGCCCAGGAAATTCCCGTCTCGCGGTTCCAGCCGGGTGAGACGGTGAATTATCAGCTTTATTTCAAATGGGGACTGATTATGGCGAAAGCCGGAGAAGCGACGCTGTCGGTCGACAAAGCTTCGTTCCAGAACCAGCCGGCCTGGCATTATTCCCTTCTGTTCAAGACCAACGGCCTGTTTGAGCGTGTCTACCGGATGCGCGATACCCTTGCCTGCTTTTATTCGTATGACAAAGGGCGGCTGCAATACAGCAGCAAGCATTCAGATGACGGTGATTATTATTCGATCGACGAACTGACATTCTCGTATGTGAAAGATCAGGTGCATGTTCATTCCAAGCGCTACACACCGACACGCGTCAAGATTGATACGCTGCTGACGGCGGAAGGGAATGTACATGACATGCTTTCGGCCACAATGTATCTGCGGTCATTAGACTGGAACCGGCTGACGATAGGCCATGAGTGTCCTTTCCTGATTGCCGTCGGCCGTGACATGGTGCGTGCCGCCTTCCGGTATGAAGGACAGCAGGTGATTGAACGGGACGGTGTGAAATACCGGACCCGTCATTTCTATGTAGATGTGTATGATGAAGCCTTCACCCAAAGCAAAGCAGCCGGAGAAGTCTGGATAGGCGATGATGAGAATCACATTCCCGTGAAAATCCGGGCGAAGCTGAAAATCGGTGCGGCAGAAGTCTATTACAAGTCTTCCCAAAACCTGAAATTTCCGTTTTCATGCGGAATCTCAGCCACGAAATAAGAGAGGAAAGGTCTATAAACAATTAAAGGCTGTCTCACGACAACCCCTAATCAAACTTTGTTAACCTTAAATCTAATACTATTATGAAAAAACCACAGTGCAAAAGTAGATATTGTCAAGTGGTTTGTCAAGTATTTTCGATATAATAAATCTTAAAAGCAGTAATCATCATGAAGAAACAAGCAACTTTTCTCGGACTGTTAGCCTGCTGTCTGCTGCAGTTCGCCTCCTGCACAGGCGGACCGGCCGGCAAAACCGTGTATAACCTGTCTGATTATGGCATCCGTCCGGACACACGTGAAAACATGTCTCCGCTGATCGAGAAAGCACTCCAGACCATCCGGAAGGAACACCCGGAAGGGAAAGAACTGACCATTGTCCTGCCGGCCGGGCGCTATGATTTTTATCCCGACCAGGCCGCCTCGCGCACCTATTTTGTCTCCAACCACGATCAGCCCAATCCCAAAGCTGTCGGATTGGCCCTGGAAGATATGGACGGAGTGACCTTCGACGGACAAAACGCGGAACTGGTGTTCCACGGGCGCATGCTGCCACTTTCTTTACTTCGCAGCAAGGACTGCACCCTGAAAAATTTCTCCATCGACTTTGAGCAGCCTCATATCACACAGGCATCCGTCATTGCCAACGATCCGCAGGCCGGACAGATCACACTGGAACTGGCGCCGTGGGTACAGTATGAAATCTCGGGAGACTCGTTGTTCGTCAAAGGAGAAGGATGGCGGCACTGTCCTCCTATCTGCATCGCTTTCGAGCCGGAAACCCGTCGTCTGGTCTACAACAGCAGCGATGTGCGGATGGTCTTGTCCAAGGTAAAAGATCTGGGCAACCGCAGAATACTGGCCGAAGGCTGGAAGAACCCGCAGCTGGTTCCCGGCACGGTACTGGCCATGCGAACCTGGTATCGTCCGGCGCCCGGTATTTTCCTGTCGCATAACACCAATACAACCCTGAAAAACATCCAGGTACATTATGCAGAAGGCATGGGCGTATTAGCACAGGTTTGCAATAACATCCAGCTCGACAGCTTCTCGGTCTGCCTGAAAGGGAAAGATGATCCGCGGTATTTCACCACCCAGGCCGACGCCACCCATTTCTCCAACTGCAAAGGACTGATCCGTTCGGAGAACGGACTGTATGAGAATATGATGGACGACGCGATCAATGTACATGGTGTCTATCTGAAAGTCCGGCAGCGTCTGGACGACAAAACCGTTCTGGCTTCGTTTGAACATGCGCAGGCCTATGGCTTTGACTGGGGATTTGCGGGAGACACCGTCCAGTTTATCCGCTCCAAGACCATGGAACTGCTCGACGGAACCAACCAGATCGCTTCCATCCGGCCGGAAGATCAGGATTCTGTATGCGGTGCCAAGGTTTTCCGCATCGCATTCGCACAGGCATTGCCCGCAGAAGTCACACCGGAAGCCTCCATCGGAATAGAAAACCTGACCTGGACGCCGGAGGTGATCTTTGCCCACAACACTATCCGGCACAACCGGGCACGGGGAAGTCTGTTCAGTACGCCCAAGAAAACGGTGGTGGAAGAAAATCTGTTTGACTATACTTCAGGCACAGCCATCCTGCTTTGCGGAGACTGCAATGGCTGGTATGAAACCGGAGCCTGCCGGGATATTCTGATCAGACACAACCGGTTCATCAATGCCCTGACCAATATGTTCCAGTTCACGAATGCCGTCATCTCCATTTATCCGGAAATACCGGATCTGGAACACCAGCAAAAGTATTTCCACAGCGGCATTGTAATCGAAGATAATGAGTTTGACACGTTTGATACACCGATCCTTTATGCCAAGTCAGTCGACGGACTGGTGTTCCGACACAATACCATTCACCAGAACCAGGCTTATCCGCCTTTCCACTGGAACAAACACCGGATTATGCTGGAACGGGTCACGAATGCCACCATCGAAGACAACCAGTTTGAAGGCGGATTCGACCCGGCCAATGACGTGTTGCAGCAATAATCGAAAAGGCAGCTTATGTCAATGCTGAAACCATGAACATATAGATCAGCATGCCGATAATATCATTCGAAATCGTAATGAAAGGTCCGGTCGCCAAGGCCGGATCTATTTTCAACTTATCGAGGAGCAACGGCACGAATGTACCAAAGATACTGGCGAAAATCACAACCGTAAACAAGCTCAGCGAAACGGAAGCCGTAATCGCACGGTCGCCCAGCATAAAGAAGTTATAAACGAAAACAATCAGACTGATAATACTGGCATTGATAACCGAAACGATACTTTCCTTCAGGATTTGGGTAAAGATATTGCCTTCCTTCAATGTATTGTTGGCCAGGCCCTGCACCACAATGGCAGAAGACTGAATCCCGACGTTTCCGCCCGTTCCGCCAATCAGCGGAATGAAAAGCGCCGTCTTCGGATTCGTCGCAAAGCTGTTCTCAAATCCGCCTAAGATGATGGAATTACTCAGTCCGCCGATCATTCCGATCAGCAGCCAGGGCAGGCGCGCAGCCGTTTGGGTAAACACATTATCCGACGTCTCTACATCTTGAGAGATACCGGAAGCCAACTGATAGTCACGTTCGTGCTGTTCACGTACCTCATCCATGACGTCATCGATCGTGATTCGTCCGACCAGACGCCCGATACTGTCGATAACAGGAACAGCCACCAGGTCATATTTCTCAATCGTCTGCGTCACTTCCTCGATACTGTCACTGTCGTGCACGGCAATCGGGTCTTTCTTCATCACGTGTTTGATCTTGGAAACCGACGGATTGGTTATCAGCTTTTTCAGCGGCAGCACACCACGCAGGCGATCGTCGTCATCCACCACATAGACATAATGGATTTCATCCACCTCTTCCGCCTGCTTACGCATCTCGTCAATACATTTGGGCATACTCCAGTTCTCGTTCACCACAATCATTTCCGTACCCATCAGACCACCGGCCGTATCTTCATCGTACTTCAACAGATCGACGATATCACCCGCCTGTTCAACGTCTTCGATATGCGAAAGGATTTCTTCCTGTCTGTCTTCATCCAGCTCACGCATCAGGTCAACCGCATCGTCCGTCTCCATGTTATCTACGAAACGCTTGGCGATCAACTCATTCGGAAGTTCTTTTAACAGTTTGTGACGATCTTCTTCATCCAGTTCCATCAAGACGTCTGCCGCCTGTTCACCGTCCATCAGCATATACAGGTAAATAGCTTCCTGCAGGTCGAGTTTCTGATAAATTTCGGCTATGTCCGCCGGATACAGGTCTTTCAGCAGTTCCTTTGCCTTGACATCATCTTTTTCTTCAATGATTTTCTTCAGATTGTCTATGTATTCTTTCGTCAGTTCTGTCATGGCTGCTCCGTTTTTAATATTGTTATGCAGCCGCTATAACCAGCGGCCGCCAAGTTAAGTTCGTTTTATTCTTCAGGACGCGCCCCGGCTGTCTTAAGCCAGTTATCCACCAGCAGCGTCAGCTCGATAAACTGTTCGACAGAAAGCTGTTCCGGCCGTTTGTCGAAGACGGGCAATGCATAATCAGGGAACTCTTTTCCCAAGATCGGCTTGATGGAGTTACGCAAGGTTTTCCGGCGCTGGTTGAATGTTGTCTTCACAACCGTCTTAAAGAGTTTCTCGTCGCAACCCAACGCTGTCCGCCCGTTACGCGTCATTTTTATCACAGCGCTTTTGACTTTTGGAGGCGGATCAAATACCGATTCACTCACCGTGAACAAGTATTCTATATCATACCAGGCCTGCAACAGGACACTGATAATGCCATAAGCCTTGCTCCCGGGTTTGCCGGCAAGCCGTTCGGCCACTTCTTTCTGAATCATGCCCGAACAACAGGGAATCTGATCTTTGTAATCGAGCACCTTAAAGAAAATCTGGCTCGATATATTATAAGGATAATTTCCGATCACACAAAACGGCCCTTTATACAGAGACGACAAGTCCAGTTTCAGGAAGTCGGCAGGAATGATCCGTCCTTTCAAGTCAGGGAAATTCTGTTCCAGATAGGCCACTGATTCCTGATCGAGCTCCACCACTTTCAGATCGTGTTCGGCTTCCAGCAGGAATTGGGTAAGAACTCCCATGCCCGGACCGATTTCAAGAACAGGAGTTCCTTTATATTCGGCAAGGGTGTCTGCTATTCGGCGGGCAATCTGCAAATCCTTCAGGAAATGTTGCCCCAATGCTTTTTTCGGTTTAACTAATCTCATTCACTTCGAGGAGTAATGGGTTTATATTAAAATAATATGCTTATCTTTGCCTGATACAAAAGTACAAATAATTTAACGAATATAAGTGTCTGATGAATCTAAAAAGCACATTACACACGATAATTAAGATATTTCTACCTCTCTTACTGGGTTGTCTTTTGCTCTGGTTTCTGTACCGCAACATGGATATTACCGAGATCTGGCAGGTCATCAAGTCAGGTGTTGATTACCGGATTATCCTGTTTTCTCTTCTATTTGGTTTGTTTGCCAATGTCGTCCGTGGATTTCGCTGGGGCCTGCTGATCCGTTCATTAGGCGAGAAAATCAAAATGAGCAACATCATTTATGCCGTATTGGGAAATTATGCCGTTAATCTGGTTCTGCCCCGTGTAGGAGAAGTCTGGCGCTGCGGTATGATCACCAAGTATGAGAAGATTTCTTTCTCCAAACTGCTCGGTACACTGCTGATCGACCGGGTAAGCGACACCATTATGGTGGGACTGATCACCTTATCCATTTTTGTTTTCAACATCGAATTCTTCATTCATTTCTTCCGTCGTAATCCTGATCTGATCGTCGGTTTCCGCTCGATGTTCAACTCGATCTGGATTTACGCTTTTTTGGTAATTATTATCGTTGCCGTTTGGTTCGTATTCAAATATTTGAGTAACTTTACGCTGGTTCAAAAAGCAAAAGGAGTTTTGAAGAATATCTGGACCGGTATCCGCAGCGTCTGGGTAATGAAAAGCAAAGGTTTATTTCTGATACAGACACTGTTAATCTGGACTGGCTATTTCTTTTATTTTTACATCACTTTTTATGCGTTCGATTTCACACGTGATCTGGGCATGTCGGTAGGTCTGATAGCCTTCACCATGAGCAGCATCGGTGTGGCAGTTCCAGTACAGGGCGGTATCGGGCCATGGCATTTCATGGTGATCTCTACGTTGGTCTGCTTTGGTGTCAACGAAAATGATGCAGCCGCTTTTGCCCTGGTGGTACACACGGTACAAACGGTTTGGACCGGTATTTGTGGACTGGCAGGTGTTGTGGCCTTACCACTCACAAACAAAAACAGTGATCAGCCGAATCACGACAATTGAAAATTAAGCAGGCAGGTTTTTTCATCGTATTTGAAGCCTCGCCAGCTCAACTTAAATACTAACAAACTAATAACATTATGTCAGCAGAGATTAAGGAGCTATCACCCAAGCAAGTGTGGGGCAATTTTTATGAACTAACCCAAATTCCACGCCCAACAGGGCATGTTGAGGCAGTAAGCCGTCATATTGTAGAATTTGGTAAGAAGTTAGGGCTTGAGACTTTGCAAGATAAAGTAGGAAACGTATTGATCCGCAAGCCGGCTACTCCTGGTATGGAAGACCGGAAGACCGTTACTTTGCAGGCTCATCTGGATATGGTTCCGCAAAAGAACTCGTCGGTCAATCATAATTTCCTGACCGATCCGATCGATGCCTGGATTGACGGAGACTGGGTGAAGGCCCGCGAAACGACATTGGGTGCCGACAATGGAATCGGCGTATCCTTAGCCATGGGCGTGCTGGCAGACAATACACTGAAACACGGTCCGATAGAAGCACTCTTCACCGTTGATGAAGAAGAAGGCATGGTAGGAGCTTTCGGGCTGAAACCAGGTTTCCTGAAAGGTGATATTCTGTTGAACTGTGATTCAGAGAAGGAAGGCGAACTGTTTGTAGGTTGTGCCGGTGGTGCCGATATGAACATCACTTTCCAATTCAAGGAAGATACCTATATTCCGGAAGGCGACGTAGCTGTCCGCCTGCATTTATCCGGACTGAAAGGAGGCCACTCAGGCGTGGACATTCACTTGGGGCGTGGAAATGCCAATAAACTGATGTTCCGTTTCCTGAAAGAGGCTGTTTGTGACTATGGTGCCCGTCTCTCAGCCATTGAAGGAGGCAACTTACGGAATGCCATACCACGAGAAGCAGTGGCTGTTGTTACGATTCCGGGAGACAACGTAGAAGCCTTATGGGAACTGGTTTCTGATTATCAGGACATGTATCAGGAAGAGTTTGCCGGCATCGAAGAGAACATTCGTTTCTCAGCAGAAATGACAGACCTGCCAACCACCTTGATCCCCGAAGAAATACAAGACGACCTGATCAATGCCATCGAAGGTTGTCAGAACGGAGTCATCACGATGCTGCACGACTTCCCAGGCACTGTTGAATCATCTTCCAACCTGGCCATTGTCAAGTCTACAGACGAACTGATAGAAATCAAATTACTTGTCAGAAGTTCTTCCGAAAGCCGCAAAGATGCACTTTGCTCCAGTCTGGAAAGTATTTTTGCCTTAGCCGGAGCCAAGGTTGAAATCACGAACGGATACAACGGATGGCAACCGAATATCAACTCCCCCATTTTAGATCTGATGAAACAGACGTTTGCAGATCTATTCGGCAAGGACGCAGAAGTAAAAGTCATGCACGCCGGTCTGGAATGCGGCATTATTCAGGGAGCCTATCCGCAGATGGACATGATTTCCATCGGTCCGGACCTCGAGCATCCGCATTCACCGGATGAACGCGTCAGCATTTCTTCAGTGGCCCGCACCTGGGAACTGATCAAGCATGTACTGGAACGTATTTAAATACGTATAACAGCTATTATGGAACAAGATTATAAAGAGAAAGGCCGGTTATGGAAAGTCCTTAACCGGTCTTACATATATCGGGATGCCTGGCTGACAGCCAGGAAAGACACCGTGCAGTTGCCCAACGGGAATATCATTCCCAACTATTACATCCTCGAATACCCCAACTGGGTCAATACCATCGCCATTACAAAAGACCAGAAGTTTATCTTCATCCGTCAGTACCGGCATGGCATCGAAGAAGTACGCTATGAACTGTGTGCCGGCGTGTGCGATCCTGGTGACGCATCTCCGCTCGAATCAGCACGGCGTGAATTATGGGAAGAAACCGGCTACGGGAATGGAAACTGGTCACCGTTCATGACTCTTTCTGCCAATCCCAGCACCATGAACAATCTGACTTATACCTTCCTGGCAACAGATGTAGAACCGATCTCTGCTCCCCATCAGGAAGCAACCGAAGATCTTACCATCCATCTGCTTACACGGGATGAAGTACTCGACCTGTTGCGTTCTGACCAGATTCGCCAATCCCTGCATGCGGCTGCTTTATGGAAGTATCTATTTTTAAGTCTATAAGTTTAAATTAGAATGAAAAATAAGAAGCAGATCCTATCTATACTGTTTTTCCTGGCTACTACAGGTACAGTCATGGGACAGAATCAGACAACACCGACAGTTCAGATACCGGATTCATTGCAAATATTGGACAAAGATCCGAATTTCACCACCTACACAGCAGCCGGCTTTGATCAATGCTGGGCAGCTTATCCGGGAGCACAGCTGGTAGATGTGCGCACAGCAGATGAATACGCCAAAGGACATATCGCCTCCGCACGGAACATCGATGTCAAAAAAGAGACTTTCCTGCAGGAAGCCGATTCCCTGTTAGACAAAAGCAAACCGGTAGCCGTTTATTGCAAGGGTGGTGTTCGCAGCCGGATGGCCGCCAAACAACTGTTGAGCAAAGGATTCATGGTTTATAACCTACAAGACGGTTATGACGGATGGCTCCGGTATCAAGAGGGGGAATAAAAATACAATACCTTACAAGAAATGTGTCAAAATAAACAGATATGATCTCAACACAAAATTGATGCTATCTGTTTATTCTGACACATTCTATTTTAATTGCTCTTCAACGCATAAATCCGTCGGATAATATCCACAATCTTCAGGCCTTCGAGAGCTGTCGTCGTATTCTGAGCTCCCGATTGCTGCAAGACCTCCACTACATTACGGATCACAAAGTTATGATTCTGGGCCGATCCTTTATAAGGTCCATAATCATTTCCCGGATTCGTCGGAGCCAGTTCCGGCATTTCGTATTCCTTAATGTGGCAGTATTCTACTTCATTCATATACTGTCCGCCTATCTTGACACTTCCATTCTCAGCAATGATCAGCATACTGCTCTCCATATTCTTGTTCCACACAGCTGTTGAATAGTTCAAGCTGCCCATGCCACCATTTACAAACTCAAATGTCACCAGACCGGAATCTTCAAAGTCAGTCAGCTGCTGATGATTGAAATCGGCAAAACGCGCCTGGATATGCTGTATATCTCCAAAGAGCCAGTACATAATGTCAATAAAATGAGAGAACTGGGTAAACAGAGTACCACCGTCAAGATAAGCATTTCCATGCCAGCCACCCGGCTTATAGTAACGCTCGTCGCGATTCCAGAAGCAGTTCAACTGAACCAGATAAATCTTTCCCAACCGTCCGGAATCGATCATCTGCTTAATCCAGACAGACGGCGGAGAATAGCGGTTCTGCATCACACAGAATACTTCTTTCTGGAACTTCAGAGAAGCCTGCAAGACCCGCTCGGCATCCTGCACCTGCAAAGCCATCGGCTTTTCGATCACCACATGATGCCCCGATTCAATCGCCTGAATCGCCATTTCAGCATGAAGACCGTTCGGCACACATATATTGATAACGTCTATATCCAAACCAGATTGAAGCAGCGAAGTCAGATCCGAAAAGAATGCCACCGGATAGGCTTCAATACCAAGTTCCTCTTTCGGACGGATATCACACAAGGCCACCAGTTCTGCTCCGGGATCACGTACAACCATTTCAGCATGCCGCTTTCCAATATGTCCGCATCCGACAACGGCAAAGCGTATTTTCCTTTTATTTTCCATAATTACATACGGTTTCAATGATGTAATCCACTTCTTCGGGTGCCATCTCTGTATGAATCGGCAATGACAACACCGACTGAACTAACTTTTCAGAAGCCGACAGAACCGAACCGATTCGGGAAAAACCATAGAAGGCCGCCTGTTTATGCAACGGGAGCGGATAATAAATCATCGAAGGTATTCCTTTTTCCCGAAGGTATTGCTGCAGGCCATCCCGTTGTCCATCGGCCACCTGCAAGGTATATTGATGATAGACATGGGTTGAATAGGAAGCCCGGACAGGAATCTGCCAGCGGGGATCATTACCGAATGCCTCATCATAGCGCTCAGCCACCTGACGGCGAGCCTCTGCAAACGCATCCAGATGAGGAAGTTTAGTATCCAGCACGGCAGCCTGCAAAGTGTCCAGACGAGAATTACATCCGATTATCTTATGATGATATTTCTGCTGCTGCCCGTGGTTGGCGATCATCCGGATCCGTTCAGCCAGACGTTCATCAGCAGTCATGACAGCTCCGCCGTCACCATAACAGGCCAGCGGTTTGGAAGGGAAGAAAGAGGTCGTACCGATATGGGCAATCGTTCCGGCTTTCCGGCGACTGCCATCGGCAAACAAGACCTCTGCCCCCAGCGACTGGGCATTATCTTCAACCACATACAGATGATTCTGCTCGGCAATCTGGATTATTTTTTCCATATCGCAGCATTGACCGAACAAATGCACGACGACGATAGCCCGCGTCTTGGGCGAAATCGCCGATTCTATCATCCAGGGATTAATATTAAACGTCTTTTCATCGACATCTACCCATACTGGTATCAAGCCCAGCAGTGAGACCACTTCGGCAGCTGCCACGTAGGTAAAAGCCGGCACGATCACTTCATCTCCCGGCTTCAGGTCAAGTGCCATCAGCGCAATCTGCAAGGCATCCGTTCCGTTACCGCAAGGTATGACAGACGGAACATCCAAGTACGATGACAAATGCGAGGCAAAACGCTGTACCTGAGGTCCGTTAATAAAGGCACATGAATCGATTACTTCCTGCATAGCCAGATCCAGCTCCGGACGTAGCCGCAGATACTGTCTATGCAGGTCAACCATCTGGATTTTATCCATAGCCTTTTTATTTAACTTCGCTACCCGGTTTCACTTCCTTCTCCGGCGTAATGACAGCCAATTTTCCATCAAAATCTTCAGCCGAAAGAATCATACCTTCTGATACAATGCCTTTCAACTTACGAGGTGCCAGATTGGCAATAAAGCAGATCTGTTTGCCAACCAGTTCTTCCGGTTTATAATAATGGGCTATACCCGAAACGATCGTCCGTTTCTCCAGACCGTCATCGATACGGAACTGCAACAGCTTGTCGGCTTTTGGTACTTTTGTACATTCCAGCACTGTACCAACTCGGATATCCAACTTCGTAAAATCGTCGAAGGCGATGTTTTCACGTACCGGCTTTGCTTTGTAATTTGCCTCTTCATTGGCTTTCTTGGTAGCCAGCAGCTTGTCGATCTGAGCCTGAATCACGTCATCTTCAATCTTTTCGAACAACAGTTCAGTCTTTCCTAACTGATGACCGGCTTCCAGCAGATCAGTTGCACCCAAGCGATTCCAACCGAGCGCTTCCACATTCAGCATCTTATTCAGTTTTTCCATACTGAACGGCAGGAACGGTTCAAATACGATCGCCAAATTTGCTGTAATCTGCAAGGCGATATTCATGATCGTTGCCACACGCGCCATATCCGTCTTAGCCAACTTCCAAGGTTCCGTGTCAGCCAAGTATTTATTACCAATACGGGCTAAGTTCATCGCCTCTTTCTGGGCATCGCGGAAATGGTATGTATCCAGCAGACGCTCTACATTTTCTTTCACATCTTCAAAGTCCTTCAGGGTCTGACGGTCATAGTCGGTCAGTTCACCGGCAACCGGCACCTTACTGTCAAAGTATTTGCCTGTCAGGACAAGGGCCCGGTTGACAAAGTTACCCAAGATAGCCACCAGCTCATTATTATTACGAGCCTGGAAATCTTTCCAGGTAAAGTCATTATCCTTGGTTTCAGGCGCATTGGCTGTCAGGACATAGCGCAGCACATCCTGCTTGCCAGGCATATCTACCAGGTATTCATTCAACCACACAGCCCAGTTGCGGGAAGTAGAAATCTTGTCACCCTCCAGGTTCAGGAACTCATTGGCAGGAACATTTTCCGGCAGATTATAAGAACCTTCGGCCTTTAACATGGAAGGGAATACGATACAGTGGAACACGATATTATCCTTACCGATAAAATGAACCATCTTGGTCTCGGGATCTTTCCACCATTTTTCCCAACTGTCAGGCAATAATTCCTTCGTATTGGAGATATAGCCGATCGGAGCATCAAACCAGACATACAATACCTTGCCTTCAGCACCTTCTACCGGCACAGGAATACCCCAATCCAAGTCACGACTCACGGCACGAGGCTGCAAGCCCATATCCAGCCAGCTCTTACACTGACCATAAACATTCGGTTTCCATTCCTTATGTCCTTCCAGAATCCACTGGCGGAGGAACGGTTCCCATTTGTCAAGCGGCAAATACCAGTGTTTGGTCTTACGCATGACCGGTTTGCTGCCGCTGATAGCAGATTTCGGGTTGATCAGATCCGTCGGACTCAACGACGTACCACAAGCTTCGCACTGGTCGCCATATGCTCTTTCATTTCCACAGTGCGGGCAAGTACCCGTAATATAACGGTCGGCCAGGAATTGCTTAGCCTCTTCATCGTAATATTGTTCGCTTGTTTTCTCAATAAACTCGCCTTTATCATACAACGTACGGAAAAAATCGGAAGCCGTCTGGCAATGAATGGCAGAAGTAGTACGTGAATAAATATCAAATGAGATACCAAAATCTTCAAACGACTTCTTGATGATAGCATGATAACGGTCAACCACATCCTGCGGCGTAATACCTTCTTTCTTCGCACGAATGGTAATAGGCACACCGTGTTCATCAGAACCACCAATCATAATTACTTCTTCACCCTTCAAACGCAAATAACGGGCATAAATATCGGCTGGCACATAAACGCCGGCTAAATGACCGATATGAACCGGACCATTCGCATACGGCAAAGCCGTAGTAATCAATGTTCTCTTAAATTTCTTTTCCATACTGTGATGTTCTCTTTTTGAACTACAAAGGTAAGGAATTATTTGGGATTGAAGGCAACTTCACGGAAAATTGAGAACCGCCAAATGGGAATTGCCTAGAGATATTAAATTCTTAAAAAAATTAAACACATAAACATTACTCGTCTATTCCGGTTTTATAAGCGAAACGTCAAATAATATTTATTAATCAAAAACTATTTGTCTAATTATTAATTTCAGTAACATTCAAGATGAAACAAAGAATGAGCAAAAAGATTCTATTAGTAGGACTCAGCAGTGTATTTTTCATGTCATGTACGTCAGACGAAGACCTTACAAATCCCGTTCAGCCGGAGAATTTCACCAAAGTCCGTATGATCGTAGATGACTTCTTCCAAAGTACAGCTTCAGCCTTGCCAACAGGAGAAAATTCGATTGGTGAAATCGAGGCTTATTTGTTCCAAAATGATACGTTAAAGAAATGTTTAGGTCCTTTATCGAGCAGTGGAGACAACACTTATCAGTTGAACATCATGAACAGTGACAAAGGTGATATTTATTTTATCGCCAATACAGAAGGACATGTCAATGTCAGCGGTCTGGAAGAAGGAGTTACTTTAAAGGCAGACTTCCTGAAGCTGGCTTCTAAACTGAATGACGATCAGACCCGCCTGAAAGGGAACCATATCCTGACAGGAAATTACCAGCGTACCAAAGCCGGAAATGCAGAAGTGAGTCTGCAGCGTGGTGTTGCCCGTCTTGACCTGACGGTAAATGTACCACAAATCAAGGTAAAAAGTGTTCGCATCGACAATGTATCGAATACGGGATACGTATTTAAGCAATCAGGCGTAGAAACACCTGCCGACGTAGAGAAGAGAAGCATCCGCCGCGACTTCACTGAGCCGCTGACAACCAGCGAAACCGGATTGTTCTACCTCTATGAACAGGCTAACGCTGAAATGAAACTGACCATGGAAATTGAAGCAGACGGTAAATCCAATACATTATCTGCCCAGTTGCCAGCGTCATTGAGCCGAAACACCATCTATACGCTGACAGTCAACAAGACCGGCACGGAAGATTATGAAATCAACATCCAGGTGACTACCAGTGTTGAAGAGTGGACTCCGGGCGAAGATGTAACGGCTACACCCGATTCAATTGTTTCTCGAAACGTATAAACTTCATTTGATCTCGTATGAATAAATATTTCTTGTTAGGACTTATTTTCATGCTCGTTTTCAGCCGATGCACCGAGCACGATGATATCCGTCAGACGATAAACAACTCCAGTTCATTCCGTATTCAGGCGGCCCATTTTTCCGTATCCGGAGCCAATGCGTCCCTTCCTGAAGAAGATCAGATCCGCGAACTGGATGCTTACCTGTTTGACGAAGGTAAGCTTATCAAAAAATATGAAGATTTAGCGAGGCAAGATGAGAACTTATATTCAATAGAGGTCCCTGATAACAAAGGGACACTCTATTTCTTAGGAAATTCAGATGCAATCACCGATCCGTCCGACATCCTTTCTGGTATGGCTGAGGAAGATTTTCTGCAACTGACAACCTTGCCTTCTGCTTCTTCTGCCAGTCATTTTCTCAGTGGAAAACTGGATCTGAACGGTACATCTACCTCTCGTCAGGTATCGTTGCGGCACGGGGTTGCCCGACTCGACCTGTCTCTTCAGGACGCAGAGACAACTGTCAAAAGTATAACAGTCAAACAAGTTGCCAAAACAGGATATCTGTTCGGACAAGACCCGGTGAAGACGGCTCCTCATACAGAATTTGAAGATGTGAATCTGTCGTTCGAACCACAATTGAGCGCGTCGCAGTCCGGATTATTGTATCTGCATGAACAACAGAACGACCAGTTAGCTGTGTCGATTGTCATCACGCACGGCGGTAAAGAAAGTCTGTTAAAGGCACAACTGCCTGCCACTATCAAAAGAAATGCGGTCTATACCATCCGCATCTATGGAAACAATGCTGTCATTGAAGCTGAAATCAAAATCGATGAATGGAATGACGGCGAAGACCAGAAACTGTATCCGGACTTATCATCACGGGTATTGGTCAATCCGGAACGGTCTGTCTTTCCGGAAGGCGTTGTCCTTGCCGGAAGTCAGGATGCCATTCAGGTTCCTTATGCTGCAAGCCGAATGACGCTTGTCTTAGACGCACCCAGTGCCGTAGACCTGCAGGTAAAAGATCCCAGCATGGGCCTGTCAGTCGAAGCGGTACCCGATACGATCAATAAGTTTATCGTGACTACCAGCTTAAATCCGATCGGCCATGCGGAAAAGCAGACAGCACTCTGGGTCAGATATAAAATGCTGGAACAAAGCTATGAAGATAAAATAAACATCACCTTGCAACCGAATGACATACAGATGGAAGGATCGCTATCATTCGATACCCAACGGATCTGCGATTATGCCAAATATCTCGACGGAGAACTGGCACAGTTTACCCTGACCGGTGGAAAACAGATCCAGACAGAAGGTGCCTGGCTGAAAGCGGAAGTGAATGAACAGCATCCCGAACAAGTCCGCCTCCTGGCCGGATGGAAACCGAATGATCCAGAAGCCGACGGGCGTGTACAAGAAGGCAAGCTGAAGATACTCAGTGCCGACGGAGATGTACTGGAAGAATATACGATCAGACGGCGGAATTACGGTTTACCGGTAGTCAATGTAGACGGTACGTGGTGGTGCAAATACAATATGCGCGGTAACGTCAAGAACTTTGATGACCAGATTTCCATCCAGGAAGATCCGGCCAAAGATGTCAGCCTGTTCGACTACCTGTCTACCTGTACGGATGAAGAATGGCTGGCTGTCTGGGGCGATGTCTATCAGGGAAACAATCCGAACGGACTTCCGCTCCGGCACAATGGAACGTCTTTCTACTATGAAGGGTTTGATCAGGACAACACGGTTCAAATCGGCGATCTGCCGGTTACGGAAATGGCGCCCGACGGATATCAGTTACCGGGAGAAGCAGAGTTCAGCCAGTTCAAAATGGACCATGCGACTTCTTCAACGAACATCAACTTCGGGCATGGTGCTACAAACGGTTACTGGACACAGGCCAGAAAACGACTCAATATTAAGAATCACGAACGGACTAACCTGATGTTCGGCGACGTGAGCTACGGACCCGTGCACCATCACAGTATTAAAATAGAAACGGAGAATTCAACGGAACTGATTCTCTTCGGGCCCGGAGCACAGAACAACAATCAGGGAAGCAACATGTTCAGTCCGCTCAGCATCATCTTTGCCGGACATTTCGAAGGTGGCTTCACCTGGACAATGGAAGGTTATTCTACGGCTTCGGGAAAAGGAAACTGGTTTAAGACAAATACGTTCTATCCCAGATATACCCGTGTCATCCGATGCATTAAATCACCCGTAGAATATATTTACAACTAAGCGGCACATCTACAGTTACAATATAGGAAAGGCCGGCATGGCCGGAAAGTCGTACTACCGACGTTTCAGAAACGACTTCTGCCTGCCGGTTCTTTTTCTGAACAGACTTGAATATAATATGAATCTACAACGATATTTCTTATTTCTACTTCTTATGCCGTTCCTGTTCTCCTGCGACGAACAGGACAACTGGGAAAACCGGCCTGATACAACCCGTGGCATTCTGTTCCATCTCTCGGAAGAGCCCTACGACGGTGAAACGCCTCAGACAACCCGCTCGACCGGAGAATTCAGCCGGGTTGAACACCTGATTGTTACAGACGAAGGAGATCCGGTTCTCAACATTAAAAGTATATATTTGGCTGAAAGCCGGAAAATCCTGGCCGAAGGATTGCAGACCGGATCGTACAAGCTACTGGTATTAGGTATCATCGGCGACGAGAGCAAAGACCAGGCCACGGTGCATACCATCTCATCAATACACGACACCTGGCTTTCTTTCCCCGAAAACCTGCAACGTCCGCTGGAAGCTGAATATTTCTATGCGCAGATTCCGTTTACAGTATCACTCAACAGCCAGGGAAAAGAAGAAAGCTCGCTGTCTGAAGTCAGCCTGAAGCGAATCATCGGCAAGGTTTCCTTCGATTTCTCCTACAACAACGACTATGTACGTACGGCTGTTACCGGCTTAACCCTGCATCTGCCAAATACCCGTTTCTATACGACATTCTCGGCCAACCAAGAATATTCGGGACAGAGCGACGGAACGGTTCAGATCCAGTCACTGCAAGGGAAACAGGAATTTCTGTTCATGCCGATCGTGGGCGACGAGAGCACTGGCTCCATCGAAATGGTCAAGCGACATCATTCGGATCCGGAGAGCATGCAGCAATATGCCTTCCGTCTCCATATCCAGCCGAACCGGAACGAAGCGGTCAGCACAACTTTGGCCTGCGATGACGACCACGACGGAATTGTCTTCGCTACCGACCTGGCTTACGAAGAAAGTCCGCATTACAGCATTCTGAGTGACACAGAGTCGAAAGAAGTCTATTACGACGCCAGCCAGCGTTCGTTCTATATCAACCAGCCGCTTCAGGTAAGCATTGACGAAGAAGCCCGGCTGCATACCCGCTTCTATTCGGTCCGTCCGGTGAAAGGAATGACCATCTATGCCCGGATCAGCCAGTACAGTTCGGAATGGCTCAAATTTGCCTACTTCGATGAAATACCGGTATTGGGAGATGCCTTGTTTCCTCTTCCTTTCATGACGAGAGATGTGGTCTACTATACAGAATCCGGCAAACGGGTGAAAATACCCAGACAGGAGACTTTTTCCAACAGTCAGATCGAGTTCAAGCTGGCATCCGATGATCCGTACTGGAAAATGCTCGAAAAGATCAAGATAAACTGGTATCTTTCGTTTGCGTCTTTTGGCGGTGATCCGGATGCGGCCGACGGAAAGCCTTCCGGTAACTGGCGTGCGGTTCGTCCGGTACATATCCGCGAGTACATTGCCTTCTTTACCAATGCAGCTTATATGTGGGAGCTACCGGATTGTGAACAGACCATGCACGATTATGTGGCGGCTAATGGAGATTTCCATGATGACCAAGGCCAACCGGTTTCGGTCAGTACGGTCATGGAGCAGTTTCGGAACATGAAGAGTTTCAAGATCGGTCTGATCAAGCCGGGAGGTGTTGCCGGATTAGGCGGTAGCGGTGTGTACGGGTTAGCCCAGTACATCCTGACCCATCATTACAGCAATACATATTATTGCAGCCTGGCGTTCCATGAATTAGGGCATTGCATGGGATACCTCGGACACAGTTCGTCTTTCACATACGGCCCGTGGGCTGAAAAGGTCATGAACAACTACTATGTCAATAATATTCACCGGTTCCCTGTCGATTCGTGGGAATACCTGCGTTCTCGGGAGAATCCGTACTTATATAACCCATAATAAAAGCATCACTATAGTCTATTCAATATGAAACAATACTTCATGGGGCTATCAGCCCTCCTTTTTCTGCTTTTTTGTGTTGCCTGTTCGGAAGATGCCGTTCATCTTCCGGCTGGTTCGCTGCAGTCCGGCATCAAAATCCGGACCGCGGCTTTCGGTACACAAGGGACAACGACAGAACTGCCGGCTGAAAAGCAGATTTCCAACCTGCAGGCTTACTTGTTCTCAGGGAAAGCATTAGTCCGTTTGTTTACGGACCTGTCTGTCGGCTCCGACAGTATCTGCCGGATTGATGCCGACAACGAAACCGGAAAGCTGTATTTCCTGGCCAACATCGACGCCGAAGTCAGAGCCGAGATATACGAGCAAATGCCAGAAGAAGAATTTCTCCTGCTGACAGCCCAGAATCCGTCAGCCGGGAATGCGCCCCAAATTCTGTCGGGTGCCTTAGACCTGTCGGCTTCTGCTCTAGGAGCCACCGTGCACCTGCAGCGCGGCATTGCCCGTATTGACCTGGAAATCGCTTCTCCGTCAGTCGAAGTCAACGAAGTAACCGTTGCGCAAATCTGCCAGGCGGGTTATTTATTCCCTCAGGAAGAAATCCAGTCGGTGCCGGGTGCCGCTCAGGAAAGCCTGGTACAGACCTTCAGTACGCCACAGACCAGCCAGGTTCCCGGCCTCTTCTATCTCTATGAGCAGAAGAACAGTCAGCTGGAAGTACAGGTAAAAGCCTCCATCAACGGGATTGCTCAGGTACTTCGGACCACTTTGCCCCAGCAGATTGTCCGGAATTATGTCTATACCCTGCGCCTGAAAGGAACAGGCGCCAAACTGGAAGCCGATATTCTGACAAACCAGTGGGAAAATGGTGATCAGGAAAACGGTTCCTTAAACGAGCGGATTAGCATCGACCTCCAGTCTTTGCCCGCAGGCGTCACCTGCGAAGGCAACCAGATATTCATCAGTCATTTGGGAAGCTCTTTTACCTTGCGCCTCAACAAGCGGGAAGAGGTCGATATCCGCATCAGTCAGTCGGATTCTCATTTCCAGGTTCTTCCGACAGGCAACTCGACTTCCTTTCAGGTCAGTGCCGATCATGTTTCTCCGGGTGTTCATGAGAAATGGGTACATCTGGATGTTTATCCGGCCGGTCAGCCGGATGTACGCATCGGCCGGATCAGTCTGATCCAGAAATCCAACCCGACCGCTCTGACGGGTGTCTTGTCGTTCGACCAAGACTGGCGACGCGACTTCAACCGGTATATCGACGGCGAATTAGGTGTATTCACCCCGCAACCGGGCAAGGAAATCCGGGTAGAGACCAATGATATTCCCTGGCTGAAAGTATATCCCGAAGCCGGAAATCAATATCGTGTCGTAGCCGGTTGGAAACCGAACGACCCGGATGCCGACGGCCGGAAACAGGAAGGGAAAATCATCATCTGCAATACCGACGGTACCGAAGCGGAAGAATATTTTGTGAGTCGCCAGTACTGGGGATTACCGGTAGTCGAAGTCAACGGAACCTGGTGGTGCAAATACAATCTCCGTGGCAACGTCAAGCGCTTCGAAGACCAGATTCTGCTTTCCAATGATCCGGCAGCCGGACGGGAATTGGGTGATTATCTCTCATCCTGCACCAACGATGAGTTCCTGCACGTCTTAGGCGACCAGTATCAGGGAGGAAATCCGAACGGCCTGCCGTTGCGGTACGACGGTTCGAACTTCTACTTCGAAGGAATGCAGGCCAGCGCCGGGAATTTCGGAACGCTTGATCCGACAGAAATGGCACCCGACGGTTTCGAGATACCGGATTATGATGATTACCGCTTCTTCACGGCCAGCAACAACTTCAACTTACGCTACGGTTCTAATGCGTTCAACAACAACTTGGGACAGCGCCTGACGTTTGATATTGTAGAGCGCGACGCCTCTTTTTTAGGCGGTTCTTATGGTCCAGTCAACTTCTACGACTTCAATTACAACGGAGCGCATCTCGTCCTCTGCGGCTTGGGCCATCAGTATAGCACGGATACAGCCTCCGTAGCCAGGATGATGATTCTGTTTGCCACCTACGGTAACAGCGGTTCTACCTGGCTGATTGAAGGCAGCTCGCAGGCAACGGGAACAGGCAACTGGTATAAATATACCGGACAGAACTCAACCAAGACGCGTACCATACGATGTGTTAAGACGCCAGTTGAATATATGATCGAGTAATTCGTTATAAACCTTACACGACCAAAGGACAGGCGGGGAATAAAAACCCGATCCTGTCCTTTTTTTCATCTTCAATCATCCATTTTCCGCTATCAATTTGTTTCCAAACAACAGAATTGAAAATCTCCTGAACTTTTTCCGGTGCCCAGTTGTTATCATTTATATAGTAATCAAACGAAGTCCTTGACAGAAGGCAAATATCATGAAAATTCAGTTTGAAATCAAAGAGACGTTAGCTGGCATACTCGACCAGCTGTTACATTCTGACTTCTGGATCACGGAAGTAGAAGAGATTGATGACAAAAGGAAACTTATCAAGATCAGAGATTTTGCTTACCCGCAGGAAGCGACAGCCGAGGTTTCTGAGAATGAGATTCTGCTGAAGACGGCATGGTCCAAATATACCTACCGTCTGTATGAAGTAAACCATGTTTGCTGGTGCGAATACACAGGCGCTTATCGAGGACTGCTGGAACAAAAGCTTCTCCCTATCATAACGCCGAAAGAGAATCTGCTCGATCAGCCTGTTAGCAGCTCTTTATTGGGCGATATGCACAAGCCGCTCCGTGAATATGCCATGGACAATCTGAAGCTGAAGAAATTCCGCCAACAGACTTTCGGTGATATTGGTTTCTCGACCAACGACCATCCGAAACGGGTGTACGATGCGTTTATCAAGGAAGATTATATTCCTGAATAGTCGTCTTATCCTTTTGATGTAATCTCCTATGGACTCACAACCATCGCAACCGAATCAAGAAGATGTATCCGTGGTCCCGTACAATTCATTCTTCCGAGTGAATCTGCTGATAACTAAAATTCCTCCAACCGCTTCGTCCCAGCTTTGGGTTAAGAAGTTGTTGGAGGAATTTTTATAATGCTACTATATTGTCTTTATATACAAGAAACATCTTCTCATTCATAAAGCAATTCCATTTCATCCAGATAAAGCGTACTACCTTCGCCACCGGTAAAGAAATCTCCATATTTACTTGCTGAAGCTACAATGATGATATATTTAGGCTTTCTATAACTGCGATAATCCAGTTGGATCGTATATTCTTTATACGAAGTCACCGTTTCCGCCGAAATAAACTCTCCATAAGCGATGATGCTCTTGTCATTCTTATTGAACAGTTGCCTATCAGACTTTTTAGTCCGGATTTCATAAGGTTCAGACATATCCGTCAATGCCACATAAATATGCATTGAATCCGGGCGGTTCAACAGGTATTCATAATCCGAATCACCACTTTTGTTAATCGTTTCTGAATTATATTTATATTGGAATTTGAGTCCTGTTGGATAGGTATTAAACTCACGGCCAAAGCTCAATACACCATTTGTTCCATCAGTCCGAACATACGATCCGGTAAAGATATTCCCAGCCGCAAACTTACCTATTCCTAACAAACCGACAAAACGAGACTCCAACTTTACAGCCTGCCCGCTACCATTACTTGTATCACTGGTCGGTACACTATTGCTTTCGCCCAAAGTTGCAGCACCTTTATTTCCTGTATCCCAAAAAGAGACACCTGTCTCAGACCATGGATTCCACACATTACCATCCTTATACCAGTCATCAAAACTTCCATTAGTCAAAGCAACCTCAGATGCGGTAGTACATTCTTCTTCATTTCCGGCTACTCCGTCTACCGTTGTTCGGTAAACATACGTCGTATTGGCTTTCAATCCTGTAATAAATGCCGTATAAGTTGTACCTTCTATCGTGATAGAACTTTCCGAAAGTGCCTGCCAATCGGAAGCACTTTTTTCCTTATATTCAATAACCGGAGTCTTGCCAACCTGTATAGTTCCCGAAACTCGTATCTGATGAACCATAGGGAAACTATTACCAGTCGCCACAGATTCTTCATCCGAATGCAAAACGGTCACTTTCCAGGTTTCTGTTACCCCAAAACGGGTTACTTCGAATGTTTGAGGTCGAGAGAAGTCTGTTATGATTGTTGGATCTGGAACGACAACACCCACCGAACCACCTAATTTCATTTCCGTTACTTTTATCTGATCCAATGGTTGATTCTTCGCTACATAAACCACCACCTGCTTATTTGCCACATCTATAACCGGATCTCCAATCTGATTACTTACGACAACGGTTCTGTTAATCGTCTGATTGACCGTTATCGTCCAAGGATAATCCTGATAAGTTTGTAACAACACTGATACCGGAGATGTGAAATCAACACGGGTATCAGCAGACTTCGGCAGACTGTCTAATGATGAAAAGCCTACTGTCGGGAAGTTTTCATAATCAACACACCGACTTGAATCGATAGCCACATGAGCGCTGTTACTAACCTGTAATTTCTGTATCTGCAAAGAGGTGATATCTACCGCATCACTGACTTCTACAACAACTGTTCCCTTTGCCTTATCAATGGATAATGAATTATCAATCTGTCCTTCAACAGCAAAATCCGTAATATTTCCTTCTTGATAGGGATAAGGTATATCATTCTCAATGCAAGAAAAGAATGAGAACAAACAGCCTAACAAAGCAATACTCTTAAATTTTAACTGAAATACATTCATGACCGTACTTAAAAATAAAAGTTCATACCCAAATTGATCGAGAACAAATCAATCTTAAAGTCGGCCGAGCTGCTTCGACGCGAACCTGTCTCTACTTGATTGGTTACCTGATCCGTCCATTTCACATCAAAACCTAATACATCTACCGAAACTTCGACAGCGGCAAAATTGGTGATAAATGCTGTCAAACCAGGACACATACCGATCTGTAACTTATTAACCGTCTGATAAGTCCCGGAATAATCGGCTGTACCCATTTCTCCGGATGAGTTTTTACCCTGACCGTAACTATAGGTCAAACGTGCTTCATTAAACAAGCCGAACACTTTACTCCTTCCAATAGGCATATAAGTACGTACAAACCCAGTCGTTGAAAATTCGTGTTCCAAATATTTCAAATCGGAAATATCGAAGTTCAAGTCTTCATCCAAGTCCAGACTGATATTGCCTAAATCGGTATAAGAACGTTTGTAGGCAAAACGGCCACCAATCGCCACATTATCCCGGATGAAATATCCGAAGAATGGGCTTACCCGAAAGGAATAACCGGTACTTTCGATATCTTCCAACAATCCCATAAAGGAAAAGTTTCCATCTTCATGTTCTGAATACGAGAAGGTTGAACCTACCATCCATTGTCCTTTTGGAATAAAGGTATGGTTCTGTATACCTCTGTCAAATACTTTCCGACCCAATATTTTTGTTTGGGCATTGATAGCTATCGGAGATAGGATAGCTATTAAAAATAATATTGCTATTCGTTTCATTTATTTATTAATTTCATCTATTGAAGAGGGATAAACCAATTCTAATTCATCTAACCATAAAGTACTACCTTCTCCTCCTGTAAAATAATCACCTTTTTTACTTGAAGATGCAACAATTATAATATGAGTAGGTTTTTTATCTAATGACTTATACGTCAAATTAATTTCTCCTAACTGAAATGCAGTTACAGACTGAGAAATAGTAAATGAGCCATAAGCTAAAATATGTTCATCTGAAGAATAATTTTCCTCTTTGATAAATGAATTCTCATTAGTAGTATCTATATTATAGATCTTATCCGTCAGCAAGAAATAAATAAAGCCAGAGTCATTCTCTTCTGTCGCAGATCCCCTATTATTATTGATAACATTAATTTTAGCTGATGTGTACTTATATTGAAATTTTAATTTAGCAGGTCTTGACGAATACTCATGCCCAAAATCTAAATGAACTCCTTCAAAACCAGAAAGGCCTTTATAACTGCCTATAAATATATTTCCACTTACAAACTTTTTAGCTAGTGTTTTATTCATATAAGAAGATTCCATCTTTACACAATTACTACTACTTCCTATCTCTTTTACCGTAGAATAATAATCTAAAATACTTGTTCCACTATTACCAGAATCCCACCAGCCATTCGGAGTGTATTGATCACTCCAATCGTCTAAAGATAAATTTGGAACTTCTGTTTCCGCTTCCGTAGTAAAAGATAACACATCACCTTCTACATCTCCTTGACAAAACATATAGTCATAAGTCGTTCCAGGAGTGAGTTCCTTTATTTCGATAGAAGCATAATTACTGTCAAATGTTACCTCGCCCGTTGTTTGCCACTCGGTTTCCGAGCTCTTTTTATATTTAAAATAGCCACCTGATTGAGGATTTGCTGCAAAACCTCGTAATTGTGCAAACCGAGACCAAACATATTCGGCGTCACCGTTAATACTTTCTGTTGATAATTCTCCTTTCACACTATACGTAAATTCACCAGAAGACATTTTTCCGTTCTTATCTTGGAATAAGAGAGTAAATTTAACATCACCCGGCTGTAAGCTGGCAGGAGTAAAATGATAAACTAATTCTGCTTTATCATCTGAATAATCCAATGGAAATTCAAAACCTAAGCCAGATAAAATTTCATACTCCTTACTATCTTGCGTTAATTCTGACAATGTTAAAACAGATGGAATTTGAGCAAACTGCTCAGAAGTTGTTTGTGTCAATAACTGAACCTTTTGCATACCAATATTTTCAGATTGAGCGGTAACCGTTACTTGATGTTTCGGATCTGTCTGTTCACTTTGAGGTACTGTTACAACACCTTTATCTGTTGTACCTGTAAACTTCACGACCGGCGGCTTTTGTCCATAACCGGTTTCCGGTAATGGGATCGTTACTGTATGAGTTTCATCATTTGTCGGATCGTCTTCAATTGTAATATCGAAGTCCATACCCGAATTATCATCACCACTTTCAATCATATCAAATACCAAGTGATAATGATCACGTGCTTCTGTCTTGTCGATCAACTTAGACATTTTGAATTCCAAACCTTCTTTATTGGTTAAGGTCATATCCACCAAGATATATCCCGGCTGAAAATACCCGGCACGGGTTTCTTTTAGGCCATAATCCAAGTAAGAACCACTTTTATCGTTTACGCGAGCTATTACCGACGCAAACATATCTTGAACAGGTTTGGTAAACTCGGTTGTTACTTTCACACAGCTTAAAAAACATTCAACAGACACCGCCGTTGTTTTTCCGGCTGTAACAGCAACATTTGTCTTTTCTCCATAGAAAGTAGGCTGTTCGAACTCCAGTTTGGAAGTCGGGTTCGAACTTACCTTGACTTTATATGTCCCTACATCCAGTAAAACACGATCGCCTGCCATATCATTATAATCGGAAAAATGTTTCACAATGGAATCATTCGCTCCGGCACAAATATCCACAGCCAACGACTGATCTTCTACATCAAAACCTCGTGTTATAACTTCTACATTTTTAGAAACACCCAGTTCCAAATAACCTTGTGTTTCCAAACCTCGTTCATCCTCTGTACAAGCTCCAAAAGCCAAAAACAAAAGGAATAGACTACTTATGATATATTTAAAGTTCATCTTCTTTGCCTGTTAATACGTTTGTCATTTATCAATTGAGGTTGAAGCCGAATGACCTTTTGAGTCGGTCACTGTTATCAAGAAATGATGTTCCCCTTCAAAAGTCAACATCCCCAACAAAGTGGAAACATCAAAATTCACATTCGTCTTCCCCTTTACAGAACCATCAACAATATGAAATTGATCTACCAACACACTTTCTAACTCCGGAGTCAAATTTGTCAAATCAAAGCTTGATAATCCCATACTCGCTATAATTCCCGAGAACTCTGCATTTGTAGAAGTAATCTGAACAGTCATAGACGCAATACCATTCGGTGCAGAAACCTCAATCCGACCAGATGAAGGATCTCCAGAAATCGTAACACCCTCTTCACTACCACCATCATCTCCGCTGTCTCCTTCATCACCATCTCCACCAATGTTACCACCGTTTCCACCGGCACTTGGAACGACAATATCCACCGGATTTTCATTCACCGTCAGATTTACCTTAATCGTAAATTTACCGGTTGTTGGTTCTTCCGGTTCTGGTTCGGGCTCTGGCTCGGGATCAGGTTCAGGATCAGGTTCGGGATCAGGTTGTTCCGGTTCATCCGGAATAATATCTTCTTCCAAATCTTTTATTTCGACACGGAACAAATCCTGAGCATGCACATGACCTTCATTATCGGCCAATACAAATGTACGGATCACGGGAGTCTGGGTTTCTTTCTCCGTAGCACGGATGGTAACTGTTGCTTCCATACCCGGACGTACATATACAATCTTCGGATCGTCTTTCCCAATCGAAATAATACCCGAACCATTTGTTATCGTAATGGAATAATCATCCAGACAAGCTTCCAGAAACTCAGCACTCGGCACCAGATATACGATGGCACTTTGCAGCTGACAAACCGCATTCACGGTTGCCACTTCTCGTACGTTAACCTGACAAGTATCTATCGCCTCATAATAAGGATAATCGGTGGTTACTTCGTAATTCTCGCCCGTCGAAACTTCTACGTAATACGTTCCGGCTTTTACCATATATTCCGAAACCTTTTCATAATCGGCATACGACTCAAAATAGTCTTGCAGTTCCTGTGCTTCATTAAATATCTTTACCTGCAAATCTTCGGCCTTCGGTACGATTATTTTATCAGTGTTGGAAGCACGCGTTTCCGTTTCCAATCCATTGTAAACCGGTTCTTTTACGGATAATTGTAAGTCCAAAATACCGGATTCATCCGGAGAAAGTTCATTCGGATCTTTCCCCCATAATTCATTTTTCATCTCACACGATGAAAAGCTTGCCAGCAACAAACCTGACAAGAGTCCGCAACCTATCGTTCTTCTCCAATGTATCATAATTCAATCTGCGTTGCTTTGATATTTAATGATTGGCTTTCTGCTACCTCCAAGTTAATAATAATATGTTCTTTTGCTTCAAACAGATTATTATCATTAACTTCACTATTTGGTTCAATCGTTTCCGTATAATCTACCGGGAAACCTTTGATGGTCGTTCCTTCCACATGAATCTTAATATAGGGAGATGTCTTATCGCCATCGAAATAAGCCGATTCATCCAAATTCGTATAATTATATTCTACTGATCTCTCGTTGGCATCAGATACTGTCAATTTAAACTTATTACCACCCTGAGCATCTACCATTTTATCATCCCGAAAAGCACTCATAAAGGCTGCACTGGGGACAAAGGATACTTGAAATTGCTGTAAACTACATTCCAGTTTGACTGTTACCGTTTCATCGGGTAACACCAAAGTATCTTTTTCTGCATAAAAGCAGGGTTTATTCCTCTCTGCTTTACCACTCGTTGGCTCATTCGAATAAGCCTTCACCGTATAAGTTACGCCTTTAGTTCCTGCCGGTAAATAAAGCGGAGAATTGGCTTCTAAGATATGTAATGTATCTTTTTCGATTTCTTCCCCGGTCTCTTTATTGATTATACAGATAACAAAGTTATCCACATCCGGAACCGGTGTTGCCCGGGTAACAATCTGCACCGGACATTCGCTTGTACTTAACTGGAATTGCATCTTTGCTTTTCCGCTCCCTGTTACCTGTTCCATTTCTTCGTTGGAACAGGATGCTGCCAGCAATAGGATGGCTACTGTGTATAATAAGTGCTTCATATTATTCTTAATCATATATTAATTCTACGTCGTCAATGTATAATTGGCTACCGATATACTCACCAGTAGATAAATCATTATAAGGGGGCACAATCATATAATCGTATTCTGTTTCTACTCCTGATTTAAATAATATATATAAATGAGTAGCTTTATATGAGCTATTTATATATGTTATAGGAATAGTTTTTAACTCATAAGATGTAGTTTTACCACCTTCCTTTAAATATCCTTCTCCTAAAAGAATAACCTGATTTCCATTTCTATATTCAACTTTTATCCAAACCTCATAATTATCATTACTAACTTTTTTACCACTTGCTGGTAAATACTTTCTATAAAAATTCAAGGCCGCGGGACGAGATTGAAATGGATAAGGAGAATATTCAGTTTCCGGATTATCTGATTCACCACCAAGATACAAATATCCAGAATCAGCTTTCTTTATATTTCCATCCCACGTTCCAATAAACTTTCCAGGAGCTGTTGTACCTTCACCCCAACCTATTGTACGAATTAAGGCAGCCTTTTCTCCATCTTTTTTATCATTCGTTTCTATTGTCCCTGAATTATTAACATAAGCAAAGTTTGATGCTGTAACATTTTCATCAGAAGTTGTTTTCTGATTTAAAGTGTTCCATCCTCTGGTATTTACGTTATTACTATCCCAAGGGAACCAACGTTTCCAATTTGATTGGGGTTGCTCATAGCACCAAAATTCAAATCCCGAATTAGGTAACTGTTGTTCTTTTTCAGTTGTCCAAGAACCTTTTATCTGAATACCATTATGCTCTAGTATAACCTTTTGTGGTTCACCAGATCTTAAACCAGAAAGAACATATGAAACAACGCCATCACCCTCATTCTGTAAACCTTCTGTTATTTCTTTATCTCCATAAATAAACTTTATATCACTAATATCATTATCCAATGCCTTTGCTCTTAAAATTATATGTTTAGCAAAAACATCATTTTCTGTTGTCAACCATTCTACTGATGCTATAGAAACTGGTATTTTTTCTACCACCTTTATACTAGCAATATCTTCTACCGTTACAAATAGAGTAAATTTTCCACTTTGAAGCGTATTTAACCACGTCGGTGTAAAATCTAAATAATAGGCATCTTCAGTTTTTCGCCAATCAATACCTTCAACCGTTGTTTTTCCAGTGACTAAATCAACTTCACCAGTATTAATAATCTCATCCGAAGAATTTGTCAACACAAATGAACAAGATGCTAAATCTAATGTATGTACAATCCTTAAAGACTTTTGCTCAGTAAATTTCTGATAAGTTCCGTCTATCAAATCCAATCCAGAAAAAGAAGGATCTTGCGCTTCTTTCAATACTATTTTTACTAATTTAGTAGTTGTATTCGATTCTGGCAAAGCATCTGAAACAGATAAAGAAATTACATATTCAGCATTAACATCTTTCTTAGGCATTAAAGAATTTAATAATCCTGTAGGATTAAAATCAAAACTCATTTGCCCCTTAATTGTTTCAGGCAAGCCGAATGCATATAAAGATTCTAATTCGGCTTTCTTTTCTTCTTCCAGATTAGCAAAATCAACATTCAATACTGATTCACCGTCCTTAGTTACCGACAAGATGGCTTTATCCACTTTTCCACCGGCTAAAACTGATATATTAGGAATATTTGTAAATGTATTAGCATCCATAGGATCTAATATAGTAGGTTCAGTCATAGTTTCTTTACCATCCCAATTAAAGAATGAACTTGAAATAGATGGTGCTCCCTTCAACTGTTCCATAAAATCAGGAATACCTATATTGACATACACCGTTTCTTTTGTTTCATCATTCAGTACGACATCAATAGCCACACCGTTCAACCCTTTTTCATCGGTTCGAACCGTCAGCTTCGTCCATTGCTTTTGCTTGATAGTTGTTGTTGCCGTATATTGTACATCCTTTCCGTACACATTGACCAGTTCCATTCCAATCGTCAGCTTAGTACCAGAGGCATCTGCCTGAAAATACATCGGGCGATATTCCCCTTTTTCATAGACCAAAGGCAAGGTCATCTTGTTTGTCATGAACGACAAGGTATAATCTTTATACGTTGCCACAAAATCATCCGAAAAATCGACCGTTACCCGGCTGTTTTCCATCGCAGCCGTAACTTCTACCGGAGTTGTCATATCCTTGACAATCGTAAAATCCTGCTTCCCGTAGAAATAAGGAGAATTAAAAGCTGCGGCAGTTTTGGTTCCTTTACTCACTTCCACACTGTAAGCACCGGCTTCCAGTTCAATCTCTGCCGGCATTTTATCAAATCTGGCGTATTCTGCCACGACTCCCGAATCCTGAGAGATCACTACTTTATAACTATCAGGATCATCAAAACCGGAAAGCTCAAGGATATTAGAAGCTCTCGTTGATGAAGAACCCACCAACGTTGTATCAACCCCCATCTGAAAACTTAATTTTCCGGTATTCAATATCGTGCTGTCTTCCTCCTGACATGAATACAACCCCAAAAACAGACAACAAAAACATAATAAGCGACTCAACATAAAGGCCTTATTAGCACAAAAGAATAGTTTATTTTCCATTCAGACTTGATAACAATTAATTTCTTTTTTTCCGCTTGCAAAGGAACAACAATTCGCAAAGCCTCGCAAGGTCAATTTATAGAAAAATGTATTCTGTTTTTTATATCCGGAGTTTCCCATCTTTTTGCTATCTATTTGGAATTGCATGATATATGGGTTTTAGCAGACAGGTTTATTGTTCTATTTATTAAAACACGATGTTCTATTATTTGAATAGGTGTATGATGGAATCTATACAATGTATGATCTTTTCCGCAGCAGAAAACCGGAGACGGAAAAGGCTTGAATCACCTCATTTGATAGACTATCAGGCAGATAGAAGAAAGGTGAAAGATAAGTATGGAAATAAGTCACGGACGATTGTCGGGAGTTTTGAAAAAGGAAGATACGGGAATCGTTTTTGATGCTCGGGAGCTTTGTTTTCAAATACCCTTTGTTTTGATGAAAAGCCGGCGTATATTCATCAAAAGCCGGCGCAAATTGACAAAAAGCCGGCGTGTTTTGAAACAGGTCATTTTTCAATGAATGTTAAAAATCATGTTAATTAAGCATGTTGTAGAACATCTTTACAAATTGCTAACTTATCTTTGCATCGGTTATCAAATAGTGTATAAGTAGGCATTTAGTTTAGGCAAAAAGATTATGTTATTGCAAGTTTTTCACATCATGTTTTTCTACTTTGTAGGAGAGTGTATCAGCCATTTTATCCACGGGTTTATCCCGGGAAGCGTAATCGGGATGGTTCTGCTTTTCTTAGCCTTGGCGTTTAAGGTGGTAAAGCCATGCCATGTGAATAAAATCTCCAAACTGCTGACGGACAATATGGGCTTGTTCTTCCTTCCCGCCGGTGTCGGACTGATGACATCGATCGGCGTAATTTCTCATTACTGGGCCGTGATCCTGATTTCGTGTGTAGTCAGTACCATTCTGGTAATCGCTACGGTAGCCCTTGTTCAACAAAAATTCGAAAAACGAAAAAAATAAGCCGGTATGCATTCGTTGGTTCATTCTGAGATATTCGACCTGGCCCTGGTGGTCGGTACGTATATCGCCGCTACTCTTTTGTATAAGAAAACGCATCTGAGCCTGCTCCATCCGCTGCTCACCTCTATTTTCGTGATCATCGTCATCCTGGAAGTGCTCGATATTGAATATGAATCGTTCCAGCAAGGCAGTCACCTGATTCATTTCATGTTAGGTCCTTCGGTTGTTGCCCTGGGATATGTCTTGTTCGAACAGATGAAATACCTGAAAGGGAATGTCGTTTCGATCCTGACCTCGGTCTTTGTCGGGGCTATCGTCGGGATTATCAGCGTAATAGCCATCGGAAAGCTGATGGGTGCCGACCAGTCGCTGATTGCCACCCTGCAACCCAAGTCGGTCACGACACCGATTGCCATGGGTATTTCTGAAAAGAACGGCGGTATTCCGTCATTGACGGCCGTTATCGTTGTGGCGGTAGGTATCTTCGGGAGTATTGTCGGTCCGGCCGTTATGAAAGTGCTGGGTATCGAAAGCCGCATCGCTAAAGGATTGGCCTTAGGCGCTTCGTCGCACGGAGTCGGTACGGCAGCCGCCATCCAGCTGGGAGCCGTAGAAGGCGCATTGAGCGGGCTGGCTATCGGTCTGATGGGTATCATGACCGCCATTCTGGTTCCGGTCATTTCGTATATTCTATCCTTGTTTGCCTGAATACAGGCAACCGCTCTTCCTCTCGGGAAGCCGGTTATCACATACATCTGCCTCTCAACCCCTTGGCTGAAGAGGCTCGAATCTGACAGCAGGACCGCCCGACTATGGCGATTCTGCTATTTTTATCGTACCTTTGCGAAAAATATTTATTCGTATCAATTATGTCACAATTATTCCCTACTGATCTGCCTTACAAAGTGGCAGATATGAGCCTGGCGGAATTCGGACGGAAGGAAATCGAGATTTCCGAACACGAAATGCCCGGTCTGATGGCTCTCCGCAAGAAATATGGTGATTCGAAGCCATTGAAAGGAGCACGGATCACAGGTTCTTTACATATGACAATCCAGACAGCCGTCCTGATTGAGACACTGGTAGCCTTGGGTGCCGACGTCCGTTGGGCCAGCTGTAACATCTTCTCTACCCAGGATCATGCCGCTGCTGCCATTGCGGCCGACGGTGTACCGGTCTTTGCCTGGAAAGGCGAATCGCTGGAAGAATACTGGTGGTGTACGGAAATGGCACTGCGCTTCCCCGGCGGTAAAGGTCCGCATTTGATCGTTGACGACGGCGGTGACGCTTCTCTGCTGGTGCACATGGGTTACCGTGCCGAAAACGACCCGACAACCATCCAGCGTAAGGGAAGCAACCACGAAGAACAGTGCATCCTCGATACGTTGAACCGCATCCTCAAAGAAGACCCGCAGCGCTGGCATCATACGGTAGCAGAAATGAAAGGTGTTTCGGAAGAGACGACAACCGGTGTTCACCGCCTGTACCAGATGATGGAACGGGGCGAGCTGCTGGTTCCGGCCATCAACGTAAACGACTCGGTAACGAAGTCAAAATTCGATAACCTGTACGGCTGCCGGGAATCGCTGGCCGACGGTATCAAACGGGCAACCGACGTGATGATTGCCGGAAAAGTAGTTGTCGTAGCCGGTTACGGTGATGTAGGAAAAGGCTGTTCGCACTCGATGCGTTCCTACGGAGCCCGTGTACTGGTAACGGAAATCGACCCGATCTGTGCCCTGCAGGCTGCCATGGAAGGCTTTGAAGTCACTACGATGGAAGAAGCCGTAAAAGAAGGAAACATCTTTGTGACAACGACAGGTAACTGCGACATCATCACCATCGAGCATATGCAGCAGATGAAAGACCAGGCGATTGTCTGCAACATCGGTCACTTCGACAACGAAATACAGGTAGACAAGCTGGTGACTTTCCCCGGCATCAAACGCCTCAACATCAAGCCGCAGGTCGACAAATATACATTCCCCGACGGACATTCCATCTTCTTGCTGGCAGAAGGCCGTCTGGTCAACTTGGGATGTGCTACCGGACATGCTTCTTTCGTGATGAGTAACTCATTCACCAACCAGGTACTGGCTCAGATGGATCTCTGGCAGAAGCCGTACGAAGTAGGTGTATATCGTTTACCGAAGCACCTCGACGAAGAAGTAGCCCGCCTGCATCTGGAACGTATCGGTGTAAAGCTGTCAAAACTGACCCAGAAACAGGCCGATTACATCGGTGTACCGGTAGACGGACCGTACAAGGCTGATCATTATCGGTATTAAATCTTGACGTTCAGACTAATACTGAAATATTAACTATACAAAAACAGACGAGCTCACAAAGCCAGGAAAATTCCAACGCTTTGTGAGCTCGACTTTTTTACAAGTACCAAAGATTTATTCTTCTTTCGTCTTCTTATAAGAAGTATATAACGAATAACCCACAGCAACAATCAGCAATACTAAAATCAGGAAGCTGCTGTAGGCTTCTACATTGGCTGCGATTATATAGCCTTCGGGCTTGAATTCGAATACGATTTCATGCTCCCCGGCAGGTACTCGCATGGCGCGTAGAATCCAATCAACCCGTAAATGATCAACCGGTTTCCCGTCGACCGTAGCCTTCCATCCCGGCTGGTAATAGATTTCCGAGAAGACAGCCAGCTGGTCGGTAGCGGCTTTCGACTGGTAAACCAGCTTGTTCGGCCGGTAAGATTGTAACTGAATGGTTGCTGTCGAATCAGCCTGTGGAGTAAATCCTTCTACCTGGGCAGCGAAACGCTGATCAACTACTGCCGTCTGTTTCGGATCAATCTCATCCAAAGCGGCCATTTCTTCATCCGCATTCGCTACGATTTTGATATTCTTTACAAACCAGGCATTTCCATCGGCCGAAGGATTCAACAAAGGCGGCTGTCCCGGATTGTAAACAACGTAGCGCGTATTCAGCATATTCAAAGTCGGACAAGCCTGGAAAACGGTCCAGAAATCAGCCTCACTCTTGGCTGTCTGGAACGAAGCGATGATGGAGTTGATTTCCTTCTGCAAGCGATAGTCAATCAATTCCTGGTATCTCCTCAACTTGGCTGCATGATAACCGCCAATCGAATGATGATAATAGGAAGTATTGGTCTCGAGGAAAGGGTTATTCAGATTCAATACCCGGAAATTATCTTTATCCTTCAGAATTTCCTGATCGGATACCGATTCCTGATAAGTGGCCTGGATATCTTTCTTCGGGAAGAAATTCTTATCATTCAAATAACGCTTGTCGACTGTCCATAAATCGACAAAGATCAGGACGGTCATACCGATACCCACCCACGTAGCGACTGTTTTCTTGTTCTTGGCCACCATGAACCAGGCCACTAGAGCCGCACTCAGCAGGACAAACAGCAAAGAACGCAGGGCATCATCAGAAGCCAAGGTCGCACGGTCCATCAAGAGGGCATTGTAGAACTGTTCGGGCAACTGATACTGGGCATCGTAAGCTGAACGGAAATCAAGCAACAACGACGGCATCAGCCAGACAATCAGCGAAAGACCGCCGGTAATAACCAGAGCTCCTATCAGTCCTTTCTTCACCTGTTCATACGAAGCCTTCTCCTGCAGGATTTCTTTCAGTCCCCAGATTCCGATTATTGGAGCAACCAGTCCCGGAATAACCAAGGCCATCTCGACCGTACGGAACTTGTTGTACATAGGCAGATAATGGAACATGAAGTCGTTAAACCAGTCCAGATTCCGTCCGAGTGCCAGTAACGTCATAAAGGCACCTCCGGCAAATAACCACCATTTCATCGGATTCCGAACCACAAACATACCCAAGACAAAGAGGAAGCAGACAACAGCTCCGAAATAAACCGGACCTGAAGTAAAACTCTTGTCTCCCCAATACGTAGGCGCCTGTATCTCTTTTCCGACCTTCATGCCTCCGGCTTTCGCCATCTTGTAAAACTCAGAATCCTGTCCTAACGTACCACCAGAACCACCACCGTAGGCATTCGGGATCAGGGTTGTCAGCAATTCCATCTTTCCATAGCTCCAGGCAAACGCATAATCTTTATCCAATCCGGTTGATTTCTTCTCGACTGTGCCATCAGCATTAGGCTTAGGTGTCAGTTCAGAAGCCCCACGAATAGACTGTTGTCCGAGTTCCCAGTTACTGTACAACCCTTTAACACCCGGAAGGACAGCCAATACCGCGCATGCCACCATAATTCCGGTTACCTTTCCCAATTCAGCCCAATCTTTTTCCTTGATTTTCCAAACCAAAAATCCAATGTAGATAAACAGGCAGAGGATAAACAAATAATACGTAATCTGAATATGGTTGTTACTAATCGATAAAGCAACACCCAAGAGGAAGAGAATCGCTCCCCACAAATGTTTCCGCTTAAAGAGAAGCGCCATACCCGCCAACGTAACCGGCATGTAGGCAATCACATAACCCTTTACGATATGTCCGGCTTCGATGATAATCAGATTATAAGAAGCCAAAGCAAAGGCAAACGCACCTGCCAGAGCCAACCACCAGCTGGCGCCCATCACACACATCAGCAGATAGAAACAAACCAGTCCGGTAAAGACCATGGAAGCATCGCGATAACTCAGCGACTTAAAGAATTTCTCAACAATCTTATATTGCGGCAGGTCGGGAGCCGGATTTCCGTAAGTAGCCACATAAGGCATACCACCGAACATAGCATCCGACCAGGCACTGAATTCTCCCGGCTGTGCTGTTTCTTCATATTGTTTCATCTGGCTGTTTCCCATACCGGAGGCCTTAATGTCATCCCCCTGTCGGAGGACCTTCCCGTCGATTACCGACGGAGAAAAATAAACCACCGTAGCCACCAGCAAGATCAGAATAGCCACGATGTGCTTAACCCAATTTTTTAATAGTTTCTGCATATCGTCATTCGTTATTAATTCCTATTTCAAAACCCGAGAGTTTCGTTTTCGATTCCTACGAGAATCATTTTCGATTTCCGTCTATCTGAACTATACCCTTCCTTTGAACAGTTTGGCCGTATAAAAACGGACGGCAAACCAGCCATGCAATAGTATGGTGGCAAATTTACCATAATATTTGCACATGATGGCATACCGTTCCTTCAAAGAAGCTTTTCTTTGTTGCGTACTCATCCCGGCTTCCAGAAAATTAGAGAGAATCAGATTCGTATTGTACACATATCGTGCCTGCTTCAGGCAACGGATACACCAGTCGTAATCCGCACTCAACCGGTAATTCAGATCATACAAGGGAGCGATTTCCCGCCGGGCAATAAAAGACTGGTGGCAGACCAGCATTCCCATGCGGAAGCTCTTCCACGAAAGCTTCTTGGGCGGACGCAGGCGACGCATGCCCAACATCTTCCCCTGCGCATCTACAATAGCCGTCTCCCCATAGATAACATCCGGCAAGTGTTTCCGTTTTTCCATCTTCTGGACAATCCGTTGTATAATATCCGCATTCGGCAGGGTATCACCGGCATTGATAAACCAGACATAATCACCGGTAGCATGCTGCAATCCCTTGTTCATGGCATCATACAGTCCCTTGTCCGGCTCACTGAGCCAAAAAGAAACCCCGGAAGCATACTGACGGATTATATCCACGGTTCCGTCGGTCGATGCCCCATCGATAATCACATATTCAATATTCCCATACGACTGGCTCAAGATACTCAGAATGGTCCGTTCCAGCCACTGCGCCGCATTATAAGTGATCGTTATAATCGTGAATTTGACAGTATTATTCCCCATTATTCATTCTTTCAATGTAATCAATTCGTATACATGTTTCATGAAAGCTTCCGTCTTTTCAAAAAAAGGGGCGACATCTTCCTCTGTCCAATCAAATAAATCATCATAATCTCCCGATTGCCTCATATTAAACAAACGAGAAATAAGTCTACCATCTTCTTTTGACAAGAGACCGTTTTTCACGAATTCAGCACCTATTATATGAATAATCCCTGAATGCGATCGTGCAACAATACCTTTATCTACCAACAAGGCAGAAGCCATATAATAAGCGGCATAATATAACCTGGAAGCAGCCAAAGTCCAATGATTCAATTGAGCATTATCTTTCGCTTCCTGCATACTGTTCCACGCCTTTTGAATACGATACGCAATAATAGCTTTCTTCTCTTCGATACTTAATGTCATAGAACGATTCCTTCCTTTTCTATATTTTTATAAAACGGAGTAAAGCACCTTTTCTTCCAATCCTTGAATGTATAAAGTATCGGATGAATATACTCATCTAACTCCCAACCCAACTCTATCAACGGATAAGCTATTTTATCAAAATCATCATTCAGAATCTTATCTTTTTCGATGAGAATCAACAAATCCCAGTCTGAATCCTCCTGGGCATCATTCCTGGCTCTCGATCCAAACAAAATTATCTTAGCATTCGGTGCGACCAAATGTAAAGTCTGTTTGACTGCTTGTAAAATATATTCACGTGAGACTTTCATATCTTTTCTTTATCCATCAGCTTCTGATACAAAGCTATATATTTTCCGGCAATAACCTCTTCCGAATAATGAGTTTTTACCTTCTCCACACAGGCCTCAGCCAATTGTTGCGGATGAGGATGATCCAAAACCCACGTAATTCCCTGAGCCAGATCCTCTGCATCTTGATAACGGGCTACATACCCGTTCTTCAGATGATCAATCATCTCCGGTATCCCTCCTGTCTGAAACCCGACACAAGGAGTTCCACATGCCATTGCCTCCATGATGGTGTTGGGGAGATTCTCGTCCAATGAAGAAGTCACGAACAAATCAACGGCATTATACAATGCCACAATCTGATTGTCATCAGACAAATATCCCAGCGAATGAATAGGAACAGGAACCAAATCCTTTATTTCCCGTTTGACCTGACCGAATACCACCAATTCCATATCATTCCGAGACAATAATCTCAATGCCTTAATCAGATAATCTACTCCCTTCCTAGAATCCGTTACATTCAAGGCTCCGAATAAAATCAAATGTTTATCTTCTGGTAAATGTAACAACTTTCTGCTATCTGAAACATTCTTAGGAGTAAAGAGAGAAAGATCCAGAGGATTAGGAATATTTATAACTTGTTTGTCCTTCAACAAAGCACTTTGGGCGGCTCGTTCTGTCAGCCATCGGCTACATCCTACAAATGTGATGGGAACCGAGTGATAAACCTTGTTTTTCTGTAAAAACACACGAGTGGACAAATCTGTATGCTGTGTACTATGTAAATAAAAACAAGCCCCACACTGCTCATGATAAGCAGAACACTCCCGTGCATGATGGCAAATCCCCGTACAAGGCCACATATCATGCATCGTCCACACAATTGGTTTACCCAACTGGAATAATTTCTGCAGATCTGAGAGCGACAAAAAACCCTGATTAATCCAATGCAAATGAATGATATCAGCCTGTCTTACCAGCGGATGATGACTGATATCCGTTCCTGTATTGGCAATCGACACCCGAAACAGTTCTTTTTTATCCAGATGATTACACAAGAAGATAATCAGCCGTTCCCAATAAAAACGGAATAAGTTCATTTTCCGCTTCCACCCTGTAGTACTCACCGAAGAAATGGAAGCATCCGCTATTTCTTTGTCGCGTACCAACATCGAAACGTCTATTCCTTTCTTCTGTAAAGCCTTTCTCAGACGATTGGCAGCCACCGCCGCCCCACCAGTCCGAGCAGAAGTATTTAGTAGGAGGATTTTCATTACTTAGAATAATATTTACAACATAAAATCGGCCATAAGGCAGCTCTTACCACAGCAACCAAACCATTGTTTTCTTTCGCATAAAAAATCTTATTTCTCAATTTTATGCACAAGCAGGAAGCTTTTATCATCTTCATAAACGATTTGTCTGATAATAACCCTGACAAATGCAAAGCATCCTGTAAACTTGATGACCGCTGAGGAAATTCCTGCAAATATAAATATACGTCTCTCATATAATCGCAACGCAGTTTCACATTGTTTTTATATCCTTTAAATGCAGATGTGAGATATCGTATTATATTACTTGAGTTCAACTTATAAATGCAACTTTTTGGGTGCGGATAATAAGCAATAAAAACATTTATTTTTCAGAGAGGAAAGAGAGACAATGTCCCCCTTTCTCTCACTCTGAATGGATAAAGTTTGCTATCTTTGCTTTAATTGTCCGTCCAAAGAAAAAAAAGTTGCAGATGAGCAAACATATAACCGAGGAACAAAGGTATGCAATTTCTATGATGTTGCAAATACCGATGAGCAAAAAAGCAATAGCGGAAGCTATCGGAGTAGATAAAAGCACTGTTTACAGGGAGATAAAGCGCAATTGCGACGCCCGAAGTGGTAGCTATAGCATGGAGCTTGCCCAGCGAAAAGCAGACAGGCGCAAGCAGCAAAAACATCGCAAGGAAGTGCTTACACCGGCAATGAGAAAACGGATAATAAAGCTGTTGAAGAAAGGATTCAGCCCGGAGCAGATTGTCGGCAGGAGCCGCTTGGAGGGAATTGCGATGGTATCTCACGAAACGATATATCGCTGGATTTGGGAGGATAAGCGGCGGGGTGGCAAACTGCACAAATATCTTCGCAGACAAGGTCGCAGGTATGCCAAACGTGGTTCTAAAAATGCAGGGCGAGGATTTATCCCAGGCAGGGTGGATATTGATGAGCGTCCCGAGATAGTGGAACTGAAGGAGAGATTTGGTGATTTAGAGATAGATACAATTATTGGTAAGAACCACAAAGGTGCCATTCTTACCATTAACGACAGAGCAACAAGCAGGGTCTGGATACGCAAGTTGTCGGGAAAAGAAGCCATCCCGGTAGCTAAGATTGCAGTATGGGCACTGCGGAAAGTGAAAAACTTAATACACACAATTACGGCTGACAATGGAAAGGAGTTTGCAAAGCACGAGGAAATTGCGCAAAAATTGGAAATAAAATTCTATTTTTGCAAACCATACCACTCATGGGAACGTGGTGCCAATGAAAACACCAACGGGCTTATCAGGCAGTATATCCCAAAGGGTAAGGACTTTAGTGAAGTAACCAACAAACAGATTAAGTGGATTGAAAATAAACTCAATAATCGACCTCGTAAAAGACTTGGATACCTCACGCCAAACGAAAAATTTAAACAAATTATTAATCAGAATTCTGTTGCATTTGCAAGTTGAATTCAGCTTATTTATGGAACGTTCATTGCTCTCTGGCTTAATATAAGATACAGCATTTAAATGCCGGCGATGAGCTGTTAAAGTTTCATTTAGAACAACAACTTTTCCATAAGCATTTGCAGTAATTGCAATCTGACCATCATAAGAGCGTTTATGCAAAAAATCCTTAGGTAATAAATCTATTACTGCCCGCTCTAAAAGCATGGCATGACCCGGAATAACCGGATAAAAAATCAATCGTTCAAGTCCATAATTCGGAACACGTAAGTCGATATTTAAAGGAATGGAATCAAGAGTAAACGGCTTGCTTAAAGAGAAACATAATAAAGCATTCTGCTGCACCAAATAAGAAACCTGTTTCTCGATCTTTTCCAAATTCCAAATATCATCTTGATCCGATATAGCTATTAAATCACCACTTGCCCTTTGCAAAGCAGTTATAAAATTTAAAGTTACACCTTTTTGTTTCTCATTCACAAACAGCTTAATAGTCTTATTACTCTCGGCATATTTCCTAATAATTTCTACCGTTTCATCCGTAGAACAATCATCTTGAATAATAATTTCAAAGATTGGATAAGTCTGATTTATAATCGAATCTAATTGCTCACGTATATATTTGGCACCATTATAGGTACACATGACTACTGATACTTTCTTTTCCATTTTTTATTCACTAAAACATTACCAATCATTCAAACAGTATAAGTTACAAAAACTACAATGTTTCCTTAATTACATATTATCCTTGAAAAAAGAAAGCCAACTACTAACATCATATTGTGCCTTCAACGAATCAGACTGTACATACACAGGTTTTTCCATAAAAGCTGGAATTTTTTCAAAATCTTCTCCTTCTAGGATAAAGATATTATTCGGATGAAAGAAATCATAATTCCGAATTTCTGGATTGTTTGTGATAAGTTTCTTATTATAAAATAATGCCTCCACAGGCCTCCTTGTAATACCCGATTGACCTTTCTGATAAATATCAACAATACATCTACTCCTAGCAACGTATCTCAGATTTTCTTCATAAGAAATATATTCACTACTGGAATGAGGTATTACGAAATAGCATTTATATCCTTTACTTTCCAAGAAGGCCTTAATTCTTAACAAATAAGGTTCTCGATCCTTAGGAATTCCCGCAAAGAAAAAATCAATATCAACCCTACATGCTAATTCATCCGACTTAGGGAAACGCAAAAATTGATTATGATATGACATTCCATACCGAATAGCATCCTGCGGATCAAAAGTTACCAATTGGAATCCAAATTTTTTGATTTTTTCTAAACATGGTTGAGGATTTCTACCTTTAAAAAGTGGATAAATAGGATTTCCAAACCAATTATATTTGACTAAATTTTTAGGTAAAAGATGATACAACATTCCCGTAGCCCGCAAATTAATACTTTCAAAAAGTAATAACGTATCATCTTCTTTTATTTCTTTCAGCTGCATCAAAAATGATTTTTTGAACCACAACTGCAAAATAAAGATAGGAAGCCAACATTTTCCACAAAATAGGAAACGAGTAATTTGAAGGAAACGGTTTTTAGGAGCAGCCAGTCCATTCTCAATCACAACAATATTTCCCCGTTTTTCCTCATCTCCAAACAAGTAAGTAAAAGGAATACTCCTATAAGCAATTATATATAATTTCCCCATATTTCATCAATTACATTTTTCTTTTCCTAACCATTTATCAATCCGATCACGAATTGATTTTAATATTAGCCTAAAGTTTCCATAACGTAGGTTCAAATAAAGTTCTTCAAATGAACGTCCTATTTTAATCCAAGGATGTCTCCAAGCCATAATACGATACACTGCTTCTTTGTAGGCAACATTCTCAATCACATAACGAGGATGCTTCAATGGGAAATTGACCTCATAACGATCCATCGTAAATATACGCCGATATCCCTTCGGCATGGTTTGGATAGAGCCTTTGAAATGGGTTGAATCAGCTATTGCCCCCAAATTATTTATCATATTTTTTGTAGGAACGATACTCAACCCCGACTGAAAGAAATTAGCTGCTTGAAAAATCGTTTCATAATAAGCTTTCCCATGTTCACGATGCCGTTGACACATATAAATAAAATCGTCTCTATAATTTCTTGCGGCAATAAGATTTTTCAGCAATCCCATATTCTCCGGATCATCCAGAAAAGAATATTGCTCATCCCACTGATCGATCACACGCCTCCAGCTTGCCCATCCCCAGATGGAAAATGTTGTTGAAAAGAAATAATCAGATGTAACATGTGGAGTAACTTCCTCTGGATTAAATCCGGCAATCATGCAGATACGAGTGTCATGCTCATACCTATCCAACAATTCCTTACAAAAAGGGAAGAATGACAAGGAAGGTACATCATCATCCTCTAATACGATACATTTATCAACAAATGAAAAAGCCCATTTTTGAGAAAGATATTCTGAAGGATCACAACCCTGATTTTTTTCTTGAAACCATTGATGTACTTCGCATTCCCAATCAACAGCTGATACAATTTCCCGACAAGCTAAAATTCCGGGCATATCTTTTTCATTCCGTGGTCCGTCCTGATATAAAAACAACTTAGAAGGACATGCCTTCTTCACCTGCTCAAAAACCTGAGATAAAGGCTCCGGCCGGTTGAAGAACAAAATCAGTACAGCGACATCAACTAATGCAGGTTTCATGATTCTATCAATTCAGTATGAAAATAGATCGCATGAACAATACGTTTATTTTCAGGCGGTATTTCCATGTAGTTCTTATATAAATCAGTCAAATAAGCATCCGGATTACAGGGAGCTTTAAAACGCTTGCCTTCAAATTCTATCTCACCTATAGGGAATATGGAATCTTGACGGTGCATAATGCCGTAACCATTATTATTCAATACATTTGAGATATAAGTACGCTTACTTACAAATAAATTGATAAACTTCCACAAGGCTCCGATAATAATACATTTCAGGCCAAACCAGAAAAATTCGAAAAAGGAACGAAACGAATAATAATGCTTGGTATGCAAAATAGAGTTACTGACAGAATAGCCTCGTGCCAATTTTTTCACCCAACTTTTAGGAATACTCGGATAATCGACAAATGGGAATATATCCACAAAAACTCCTTTCTGGTAATCTAAATGAAAATCATCGCCTTCCTCAACAAAGAACGAGTTCAGGTCACGGACTTTAACGATCGGTTTATTATTCGAGGGATCACTGTCTTTCGTCTGTAAAAATAATCCTTCACGTAATTCCTGCGGAGCAATTCTGATAAAACGTCGCATATCTTCCAAGCGCATGGCTATGTCAATATCATCATCCCATGGAATAAATCCTTTGTGTCTGACAGCACCTAATAGACTACCACCATCCAACCAATAATCAATTTTATGTTTTTTGCAGATCCGATCTATTTCTTCAAGTATAGATAACTGTTTAAGCTGACAAGCTCTCAGATTCTGTTTTACGTAGTCTGTTAAAAACGGATTATTCATAACATTTCTCTTTTTACATCTATGACTTGCCCAGTATAATCTGATGCCAGCGTACTTAGAGTTGCCTCAGCAACTTGCTTAGCTGAAAGTAACGTATCATCAGGCTCAATACCAAAATTATGTATCCTCATGGGAGTTTTTGTTCTTTCTGGATTAATACAGTTAACAGAAATACCAAACCCTTCCCACTCCTGAGATATAGCCTGGACAAAATTAACGATAGCTGCTTTCGTTGAAGAATATATGCTATAAAAAGCACGCCCTCGGGTATAAGAACTCGAAGTGAAAAATACCAGTTTTCCTCTTGTCTCCTTCAAATAAGGGAAAGACTCAATGGCTACATGTACTGTTCCCATATAATTCGTCTGAACAGCCGACACAATAGTCGAATAATCAGTAGCAACTAAAGGCTCTTTATTTAAAATACCAGCTGTATTAATTACAAAATCTATTCGTCCTTCTTTTTGAAAAACCTGCTGTAAGGCAGACGAAACATTTTCACGATTTCCTACATCCGTACTAGTCTGTGATCGGGAAAAACTGTAAACTTTTACTTGCTTCTCTTCCAATAAATGAAGTATTTCTGCTCCAATGCCATAACTTCCACCAAAAATAACAGCTACTTTATGGGCAAAGAAATGATCATCTATTTTATTAGGGTTGACTTCGCTCTGTCTTAACTGAAAAAACTTATCTAATAAATAAGTATCTTCCTTATAAGTGAGCTTCATATTACTTTCTTCACCGGTAACCACATAAATAGGAATATGCGGTAAATATTTTTTGACGACACCACAATCATCTGTCACTTTAAAAGCTGGATCTTTCAATGCGATCTGATAAGCTTGTTTGATTATTTCAATATCAAAAGCCTGAGGAGTCTGCCCTCTACGTAATCGAGAACGATCTGGTATTTGATGGATAAAATCTCCTTCTACCTCTATAATTGTATCCGCAGAAGGCAATGCCACATCAATAGCATGATAGGTTGCTAAAGCCTCTACCACATCATTAATGATGCGCTGACTAACCAGAGGACGTACAGCATCATGAAATATTAAATTAACTTGCTGATCAGCATATGCCTGGATTGCAGAAAGACTTGAATGATAACGCTCTGCCCCTCCTTTCAGGATTTTCTTCACCTTACGCCATCCGTTTTTTATGACTATATTTTCAAATTCTGAAATATAAAACGGATTCGATACAATCGCTATTTCGTCGATATGGGGATTACATTCAAATACATCTATTGTATGTTCCACCACCATTTTCCCTGCGACTTTGAAAAATTGTTTGGGGGTAGATAGTCCTAATCGACTTCCTACGCCTCCGGCTAATATAATTGCTATGTTTCTTTTCATAGATTATTTCTACATAATCATTTAATACTTTTTCTAAACGAAAGAGAACTATTATTATCTATTTATTCTCCAAGAATATAAAATAAACTTAGACAAATTAACTTATTCCCTACACAAAAATACGAAAAGGTTTAGGAAGTTCTTTAAATTTGCATTCTAAAACACAATTGTATGCATAAATTTATGTTTATACCCGTTGGCGGATTGGCCAATCGCATGAGAGCTGTTTCATCTGCAGTTACGTTAGCACAAAAGACAAATACGATTATTGATATTGTCTGGTTTCAAGATTGGGCATTGCATGCACCCTTCAAGACCTTGTTCTGCCCAATAAATATACAAAACGCTCATTTACGCGAAGCTACTCTTACTGATCATATTTTGTACGATCGGCCAAGAAAACGAAATATGAACATACCTTTGTTTTTTCAAAAGATATTATTCAAAACTTGTCTTTATGAAAAATCTATTACTCCTTTATGCAAGCAGCAGTTTGACTTTGAGCATTGGATACAACAAGGGAATGTCTATATGGCCTCATACACCAATTTTTTAGACTATTCCTATGGTCTGCTTCGCCAATTGTTCATACCTCTACCTCCGATTCAAGCTCGTATAGATCATTTGAGCCAACAATTTTCTCCCTATACTCTCGGTGTACACATCCGAAGAACAGATAACACTGCTTCGATAGAACAGAGTCCAATAGAATTATTCTTTGCTGCCATTGATAAAGAAATCGATTTATATGCAGATACTTCCATTTATTTGGCTACAGACGATGAATCTGTAAAGCTTGAGTTGCAAAAGCGTTATGGAAAGCGCCTGATATTTACTAAAGACAAAGCGGATCGTAGTTCTATTACCGGCATCCAAGGTGGTATTGTAGATATGTATGCATTGGCTCGAACACAGAAAATTTTAGGATCATTCCACAGTTCGTTCTCAGAATTAGCAGCACAAGTCGGGAATATTCCTTTAGAAATCATAAAAAAGAAATAGAATAATTATATTCATCTCTTCCTAAATATATACCCTATACTTTCCTTAAAAGTAACAGAGCCGCTAAGCCACATGATAAGTATAAAAGTGACAGCTGCAATGACTATTTTTAAGACTAACGACCCATATAGATTCGTAGTGATAATAGTAGTCACATAGTAAGTGAAGCACATGACCCCACCCGCTATTCCCAAATAGGGTAGAACATCTTTCAGGGCTGAAGATAAGGGCAAGCCAATCTCTTTCTGCACAAAATAATGCCAGACAAACAGCCAGCAGATGTTAATGCCTACATAAACCGAAACCATGAAAAATATTCCGTGGGAACGCAAAAGGTAGATGACTATCAGCTGCAGAATTCCCAAAGTAACCGTATTTCGAAGGTATATGTCTGATTTTCCACGACTGATCAACAGGTTGGAATACAGATTGGCTATCGGGAAGAAAGCTCCCCAGATGGCTAACAGCTGTAATATCCGGGCACTGCCTATCCATTTGTCGGTAATAGCGATTGTAATTAATTCGGGAGCTACTAACGACAGTCCCAACATGCAAGGGAAAGAGATGAAGGCGGTAAACCGAAGCATCTTGCGAAAGGCTCGTACCTGCCGTTCGGAATCATCGGTCATTTGTGCGAAAATAGGTTGTGCCACACTTCCTACCATTCCGGATATCAACGAGAAACCCATGTAATTCCATTTATTGGCCTGGTTGTATTGTCCGACTTCTTTTTCGGAATAATAGCGTCCTAAAATGATGGAGAAGATGTTATTATTAACATGATTGAAAATGTTCGTAAATAACAGCTTACTGCTGAATCCCAACATTTCACGTACCGGAGCAAAGTTCCATCTCCAGGTTGGGCGCCACTGACATTTATACCAAAGATACAGGTTCAAGACCGTGATATAAACAATGCTCTGTGTAGCTATACCCCAATATGAAAATCCGTTATAAGCCAACAGAACACCAGTCGTACCGGAAAAGATCAAGGCTAAAACGGTTGCCAGGGCCTTTTGTTTGACCATCAGGTTGCGAAACACATAGGCTCCGGGAATAACGCCTAAACTGGCTATAAAGAACCCCAAAAAGGAATAACGCGCCAATGGAATCAATTCGGGCTGATTATAGAAATCAGCGATCAGAGGGGCACAGAAGAATAATATCCAATACAAGCAGAAACTGACCGTTATTGAAAACCAGAATACGGCATTGTAATCGTCGTGAGTGATTTCCTTCTTGTTGGCCAAAGCAGAGATAAAACCACTTTCCTGTAGAGATCCGGCTATCAGAGAAAAGATGGTCAGCATCCCGACCATACCATAATCAGCCGGAGTCAATAATCGGGCCAGGAATATGCCGAAAAAGAGATTCAGCAATTGCTGGGTTCCGTTATTAATGAATCCCCAAAACAGACCTTTTGCCGTTTTCTGCTTTAATGTTTCTTCTGCCATGGAGATTCTTAACGTCCGATACAATGGTAGTCAAAGCCGTATTCAGCCATCTCTACCGGATCATAAATGTTTCGTCCGTCAATAACCAACGGATTTGCCATCAGTTTCTTGACTACCTGCCAAGACGGCATACGAAATTCTTTCCATTCAGTAATCAGCAGGAGCACGTCGGCATCCATCACTGCATCATAAATATCTTTGGCATAACGGATAGCATCACCAATCCGACGGCGTGACTCGTCCATGGCTACCGGGTCATAGGCAGATACTACACAGCCGGCTTCCAATAATTTCTGGATAACGACTAAAGAAGGAGCCTCACGCATGTCATCCGTCTCCGGCTTGAACGCCAGTCCCCAAACAGCCACCCGTTTTCCCTTCAAATCACCTTTGAAGTATTTGTCTACTTTCCGGAAGAGGATGGATTTCTGTTGCTCATTAACTTCCTCAACGGCTTGCAGGATTCGCATCGGATAACCATGATCTGCCGCCGTTTTCACCAAGGCTTTCACATCTTTCGGAAAACAGGAACCTCCGTAACCACAACCGGGATACAGGAAACGGTGACCAATGCGAACATCTGTTCCAATACCTTTGCGTACCATATTCACATCAGCTCCTACAATTTCACACAGATTGGCAATATCATTCATAAAGCTGATACGGGTTGCCAGCATCGCATTGGCTGCATATTTCGTCATTTCGGCCGAAGGAACATCCATGAAGATAACCCGGAAATTATTCAGCAGGAACGGACGGTATAAACGGGTCATCAGCTCCTTTGAGCGTTCTGATTCCACACCTACCACAATACGGTCCGGACTCAAAAAGTCCTTCACAGCAGCTCCTTCTTTCAGAAATTCCGGATTCGAAGCCACATCAAAGGTCAGGTCAGAACCCCGTTTATCCAGTTCTTCCTGAATGGCCTGACGGACCTTCTTGGCCGTCCCTACAGGCACGGTACTCTTTGTAACAAGAGTCAGGTATTTATTCATATAACGGCCTACGGTATGAGCTACTTCCAATACGTATTTCAGATCAGCACTGCCGTCTTCATCCGGGGGCGTTCCTACAGCACTGAACACCACTTCCACCTCATTCAAGCAGGAAGCTAAGTCTGTCACGAAATGCAACCGTCCCGCTTTCTGGTTACGGTTCACCATTTCCTCCAGTCCGGGCTCATAAATGGGAAGAATACCCTGATTCAGATCGGCGATTTTCTTCTCATTTACATCCACACAAAAGACTTCCGTACCCATTTCGGCAAAACAGGTTCCACTGACCAAACCCACATATCCGGTTCCGACAATTGCTATTTTCATATTCTCATAAATTTCTGATTATTTCCCTCTTTGGCAAACACGCTGATACAGAGTTCAGGGTACACCAAGGTTCGTCAGTCCCATTCCGAAACCGACCTAATACCTTGCAAAGATAGGAAATAATCTGATACCAGCTTTTTTATTCGCATATTCCATCTATTTTTGTATTTTTGTGCCAAGATTCCAACAGATTAAACGAAGATTTGCAATATAAAACAATAAAAATATGAAAATAGCACTTGTCGGTTATGGGAAGATGGGAAAGACCATCGAACAGATTGCCTTGAGCAGAGGTCATGAAATTGTATCAATCATCGATATAAACAACCCGGAAGATTTCCAGTCGGATGCATTCAAAAGTGCCGATGTAGCCATCGAGTTTACAACTCCGGCAACCGCCTTCAACAATTACATGAAATGTTTTGAAGCCGGCGTTCCGGTTGTTTCTGGTACAACCGGATGGCTTGACCGTTTAGACGAGGTGAAGCAGATATGTGAAAAGGAAGGAAAAACATTCTTTTATGCCTCTAATTTCAGTGTAGGAGTGAATATTTTCTTTGCCTTGAATAAATATCTGGCTAAAATCATGAATAATTTCCCAAGCTATGATGTCCGGATGACGGAAGTGCACCACATTCACAAGCTGGACGCTCCCAGCGGTACTGCCATTACTTTAGCAGAAGGTGTTATCGAGAATCTGGACCGGAAAGACCGTTGGACGCTGGAGACAGCCGAAAAGCCAACCGATCTGCCTATCCATGCTATCCGCGAAGGAGAAGTTCCGGGAATTCATGAAATCATTTATGAATCAGAGGCCGATACAATCAGCATCAAGCATGATGCCAAGAGCCGTGCCGGTTTTGCTTTAGGAGCCGTTATTGCCGCTGAGTTTACAGCCGGAAAGAAAGGCTTTTTAGGCATGAACGACCTATTCCATTTCTGAGATTTCGAAGCATAAAATATCAGTAAAATGAAGAAGATCGAGAAAAAACAATATATCAAATTCGCGATTGCAGCCGTTTTGTACGGGCTGTTCATCTTATGGATGCAAAACGGCTGGTTGGCATTAGGCTATATCCTGCTGATTGATATCTATCTGACGAAATATATCCCGTGGGGATTCTGGAAGAAGACGAAGAATCCGACTTTGAAGAGTATCTTCGACTGGGTGGATGATATTATCTTTGCCCTGGTAGCTGTCTATTTCATCAATCTGTTTGTCTTTCAGAATTATCAGATACCGAGTTCTTCTCTCGAAAAATCCCTGTTGGTAGGCGATTATCTATTCGTCAGCAAAGTCAGCTACGGACCTCGTGTTCCGAACACGCCGCTGTCTTTCCCGCTGGTGCAGAACACACTGCCAATACTTAACTGCAAATCGTATCTCGACTGGCCTTCGTGGGGTTATAAGCGTGTTGCCGGCTTAGGCAAGATCCAGCGGAACGATATCGTCGTATTCAACTTCCCGGCAGGTGATACCATTGCACTGTTACAGCAAAATCCGGATTATTATACGTTAGTACAGATGTATGGTCGTGAAGCCGTACACATGAACAAACAGACATTCGGAGACATTATTTACCGACCGGTCGACAAGCGTGAGAATTATGTAAAACGCTGTGTCGGATTGCCGGGTGACAGCTTGAGTGTACGTAACAATCAGGTATATATCAACGGGAAAGCGGCTCAGAACCCGAAGAACATGCAGTTGAATTATTTCGTAGAGACAGAAACTCCGCTTACGGAAACGATGTTCCGCAACTGGGGCGTCAGTCGGGATGATTACATGCCTTACGGACAACCTTGTACGGTATCCGATCCGGAAACCCTTTCCTTCCTCGGATTCCAGCCGAATACAAATGGTACTTACAACCTGGTTTACCGTTTCCCTATGACGGAAGCTATGGTAGCTCAGGTAAAGAAGCTGCCGTCTGTCAAGAAGGTAATCGTTGAACCGGAAGTATTCGGCGGCACGATGTACTACCCGGTTGATTATGATAATGGGTGGACACGTGATAATTACGGACCGATTTGGATTCCAAAACGGGGTGCTACCATCGAACTGACACCGGAAAACCTGGCTCTATACCGTCGCTGTATCAAGAATTATGAAAACAACGAATTGGAAGAAAAAGACGGGGTTGTATACATCAACGGTGAAAAGGCTAGTACTTATACTTTTAAATATGACTATTACTGGATGATGGGTGATAACCGCCATAACAGTGCCGACAGCCGTTCGTGGGGATTCGTTCCTGAAGATCATATCGTTGGAAAACCAATCATGATCTGGTTATCACTCGACAAAGACCGCAGTCTGTTCGACGGAGGTATCCGCTGGAACCGTTTGTTCCGCTGGGTTGACAGCATGAAATAAGGCAGGATCATACAAAACTGTATGCGACAAAAAGGAGAAAACAAGAAATATAACTGGAAGTGGCTGGCAGGCATTTTACTGCTGGCCGCTCTTGTTATGGGAATCCGCCTGTTCCTGGTTGAATCGCTTCATCTGTCGACCGACTCCATGGAGACATCCCTGCATCAGGGTGATTTCGTGCTCCTCGACAAAACTCCGTTCGGTAAACATCCAAAGCGGAATGCCATCCAGGTATTTACCAGTCCGCTGCGGAAAGATTCGATTCATCCACCTGTTTTCGTCAGTCGCTGCATTGCCTTGCCTGGAGATACCATACGGGTAACAAGTACGGGGTATCAGATAAATGGAAAAGAATATCCTCATTCTCCCCAGGCACAAGCCTCCTATTTTATGGCTAACCAGGGGAAAGATATCTTTATCCGCCTGTTGAAGAAGCTGCCCGAACGCTCTCGGGAATGGAAAGTGGTAGAAGGAGGCATTACCTGCGTGCTTACTTCATTCGAAGCCTACCAGATAAAAGAAGAACTGCCCAAAGCGCTTCAGCCTTGTTTCCGCATGTATGCCTCACCGGAGTATCAGTTTATTGTTCCTCAAAAAGACAGGGCCTATGCGTTAGACAGTCTCTCGCTTTTAGCCTGCCGGGAAGCCATTCAAAATGAAACGAACGGGAATGCCGTTTTCAAAGACGGGAAATTATTCATAGAGGGTAAGCAGATGAATTTCTTCTTTTTCCGACAGAACTATTACTGGTTTTTATCGGATTACAGGGATGTAGCCATCGACTCCCGCCATTTAGGCATTATTCCGGAGGATCATATCATCGGACGGATCTTCTTCTGCTGGTACAGTCCGGATAAAAACAACCGGTTTACCCTGATAAAGTAATGAGTATATCCGAATACATCATAAAAACAGATAGAAATGAATACAGCTTATGTTTCGACGGCTTATTTAGGCCCCATCCAATTATATACCAAGTTATTTGCTTACGACCATATCTGGTTGGAAACCCAGGAGAATTATCTGAAACAGACGTACCGCAACCGCTGTGTCATCGCTGCGGCTAATGGTCCGCAGGCACTTACGGTCCCGATTGTCAAACCCGAGACCTTAAAATGTCTGACAAAAGACATTCGCATCTCCGATCACGGAAATTGGCGTCATCTGCATTGGAACGCTTTAGTATCTGCATACCGGATGAGTCCCTTTTTCGAATATTATGAAGAAGATTTCGCCCCTTTCTATGAAAAGAAATATGAGTTCCTGCTCGACTTCAATGAAGCCCTGCGCGAGGTAATCTGCCGATTGATCGACATGCAGCCGGATATCCATTACACAACCGAATATCAGCCCGAGGTAAACGCTGATTTCCGGGAAATCATCCGTCCCAAACACGAAGGGGTTGATCCGTCCTTCCAACCGATTCCTTATTATCAGGTATTCCAAGAAAAACTAGGCTTCTTGCCTAACCTGAGCATCGTAGATTTACTTTTCAACATGGGTCCGGAAAGTCTTCTTATCTTACAAAAATCTATTCGCTGATTATATTCAGGTAGGTATAAAAAATTAAAGGCTGTCTCACGACAACCCCTAATCAACTTTGTTAACCTTAAATCTAATACTATTATGAAAAAACCACAGTGCAAAAGTACGTTTTGTCAAGTGGTTTGTCAAGTATTTTCGTGATAAAAAATTTTAAAAGGGAATATTTTTCTTCTTCACAACAAAAGCCATATCTCCTTCTACCCTGAAACACAGATTATAAATGCCGTATTTCCTCGTCAGACAGGCCCGTACATAATTTAATTTGCTCAAAAGAAATACCATTCTGTTTCATCAGGCGGGCGGTTGTCAATATACCTTTCTTTAAGCCTCTCTCCTCTCCAATTGCTATTCCTTCTTCTTTCCCTTCTCTTCTTGCCGTCGTAACAACATTTTCATTATCCCGGTATATTTTCAAGGCAGCCTCGTATTCTGCCCGTTCCTTCTTGTTCATATTGGCGATACGAGCCAATTCCTCCAAGCGGGCAAACAAGGCTTTCTGACCTTTGAATGATAAATGTTCCAACTGTTCCATATGCTTTAAATTATATAACCAGTAATCCAACGGAGTCTTACATTCTGATTCCGCTTTGTTGAATAATGGAAATTCGATGAAGATTTCCCGGAAATTCCGGCTCTTCTGTTTGCCGGTTTCACGGTCGGCTATCACCAGATCAGTACGGACTTTATCTGTTTTGCCTGACCGGAAATTCAGCAGGAAGATTCCATAAACCGGTACGAGTTCAAACTCCCAAGATTCACCTTTCTTACCTTGTGAGGCGATCATACGACAAAGATAATACAATGCCCGTTCATAAAAATAAGTTTGCCTGGCATTTTGCAGTTCAACGATAAAAGTTGTCCCGTCCTGATCCTTACATAATAAGTCAAAAACGGTACCCCGACCGTCTGTTGTCTCACTCGGATCTTCCTTATCCATATAAGAAAGGTCTTCTACATGGTGCTCACCTTCCAATAAATCATTGATTAACTCGATTAACAACTCCTTGCTCGATTCCTGTCCGAACAGAATCTTAAACCCACGATCCACAAACGGATTGATAAATACGCTTTTTCTCATAGAAAAGGTCTTTTTAATGTGTTTTGTCCCAATAGCGGGATAGGCAAATTTAGAAATAAATAAAAAATAAGCAAGGAAAAATAAGAATTCATTTCCACAAAGCACCCTATCACCAAAAAGCCGGCGTCTTTTCATCAAAAGCCGGCGTAAATTGATAAATTCCCGGCGTGTTTTGATCAAAACATAGGCATGAATTTTGGAAAAGATACCGACCTTTTTCTACAAAGCAAACGAGAACCGTCAACAATCCTCGTTAGATTGATTTCCGATTCTCGTTTATATATCTACAGGCTCTTCCTCGGAGTCTGTACCACTCTTTAAATAAGTTCTAGCTTAGAGCTGTATCATTATTCCATCTGGAACTTCTTGCTCACTTTAATCAAATTGCATGCGAAGTTTACCACGTTGATGGTCTCATGCAACATATTCAGATAAACCATGCTGACCTTGGTACTGCCGGACTGTCCCTGAATACGTTTCAGTTCTTCCTTCTTCAACTGCGTCAGACCAACAACCAGCTGATTGGATTCATCGACCAACGAAGGCATGATTTCATAGTTGTTTTTCTCGATCATCTCCGCACAACGGTTCAAGTAACTGATTACGCGGTCGTCCATACCGGTAAAATCTTTCTTCTGAATCTCATCCAGCGGATTGAAGTTATTGTCGATATGCTGCTTGCAAGGCTCTACCAGACGACGGATACTATAGACAATCTCACTGGCAAAGTCGTTACTCTGATAGTAATACAAACCTTTATCGATAGCGATATCACGATCCAGCTGAGTGACCCCGAGCGTACCAACACGTTTTACTTGCTTCAGATGTTCTTTCTTTTCTTCAATAGAAGCCATCACGTGGCGCAGCTCTTTCAGGTTCTCATGTGTAAAGCCTTCAACAGCGGCACTCAAAGCCTGAGCAGCGAATTGCAGATCATTCTTCAACTCTTCACGGCTATGCTGACGGAACAGGTTCAGCGCTTCAATTGGATTGCTGGCTGTACGCAATTTGGCTACCGTTGTATTAACTTCATCCTGCATGGCCTCTTTATGCTTTTTCTTCTTGTAAATAATCTGGCTTCTAATCAACGAATAGACAGCCAATGCAATCATTACCAAGATAGCCGGAGCACCGCCCAAATAAATAATCATGGTAACGATGAAACAGATGGAGAAGGCGGCTCCAGCGGTGATGAACCAACCACCAATTACTGACAATACGCCGGTAATACGGAATACGGCACTTTCACGGCCCCACGCACGGTCGGCCAAAGAAGAACCCATTGCCACCATGAAGGCTACATAAGTAGTTGACAATGGCAATTTCAACGAAGTACCTACGGCTATCAGCAAACCAGAGAGAACCACATTAACGGAAGCTCTGACGAGGTCGAAACTGGCTTTGTCTTCCAAAATGATTTCCTGATTATTAAAACGACGGTCAATCCAGTTCTTGACCGGAACAGGAACCACATTCATAATGGTGGCAGAAGCATTACTGCAGACACGTACCAGCACACGGGCTACCGGTGATGTACCGAAATTCTCATCACCATCCGACTGACGGGCCAAATCGACCGAGGTCTTTACAACATTATGTGCTTTCTTAGAAGTCAACAGGGCAATCACCATTATTACACCCGAACCCACAAGGAAATACCATGGAGTCTTGGCCGAACCCTGCAAAGAAGTCATCAGGAAGGTATCTGGCGTAGTTGTTCCGTTTTGTGCCAAGAAATCCGTATAAGCTGAATAACCGGCCAAAGGCACACCGATGAAGTTAACCAAGTCGTTGCCCGCAAAAGCTAAAGCCAAAGCGAAAGTACCCATCAATACAATTACTTTAAATACATTGACTTTCAGCCAGTGCAATACCTGCATCAGAACAGTAAATCCGATGAAGCAATACAATACCAGTTTTCCTGTATGTGAGAAAATATAATCAGCTACCGGACCTGCCAGGAACGGACTTGACTTCAACCCTTTGAAAAGCATGAAATAAACGATAGCCGTAGCTGCAAGTCCACCAAACAGACCAATGAAATACTTGGCCGTCTTCCGGTAATTAAAGGTAAAAATCAGACGGGAAATGTATTGGACGATCGCACCGAATATAAAAGCAATGGCTACAGAGGTAAAGATACCTAAGATAACGGTCAATGCTTTATCCGTATTCATCAAATCACCAATATGCAGGATGTTTTCCGTATCGTTGGCAATCTTGATGAGAGAGTAGGCTACGGTACCACCTAACAATTCAAAGACCAGAGAAACCGTTGTAGATGTCGGCATTCCCAACGAATTAAAGATATCCAAAATCACCACATCCGTCAACATTACTGCTACCAGAATGCACATGATCTCAGAGAAATAGAAATACTGGGGCTGGTAAATGCCATGCCGCGCAATATCCATCATTCCATTCGATAAAGCCGCTCCCACCAGAATACCTGTGGCTGCAACAATCATGATAACACGAAAAGATGCAGCTTTTGAACCAATCGAAGCGTTTAGGAAGTTTACCGCATCATTACTGACACCGACCGACAAGTCAAATATCGCCAGTACTGCCAGGAAAATAACCAAAAACAGATAGAATGTTTCCATAAAGAATTAAATGTATATTTTTCTGGTTGCAAAGTTCTTAATTACCTGTTTCAATAAGATGTCACAGATATTACAAAACTATTACAAGGAAAAAGCTTATTAGCTTCCCGGCAGTTAAGGCTAAATAAATCAATGTTGAGGGATAGTGTGTAAAGCAGGAGAAAGTATGAATTATATAACAAGAGAGGGCGTACCTGTCCGGCACGCCCTCCATCTGTCAGAAGCTCTTAATCAAGAGCTGTTATTTCAAAGATGTGACTGGTTGTCTGGCGGGCAGAGAACACCCGAACCCCAACCTTCATCAGGTAATCACCCGAATACGTTTGTCCGTTAATAACAGCCTTCGACTCTGTATCCGGCATCAGGTTGATTTCCTCAATCTTATACATCTTCTCAGGATCCAGTCCTTGCAACTGAACCGCATAAGTACTTTCAGCAAACCGCGGATGAATGTCATAAGCATACAGAATGGCTTTCTTCTGATTATCACCCACATGCATAACCGCCATGTGTTCTGTATCATAAGGAGAAACCAGGCGATAGAAGTCTCCGTTGAGGATAATCGGTTTCAAACGATGATACGTAGCAACGGCTTCCTGGCAGAAAGTCAGTTCGTCAGCGTTGAGGTCTTTCAAGCCGATATCGAAGCCCATCTTGCACATCATAGCCACATCAACACGAAACTTCACCGAAGTATTCTTGTTCCAGCTGGTTACATGTGCACAGATTGCCTTGGATGGGAAGAATTGTGAGAATCCCCACTGAATGAACAACCGCTCAACCGGATCGGTATTATCGCTTGCCCAAAACTCGGTAAAATACTTCAAGGCTCCATAGTCACAACGACCGCCGCCGCCCGAGCAGAGCATCATCGGTACAGCCGGATATTTCGCTCTGATCCGATCGAGGACATTATAAAATCCTCGCACATAATCCACATAAAGCTGTTCTTGTTTATCTTTCAAATATGGAGAATAAATATTGGTAATCGGACTGTTGCAATCCCATTTAAAGAAGGCAATTTCCGGATTCTCCATCAGCAGATTATCAACCACTCCAAATACAAAATCTTGAACTTCCGGATTAGCCAGATCGAGAACCAGCTGGTTCCGGTAATAATAGGTCTCCCGATTCGGCAGGCGGATAATCCAATCCGGATGCTTTTGTGCCAGATTACTCTTCGGATTAACCATCTCCGGCTCAATCCAGATACCGAACTTGACTCCGGCCTTTTTTGCTTCCTTCACCAGATACGGAATACCGTCGGGCAATTTGCTCTTCATTACCTGCCAGTCTCCCAAGCCTGCATGATCATCGTTGCGGGGGAATTCATTTCCAAACCAACCGTCATCCAAAAGGAACAGATTTACGCCCAATGACTTGGCTTCAGTCATCAGAGTACTGAGTTTCTCCTGATCAAAATTAAAGTATGTATTCTCCCAGTTGTTCAACAATGTCAACCGGTCGCCTTTTCCATCATATAACTGATAATTTCTGGCCCACTGGTGCAGATTGCGACTGGCTTTTCCTTTTCCCTCCTCACTGCGGGTAAAGATAAATTCTGGAGTCGTAAATGTCTTGCCGGCTTCCAGTTCATAATGCGAAGCATACGGATTAATACCCGAAATCACACGCAGATTCCCGACATTATCCACTTCGAAAGTAAAGCGGAAATTACCGGTCCAGCCAATGGTGCCTAAAACGACTTCTCCCTGATGTTCCTCAGCAGGTTGTCCCAAACCCAGTTCGAAGAAAGGATATACATGCATGGCAGCCCTCGTTCCTAATTTCGTATCCAGGATTTTCTTACCATACTGCAGCTGCTGGGTAGTCATATTCATTTCCTTCGCCCAGTCTCCATTAAACTCTGTCAGGTAATAGGCCGGACGCTCAAAATAAATGATAGATGATGCATAGCGATGAAGACGGATCGGTTTCTTTTCCTGATGAGTAATTTCCGTCCAGGTCTTGATCACATTTTCTTTCTTATAAGCTACATAATGCATCACCACCTGCAGCGGATACTGATCATCTTTCAGTCGGATGATGGTTTCCGTCGCATTGCTGTCGATTGCTTTCTGTTCAGAAGAGACATAGGTAAGGATAGTACTCATGTTTCCATCAGCATGGGTAATACCCAAAGCCGGCTCAAAGAAGTCTTCGGCACCCGAAGTCATATAAATCTCCCAGCCTTTCTTTCCGGCACTTCCATCAGACCCACCTTTGGCAAAGGCAGAAAGATGTTTCAGATCACTTTCATGCAACAAAGCCGGCCCTAAATAAGCCTGATATAACCGCCCGTTTGGAGCTTGTTTATAAATCAAATCCGTTTCGTCGGTAGAAATACGGATGAGTGCACCGTCTGTACTAGTCTGGGCAGACATATGCCAGCTACCCATCAGCATGACGAGCCATAAAAACAAATACTTTTTCATGATATTGTACAGATTAATCATTTATACGTCAAAATTACACAAAAAAACTCATACCTGCCTTCTGTTTTTTGTTCTTCCTCTTATTCTAGCAAGGTAAAACGAAATGAAAGCTAAGTATGAGTCTTTCCGAACCGGTACGACCTGCCTCTTCACCCAAGAACAGGCAGGTTGTACCTCAAAGTTATAGAATTATTCCATTCCCGGGTTCTGAATAATAGCTGTATTTCTATTAATTTCATCTCGCTTAATAGGAGCAAAATACAACTTATCCGTCCACTTTCTGGTTTCACGATAAGTCAGATCGGTAACGAAGTACTGATAATCCCATGTCTCAGCATCCTGAACATACGGTGCAGAAGCCGTCTTTCCAGGTTTTAGACGAGCTACCACAGCAATACCAGTCAACGGTTTCGACATCACCTGAGGAGCAATCATCCAACGTCTGATGTCATAATAACGAGAATCTTCATAAGCCAATTCTGAACGGCGTTCCAAACGCAAGAATTCACGCAGATTATCCTGATTGAAAGCCTGGTTACGAACAGCCAAGGTTGCTTTTGTATCTGGGCGTCCGATACGGGCACGTAATGCATCCAGATACTGAGTGGCTTCATCCAGTCTGTTTAATTCGATACAAGATTCAGCTGCAATCAAGTACATTTCAGCCAGACGAATAAACGGATATGGACAAGTCTGGAACATAGATTCAGATGCTTCAAATGAAGTATCGATCAGCTTCTTTTCCAAATAGCCTGTAAAAGAACCATTCCAGTCTTCAACAGCCGAGCGACGTGTATCAACGCCATTAACACCCATGAAAGAAATAGTCTTGGTCGGGTTACCAGATGCGTCAAAAGCGACCTGGGCTTCTACAGCACTACCTCCACTTGACAATTCATAGAATCCCATCTGCAAGGTTCCTAAAGGAGTTGGATCAAACACCTGCGAATCAGATGGACGAGCTCTACCCCATTCAGCACCGTCATAACCGATTGTAGCATAAAAACGCGGTTCGCGATTCAAATACGGGTTTACCGTTGTCGTTTCACCTGCAGTCCGCATAGCCGGATTCAAAGAACCATCTTCCATTTCGAAAGACATCACCAAATCATTAGACGGAGTCACACCAGCCCAATTATGATACCCGTTAGGACCATGGCAGAGAGCAGCTCTGTTTCTGACATTATTATCTGCATTCTGAGACTTATTAACAAACTGTTTCGTGAAAATCAATTCCGAATTGTTTGTTGTAGCAATTTCATGAAACTTATCAGCTATTTCCTTCACTGTTCCTGCATTACAGTCAACCAAAGAATATAGGCCACTGTTAATAACTTCTTTCGCATAAGTCAAAGCAGATTCATACAAAGCAGTACGGTCGCCGTCATATTGGTTGCAAGCCAGCGTATTGACTGTACGGTCAGCATACAACGGGCTGGCCAAGTGCAGACACATACGTGCCTTCAGGGCGATTGCTGCTCCCTTTGTTGCTCGGCCAAGATCTGCTGAAGAGACAGTTTCTGGCAAAAGCTCTATTGCCTTATCCAGATCCGACAGTATAAATTCCAGACATTCTTTGACACTGCTTCGTGGCAACGACAAGGTAGAAGCTTCTTCAATCGTATAAACTTTGTCGACAATAGGTACACCGCCGAAACCTCTTACCAGCTCAGAATACATATAAGCTCTTAAGAAATACGTTTCGCCTTTTAGCATATTCAGATCATACCCTACTTTTTCGGGAACATTATCAATATTCTGTAAAATCAGGTTGGCACGATAGATTCCCTTATAACTGTTTGTCCATTTGAAAGGACAGTTGTCATCGTCATACCACTGCAGGTCACTACCTGAAATAGCCGATTCATTGATAGCCTTCACACCGTAGTTGTGTGTAAAATAAGCATCATCGGTCAGCGCCGTAGTACTAACTTCATCTGCTCCATGTTTAATATAAGCATAAACATCATTCACAACAGCCTGAACCAGTCCGGCATCAGACCATACGGTTGCTTCATCATATTGATCCTCTGGCGTCAGATCCATAAAATCTGAACAAGAAGTCAGTGCAACAGACATTATGAAGCTTAATGAAAGCGTGCTGTATAATTTTTTTACTAACTTTCTCATAAATATCATGTATTAGAATGTCGCTTGAATACCAAAATTAATAATTCGTCTCAAAGGATATGCTTCCAAGTTGATGTCTCGCTGTTCCGGATCGGCATCTTTAACACCATCAATACAGAACACATTGGTTGCATTTGAATAAATTCTCAGTTTACTCAATCCGATCTTCTGCAATACATCATTGTGGAATGTATATCCCAACTCAATGTTCTTCAAACGCAAATAATTGGCATTGCGCAGGAAATACGTATTTCGGTTGGTAATCCAGTACTGATTTTCTCGTTCATAAGTACGAGGACCTGTAGCATCCGGATTTTCCGGAGTCCAGCGTTTATCATAATAACTCTTCAAGAAGTTACCGATCGTACCAGACCAGGTCTGAATATAAACCTGACCTCCCGTAGCTCCTTGGAACAAGGCCATCAAGTCCCATCCTTTCCAGTTCAAACCTAAAGTTAAACCACCCACAAATCGAGGTTCCTGGTTCTTGTCTGAACGAACACGGTCGTCAGCGTCAATCTTACCATCATTATTGACATCTTTAAAGCGGATATCACCCGGCTGAGCTCCTTCCCAATGTGGATAAGCATCTACTTCTGACTGATCACGGAAAATACCATCGGCTATATAATACAATTCTGTATCAACCGGCATGCCTGTAGAAACCTGATAAGAAGGAACACCTGGTGTTTCATCCCAGAACAGAATTTCATTCTTGGCATAGGTCATATTAAATGAAGCCGAATACTCTACTTCACCAATCTTATCGTTCCAGCCCAACAACATTTCAAAACCACGGTTCTTCATCTTACCGATGTTTTCACGAGGCAGGGTAATACCTGTGATTTCCGGCAAAGAGGCATTTCTCGAAATCAACATATTGGTACGTTTGTGATAGAATATATCACCTTCCAAGCTCAAGCGGTTATTGAGGAATTTGAAATCCAAACCGACATCATAGGTTGTTCCTACTTCCCAAGTAATATCCGGGTTCGGGGTACGTGTCGGATACAAACGCTTGTATTCAACGCCGCCAAACACACTTCCTGCAGTATTGAAACCGTAGGTATTCAGATACTGGATAGAGCGGTCATAATTACCGTCGGCATCCAACAGTGCATCATTACCTGTTTGAGAAACAGAACCTCTCAACTTGAAATAATTGATAAAGCCGACATTCTCTTTCCACCAGTTTTCTTCAGATACACGCCATGCAGCTGATACGCCCGGGAAGAAACCATAACGCTTGTTTTTAGGGAAACGGTAGGAACCATCGACACGCCATACAAATTCGAACAAATAGCGTTCCAGATAGTTGTATGATACACGACCGAAATAATTCAGACGAGATTCATTCCACGAATATCCATTTGCCTGAATGCCTTCCTCACCACCTAAATTCAATTCCGGTTTCGTATCTGAAATAAATCCTTTACGGAAAGCATATGTTTCTTCATAATGTTTCTTCTGAGCTTCCACACCGAATGTTACGCCTATCGTATGCTGACCAAATGTGCGATTGTAATCTGCCATCAAGTTGGTCATCCAGTCGGTCTGTTCAATATGCTTACGTTCCAACTGAGGAGATTCCAGCCAACGCTTGGCACCGCTCAAACCCGAGCTGTCATAATGAACACCGTCCCATGAATACAGATAAACGGGGCGTTCAAATTTATGGCGGTTCTGGAAATGAACGTCATATGAAGCATTACCACGCAAAGAAAGACCTTCTACCCAAGGAATTTTGATATTAACAGAAGCATTATTCTGAACGTAATAATCTTTATAATGGTCCTTACCAGCCAAGTCGGTACAAGTTACGGCCGGGTTATCACCACGTTCCAAGTCCGGACCTGGTTCTCCTGTCGGCCAGAATGCTACCTGAGTCGGCTTACCACGACGGATTCCGGAGAAGATACTGGAAGCCGCTTTTGCCGGATAATTTGTATTTTCAAAACGAGCTGTCGAACCGAACTGGAAATTCACGTACTGACTGGTCTTAATATCCAAATTGGTTCGGATACTGTACTGATCATAGCGGTTCTGTGAATTTTTATACAGACCATCTTCACCGTTAGCAGCTAAGTTGACGTAATATTTAATGATATCCGTACCGCCACTGACACCTACATCAGCTCTGTAGACCGGAGATGCGTTCTTCAATACGGTATCAAACCAATCGGTATCCGGGTGCCCCCACGGATCTTCTCCTGTTTGGAACAATCTCAAATCCTCATCCGACCAAGTACCCGGATTGATTTCATTCACCATCGTTGCGTATTCAAAGGCATTACACATCTCTGGCAAACGGCTTGGCTGAGAGAAACCGGCACTGGCATTAAATGAAACCGTCGGTTTACCTTCTTTTCCTCGCTTGGTAGTAATCAAGATAACACCATTCGCTGCACGCGCACCGTAAATGGCTGCTGAAGCGTCTTTCAATACAGACATTGATTCTATTTCATTCGGATTCAAGCGGTTCATACCACCACCTCTATCAGGAATACCATCAATAACGATCAACGGGTCTTTACTTCCCAATGAGTTGGTACCACGGATACGGATGGTAGTACCTCCACCACCCGGTTCATCAGCTGTCTGGAAACCGATAACACCCGGCATACGTCCTACCATGGCATTTGTCAAGTTGGATGTAGGAGAAGCTTTCAGTTCTTCACCGGTCACACTGGCTACAGAACCGGTAACGGTTACTTTTTTCTGTACACCGTAACCTACGACTACCACTTCTTCCAGTTTTTCAGAATCTTCCGATAAAGTAATGTTGAATTCTGTTTTTGAACCGACCGGCATTTCTATGGATTTGTAACCAATATAAGAAATCTGCAAAATAGCATCTGCCGGAACATCCGGAATTACAAACTTACCGTCCATATCGGTAATAGAACCCAGTGTTGTACCCTTGATGATCACATTCGCCCCGATAATAGGCATACCTGTCTGATCAACGATCACACCCGAAATCATCTTTCCCTGCTGGGTAATTCCGGCCATAGTCCTATCAGAACTAAATCCACCTGCCTGAACACTTACGACCGACAATGCCGGCAGCAACAGGCACAAGGTAGAAATCCTCGCGATTTTACCTGAATTAAATAAAGGTTGACATTTGTTTTTCATATAATACTATTTATTAGAATAAGGAAAATAATATTAAAATCTCTCTTCAACTTTCAAGTTCTTAGCATTAGCAACAGTTAACAATTCTCACAATTTCACCACCAATCTGACATATATTTTGTCTTTAAAATCACACTCTTTCTGGAATCATTCAAGCCTCTCCCAACTTTTCTACTGATCAAACAAATAGAAAATAACACGCTACACCTACTTAACTTACTTCCATATCCTACAAAATGACAAAATATATCAAGATCATCTCTAACTTGCATTCTTGCTATGTCGATTGCAAATATATGGATATTTTTTACATTTCAAAAGGGAAATAACACTTTGTATAAAAATATTTTTTATCGTAAAATTTATATCACAGTCTTATTCTTTTTAAACTTGTTTAATATAGTTGATATTCAGTGTACAACAAACAAATATCCATAATTTAATTCCTTTAATCCTACCACTCTGATAACTGATAATCCTCACGAGAATCGAAATTGATTCTCATATGAATCAAAAATGCTTCTATCGAGAAACGATGAGAGAAAAGCTATGACCTTATTTTCCAAAACTCCGCCGATTTTTTCTAAAAGAAGAACTGGAAAAATATAATTCTGATAGAACTGGCCACAAATCCACATCAAAGATGAGATAAATAAAAACGAGTGTGAAGATTTTTTCGTACTTTTGCCCTATAAAATCCTAACAATGCGAAAAATTCATTTGATTTCAATTACGGATCCCCTCGTTTTAGAGCTGGCAAGTGCTATCCACGACAAAGGATATGAGGTCAGTGTTTCCGGTGCTGAAATTCCTTTGGAAATGGCGGAAGAACTGGAACAGGACGAGATTACCAGCTTTGGTAACGGATGGTTTCCGGATAAATTGACGAAGAATACATATTCGGTTGTCTTGGGCAGCAAAGTAACTCAGGACAATCCGGAATTTAAGCGCGCGAAAGAGTTGGGGCTGTTAATCCAATCGATACCGGAATTTATATATCAGCGCACAAAGTCAAAAACAAGAGTGGTCATCGCCGGCAGCCGTGGCCGGAAAATTATCATCGCTATGATGGCGGCAGCCCTACGCAGGCAGAAGTTGGCATTCGACTATGCCACGACCAGCGAAATCCCAGGACTGAACAAGCACCTTCATTTCAGCTACGAAGCCCGTATTGCCCTGATTGAAGGTGATGAGCACATCACTTCGGTCATCGAAAAACGTTCTCAGCTCGAATTTTACCGCCCGCATATTGCTGTCATGACCAACCTCAACTGGGATTCGTCTCAGGATCATGACACGCCGGAAGCATATATGTCGACTTACCGGTGTTTCTCGACGTCGATCGAGCGAGAAGGCAAGCTGATTTACTACGGAGGTGATCCGGTAATCGGAGAACTGGTCAAAGACATCCGGAATGATATTACAGCTATTCCGTTCGAAGAACATCCGGTCGTGGAAGAGGACGGGCAGGTTTATCTCGATACCCGATACGGTAAATATCCGATCCGTGTATTGAACCGTCATTTCCTCATCAACATCAATGCTGCCCGTCTGGCCTGCCGCCAGTTGGGTATCAAGGATGCGGATTTCTACCAGGCGGTGTCAGAGTTTACATTATCATCGTTATCAGTATGATTATTGCCAGACAAAAAAGAAAAGAAAATATATGTGAATACCTGCTTTATATGTGGCAGGTAGAAGACCTGATCCGTGCCAATCATTTCGATATGGACGAGATCCGGAAGAATGTCATTTCCCGGTACGATCAGCCTGACGAGGTGAAAGAAGAAATTGCCCGTTGGTATGAAGAGCTGATTGACATGATGCGAAGCGAGGGAGTCAAGGAATCCGGTCACATCCAGTTGAACAAGAATGTGATCATCGCCCTGACCGACTTGCATCTGCGCCTGTTGAAGTCGCCGAAGGAGATGATTTACGGAGCAGCCTACTACAAGACACTTCCGTATATCGTACAGTTGCGGGCCAAATCGGGTGGGAACGACGTGCCTGAACTGGAAACCTGCTTTACAGCCGTGTACGGTTATCTGATGCTGCGGATGCAAGGGAAAGAAATCAGTCCCGAGACAATGGAAGGATTGAAACAGATCAGCTCATTCTTAGCGCTTTTAGCCGATAAATACAGGGCTGATATGAACGGAGAACTCGAATTAGAAGATGAATAAAGATATGAAAACAGTGCTGGTAACCGGAGCAAACGGACAGTTAGGTACATCTATCCACCACCTTTCCACCTCCTACAACCGCTTTCAGTTCCTTTTTACCGATGTAGATTCGCTGGATATCTGCAAGGCTGAAAGCGTGGATGCCTTTATCCAGGCCCATCCGGTAGATTATATTGTAAACTGTGCGGCGTATACGGCTGTTGATAAAGCCGAAGAGAATCCGGAGCTCTGCGAGCAGATCAACCGGGATGCCGTAGTCAATCTGGCCCGGGCTGCCCAAAGCTGTGGAGCCAAGGTACTGCATGTATCGACCGATTACGTATTCGACGGTACTGCCTGCGTACCATATCAGGAAACAGACACGCCCCATCCACAATCGGTCTACGGCTCGACGAAGAGAGCCGGGGAAACGGCCCTGCTCGACATTTGTCCGGATGCCATTATCGTACGGACAGCCTGGCTGTATTCGGAATACGGGAATAATTTCGTCAAGACCATGCTGCGCCTCGGAGCCGAGCGGGAAGAACTCCGGGTGGTATTCGACCAGGTAGGCACTCCTACCTATGCCACCGACCTGGCCCAGGCCTTGCTGACGATACTGGAACAGGCCGAAGCGGGAAACTATCAGCCGGGAATATATCATTTCTCAGACGAAGGTGTCTGTAGCTGGTACGACTTTACCGTCAAGATCATCTCGCTGGCTGGTCTGAAAGCACGGGTACTTCCCATCGAATCAAAAGATTATCCGACTAAAGCGGTTCGTCCGCATTTCAGTGTACTGAATAAGCAGAAGATCAAGGCAACTTATGGTCTGACGATTCCGCACTGGGAAGAGAGCCTCCGGAAATGTTTGGAGAATATGAATGTAATCACGAAATAAGAAGAACAGAAAAAATGGGTCAATACACCGAAGAAATTGAAAGAAGAAGAACATTTGCAATCATCAGTCACCCGGATGCCGGTAAGACAACATTGACCGAGAAGTTATTGCTTTTCGGAGGTGCCATCCATGTGGCTGGAGCGGTAAAATCAAACAAGATAAAAAAGACAGCTACATCAGACTGGATGGAAATCGAGAAACAACGTGGTATCTCGGTGGCTACTTCGGTCATGGCATTCGATTATGCCGGTCATAAAATCAACATTCTGGATACTCCGGGTCACCAGGACTTCGCCGAAGATACCTTCCGTACCCTGACGGCTGTCGACAGCGTCATCATCGTAATCGACGTGGCAAAAGGAGTCGAGGCACAGACCCGCAAACTGATGGAAGTGTGCCGCATGCGGAAAACGCCGGTCATCGTGTTTGTCAACAAGATGGACCGCGACGGTAAGGACCCGTTTGATCTGCTTGACGAAATCGAGGAAGAACTGCACATCAAGGTTCGCCCCCTGAGCTGGCCGATCGACATGGGACAGCGTTTCCGTGGGGTTTACAACATCTACGAACAGAAGCTGAACTTATATACACCCAGCAAGCAGTACGTAACCGAGAATGTTGAATTCAAGGATATCAACAGTCCGGAACTGGAAAACTACATTGATCCGGCACAAGCCGAAAAACTCCGTATGGACCTCGAATTGGTAGAGGGCGTCTATCCCGAATTTGACGTAAACACCTACCTGTCTGGTGATATCGCTCCCGTTTTCTTCGGCTCAGCTCTGAACAACTTCGGAGTGAAGGAACTGCTGGACTGCTTCATCCAGATCGCCCCTTCTCCTCGTCCGGTACAGGCCATCGAACGGGTTGTCGATCCAAATGAAGATACTTTCAGTGGCTTCGTGTTCAAGATTCATGCCAATATGGACCCGAATCACCGTAGTTGTATCGCCTTCGTCAAGATCTGCTCCGGTAAATTCGAACGAAATGTCAACTACAAGCATGTTCGTTTTGGAAAAATGATGCGTTTCAGCAGTCCGACGGCGTTCATGGCCCAAAAGAAGGAGGTGGTAGACGAAGCGTATGCCGGCGATATCGTCGGTCTGCCGGATACAGGCAACTTCAAGATCGGAGATACACTGACTTCTGGCGAAGACCTGCATTTCAAGGGACTGCCCAGCTTCTCGCCGGAGATGTTCAAATACATTGAGAATGCCGATCCGATGAAAGCCAAACAGCTGAATAAAGGAATCGAACAGCTGATGGACGAAGGTGTTGCCCAGTTGTTCATCAACCAGTTCAACGGACGGAAGATCATCGGTACCGTCGGTCAGTTGCAGTTCGAGGTTATCCAGTACCGCCTGCTGCACGAATACGGAGCCCAGTGCCGCTGGGAGCCGATCAGCCTCTACAAAGCCTGCTGGATTGAGAGCGACAACGCGGCCATGCTGGAGAATTTCAAGAAGAGAAAAGCGCAGTATATGGCGGTCGACAAGGAAGGACGCAATGTCTACCTGGCCGATTCCAACTATGTGCTGATGATGGCCCAGCAGGATTTTCCGGATATCAAATTCCATTTCACTTCAGAATTTTAATGTATGAAACAAGCAACATTACTAACAATAACCCTGCTGGTACTTCTGTCATTCGGAAGCTGCCAGCGGGCTTCTCAGATGTATTATACGTATAGCGGTCGCCTGCATACTCCGTATCATATCAAGTATCAGTATGACAAGCCACTCGACGGTGAAATACAGGCAGAACTGGAGCGTTTTTACTACCTCTTCAATGCCTTCGATTCGACTTCGGTAGTTTCACAGATCAACCGGAACCAGCTGACGCAGGTGGAAGACAGCACTTTCCGTTCTCTTTTCCGTACGGCCATGCTCGTCTCTGCCTATACCGATGGAGCCTACGACATTACCTGTGCTCCGCTCATCAACCTCTGGGGATTCGGTTTCAGCAAGAAAGACAGTGTGACTCCCGCCCATATCGACAGTGTGAAGCAGTTTATCGGCTACCAGAAGATCCATCTCAATGGCCAGGACATCGTGAAGGATGATCCGCGCCTGATCCTGAACTGTTCGTCGCTGGCCGACGGAACGGTATGCGACATGATAGCCGACCTGTTCGACAAGAAGGGTATTCAGAATTACATGGTTGAATTTGGTGGGGAGATTGTTACGAAGGGAATCAACCAGCGCGGAGAATACTGGAAACTGGGAATCACCCGTCCGGTCGACGACAGCACCGGACTGAACCAGGACTTGCAGGCGACGATCCATCTGTGGCCGAAAGGACAGACGGCAGAAACAGCCCGTAACAACGGACGCCGCGGAATGGCTACTTCAGGAAATTACCGGAACTTCTACATCAAGGACGGTAAGAAATATGCCCATACCATCGACCCGCGCGAAGGTTGTCCGGTACAGCGGGATGTATTGAGTGCGACCGTTATTGCCCCAACTGCCATGTTAGCAGATGCGTGTGCAACGGCCTGCATGGTGTTAGGCTCGGAAGGTGCTGAAAAGCTGAAACAGAAATTGCCTGAAATCGAATATTTCCTGATCTGTTCATCCGATTCAACCGGATATAATATCCTGGAATCATCGGGCTTTTCCAAGTACCTGATTTCAATGAACCCCTAAAGGAAAAAGATACAAAATACAAAAATACCCGGTACGGGCCGCTTTCATAGAAAACAGGACTCATACCGGGTATTTTTATCTCATGACATGAGGTGAAGCCAGATCAAAGCTCCATTTTCAACAGCTCCAATACTTCATAAACACCATCATATTCTGCCGCAAAACCTTCATCCGATTTTCCCAGGTATTTTACTTTCATCTCCACCCGTACTGGCGTATAGCTCTTGATACCTTCGGGAACGATCCGTTCATATTCCTGCTGGACTTTGCCGGAACGGTCGATAAACCAATATTCAGCCGAGTCTCCATCCACCACAAAAGAACAGACCTCATGCCCAATTACCAGTTTACCCGTGACAACAGCAATTGAATCCTCTGCCTGTTTTGCCTTCACTTCTGCCGGAGGGAAATCCAGACTTCGAGAACCTGTATCTGCCGGCCGGTTCGTACAGGCCATACCGGATACCAATAACAGCATCCATCCTAAACTTTTCCTGATTATCATACCACTCTCCTTTCTACTATGTGTTACTAAAATGAATTACATGTCTGGCAAAGATATGGTTTTCATGTAAAAAAACAAAGCACGGATTCCGCAGATTGCCCGGTATTGAAACCGGGTGTCTCCGCAGAATCCGTGCCTGCGTATATAGGCAAAGCCTGTCTTTACTTAATTTCCCAAGTCTCGCCGCTTCTCAGGAACTGATCCAGTGTACGGCACGGCATCTTTTCCTGAACTTCTTTCAGCTGCTGATGAACAGCCTCATCGTAAGTAGGAGCTTCTACATCACGGATGATACCTAATGCAACCGGCATGTCGCCACCCATCATGGCCAGCATCATGTGCAGGGTATTGTCCTTGCAATGAGCATCATGTACCAACACATCATCCAGCGTATAACCATCCTGACCAATTGTAACCGATTTCAGTTTCAATCCGTCCAGCACGATACCCTTGTCATTATTGGCACCATAGATCATCTTTTCGCCATGGCGCAGGAAAATAGTCCGATCTGCCCGGAATTCCTTATCCGTAATCTGCTTGTGGATACCATTGTTGAAGATAACACAGTTAACCAATACTTCGGTTACAGAAGCCCCTTTATGACGGGCTGAAGCAGCCAGGATATCCGTAGTATTCTTCAAATCCACATCGATGGCACGGGCAAAGAAGTTGCCGCGAGCTCCCAAAGCCAGTTCGGCCGGGATGAACGGATCTTCCACTGTTCCGTAAGGAGAACTCTTGGAAACGAATCCACGGTCGGATGTCGGAGAATACTGCCCCTTTGTCAAGCCGTAAATCTTATTGTTGAACAATACAATGTTCAGGTCGACATTACGACGAACTGCATGAATGAAGTGGTTACCACCGATAGCCAGACAGTCGCCATCACCCGTGATCAACCAGACACTTAAATCCGGACGAGCCGTCTTGACACCCGTAGCAATTGCTGCGCCACGTCCGTGAATCGTATGGAAACCATACGTATTCATGTAGTAAGGCAGACGGGATGAACAGCCAATACCTGAGATGACAGCCATATTATGCGGAGCAACGCCCACTTCTGCCATCGCTTTATGTAAACAATTTAATACGGCATGGTCTCCACACCCCGGACACCAGCGGACGTATTGATCGCTTTTATAATCTTTCGGTTGATATTTTTTTTCTTCTGTTGCCATTATCTTATGCCTCCAATATTTTAGTAAATTCTTCTACCAGACGAGATACAACGAACGGCTGACCTTCCACACGGTCGAACTTGTACGGATTGAAATCGTCTACTTTACTTCTCAGATAGTTGGCAAACTGTCCGTTGTTCTGCTCAGCTACCACCACTTTCTTGTATTTCATCAATACTTCAGCCGTATTCTTTGGCAGCGGATTGATAAACTTGAAGTGTGCCAAAGCTACTTTCTTACCCTGTTCCTGCATCGTTTCCATAGCTTCATACAGGTGACCGTAGGTACCACCCCAGCCGACAATCAGCAAATCAGCATCTTCGTCGCCTACCACCTTCAATTCAGGAATATAGTCGGCAATCTTGTCGATCTTCTGCTGACGGGCTTTCACCATACGCTGGTGGTTCTGTGGATCCGTTGAGATTGCACTGGTTTCATAGTCTTTTTCCAGACCACCCAGACGGTGGGTAAATCCTTCCGTACCCGGGACCGCCCAATAACGAACCATGCTCTCATGATTACGGCGATACGGTTTCCAAGGTTTCTCTTCGTGGTAATTGGAAACATAATTCGGTTTGATTTCCGGATATTTATCCAATTCCGGCAGACGCCATGCAGAAGAACCGTTGGCGATGAAGGCATCTGTCAACAAGATAACCGGTGTCATGTGTTCTACAGCCAGTTTACCAGCCCAGAAGGCAGCATCGAAACAGTCGGTCGGCGTGCAGGCAGCCAAGACAACAGCCGGACATTCACCGTTACGTCCGTACAAAGCCTGCAACAAGTCAGTCTGTTCAGACTTAGTCGGCATACCCGTTGACGGACCACCACGCTGTACATCGATGACAACCAGAGGAACTTCGGCAATCACTGCCAAACCAATGGCCTCACTCTTCAGAGCCAGACCAGGACCTGAAGTAGAAGTAGCAGCCAGACAACCGGCAAAGCTGGCACCAATAGCCGTACAAACGCCGGCAATTTCATCTTCAGCCTGTACCGTGATAACGCCCAAGTCCTTGCGTTTAGATAATTCATGTAAAATATCAGTAGCCGGAGTGATCGGGTAACTACCTAAGAAAAGACGTAAACCAGCTTTTTCAGCAGCGGCGATCAAACCATATGAAGTAGCCTTGTTTCCATTGACATCCATATACGTACCCGGAAGCGCTTTCTTGCTTTCGATACGATAGGTAGAAACAGTGGCATGGATGTTATGTCCGTAGTTGTAACCGTCGGTCAGTGCCTTGATATTGGCCTGAGCAATCACCGGTTTCTTAGCGAACTTGTTCTGCAGCATATGCATGGCTTCATCGAGCGGACGTTCAAACAGCCAGCATACCAGACCTAAGGCAAACATGTTCTTGCAACGCAGGGCTGACTTGTTGTCCAGTCCAAAATCAACCAGGCCGTCGCGAACCATCGTCGAAATAGGTGCTGCCACGATCTGTACCTGTGTCAGTCCCAATTCCTTGAATGGATCATCCGTTGTGTACTGGGCTTTTTCCAGATCGCTTTTCTGGAAAGAATCTGTATCAATGAGGACAATGGCGTTCGGTTTAATGTGCGTCACATTCACCTTCAATGCTGCCGGGTTCATAGCCACCAATACATCGGCTTTCTCACCTGGAGTAAAGATTTTCTTGGACCCCAGATGAACCTGGAAACCAGAAACGCCGCTTAATGTTCCTTGCGGAGCTCTCACTTCTGCCGGATAATCGGGAAATGTAGAGATTTCATTTCCGAAAACTGCCGACAGGTTTGAAAAGATGGTACCTGTCAATTGCATACCGTCTCCAGAATCTCCGGAGAAGCGTACCACTACCTTTTCCAATGTCGTTACTTTAGTTTGTTCTGTCATGATATTGTTTTACTTAATCGCTGTTATCAATTAAAGACCTACAAAGAAAATAAGAAAGAATGATATTTCCTAAAAAGCGGTCAAATAGATATCAATATTATTTGATCTGAGATTAAAATGATTGGATATGTAATCATTCACCGGTTTTCCCGAATACAGATAAACTCCCTGCTTGAGGCCCGGATTATACTGTATCATCGCCTTCAGACTTCCCAAATCACCGATTTCCGTCAGTACCGGAATGAGCAGGTTGCTGAAGGCCATCGATGCGGTGCGTGCCACATAATTACTGATAAAGGGCTTGCAGAAATGCAAGACGCCGTGCTGTTCGAATACTTCCGGATCTGCGGCCGACAGGCAGCAGGTCGTTTCGAAGCATCCTCCCTGATTCATCCGGAGGTCGATGATCAGCGCGCCTTTCTTCATCGTCTCGATCAGTCCTTCGGCTATCACATACCTATGTTGCGGATGATCGTTGTGCAGGGCCCCGATCACGACATCGGCACTCTGAAAGGCATTCCGCAATACATTCGGATGAAAGTTGGAAGTAAAGAGGGAAACCCCGAGGGTCCGCTGTATCTGGCGCAGCCGCTGGATATTATTGTCGAACACCTTTACCGAAGCGCCCAGTGCCAACGCTGCCCGTGCGGCATTTGTTCCGGCATTTCCGGCTCCGATAATGACAACCTCCGTAGGGGAAACACCTGCAACTCCTCCCAGCAGAATACCTTTGCCGCCGTGATTGTTACTCAACAGATCCGATGCGATGCTGATTGAAGCATAACCTTCTATTTCGGCCATCGCACTCATAATCGGCTGGTACATCAGCTTCTCGTCTTTCAGGAAATCATAGGCTAAAGCCGTAATCCGTTTGTTCATCAGGACCTGATAGGTCTCAGCACTCATCTGGCGGAGGGGAACAAACGAGAAGACACTGCTACGCGGACGCATCAACAAGGCTTCTTCAGGCAATAGAGGCAGAATCTTCACGATCAGGTCTGCCTGAAATACTTCTGCCGGAGTCGCCACAATCTCTGCTCCAGCCTCCGAATAATGATTGTCAGAATAATTGATGCCTAGTCCGGCTCCGCTCTCTACATAGACATGATGTCCGTAACTGGTCAGGATCTCGACCGATTCGGGCGTAAGGGCCACCCGTTTTTCACCTCGGTTCCGTTCTTTGGGTATTCCGATAACCAGCGTGTTCTTCATCTTGCCCAGTTCCTGCAATAACTCCTGAGGAATGTAAAACTGTTGTGAAGGGTTGTCTGTCGTGTTTTTCATATCCAACTGGTTTATAGCAAATCCATCAATTTGTCAGTGATCGCCTGTATATCCTGCTCCGTCATCATCTGCTCTGCATCAAAGATGATCTGAGCCTTCTCATAGAAAGGGCTGCGGCTCTCCAGGCTTTCTCCAATAAACTGTTTCAGTTCTTCACCGCTCCGGTTCCGCAGGACGGGTCGCGTCTGCTTGCAGACTTCCAGGCGGTTGGCCAGTTCATCGACCGATACTTTCAGATAGACCGTCGTTCCCGCTTTGTTCATAAAGTCCATATTATCGAAAAAGCAGGGAGTTCCGCCCCCGGTAGATATCAGCACATCCTCAAACGAAGCCACCTCATGCAGCATCCGCCGTTCGATATCCCGAAAAGCCTCCTCTCCTTTTTCTGCAAAAAGCTGGCGTATTTCCTTATGATAACGCCCTTCTATATAGTAGTCCAGGTCTATAAAGGAGAGATTCAGCTGTTTCGACAACTTTTTCCCGACGGTTGTCTTGCCGGCTCCCATATATCCCATGAGAAAAATACGTTTCATTTCATTATCCTTTGAATTTATGCAAAAATAGATTTTTTTTCTTAAAACCTCAAAGTTTATTCGCCCGAATTTGATAAACTTGTTGCTAAAGTTTTTCTGAAGCTTATCTGAAGAGGTTGCGCATCTTATAAAAAATTAGTAACATTGCATCCGGAATACCGCCTGAATAAAGGTTTTCCTTGTAATATTTATCAAAACTCTCGGATATAATCTATGGCAAAAACGCGGAAATACTATGTTGTCTGGCAAGGGCAACATCCCGGTGTGTACAACAACTGGGATGATTGTAAAGAACAAGTAGAAGGCTATTCAGACGCCAAATACAAGGCCTTTGAAAGTCGGGAAGCCGCCGAAGAAGCGTATGCCAACGGATATGAGCAGTATATTCAAAAGAATCCGACTCCACGGATGGTATTCGAGAAGATGATGAAGGAAAAGACGCCGGTCATCGGCCGTCCCATCAACAACAGTCTGGCGGTAGACGCCGCCTGCAGCGGCAATCCCGGCGACATGGAATACCGCGGTGTCTATACGGCTACCGGACAGGAAATCTTCCGGGTCGGCCCCATGCCCAAAGGTACCAACAACGTAGGCGAATTCCTGGCCCTCGTACACGGACTGGCCCTTCTCAAACAGAAGAACTGCCAGATCCCGATCTATTCAGACAGTAGGAATGCGATTTCCTGGGTGAAGAACAAGAAATGCAAGACGTTATTGGAGCGTCTGCCCGAAAACGAACCAATATTCGACCTGATTGCCCGAGCCGAAAAATGGCTGCAAGAGAATACCTATACTACACCTATTTATAAATGGGAGACATCAGCCTGGGGAGAAATTCCTGCTGATTTCGGAAGGAAGTAACAGCTTATTATCTGTAAATGAGAATTGAATAGGAGAGTTGGGCGCAGCACGCTGCGCCTCAACCCATTCTATAGATTTTCGATTTCTGCATCAGTCAATCCCGTACACAATTTGATCTGCTCGAAAGAAATGCCATTCTGTTTCATCAGGCGGGCGGTTGCTAATATGCCTTCTGCACGACCTTCTTCCCGTCCTTCCTTTCGGCCTTTTTCCAAGCCTCGCTTTTCACCGATTTGGATTCCTTCTCTCCTTGCCGTCGTAACAACATTCTCATTATCCCGGTATATTTTTAGGGCAGCCTCATATTCTGCCCGTTCCTTCTTGTTCATATTGGCGATACGTGCCAATTCTTCCAAGCGGGCAAACAAGGCTTTCTGACCTTTGAATGATAAATGTTCCAACTGTTCCATATGTTTTAAATTATACAACCAATAATCCAATGGGGTCTCGCATTCAGATTCTGTCTTTGTGGAAGATAACTGGCCTTATGACAGTAGAGGCGCAGCGTGCTGCGCCTCCAGCAGGCGTTATACCACATAATTGACGGAAAACTTTTTTAACGGCATTGCCTTAATCTGGCATTGACGAAGGATTGTTCTTTCTCTTTTAGCCGTTATTTCCCGGTCTGCCGACAGGAGGCGCAGCACGCTACGCCTCTACTATTATCTTCGAACAGAATCTTAAAACCCCGATCCACAAATGGATTGATAAATACGCTCTTTCTCATAGCAAAGGTCTTTTGATGTTTTGTCCCAATAGCGGGATAGACAAAGATACATTTTTTACTTGAAAAAGCAAGACCCGTTCTTTACGAATGAAGTACAAACATAAAAAAATCCCTGCCGCCCAAACGAACGACAGGGATTTCATTTTTTGAGATTCTATGTTTACTCTTCACAGGGTTACTGATAGAACATAAACTTTATATTACACTATTATTAATACTAATGTCATTTGTTCACCTTCGCAGGCTACTTACCTTTCCTTCATTGGCACTCCTGGATTTTTTTAATGTGCGTTCTGAAGCGGCTCATGACTATTAACTTTTTTCATATCAATCTATTTATTAACGCCACGTTCGCTCTCACGAGGTACTTGTTCTAACGGTAGATTTACTACCGACGGTGGGTCATAATTTCAATATATCTTATATTGCAGCGGGAATAATCCCGCCGCAATTTTTATGATTCATCAATAGTTAATCGTCAATTATTTAACGACTACCTTGAAGCTTTCACCGTCAACTGATACGACTACGATACCAGCCGGAGCAGTGATCTGAGCGTTGTCTGAAGAAACTACTTCGTTAGCAACAACCTTACCTAAGATTGTACTTACGATTACGTTCTTACCTTCAGCACCCTTAACTACTACTGCACCGTTTGTACCGGCTACTACTACATTACCAGCTGAGATTGCTTCGTTAGCGGTAGCTTCTTTGTCGCTAGCTTCCATGGTGAAGTGTTCTGCTTGGTCTAAGTACGGAGTAACAACCAAATTACCATTGTGCCATCTCAGATAACCTCTTGAAGCTTCTACATTTGTTACAGTTGTCCAGCTACCATTCTTAGAAACATATTGCTTAGCTGCAGATTCACCAACTTCAATAACAAATTCATTGTTAGTTTCATTGATCATCTTGAATGCGAACTTAGCAAAGTGAGGAGCGGCATTACCTACTTCAGATTTAGCAATAACCTTACCAGCTTCGTCTGTGATATACAATGTATCATTCTGGTGATAACCTGAAACGAATGCCAACTTGCTTTCACCATCGTATTCAAACTTGTTGTTATGAACATTCTTTTCATCTTCAACTTCAGCAGAATCGCGCATATTTACCAAGAAGCGACCTTCAGTAAATACTGTACGTGGATGTTCGTGATTTGGATTACCACAATCGTCAACAGTATCTACCCGGTTGATATTTACACCCAACAGGTATTCATAACGATAGTTACCTTCACGGTTTACATAAGCTGTATCAACATACAATGTAGGATTAATATCCGTATAAGCCTTGATATTGTCAATACCTGCAAATTCACCCTTTTCATAAATTACTTCGTCATTGTTCTCTACACGAGAGATAACGATCTTCTGACCTTGTTCCATCTTCTTGTAAGTAGGAGCAGCGGCTTCATTGATTACGAACAGATCATTAGAAGTAGCTTCATACAAATCTACATCTTTCAATACACCTGTAGCAGAAGTTGTTCCACCGATGATCTTAGAACGACTCAGACTTAAGTAATAATTTGCATTATAATCAGATTCTTTCATTGAAGAACCCTTATACCAATTATAGTAATAACCATAAACCGGGACCAAATTAACTGTACTATCACCTACTAATTTCAAAGCGATACGAGTAGCCACTGTTTCATAAGGACAATAGTAGTAAGTATTTGCCTCTTCTTCAGCATCATCTGAACCACTCATGTATTCATCAGTATCTGTATTCTTTAAGATATATGTACAGATTTCCAATACAGTGTTAGGATCATAATATTTATAAGAACCATCTACATTCTTGCTGTCTTTATCATTTGTGTAAACCCACTGATTATCTTTCCAATATTTAATCGTAGCAGGTACTTTTACAGTATCAGCAACCAATGCCTTCTGAGCTCCGGCAGCATCTAACAATTTGACAGTCGGAATTTCGATACGCCATTCAGTAGCTTCTTCACGATCCAAACCGATACGATGTTTGTCGTCATGATTTTCTACTACATACAAGAATGATTCATCCAACAAGTTCATTGCAATGTTGTAAGTGTTGTTGTTCAAATCAGCAGCAGAATAGCGTCTGAATCCATCATAAGACTTATAAGTAGTAACTGGTTTGATTGCCAATGTATCCATGTGGCTACCATGCAAATATGCAAATTCAGTAGAACTGATCTTATACAAACGATCTCCCATCAACAACGACCAAGCAGTCTCTCCTGTTTCACGGTTTGTAAAGTCATAGTTTCCAGTATTGACATTGTAAGAAATAGCGAACTGTCCTTCCGGTCTGTTGATGTCAGTCTTCGTAGCTGCAACATAATCAATAGCGCCATTTTCATTCAAGCCTAAAACTTGACCTTTGTGAGCTGCATCCTTAGCTTTATTCAGTACTTCTACAGTATAATATGCTGGTTGATTCAACCAAGATGCAGCATCTACCAATGAACCCTTGTTCAGTTCAATAGTTACATCAAGCAATCCAGCTCCATCTTTAGCAACCAAAGTAGGAACTTTTTTATCTAAATAACAACCTATTTCTAATGCTTTACGATCAACAGCATCCCAGGCATAAATATTAGTAATCTCCGTTACCTCTGACACATCTTTGCCTGGAGTATATTCAAAGTAGAAAGTTGTTACATAGTTTTTATCCCCAGCTTGATCTACTACATAATCATGTGGAGTAATCGTTGTCAATGGATAAACATGATTGTTGGAACCTTCTGACAAGCGATCATCTTCATTCTTATTTACAGCTAAGATTTCACCCTTTTCATTTACTAACATAAATGAGGTTGCCCAAGGATTTGCTTTTATATAAGTAGCCTCCCCTGAAGTATATTCAACTCTTTCCATTGGACACAAATTACCTTCAAAAATGCTAGTCAAATCTGTCTGACCTACTTCATCTTTCTTGTAAGTAATGTCTATCGTGAAATATTCTCCGTAACGTTTTAATAATGTAGAAGCATATACATTAGCGATTTGGATATCTGCAATACCAAAAGTGTGAGCTAAGAAAATTGGTGAAATAGTCGCAAACGAACCATTTTCATCAATTGTTACCCACTTATCTCCAGCCTTCAATTCCAAGTCTGTCGGGAATACGGTATTATCACCATCCATTTCTTTCCAGTCATTACCTGTTACAGATGATTTGTACTCGTAATTTCCATCACTGTTTACTTGTACATTTACATTTTCAACTGTCACATACTGACCATCGACTTTAACAAAATTGCCATAACAATCTTTCAAGCGTAATTCATATTCGTCCGCACTAAGCTCATATGGAGTCAATGTAAAGAAATATTGAGAAGCTACGTTTCCATTTGTACTATTAGGATCATAATTTCCCATAGTATAAGAAACATTACCTGCAGCATCTTTAAATGCTTTTACCGTAGCACCATTAAAAACTAACACGACTTTATCTGTCGTTCCGTCTGATTTAAAAGACTCATAATTACCCCATTGTGTTTCACTAACTCCATCAACTTTGACTGTTGTGTTACCATTATCCACTTGGTTAGGATTACCAACTGCAATATTATAACTACCTGAAATAATAGTAAAGTCTTTCCCTGCTAAATCAAGATCATTAACTTTATTCTGAATTTCATCATAAGTAAATCCTACAAGTGTAATTATTGCATTGTCAGCCGCATTTTTCAAAGTCTTATTAAAGGCCTTATCGTTAGTTTGACTTTTAGTAATCGTAACTACCTCAAATCTATCTCCATTTGGATTAGTTTGTGAAACCACCCCATGTGCTTCTACATAAGCATAGTCAATAGCAGCATTATTGATTTTATTATCAGAAATTTTCGAATTAGAAAAATTCACATTAGAAGCAGAACCACTATTTCCACTCTTACTAGTAAAGTAGGTATAACCATTATTTGCTTCTCCTGGTATATTTCCGATTATTTCAATACCAAATGCAGGTGAATCAGGCCAAATTTCATCTCCATTAGCAATTTCATTTGCATTATTAATAGTATTTCCAGTAATAATAAATACAGGATCTGATGTCAACGGATAAATTGAAATTCCATTTGCAACATGAGCGTCATTCGGGTCTGAACTACTTACTGTAATCTCATTATCAATAAGATTAACCCTAGAAGCAAAAACAGTAATGGCACTTTTATTTTCAATAACAGTTCCATCCTCTCCTGCGTTTGGAGAAATCATTACATTTTTATAGTTTATCTTTAAATTCTTAATAGTAACATTTTCTCCTGTAATAACGATACGTCCATTCCATGTTTGATGATTACCATCCAAAACAAAATTATCTTTGTCAATCAATAAAAAATTTCTTTGATCTGAAAATGTCACTTCATCATTAACTGTCATTTTCAAACCATCAGCAGACAATGTTACAGGTTTATCACCTCCCATAAATGCGTTCAATTCAGTCTGCCAATTCGTGCCCGAGATTCCATTATTGACATAATCTCCAGCATAAACTAGAGACGAGCCACTCAGCAACATCGCCGCACAAAGCGTAAGTACTTTTTTGTTCATAATGAATAAAATTAATTGTTAATAAATGAGTTATAAAAATTCAACAACTAATTTTACGAAGGGTCCAACAACCCCCGCGAATCATTATGAACAGACATAAAAAAAACGCGGGCTGGCTGTCTATTATTTAAGTATAGGCATCTGGAAATCGCCCGTCAAACAATAATAGAACAACAGCCCGCGCTTATACGATATAATACAGTCCGTCCATAACAATGGCAGACACTCTTTTATATACGTAGTCAGCGCAAGCATTTACTGTCCATTATTCCGTTTGACTTAAAATTTTCCAGATTTTATACTTAGGAATAATCTTCGTAAAATGCTTACATAATATGTATGAAACCGCACGATGCGAACCGCTGTTCGCTACGGAATCACTGCAAAGATAAAGAGGTTTTCTGAATCAACAAGAAAAAACTTGCATTATTTTCCAAAATATATGGATTATAGGACGAAACGATTGGATTTGTAACACAAAATCCCCCTTTTCGAGGATATGAAAATAGCCGGCGTATATTCATTCATTCCCGGCGTATTTTGATAAAAAGCCGGCGTGTTTTGAAGAAAAGGTAGGCAGCTATTTTTCAATGCCTGCCTACCTTTTTCTACGAAACAAATTTTACTTTTTCATTCCTTCCCTTTTGAAAGCATCGGCCACTTCTTTTCGCAATCCTCGCCACGAAGGCATCGGCTTCAGTTCACGACGGATGGGCGCATCGTAGATGAGGAAGAGAAGCAGTAGGAAAAGACAGGCATACAGAACCCAACCGTACAGCTGCTTGATGCTGATCTCCATCATCTGCTCGGCAAATCCTTCGATAAAATGACCAAAGGGGAAAGGCGACTGACTGAAGGCAACCCGGTCGACAGCCGCGCCGTAGCGTGCCATGTTGTCGGCCATGTAATAAGAAAATCCCTGGGTATAAAGGGCTGCGCCCATTACACCGCCTACTACCATGTGCAGCATGTTGAATACACTCAGACCTTGGAAGAAATGCTGGAATGTCATGATCTCTTCGAGGCAGACCATGAAGGTGGCGCTCAGAACCGCATAGGCAAATCCACGCAGAGCTGACGGCAGATAAAGGTCGGATATCGGAATCTCGGTTGTGAGCAGGAAATAATAACCGCCTAAATAACCGGCCAAGGCAATGATCCCGACAATAATCAGGCGCAGGTAGTTGTAGCGCCGGATGTGCATCCACCAATAAGCAAAGGCACAGCCACAAAGGACGCCTGCCAGGACAAACCAGCTCAGCTGCACATTCACCATGGCCTCATACTTCATGATCTCTCCGCGGAAGACATCTTCCAACACATGCTCGGTAGCCAGAAAAGCTTCTACCAGGGTAATCAGAATGAGGATGGGGAAAAGATGACGGTACGTCCACATCTTCGGCTCGATATACGGATGACGGATCGACAGCATACGGCCGATGCAGAAGAACAGGGTAATGAAGATGGCTACCGTCAGCCGGCGAATCACCGGACTGTCCCACCAGTCATACCAGTCGCCGTAGTTGAACAAATAAGCTACTTCGAGCAGCAAGGTAGCCCAAAGCACGGCGCCCAGCCAGTCGATTCCGAAGAGCGGTAACTTCTTGATGATCCGGAAATGGCGGGTACAGCCATACAGAATCAGCAGATCGACCAACATCAGTCCGCTGATGAACAGATGCATATAGCTCCAGTGATAATAATACATGAAAGAAGTAGACAACAGGTTGGCCAATTGCATACTGCCCAAAATAACCACATGCAGACCGGGAAAGAATACGGTGAAATCCCGCTTCGGCGTCATCCATAACTGGATATTCGACATGCACTCGAATGTTCCCTGTATTTTACAGATACCTTCAACGAAGCAGACAGCCCACAACAGGGGCAAGAAGGTAATATGCGGAGCCAGCAGGTTGCAGATCAAAGCCCCCGAAGCCGCGGCGATCATCAACGTCTTGTTGGTGAAGCGGAACTTCATCCGGAACAAAATCGGGAAATAGATGGCCATACCAGCCAGATTGCAGTACAGGCACATCATCAGGTCTTCCCGCATCAATGTCGTTTCACCCATCATCTCGTTGAGCGTCCCTAAATAGATACCTCCCGAAAGCTGAAAGGTGAAAGCCATGAAGAGGTAGATCCAGGGCTGTATTTTCCGGGGAACAAAAGCCCGGAACATCGGCATGGTAAACGGACCGTTTAACTGTGGTGCTCCCATGATCAGTATTTCACTTTACATTCTACATTGAATCCGGCACGGAGGCGCTTCAGATTCTCCGGATCGTTGCCCTGCAGACTGATCCGCACCGGCACGCGCTGTTCTACCTTGACGAAGTTGCCCGTCGCATTATCCTGTGGAACCAGAGAGACGGCAGCTCCTGTGGCATCAGAAATCGATTCGACAGTACCGGTATAGACAACACCCGGAACTGCATCGGCAGTGAGAGTCACCTGAGCGCCTTCCGTAATATGCGGCAGCTGTGTCTCCCGATAATTGGCGATCACCCAAAGGTCACTGGCATCTACGATATCAACCATCGTCTGCCCGGGCTGGACAAGCTGTCCTTCATGGATATCCTTCCGGCCGGTTACGCCGTCACACGTCGCTACGATGACGGTATACGAGAGGTTCAGACGAGCCAGTTCGACGGCTGCTTCTGCCAGTTGGACAGCCGCTTCATTCTGCCCCAGACGGTGGGTTTGTTCACTCTTTACCAATGAAGTAGACTGCTTGGCGCGCGAAACCTGATCATACCGGGCTTTGGTCGCTTCGTAAGCCGTCCTGACATTATCATACTGCTGGCGGGTAACAGCTTTTTCCCGCAGTAACTTTTCATACCGGTCCAGTTCGCGTTTGGCATTCTGCATCTGTACCCGCACTTCTTCGATACTGGCATCGTTTACCCGAAGATTATTCTGCGTCGTAGCAATACCGGCATTCATGGCCTGTTGTCCGGATAAAGCATTGGCCAGATCCGCTTCGGCCTGAGCCAGGCGCAGGCGGTATTCGGCGTCTTCAATCACCACGAGGGTATCGCCTTTCCGCACCGGACGATATTCTTCGAAATAAATCTTCCGGATAAAGCCCTGAACGCGGGTATCGACCGGAGTGATGTGTTGTTTGACCTGGGCATTGTCGGTATATTCCACATTCCCTAAATGGATAAAACGGGAACACACATAAATAAGTCCGCCTGCCAGCAGACAAATGATAACGGTATTATAAATCAGTTTCTGAACTTTTCTTGTAGCCATAATTCTTGTTGTTAGTCTTTATGTTAGTAATCGGATATTATAAGGTATGCGTCACATACTTCATCTTGTAGAAGTTATAAACCACATTGATGCGGGCATTGACCAGATTCAGGTCGGCGCTGAGCTTGGTGCTGCTGGCATCAAGCATATCGGTCAGCAAAGCCAGTTCGTTTTCGTACCGGTTGTTCGTGACCTGGTAGTTCTGGTCGGCCAGCTCCACATTCTTCATCTGCGTATGCAAGTCGGTAAACGACGTGAGGAAATTGACATAGGCCGCCTGCACCGCGTTTTCCACCTGTTCCTGAGCCAGACGGTGCGTCTCTTCAGCCTTACGGACATTCAGCCGGGCCTGTTTGAGCTTACGGTTGTTCTTGAACAGGGAAGAAATATTGTATTTGATGCCAATGCCCACATACCAGTAATTGAAGTTATTGTCCAGTACCGGGACTTCAATGGTAATCGGTCCGTCAAGATGTTCGGCAGCGACTACGGCTATTTTAGGCAGACGTTCCGAGCGTTCCAGTTTGACTTTGGCCTCATTCATGCGAATATCCACCTGTGCCTGTTGCAGGTCCAGATTAGACTGTGCCGCCATCTTCTGCCAGTCTTCTTCAGCTAATGTCCGGATTTGCTGGTCGAGCAAGGTGGTATCCGGAATCAGAATTGTCTCTTCCGGCAGATGTAGGGTTGTTACCAGCTGGTGGTTCATGATACGGCAGGCATCTTCCACCTGCGTCCGTTGCAACTTCAGGGTTTCCCGTTGCAGTTCATAACGGGTGATGTCATTTTCCAAGGCGGTACCTTGTTCGCAGCGGGCTTTCATGTTGGCGATCACCTCTTCCGTCAGTTCCAGATTCTTCTGCAAGACCTGAATCTGATTATGCAGCTTGTATAAGTTCAGATAATAGCCGGTCAGCAGGAAACGGATTTCCTGACGGTTCTTCTGCCAGGACAAATCGGCCATCTGTTTTCCTAACTCAGCCAACTTGATACCACTGGTGATGGCTCCACCGGCATAAACGACCTGTTCCGCTTCGAGGGCAAAGTTATTGCCGAAATGCGGCATGTCGATCGACGTAGGATGACTGAAATCGCGGTCCCATAACTTGCCGTCGCCCCAGTAACTGGCCGATAAAGAAGCATTGATATCCGGCAGCCGTTGGGCTTTGGCTACTTTCAGGGCCTCGTCGGCTACTTCTTTCCCGGTCTTATACGTTTGAATACTCTGGCTGTTTTCATCGGCCAGACGGAACAGCTCTTCGATACCCATCACTCGCTGCTGGGCACGCAGGCCATGGCTACATAGTGCCGTACAACAAAGCACTATGAGCGTCTTGAGATTGCTCATAAACAAAATGGATTAAGATGATACGATTAATTGAAAATAAAAAGATAAAAGGAAGGACAACGACTAAATCAAAGCGGCAGCACCCCATGAATGGAAATCATGGATCTTGTTCTTATAACGGATTGAAATAGAAATAAAATTAATCATAACGCTTTGTGCCGTTCTTTATTTTCGCTGCAAAATTAGAAAAAGGATACATAACTTGTAACCCTATATAAATTCATATTTTTGTATTTTTAACAGGCGAGCGACCTTTTGCCACCTTCACGCCAAACCCAAAGAATAAAATTCCTATCTTTGCCAAAAATATTTATTTATGAAGAGGATACCTTATTGGATATGCTTGCTGTTGGCCATCGTCGGCCTGTCGGCCTGCCAGGGGAAGAAAGAGGGAGGAACACGGATGATCTCTGTCACCATCGAGCCGCAGCGGTATTTTGTAGAAAAGATAGCCGGAGACCTGTTTCAGGTTTATTGTGTAACACCTGCCGGACAAAGCCCGGAAACATACGATCCGACACCTCAGCAGATGGTTCAGATCAGCCGGAGCCAGGCTTATTTCCGTATCGGAGAAATCGGGTTTGAACAGGCCTGGATGAAAAATCTGCAAAGCCAGAATCCGGATATGCGCGTCTTTGACCTTTCGGAAGGAATGGAACTGATCAAGAACCAGGAAGAAGAGCATGAGGGAGAGGAAGCGCATCACCACCATCACGGGTCGGTCGATCCTCATATCTGGACTTCTATTTCCGGCGCTAAGGTGATTGCCCAGAACACCTGTCAGGCTTTAGTCAAACTTGACCCGGAAAACCAGGAAACTTACCAGGCCGGTTATCAGCGCCTGATCGGAGAAATAGACAGTACAGCGGTTGAAATGAAGCGGCTGTTGCAGCCGTTGGCGGGTTCGGCTTTTATTATCTATCATCCGACGCTGACCTATTTTGCCCGTGAGTTCGGATTGCAGCAGCTTTGTATCGAACTGGACGGTAAAGAGCCGTCGCCGGCACAGCTGAAGCGATTGATCGAGACCGCTGCCCAGTCGAAAGCGAAGGTCGTCTTTGTGCAGCAGGAATTTGACCAGAAGAATGCCGAACTGATAGCGAAAGAGACCGGATGCCGACTGGTAAAAATCAATCCGCTGAGTTATAACTGGCATGATGAAATGATTCGTTTGGCAACTATATTGGCAGGAAAAGATGGACAAGCTGATTGAATTGACACAGGTAACAGCCGGTTATGACCGGAAAATCGTCTTGAAGGATGTTTCGTTGACGGTCTGGGATCATGATTTCTTAGGAATCATCGGACCGAACGGTGGCGGAAAGACCACGCTGCTGAAAGTCATCTTGGGTTTGCTGCCTCCGAAAGCCGGAGATATCCGTTTTTATCACCAGGGCCAACCTGCTGATGGCATCAAGATCGGCTATCTGCCCCAGATGAGCAATATCGACCGGAAATTCCCAATCTCCGTACAGGAAGTGGTGGCTTCCGGATTAGCCTCGGAAAAGCCCCTGTTCCGGTCTTATACAGCGGCACAACGGGAACGGATTGAAGAGGTCATCGTACAGATGGGACTGAAAGACGTGCAGAAGCATTCGATAGCCGAACTTTCCGGCGGACAGTTACAGCGTGTCCTGCTCGGGCGTTCCATCGTATCGCGTCCGCAGGTTCTGATCTTAGATGAGCCGAATTCGTATGTAGACAAACGGTTTGAATCGAAATTCTATCCACTGCTCGAAGAAATCAACCGCGAGAGTGCCATTGTCCTGGTATCGCACGATATCGGCACGGTGCTTTCCATGGTGAAGAATATCGCCTGTGTGAATGAATCTCTGCATTATCATGCAGGATCAAATATCTCATCGGAGTGGCTGGATAAACAATATGCCTGCCCGATCGAACTGATCGGCCATGGAAATCTGCCTCATCGTGTATTGAAGAATCATGAACATACAACCGATTGAACCATGTACTCATCCGTTTTAGCTTTTATCGGAATCCCGGAATTAGGTATGATAGCCGGTATTGCCGTCATTCTGTTCGGTTGCAAGGCCGTCTCCCAGAATCCGTTTATCGACCGGAAGCAGAAGTTACTCTGGATGCTGACGATTGTCGTCCTGAACTGGGTAGGTCTGCTGTGGTATTATTATGTTTTTTATATGAGGAATAACGAAGAATGAAACGAGCTGATAAGATATTGATTACGGGAGCCAGCGGTTTTATCGGAGGCTTTTTAGTGGAAGAAGCGTTGAAACGGGGCTATGAAGTCTGGGCTGGAGTCCGGGCACATAGCAGCCGGCAGCATCTGCAGGATGAACGGATCCGTTTTATCGACCTGGATTATGCACACGAACAGGCATTGGACAAGCAGCTGGAAGCCTTTGCTCAGGAACATGGAGGCTGGCGCTATGTCATCCATAATGCGGGACTGACCAAAACGACTGACAAGGCTCTTTTCTACGAAGTAAATGCCGAGAATACACGTCGCTTTATCGGCGCGCTGGCCCGTCATTGCTCACCACAGAAGTTCCTGCTGATGAGCAGTCTCAGCAGTTATGGTATTGGAGACGAGACCGGTTTCTCCCCGATTAAACTGAGTGACCCGCAGACGCCGAATACAGACTACGGAAAAAGTAAATTACTGGCCGAGAATTATCTGCGGAAGCAGACTGCTTTTCCCTATGTGATTCTGCGTCCGACAGGTGTCTATGGTCCGGGAGAGAAAGATTATTTCCTGGAAATCAAAAGCGTTCAGCAAGGGTTGGATTTGGCTGTAGGAAAAGTTCCACAACGCATTACGTTTATTTATGTGAAAGATCTGGCCCGGGTTGCTTTATCGGCTCTTGAGAAAGAAGAGATCTTGAACCGGGAATATTTTGTAGCAGATGGCGACATACATACCGATGCTTCATTTGCCCGGCTGATCCAGGAACTGCTGCAGAAAAAGCATGTCTTGCATGCCCGGGTTCCGTTACCCGTAGTGCATGCCGCCTGTATTGTGTCGGAAAGAATCGGACGACTGTTCCATAAAAGCATGACACTGAACAGCGACAAATACCAGATATTAAAGCAGCGGAACTGGATTTGTGACATTACGCCATTGCAGCACGACTTGGGATTCCAGGCGGAATATCCGCTTCGGAAAGGATTGGAAGAAAGTATCCGCTGGTACAAGGAAAACGGCTGGCTATAAAAAAGCGCAAGAGATCTCACGATGTCTTGCGCCAGAACTAATAAATGATAAAAAAGTTATGTGGGAAGGTTATATATCAATGAATGCTTTTACTGATGTCATCAGATGAAATAACTTCTTCCGGTTCTGAATACATACTGGCCGGATCTGAATTATAAGCCAGCTTGTATGACTGTTCACCATCGAACGTATTCACATTAATCACCAGATCCACCGTTTTTCCTCCCGTGTCGGGCAACGATGAAAGGTCAAAGGCCACCAGTCCTTCGGCTGCATATAAAGCGCCATCCCCGTATGCCTGGTGGCGGAATTCCAATGTATAAGGATCACTGTTATCTGCCTGAGTCGGTATCAGACTGATCAGGTGTTTAATGCCTGTATTGCCGAAATTGGCAGCAAAACGGATGTTCAGGTAACCGTCTCCGATCGCCATCGCCAACATTTCTACCGGATCTGTCCCATAAACGGAATCATTTTCTGCGACCAGGTAAGGTGAGATATTTTTAGTCAGGATATTTTCTATCCAGTTTATCTTTATTCCGTGACTGAAGCCCGGAATGGAATCAGACAACATGGTATAATTGACCTGAGCTCTCGTTTTCGAGAAATTATAGCCCGGACAATTGGTAGCAAACGGCCATAGCTTTTCGCCATTATCCCGACGCAGATAGTACGTACTTCCGTCAGGTACTACCGTCATGATTTCAATCGCAAATTTATCCAATGAATAATCATCATCGTCCTGACAGGCACTGAATCCGAACAGACTCAACATCGCCGTCAACATCAACAAAGTGTACTTCCAGAATTTCATAATTGTATTTTCCCTAAAATTTTATTTTCTATTATGAAAGATGTAGCACACAGCTGATTCGCTGCATAACCGGGTGTAAAAAAAGTTAATGATTCAGTCGCCCGACGATCAGTTCGGCTGCCCGGCGTGAGGCTCCCGGCTTTCCCAAAATCCGGATCATCTCATCATAATGCTGCAACATCTTTTCCCGATAGGTCTTGTTATATACAATCCGTCCTAATTCTGTCGTAATGTTTTTTTCCGAGAAGCGTTCACCGAAGAGTTCCTGTACGACTTCTTTTCCGGCAATCAGATTGACCAGCGAAATATAAGGCGTATGGAAAAAATGCTTGAAAATAAAGGTAGCGAGGCGTCCGGCCGGTACGTAGTAGCAAACCACCTGCGGAACGCGGAACAGGGCTGTCTCAAGCGTAGCCGTTCCGGATGTAACGAGAGCCACGTCGCTATGCTGCAAGAGCGGATAGGTCTGCTGAAACAGAATCTGTACAGACGGATCAGTATATTGCCGGTAATATTCCGGATCAATTCCCGGAGCTCCGGCGATGACCGGCTGATATTCCGGGAAACGGGCGGCCACCCGCAGCATCACCGGCAGATTATCCCGTATCTCCTGTTTACGGCTACCGGCCAACAGGGCCAAGATGGGTTTGTCGGCCAATCGGTTCATCCGGAAGAACGTAGATCTTCCGACCGATTCTCTCATCTGATAATTCGAGACGGAATCGACGGAAGGATTACCGACATAATCTACCTCGTAATTCAACCGGTGGAAAAAGGCCGGTTCGAAGGGCAGGATGGAATAGAGATGATCTACATATTTCCGGAAATCCTTGATGCGATATTGCTTCCAGGCCCATATTTTCGGTGAGATGTAGTAATGTACCGGTATATGGAGAACAGTCTTCACATACTTGGCTATCTTCAGATTAAAACCGGGATAGTCAATCAGGATAACGACATCCGGCCGGTACTGACGGATGTCTTCCCGGCAGACCTGCATATTGCGGAGTATGGTACGCAGGTTCATGAGCACAGGGATGAAACCCATAAACGCCATTTCCCGGTAATGTTTGACCAAGGTTCCTCCTACCCGTTTCATCAAATCTCCGCCCAAGAAACGGAAATCAGCCTGCGGATCCGCATGCTGAATGGCACGCATCAGGTTGGATGCGTGCAAATCCCCCGAAGCTTCACCGGCTATGAGATAATATTTCATGGCAGAAACGGCATTAAAGGTTCCACGTTTGCAGCTCCTGCATAAAGGCATAGTCGGTTATGTCAATCTTGCAGGGAACGAGCGAAGCATAGCCTTCGTTCAGCAATTTATCATCATTATCGTCGTGCTGGTCGTCATTCCGGAAATAACCGGTCAGCCAGAAGACGGTTTGTCCGGAAGCATCCTCGCTCCGCTTGAATTCTTTCACCCAACGGCCATCTGCCTGACGGCATATTCTCAGTCCTTTGACCGGGATGTCTGTCGGGACATTCAGATTCAGGTACGTCCCGTGAGGAAGTCCTTTCTCCAGGATCTTTTCAGCGGTCAGCCGGCCCAGCCGGCAACATTCCGTGAAATCGGCATCAGCCCGGTGATCCAATAAGGAAACGCCCAAGGAAGGAACTCCAAAGATACAGCCTTCGGCAGCCGCTCCCATCGTACCGGAATAGTTGACACAGATAGCCATATTTCCACCGTGGTTAATTCCCGAAACCAGCAAATCCGGCTCACGGTCCAGCACTTCATTAATCGCTAATTTGACACAATCAACCGGTGTGCCCGTACAACTGTAGACCGTTACGCCCGGTTCTTCCCATTCTACCTTGTATTTGATGGGAACCAGCGAGGTAATTGCACTCGACATGCCCGAACGGGGTCCGTCGGGAGCCATGACTACCAGTTCTCCTAAATCTTTGAGGGCTTTGATCAGTTCCCGGATTCCTTTCGCTCTGAATCCGTCATCGTTTGTGATCAGTATCAACGGTCTGTTGTTTCTTTCCATATTACGTGTCTGTTTATCGGAGAACAAAGATACGAGAAGCCTGTGACATTCGTGTTAATGTCTGGCTAAATTGTGAATTTTAAAATAGAGTAGCCAGCTCGAAAAGCAACGAACAACGTACATCGGAATATTGACATAGTATGATATGGACATTTTCTTCGCCAGAAATTATATTTTTGACAGATGTGATAAAGCTTTACCATATCTGTACTAAAGCTTTTTGACAAATATGCTAAAGCTTTACGACTTCTGTCAAACAATTAAAAAGTAAGGATATAAAAATAACTTCGTAACAGGGTCGTAACTTTGTACCTTTTATTGAAATGCTTATATCTTCTTGTGATTTCGTTTCTTGAAGAATCGGAAAGTAGTATCTTTGCAACATGGGAAAGAATAAATTAGCTAAATTCGATGACATGGCGGGTTATCCGCATGTGTTTCAATATCCGTTCGGTGTTTTGAAGGAACAGGGTTTCCCGATGCAAGGGCATTGGAATGAGCAATTCTTCAAGAATGATCATCCGATCGTACTCGAACTGGGATGTGGTAAAGGGGAATATACGGTCGGACTCGGACGGTTGTTCCCGGAGAAGAACTTTATTGGAGTAGATATTAAGGGTGCCCGTATGTGGAGTGGTGCCAAGGAATCGTTGGAAAGCGGCATGACGAATGTGGCCTTCCTTCGGACCAGCATCGAGCTGATTGCTCATTTCTTTGCTCCGGGCGAAGTGTCGGAAATCTGGATTACCTTCCCTGATCCTCAGATGAAAAAGGTAAACAAACGACTGACTTCTACCCGCTTTATGAAGTTATACCGGGAAATCTTATCGGGTGATGGCCTGATTCACCTCAAAACGGACAGTAACTTTATGTTTACTTATACCTGTGAGATGGCGAAAGTCAATCATCTTCCGGTCAAGGTGCTGACGGATGATTTGTATCACAGCGGACAGGCCGACGAGATTCTCTCCATCCGGACCTATTACGAACAGCAATGGCTGGACCGTGGCTTGAACATTAAGTATATCCAGTTTGTTTGTGAAGAGCGGGAAGAATGGATAGAACCCGAAGTAGAAATCGAATACGATGCTTACCGGAGCTTTAACCGGAGCAAGCGGAGTGCTTTGGCTTCCGGAAAATAAACTCGTGAGAATCGTTTTCAAAATAAACGAGAATTAAAAACGAAATAAATTAAGTTCGTATGACTATATATCCACAATTAATTCTGGATGCGCTCAAGACAGTGCGTTATCCGGGAACAGGTAAAGACCTGATTGAAATGGGTATGGTGGAAGACAATATTCGTATCGACGGTATGAATGTAACCTTCTCCCTCCTTTTCGATAAACCGAACGATCCGTTTATCCGTTCGGTGGTAAAAGCTGCCGAAACAGCTATCCTGACGTATGTAAGTCCGGATGTCAACATTAAGAATAATATTACGGTTAAGGCTCGCCAGCTGGCACGTCCTGAACCGGACAAATTGCTGCCTGAAGTGAAGAATATCATCGCTGTTTCTTCCGGAAAAGGTGGCGTAGGAAAGAGTACGGTAGCAGCCAACTTAGCAGTAGCATTGGCTGGATTAGGTTATAAAGTCGGATTGCTCGATGCGGATATTTTTGGTCCGTCGCAACCTAAGATGTTCAATTTGGAAGAGGCCCGTCCTTATATGGTGGAAGTTGGTGGTCGTGAACTGATTGAACCGGCTGAAAACTATGGGGTGAAGATGCTTTCTATCGGTTTCTTTGTGAACAAGGAAGATGCCGTATTGTGGCGTGGAGCCATGGCAAGTAATGCCTTGAAACAATTGATTGGAGATGCCAACTGGGGCGAACTGGATTACTTCCTGATTGACCTGCCTCCGGGAACAAGTGATATTCATCTGACCATGGTGCAGACGTTGGCGATTACAGGGGCAATAGTTGTCAGTACACCTCAAGAAGTGGCTTTGGCAGATGCCCGTAAAGGAATCAGTATGTTTACAGGAGATAAGGTGAATGTTCCGGTATTGGGACTGATTGAAAACATGGCCTGGTTTACTCCTGCCGAACTTCCGGAAAACAAGTATTATCTTTTCGGTAAAGAAGGCGGAAAGCGTCTGGCTGAAGAACTGCATATTCCATTGCTGGGACAAATTCCTATTGTTCAGAGTATCTGCGAAGGTGGTGACGAAGGAAAGCCTGTTGCTCTGAATCCGGATAGTATTACCGGACGGGCTTTCCAGGATTTAGCGAAGGAAGTCGTTAAGGAAATAGATTACCGCAACGAACATTTGGCTCCTACCCAGCGGGTACATGTGACCAAGAAATAACAGGCTCATTTATATACGTAAAATCCCCTTCCAGGGAACTGCCTCTCCTAAGTTCTATATCGGACTTTTTGATAGGCAGTTCTCTGGCTAACGGGGATTCTTTTTTTGATACCTTCTGATTCATTTCTTCCGGGATTTTTTCTGTATTCCTCCATAACAAAACCTGAGACATTCAGAAGAACCGGAAACTTCCCAATTCCCCTATTTTCTTTAACGCCCTTGGCTTCGGCTATTTTTCTGAAAAGCCCAGAAGGAGAAACAGGCCATCGCTGTAAAAGCCAGGCTGGAAGTAACAGCAGCGCCCGGTATTCCGTAAGCCGGAATAAGGAAATAGCCGGCGATGAGGAGAACGATTAACCCAACACACGAAGAAGCGGCACTGTACCGCACATGACCGCTGGCAATCAGGTACTGCGAGAGTATGGTATGGCATCCAAAGGCAACGATTCCAACGGATAGGCCTCGGATAACGGAAGTGATGCCTTTGAACTCCTGACTGAAGAGGTAATCAGTAAAGATCCATTCCGGAATGCAGAGAAGACACACGACGGCCGCGAATGTTCCTAAGAATGTCAGTCGGAGTAGTCGGAGTGTGATTTGCCGCTGTTTCTGCGGTTCTTTCTCCCGGGCCACCTGACTGTTCGTCAGGAAACCGATCGAACGGCTGATATGCCAGACACTCTCTGAAATACGTGTTCCTCCATCCAGCAAGCCCACACCAGCAAAGCCTAAAAAGCGCCTGATGAAGAAATAATTGATACGTGTCGTGCAGACTTCTGCCAAGTTATCCACATTCCCCCATAATCCATAGACCAGCATTTCCCGCCAGTGCAAGGAGGTTCGGGAAGTCTGATACAAACAGGAACGTAAATCCCGGTACAGCCACCACAGACTGCACCCCAATGCGGAAAGGTTTGCTGCATACAGTCCGTACAGATAAGCTTCGGCATCTTTCAGTCCGAGAATGAAGTAAAGGAAAAGTAATACGGGACAAAGCAATCCGCCCTGAATCATAAAAATCAGGTTAAAAGCCCCTACCCGGTCTTGTCCCAACAAAAAACGGGAATTGGCAGTAATCAACGAACCGGTAAGCGAGAGCAGATAAACATCTGCCAGGTAGCGTAACGGGAACATACCGGCCAAAGCCAGTACAGCCGTAGCCAACAGTGATCCGAAGATGGCCCACAGATAGGCCGGAATAAAGACATCCCGCAAGGAATACCGGTGCATAAAGTACACGATCGTTCCTCCGCAGAAAATGCTGTTGAAGGTAGTTACCAGATTAATGGAAGCAATCAGGATACCAACCAGGCCCAATCCTTCGGCTCCCAACACCTTCGCGTTAACAAAGATCAGGAGCAGATTGAGCAGTGCTACCAGATAACGGGCACCTACGGTACCTAAAATACTCTTCCACATGCCATGTCAGAATTTCAACTGATTGAGCAAGGTTACATACAGCTGAATGGCCTCACGGATTTCCATCAGCCCGATATATTCATCTGCCGTATGGGAACGGCTGGATTGCCCCGGTCCGATTTTTACCGAAGGGAAAGGCATCAAGGCCTGATCACTTAATGTAGGCGAACCGAACGGCTTCAAATCCATCATGGCCGTCCGCTGCAGGAAAGGATGATCCAAGGGCAACGATGACGAATTCAGGCGGAAGCTGCGGGCTTTTACCTCACATTTAACCTGCTGGCAAATAGCTTCGTACAGCCTTTCATTGGTGTAAAACTCATTGGTACGCACATCCACCACAAAGGTACACTTATCGGGTACTACATTGTGCTGTGTACCGGCATTGATCATCGTCACACTCATCTTGACCGGTCCCAAGAAATCACTCTGTTCGGGGAATACGTATGAACGAAACCATTCGATATCCGACAGGGCTTCATAAATGGCATTAACCCCTTCATTACGGGCAGCATGCCCAGCTTTCCCGACAGCTGTACAATCCAATACCATCAGTCCTTTTTCGGCTACTGCCGGCTGCATCCCGGTCGGTTCACCAACGATGGCAAAATCAACAGGCGGCAAATACGGTAATACGGATTCGATACCTCCCTTTCCGGAAACTTCTTCCTCACAGGAAGCCAGGAAAATCAAGTTATAAGGCTGTTCCTGACGGGAAAGCGACGTAAATGCCCCATACAATGAGACAACACTGGCTCCCGCATCATTACTGCCTAAACCATATAGCCGATCCTCCTCATCCACTTCCGGAGTAAACGGATCACGGGTCCAGGCACTGACAGGCTTTACCGTATCAATATGTGAATTCAGCAATAACGTCGGCTTGGACGGATCAACCAGATTCCCGGCTATCATCCAAAGATTATTTCCCCGGCGAAAGACTTTCTGTCCTGCCTGCTTCCATTTATTTTCGAGGAAGTCGGCAACCTCTTTCTCTTCCCGACTAAACGAAGGTATGGCTATCATGCCTTTCAGTATATCGACCGCTTCGTAATACATAGTTCCAATCATTAATTCAGCCACGAAATTAGTTATTCCGAAGGAGAAATACAAATTACATTTTCGCCTTCCCCGTTTTTGTCTGCACTGTCTGTTTTACTTCATTAACTTGTTCTATAAGTTGTTCTTTGGAAGGCAAATAAAGTTGATACTGACTGGTAAGAATATTCTTATTATCTTCCGGCAAAGACATTTTTACCATGGTATCATTTTTAGCCGTACAAAGGAGAATCCCGATTGTAGGGCTTTCTTCTGCTAATTTCACACATCTATCATAATAATTTACATACATCTGTAACTGCCCTAAATCCTGATGTGTCAGTTTATGTGTTTTTATCTCGATGATTGTAAAGCAGCGAAGTAAACGATTATAAAAGACCAGATCAGCAAAAAACTCATCTTCTTCTATCAAAATACGCTGTTGTCGAGCCACGAAAGAAAAGCCTTTACCCATTTCTAACATAAATTCGGTAATATGAGAAATAATAGAACTCTCTAAATCTTTTTCATAATATTGAGGCTTACATTCCAATCCCAGGAATTCCAAATACATAGGATCCTTTATGATTTCAACAGGCGAATCCGGCATTCGCTCACCTCTGGCCACAGCAAGCACAGATTCTTTATCATTACTTGACAATAAACGTTCATATAAATGGGAATTTAGCTGTCGCTCAAGTTCTCTACTGGTCCACAGATTATGGGCCGCCTCAAGTTCGTAATATTCTCGCTTATCTTTATCTGAGATGGAGATTAGAAGCTTATATTGAGACCAGTTCAATTGCGTCCGCAGTGTAGACGCAATTGGATACAGTCGGTAAAATTGCCGTGCCCGTTCCAACTGCCTTTTTGAAAAACCACTCCCATATTCCGGTTCTAATGCCTTTGCTAAATTCGCAAGTAAATAAGTTCCATAATCGGCCCGTTCTTTGCCTTGTTGTTCTTCTTCAAATATACGCTTACCTATGTTCCAATACATTTTCACGCGACAGAGATCCACGCTTTTAATGGCATTAGTTCGGCCAGTCTCAATGATAATACGGATATCCTGAATAAAGGATGTCTGATTGCTTGCCATATTTTTCATAATCATCTCACAGTTAAAGTTTGATATAAAATGTATATTCTCTGCCACGAAATTAGTTATTCCGAAGGAGAAATACAAACGGTTAGGGATTTTACCTGACTGCCGACAATGGGAGAGAAATATTTTCTTCCAATCCGATCAGAGCATTGATGAGACACAGGCGGTTATACTGGTTTAAATCAGACGTACGGATAGGCCTTTCCTTCACGATTCCTTCGGCCAGTAAACGCTGCCTACGGGTTCCATTCAACAGACAGGTATGAGGGACAAACAGACCTTCCGAATTTTCCAGAACCACATTGCTGTACGAGGTATCAGTGATAAACCCATCTTTTGTTATAAGAATATCATCACAGATTCCTTTTTGCCAGGTTAAACGCATCAAAGCCGAACGATCTTCATATTTGAAGGTATAATCCAACGCACCGCCATCAACCAGTTTGAGTGAACGGATCATCCGGGGTTGATAAGGAGAATAGGTGATTTCCCGAATCTGAGTATCATAAACTATCCGGCATTTAAAGACTCCTGTGCCAGCCTCTTCCGGTACTTTCCAAGAAAGAAGAGACAAATCCAGCGGATATTGCCAATGGGCAGCCGTCTGACGCATCCGTTGCAGATGCCATTCCAACGAACAAAACATACCGTTGCATACACGGATCGATTCTATAAAACGAGGAGGATTCATCAACATGGTAAATAGACTTTTTGTAAGACTTCCTGATATTCGGCAGAACAATCACTATTGACAGTGATTCCTCCACCACTTCGGAAACGTAACCGGCCTCCCTGTTGTTCAATAAACCGGATCATCACGGCCGACCGGAAACTCTTTCCGTCAAAATAGCCGAAAATACCCGTATAGAAACCCCGGTCTTCCTTTTCTGCTTCCCGGATAATACGTACCGTTGCCGCTTTAGGAGCGCCTGATATAGAACCGGCAGGAAGCATATCGAAAATAAGATCGCCCAAGCGGGATAAATAATCTTCCGGCAGATTTCCTGTAACCTGACTGGAAACCTGCAAGATTTCTCCCCGGTTCGTTACCAGTCGGTCTATGTAACGAAAGCGTTCTACCCGGACATCGGTAGCCACCCGGTTCAAATCATTCCGGATCAGGTCCACAATCGTATGATGTTCGGCACTTTCCTTATAATCATTCAGAATGATATGATCGGCATTGGGTATATCTGCCCGAATAGTTCCTTTCATCGGAAAAGAAGAAATCTTTCCATCTGAAAGAATAACGAAAGTTTCCGGAGAGAAACAGACAAACCGGTCCGGTACCAATAACTTATATCGTGCCCGACTTCGGATAAAGATTTCTTCGAGCGTAAAATCCGTATCCAAATCCGTTGCTACCGTCAGATTCAGCAGAAAAGAATCACCCCGCAGCAATCCCTGACGGGCTATCCGGAATTTGGCTGCATAACATTCCTCATCCATAGGAAAAGACTTGAAATAACTACCTCGCTTTTCCGTTGTAAAAGACGGCTGATTCGTTATTCCTTCCATATTCCACCAGACTTCTTTTTGTTCCAACGGATAAGGCAACACAAAGCCCTCCGTCAATTCATAATTCACAGCACACAGGAACGGAATTCCTTTTGCTCCATAATCATTCATCCGTTGCCGGGTCTGTCCGGCCGACAGCCAATCCATCTTTCTTCCACTTTCTTTTGATTCAAGAACAAAGCTACGGAAATAAATGAATTTATGCGTATGTTTGTAGCCGTTTCTAATGATATTTTCCATGAAGAGAGTGCTTGTTGTCGATAATTACGACTCATTTGTCTATAACTTGGTACAGATACTGCGTGAAGACCCTCTGTGTTCTTTTGAGGTAGTAACCAACGATCGGATTCCCTTCAGCCGACTGGATGAATTTGACTGCCTGCTTCTTTCACCTGGACCGGGGATTCCGGATGAAGCCGGTGATTTACTTGCTTTAATCGACCATTGCCATCGAAGTCATGCCATATTAGGAGTTTGCCTGGGGCATCAGGCTATCGGTCAATACTTTGGTGCTCAATTAGAGCAGATGTCTTCTCCCAAACACGGACATCCATCAACACTTCAGATACGGGATCATCAGGACCGTTTATATAAACAGGTAAATGAGCCGATACAAGTCGGGCGTTATCACTCCTGGCTACTATCACCTACTTCGTTCCCTGACTGCCTACACATTACCGCTACAGATGAAGAAGGGCATATCATGTCTTTCTCCCACAAGCAGTACCCGATCTATGGCGTACAGTTCCATCCCGAATCCATCATGACACCACAAGGCAGCATGATGATCCGTAATTTTCTTCATGACTAAAAGAAAGAGAATCGTTTTCGATTCCAACGAGAAACAAAAAGGGAACTCGTTTACTATAGCTGGATGAAAAAAGCTATATTTGCGAAACAGTAATCTATTAAATTCAAAAGCAATGAGTCATCTTTATCCGGTAGGCATACAGAGTTTTGAGAAAATCCGAAAAGAAGGTTATTGCTATGCGGACAAAACGGCTTTGATTTATCAGTTAGTCAAGACCAATAAATATTACTTTCTCAGTCGTCCACGGCGTTTCGGGAAAAGTCTGCTTATTTCTACTCTCGAAGCCTATTTCTTGGGAAAGAAAGAACTCTTCAAAGGCTTGGCTTTGGATGAACTGGAAAAAGACTGGATTACCTATCCCGTACTGCACCTGGATTTAAACACCCAAAAGTATAATACACCGGAAGCACTGACGAATGTATTAGAAGAAAATCTGAAGAACTGGGAAGATCTTTACGGAGCATCCGACCGAGAAATAGGCGTTGCCCGACGTTTTAACGGGGTGATCCGGAGAGCGGCAGAGAAAACCGGACGAAATGTCGTGATCTTGGTCGATGAGTACGACAAACCCATGCTCCAGGCGATCGGTAATGAAGAGCTGATTAATGAATATCATAGTTCGCTGATGGCTTTTTATGGTGTATTGAAAAGCTGTGACCCGTATATTCGTTTTGCTTTGCTGACCGGTGTTACCAAATTCAGTAAAGTAAGCGTGTTCAGCGATCTGAATAATCTGATGGATATTTCCATGTCTAACCGTTTTGCCAACATTTGTGGCATTACGGAACAGGAATTACATACTGAATTTAAAGAAGACATTCTTGCGTTAGCTCAGAAAAACAACGCGACAGAAGAGGAAGTTAAACAATTGTTGAAAGAGCAATACGATGGATATCACTTTGTAGAAGACAGCGAAGACATCTACAATCCGTTTAGCCTGCTGAATACATTCGCCAAAATGAAATTCGGCAGTTACTGGTTTGAGACGGGAACACCGACTTTTCTCATTGAATTACTGAAACGCAGTAAATATAACCTGTATCGCCTGACGGAAGAAATCGCTACGGCAGATTCTTTAGGCGGTATCGATTCCATGGACAGTAATCCTGTTCCCATTCTTTATCAGAGCGGATACCTCACCATCAAAGGGTATGACAAGCGTTTCCGGACTTATACCTTAGGCTTTCCCAATCGGGAAGTGGAAGAAGGATTTATTCAGTTCCTGCTGCCTGCCTATTCCAGCACATCCCGTTCAGACTCAGCTTTCGAGATGGTTCATTTTGTCCGTGAAGTGGAAAGCGGAAACATCAGTGCATTCATGCGCCGCCTTCAGAGTTTCTTTGCAGATACGCCTTACGAACTGGTACGTGATCTGGAACTACATTATCAGAATGTTCTCTTCATCGTATTCAAGTTATTGGGCTTCTACACCCAGGCAGAATACCATACTTCCAACGGACGGATTGACTTAGTGATAAAGACCGATCATTACATATACGTCATGGAGTTCAAACTCGAAGGAACGGCCGAAGAGGCTTTACAGCAAATCAACGACAAACAATATGCGCTGCCTTTTGCATCCGACTCGCGGCAACTCTATAAAATAGGGGTGAACTTCAGCAACGCGACCAGAAATATTGAGAAATGGCTTGTTGAAGAGAACTGATGCCCTGTATATGCTTTGCATAAGTTGATGGCAGGATTGATTCTCCCTTTTAGTCGAACGACAGATAGTAACGGAGCCTTTCTATTTCTCCGGGAGGAAATTCATCCAGCAAACGAAGTTCTTCCCAGCCCTGTAGCTTCCCTTTCCGTTCAATGAGGCGGAGAAGGATTTTGGTTTGCTGTTTATTCAAATACGGATGCCGGATCAAAGTCCGGTAATCTGCCTGATTAACGGCCAAAGGACGAATCAAGGCGGTATCTACGGTAAACCAAGGTTCAAGGGCTGCATACTTTTCAGCATCTATTCCATATACTTCAGCCAGCTGATGAACGGCATAGAATCCGCCTAAAAGCTCCCGGTATTTGATGATACGGCGGGAGAAAACGGGACCGATTCCCGGTACTTTCTGTAAGGTCAGCGTATCAGCCTGGTTCAGTTCCACCTGTGTTCCTGCCGGAAACTTCTGACTTCTGGGGCGTTTGGACGAGGACGTAAAAGGCTTCTGAAACCGTCGTTTTTCCGAATAAGAGGAACGGGGTTTCGAGACAGTGCGGGGAATGCTCCGGACGGTATCTTGTGACTTCAACTTGGGTACAGAATCTGTTTGGAACTTTTGTGCCACAACAGTCAGAGGCACAGGCTCTTCCTCCGGTTCCGTTACCCACAACAGGAGCCAGGCTCCCAGAATCAGGAAGGACAGCAGCGTCAGTGCCCTTCGTTCACTTTTCGAGAAATAGAATAAATCACGCCAATCTTTCATAGTTCTTGGTTTTCGTCATTGTTTCTTTATGTATGCAAATATATTCAAAAGAAGGAGAATCATGGCTGATTACGCCGTTTTTTATTTAGTTTTGCCGCATATATTTTGATAAAGCTATGAGATACACATCGAAAATCTGGATGTTTTTCCTGCTCTTCTGGGTAGGATTCGGATTATTGCAAGCGCAGACAGAACTTCAGCCGCTACCGGTTGATCCGAAGGTCCGTTATGGAAAACTGAGTAACGGACTCACGTATTATATTCGTCACAATGAGCTCCCGAAAGAGCGGGCAGACTTCTATATTGCCCAGAACGTAGGTTCTATTCTGGAAGAAGAAAACCAGCGCGGACTGGCTCACTTCCTGGAACACATGGCCTTTAATGGAAGTAAGAACTTTCCTGATCATGCGATGGACCATTATACCGAAAGTGTCGGCATGCGGATGGGAGAGAACTTCAATGCCTATACTTCTTTCGATGAAACCGTGTATATGATTATGAATGCGCCGGTACAGCGCACACAGGTGGTAGACAGCTGCCTGCTGATCCTGCACGACTGGTCTAATTTCATCACCTTGGCCGATACGGCTATTGAAAAGGAACGAGGCGTGATCCGGGAAGAATGGCGTACCCGCCAGGATGCGCAAGCCCGGTTATGGGAACAACAATTACCGAAGATGTATCCTAACAACCGGTATGCTCACCGGATGTCTATCGGCACACTGGATGTCATCAACCATTTCAAGCCGGACGAGTTAAGAGCGTATTACAAGAAATGGTATCGTCCCGACCTGCAAGCTATTATTATCGTAGGAGATGTGGATGTCGATCAGGTAGAAAACCGTATCAAAACAATGTTTGCCGATATTCCGGCGCCAGTGAATGCCGCAGAACGTACTTATTTCAGTGTACCGGACAACGACGAACCGATTGTTTCGATTGCCACAGACAAGGAAGCATCCAATATTCTGCTGTACATCTTCTATAAATACGATCCGTTACCCAAAGAAGTTAAAGCTTCCGTAATGGGCATGGTTACCGGTTACGTACAGGCTGTATGTGATCAGATGATCAACGAACGGTTCCAGGAGATCTTGCAGAAAGCGAATCCACCGTTTATTTATGCGGCAGCATCGGATGGCGACTTTATGGTTTCCAAGACCAAATCGGCCTGGTCGGTAGCGGCTTTGGCGAAAGAAGGCTGCATTGATTCTACCCTGACAGCTGTCGTGAAAGAGATTCAGCGGGTGAAGCAATATGGGTTTACGGCTTCTGAATACGAACGGGCCCGTATCAATGTACTGAAAGCGTATGAATCGGCCTTCAATGAACGAGACAAACAGAAGAACAGTACATATTCCAGCGAGTACGTTTCTCATTTCACCGACGGTGGAAGTATTCCGGGAATCGAGATGGAATATGAACTGATCAACCAGATAGCCCCGGCTATTCCGGTAGAACAGGTGAATCAGTATATCCAGCAGATTATCGGAGACAAGAACATTGTCATCAGTCTGACGGCTCCGGAAAAGGAAGGTGTGACATATCCGACGGAAGAAGAATTACTGGATGAATTCCGGAAAGCACAGCAGATTCCGGTAGAAGCCTATCAGGAAAATGTCAGCAACGAACCGCTGATTCCTGAATTACCCGAGGCAGGCAGTATCATAGAAGAAAAAGTAGACCCGCTCTTCGGGGCTACGGTTATGAAACTGAGCAACGGCGTACGGGTGGTATTAAAGCATACGGACTTCAAGGATGATGAAATCCAGATGACGGCTACCAGTCCGGGCGGTACGTCTTTATATGGAGATGAAGAAGCCCTGAATCTGAAGTTGCTGAACAGTGTCATTGGCTTGGGCGGTTTGGGTAATTTCTCGGCAACCGACTTAAGTAAACGCCTGGCGGGTAAGAAAGTGTCCTGTTCGACTTCCATCGGGACGGACTCCGAAAGTGTGAACGGGTATGCTTCTCCGACGGATGTCAAGACATTGTTCGAGCTGGTTTATTTAGGATTTACAGCATTACGTACCGACAACGACGCATATCAGTCGCTGGTTTCCCGCCTGAAAGCCCAATTGGAGAACCAGGAACTAGACCCGATGTATGCCTTGCAGGACAGTATCATCCGTATCACGTATCAGAATAATCCGCGGATGAAAAGCCTGAAAGCTTCGGAAGTGGACCAGATCAGTTATCCGCGCCTGATTGAAATCTATAAGGACCGTTTCGCCGACGCATCTGATTTCACCTTCACTTTCGTCGGAAACCTGAATATTGACAGTATGCGTCCGCTGATCCGACAATATCTGGCGACATTGCCTTCGATTCATCGGACTGAAAAAGCAGATGTTTCTCACGAACCGGCCATGAGTAAAGGTGAACATATCTGCCATTTCCATCGCGAGCAGGAAACGCCTAAAGCCACCATCTACAGCATCTATTCAGGCCAGATGACCTACGATTTACAGCACATCCTGTCGGCTTCCATGTTGAGCCAGATCTTGGATTTGGTCTATACCGAGAAAGTCCGGGAAGAAGAGGGTGGAACATATGGCGTACAGGCCGGTGCAGGTGTACAGGATTTCCCTGAAGGCAGAACTATCCTGCAGATTGTATTCGATACCGATCCTGCCAAATGGAAGGATATGAACCAGATTGTCCGTACCGAGTTACAGCGTATTGCGAAAGAAGGTCCGCGTCAGGAAGATTTCAAGAAGACATTCGACAATATGCAGAAACGACATGAAGAGAAACTGCAGGAAAATGGTTACTGGCTGAATGTTTTGGATGTATATTATTGCAAAGGACTGGATGCCCTGACGCCTTATACCGAGACTTTACAGCAGATGACTCCGGAAACAATCCGCTCCTTTACCGACCAATTACTGAAACAAGGCAACTTCATCGAGGTCGTTATGGAGCCGTAAATTCTCTGAAAAGGAAGTTCTCTCTATATAATATAAGTAACGGGCCTTTTCTATAAAGCCCGTTACTTTTTCTTTATCTCAGTTTCAAACAATCACTTTCCAACTGGATTCATAAGTAGGAACTATCATCCGTTACTTACTTGACCAATACTTTTACTTTCTTTGTACCTGAATCACCTTGCAGTACGACGAAATAGATTCCTCTTTGCAGGTTAGAAACAACCGTCGAACCACTGATAGACGACTGATAACAGCAAGCCCCGTTTGCCGCGTAAACCGACAAGGCAGCCTTGCCTTCCATATCTACATGAATTGTACCCGGACGCGTATAAATACGGGCATCTACAGCCTGGATCGTTTCATTGGCAACACTTGATTTAGAGTAATAATAATAATCTATACCATACATTTGCCAGTTTTCAAGATCATTTTCCGGAAGATAATATCGTTTAATTATCATCGGGTTGCCTTCTGTTGCCTCTGCCTTATCTGAATAGAATATATTCCAATTATTATTTGTTACATCATATTCAGCATCGATACGAGTGTAACTTTCGCCATCCGTTTCATCAACGTATTTATATCCATAAGTTATCATCCAATCATTGCTCTCAGTATCCCAATTATAGTTGATTTGCGTATAACTATTACCGTCTGTTTCATATTCATACTTAGAACCACTTGTTACCACCCATTCTTCAGACTCCATATCCCAATCTGAATGCCGATCATAGTAGCTATCTTCTCCTGTCTCTTCGTATTCATACCGGTATCTGGAAATTAATGTCCATTCATCTGTTTCAAGATCTTGCTTATAATTATTCATAATATAGCTTCTTCCCTCGTCTTGACGTTCATATTCGGACTTTTGGCTGGAATCTATTATATTGTCTTCATAATAAGTACTGACCTCTGATAGAGTTCGACCTTGTGAATCATACGTGTATTCATAAGCAGAGTGCCTACTGGCACGTTCCCCTGTTTTCGGATCTACATTGTATCCTTTCATTGAAAGCATCTGCCCATTGCTGTCATACGTATAGTCCCAACTCGTTAAAGATACAGACTTGTTGCCATCACTTTGTATAGTCGTATCTTTCAGAAAAGAAGTACCCGTTAATTTATCATCTGCATACGAATACGTTTCTATGCTATGCCAATAATAAGATGAATTATCCTCTAAATTTTCACTATAAGTTAACCAGTCATCCTCATCATAGGCATATTTTTCAATGCTTATTTCGTATTCTGTGCCATTCCACTGTTTGTTTTCATAATAAGTCCGATGACCATTATCATCAAATTCATAGTAATAACCTACATTCAAATAAAGATCTTCCTTATCAGCATCCCAATTATACATTTCGTATAAGGTTTGATTACCTTGAGAGTCATACCCATAGCTATAATAGAAAGAATAATACCATTCTCCATTTTCATCAAGGAGTTGCCGTTCTGAATGAGTTTGTTTATTTTCTGAATTGTACACGTATTGGCCTTGTTCAACCAGTGTCAATACCCCGTTTCTCAATTCTTTATATTCATATTTAGTTGGCTGCCCCACTGAATTATATTCATAATAAGACTGAGAAGTCATCTCTCCTTCAGCATCGTAATAATTATATGAGAGACTGATCTGATTATTCGAACTGTCATAGGTATAAACATCTTTCCAATATAATTGCCATTCAGAGCCATTAATCATATAATTTGAATATGATAAAAGATTTCCATTTTCATCATACTCGTATAATTGACGAGTGTTGGGAGTCCAGTTCGGATCGTTCCAAGAATATCTCACTTCCTCTGTTACTTTACCCACAGCATTGTATTGATAAACATACTTGTTCTGTTTTTCGCCTTCCGAATTACAATAGACCATACTATCCAATTGCATCGCTTGTGCTGTAGCGCGTAATGAAGCAGAACGGGAAGCGACAGGCTGATTCATCCGATCATGCGGCATACGAACGACCGGCATTTTAGGTTTAATCATTGCTTTTACCGGTTTTTCCCATAGCAGTTTCCCTGACTGTGGTAACATTAGTTTATGTTTATCGGCAACCGTTTGGGCAGTTAATGACATGCCAAAGAGAGCTACTGTCCAAATCATTAGGTTCAAGTAAATCTGTTTCATAATATGTGCTATTTAAGTTGTAAATAAGAATCTAAGATGATTGACCTTTTGTGGTTCTATTGCTGCCAAGATAATAAAAGATATTTAAAATCCAATACTTTTCTTTCTATTTTCAACGATTAGCGGGATAAATATTAACAAATGGAACATCCAATGGTCCAAATATGAGAGATAACAAGTATTTGGCAAATCTTGCTCCCAAAGAAAATAACAGGAAAAGAAACCTGTATATTCCCATCAAAGGCCAGCCTCTTTTTCATCATTTTCAGACCGAAAAATTCAAAAAACGGACAAAGAAGAAGCATTTTCCCTTTTGATTTATTACTTTTGCCGCAAAATATTGATAAATGATTTACAATTGGAATTCAAGAACTGAATTATTGTTAGGAAAAGAGCGTTTGGAACGTTTTTCTGAGGCGCATGTCCTGGTGGTCGGTTTAGGAGGTGTCGGAGCCTATGCAGCCGAACAGATTTGCCGGGCCGGTATCGGACAAATGACGATTGTAGATGCCGATACCGTCAACGAAAGCAATCTGAACCGTCAGCTGCCTGCCCTGCATTCTACGTTAGGACAGCCCAAGGCCGAGGTAGTAGCCGCACGCCTGATCGACATTAATCCGGAACTGAAATTGACTGTTGTCAATGAATTCTTGCGGGACGAACGAACCGAAGAGATTCTGGATCATGCGCATTACGACTTTATTGTCGATGCCATCGATTCGCTCAGTCCGAAAGTGTTTTTACTCTATCATGCGTTGCTGCGGAAAATACCCATTGTATCGTCGATGGGTGCCGGTGCCAAGATTGACCCCTCGCAGGTCCGTATTGCCGATATATCGAAGTCATCTAACTGCGCATTGGCGAAAGCTGTACGGAAGCGGTTGCGCGGATTGGGCGTACAAAAGGGGATTCCGGTTGTCTATTCCACAGAGATGGCCAATCCGGATGCTGTCATAGAAGTGGCCGACGAGGCCTGCAAACGGACGACAACAGGGACGGTCTCGTATATGCCGGCCATCTTCGGATGCTATTTGGCTTCGTATGTAATCAGAAATATCGAATAAGGGGAGAATAAAAGTATATGATAGTAGCAGAAGGCATTACCAAAAGTTTTGGAAACTTGCAGGTTTTAAAAGGAATCAACCTGACCATCAACCAGGGAGAAGTGGTTTCGATTGTCGGTCCGAGCGGAGCCGGTAAAACGACCCTGCTTCAGATTTTGGGAACACTCGACAAGCCGGATGGCGGACGTCTGCTGATCAACGATACCGATGTACTGCATCTGTCGGAGCAGAAGCTGTCGGCTTTCCGTAACCGGAATATCGGCTTTGTCTTTCAGTTCCACCAGCTTTTGCCTGAGTTTACAGCCCTCGAGAATGTCATGATTCCGGCTTTGATAGCCAAGGAAAAGGCTTCGGCTGCCGAAAAGCGGGCCAAGGAGATTCTGTCATTCCTGAAGTTGTCAGACCGGATGACGCATAAACCGGCTGAATTGTCGGGCGGAGAAAAACAGCGGGTTGCCGTGGCCCGTGCCCTGATCAATCATCCCCAGGTTATTCTGGCAGACGAGCCGTCGGGCAGTCTGGATACACGGAACAAAGAGGAGCTGCATGCCCTGTTCTTCGAGTTGCGTGACCAGATGAACCAGACCTTCGTGATTGTCACCCACGACGAACAGTTGGCTGCACAGACCGACCGGACCATTCATATCCGGGATGGTGTAGTCAGCGAAGAAGCAGAACAAAAGAACTAAAGGAATCAACGATTTTATACAAAGAACCAAATATGTCGACAGATAGAGCTACATTTGGAAGTAAATTAGGCGTGATCCTGGCAACCGTCGGTTGCGCTGTGGGGTTGGGAAGCATCTGGCGCTTCCCGTATATGGTAGGAGAAAACGGCGGAGCCGCTTTCCTGCTGGTATTTATTATCTGTACTGTGTTACTGGGCTTGCCCATTATGATCACAGAGTTTTTCATCGGACGGCATTCGCGGAGCAATGCTGCCGGTTCGTTCAAGAAACTGGCCCCGCATACCAAATGGCCGCTGATCGGATATAACGGTGTGCTGGCAGCTTTCCTGATCTTAGGTTTCTATGCCGTCGTATCCGGCTGGACCCTCGAATATGTCTGGCAGGCCATGAGCGGTAACCTGTCCGGCAAGAGTGCCGCCGATTTTACAACCGATTTTCAGGCGTTCTCGAGCAGCGTCTTTCGCCCGATCCTCTGGACGGCTGTCTTTATCGGTATCACCCATTACATCATCGCTGCCGGTGTGGAAAAAGGAATCGAGCGGGCCTCTAAAATCATGATGCCGGCCCTGTTTCTGATCCTCCTGGTCTTGTGTATCCGTTCCGTTACATTACCGGGAGTCAAAGAAGGACTGACCTTTCTGTTCCGGCCCGATTTCGGGAAGATTACCTCGTCGGTCATCCTGAGTGCCATGGGGCAGACCTTTTTCTCCCTGAGTATCGGTATGGGATGTCTGATCACCTATGCTTCTTACTTCGGGAAAGATACGAACCTGCAGACTACCGCCGTACAGGTGACCGTCCTGAATACACTGGTTGCCCTGCTGGCCGGTATCATGGTCTTCCCGGCCGTATTCAGCTTCGGCATCGAGCCTACAGCCGGTCCTGAACTGGTCTTCATCACCTTGCCGAACATCTTCGAACAGCTGCCTTTCGGGAGTGCGTGGTCGTTCATTTTCTTCATTCTGCTGGCGCTGGCAGCCCTAACTTCGACCATTTCCCTGCACGAAGTAGCTACGGCCTATGTACACGAAGAATATCAAGTACCCCGTAAGTTTGCCGCCTGGGTGGTTTCTATCGGTGTCTTCATCATCGGTGTCTTCGCCTCGTTGTCGTTTGGTGTACTCAAAGATTTCACCATCGGCGGACTGACGATCTTCAACGCCCTCGATTTCCTGACAGCCAAGATTATGATGCCCTTAGGCGGAATGATGATCTGCGTGTTTGTAGGCCTGCGTATTGACAAGAAAATACTGAAGGAAGAACTTACCAACCACGGGACGATCCCGTTTTATTTCTTCCATACCTACGCTTTCTTCATCAAATACTTAGCACCCTTGGCAATTGGACTGATATTTATCAATGAATTGGGAATAATTGCGTATCTTCGCCGTCTCATAGCAGGCAGTTAAGGGCAGAATGCCGGTAACGGCCGGCTGTGCCTGCGCCTTCCAGCTTATCAAAAGGAGTCGATGGCGCAGGAGGATATGAGACTTATACTTATTTGGTTGCATCTGAAAAAATAGAAGATTATGTCAAAAGACAAGATGGTAACGCCAAGTTTCTGTTATATCTTAGCGGCCAATTTTCTGCTTTATTTTGCCTTCTACCTGATATTACCCATTCTGGCGTTTTATCTGCAGGAAGAATTTGCGGCCGGAAAGACGATGATCGGCTTTATCCTTTCCTGTTATACGATAGCGGCCCTGAGTATTCGTCCCTTTTCCGGTTATCTGCTGGACACGTTTTCCCGCCGTCCGCTGTATCTGCTGGCTTATTTCATCTTTATAGCGATCTTCGGCGGTTATATCCTGGCTACCAGTCTGACGCTTTTCATCGCCCTCCGTATCGTGCACGGTCTGGCTTTCGGGATGGTGACGGTAGCCGGCAATACCATTCTGATTGACATCCTGCCGTCGTCTCGGCGTGGCGAAGGAATCGGCTATTACGGACTGGCCAACAACCTGGCCATGAGCTTCGGTCCCATGATCGGACTGTTCATGCATTCTGTCTATTCCTACCAGACGATCTTTACCTGTTCACTGATCACCGGGACCGTCGGTTTCCTGATGGCCTACCTGGTTAAAACGCCCTATAAGGCACCGGTGCAGCGGATTCCCATTTCCCTCGACCGTTTCTTCCTGAAGAAGGGGGTGTGGGCCGGTATTTCCCTGCTGCTGCTGTCGATTCCTTATGGGATGACGACGACCTACGTTGCCATGTATGCCAACGAAATCGGGATAGAAGTCAACCCCGGACTGTATTTCACCTTCATGGCGATCGGTCTGGCGGTATCCCGCATGTTCTCCGGTCGTCAGGTCGATAAGGGGCGGATTACGCTGGTTATTTCCCTGGGGATGTATTTAGCCGTAGTAACCTTCTTCGTCCTCTCAGCCTTACATCTGTTGATGGAGTGGAACCATGTCTTCAGCTCCTATCTGTATATCGGTATCGCGCTGGCACAAGGTGTCGCTTTCGGGACCATGTTCCCGGCATTCAATACCCTGTTTGTCAACCTGGCAGCCCACAACCAACGGGGAACGGCTACTTCTACCTATCTGACCAGCTGGGATGTGGGTATCGGTATCGGACTGATGATCGGCGGTTCCATCGCCCAGACCTTTGGTGGCTTTGAATATGCCTATTTGTGTGGAGCCGTGTTAAGCGTCGTATCCACCGTCTTCTTCCTGCTCAAAGCCGGACCTCATTTCAATCGGGAAAAGCTGAGATAACGGAGCTTTCGGCCAACATAAACAAACGTACAAACTCAAAAAAACTCAAAATGAAAATAGTAGCAGACGATACCATTCCCTTCCTGAAAGGGATTGCAGAACCCGTAGCCGACGTCGTATATATTCCGGCCAAAGGATTCACTCCTGAAATTGTAAAAGACGCAGACGCGCTGATTGTCCGCAGTATCGACAAATGCACGTCCGACCTGCTGAAAGGCAGCCGTGTCCGGCTGATTACCACTGCCACCATCGGCTTCGACCATATTGACATCCATTATTGTGAATCGCATGGCATCACCTGGAAAAACGCTCCGGGATGCAACGCGCCTTCGGTAGCCCAGTATGTCATGGCGTCCCTGTTGCGCATTGCCCTGCGCCGGGGAGAATCCTTGCAGGGAAAGACATTGGGCATCATCGGAGTCGGACATGTGGGGAAAGAAGTAGAGAAACTGGCCTCCCTCTTCGGTATGACCATCCTGCGGAATGACCCGCCCAGAGCCGATGCCGAAGGTCCGGAAGCCTTTGTCTCCCTCGAGGAACTGGCCGCCCGGGCCGATATCATCACCTGCCATGTCCCGTTTACACGCGAAGGCTCCTATCCTACCTGGCATCTGGCCGACCAATCCTTCTTCAACCAGGTCCGTCGGGGCTGCTGGTTCATCAACAGCTGCCGGGGTGCCGTTCATGATACCCGGGCATTACTGGAAGCCCACGAGAAAGGTATTGTAGCTGAGATAATACTCGATTGCTGGGAAAACGAACCGCAGATCAGCCGGGAACTGCTGGACCGGGTATCCATCGCTACGCCTCATATTGCGGGATTCTCGGCCGATGGAAAAGCGACGGCTACCCGTATGTGCCTCGAAGAAATCCAGCGTTTCTTCGGGATTCATTTCGACCGCCTGGGCGAGGTCGTACCACCGGCTCCGGCTCATCCGGTCATCAACCTGGATTCGTTTGCCGACCACCGCATAGAAAATGCCTTCCTGCAGACCTTCGACCCGCTGGTTGTCGACAGGCGGCTGCGTGAAGACCCGTCGTCATTCGAATGGTTACGCAATCATTATGACCATCCGCGCGAACCGCTGGCTTACCGGGTTATACAGGCTACACCTGCCGAGAAAGACCTCCTGCGGAAAATCGGATTTGTTGTAGAATAATGCAAACAAATAATCGCTATCTTTGCGGTGTATGAAAAAGAAATATGAAATCTCCGGTCAGGCTGCTGGACAGGGCCGGAGAAAAACAACGTACCTCTTCCTGCTCCTGTTCCTTTTCTGCAGTCTTTCTGCGCGCTGGACGCCCCTGCAGGCCCAATACAGCATGGGAACAACCGGACTGATGAACATCCCGACTGCCGATATGCAGCCGGACGGTACGTTTATGGCCGGAGGCAACTTCATGCCTGCGGCCATCTTGCCTGACTCCTGGGGCTATCATTCCGGTAATTATTTCGTAAACATGACCTTCCTTCCTTTTCTGGAAGTCGCTTACCGGTGTACCTTGCTGAAAACAGGAGAAGACCATAACCACAAATGGAACCAGGACCGCTCGGTCTCTCTCCGCCTCCGCCCGTTGAAAGAAGGGAAATGGTGGCCGGCCATTGTGGTAGGCTCGAACGATGCTTTTACAACCAATCAGCTGAATATGTTTGAAGACTCGGGCGGAAACCGTTACTTCTCATCGGTCTTTGCGGTGGGGACCAAGCATTTCTGCTGGGGCGGTCATCAGGTAGGCCTTACGGTAGGCGGCCATATTCCGTTTCGGAGCGGCAGCCAGAAAAAAGGGGTTCTAGGCGGGCTGGAATATCGTCCGGCCTTTTATCCGGACTGGTCGCTGATGGTCGAGTACGATTCGGATGCCGTCAACCTGGGAACAGCCATCCGACTGTGGAAACATCTTTCTCTCCATGTCTTCTGTTATGACTGGCAGGCCGTCTGCGGCGGACTCCGGTATGAAGTTAAACTATATTGACGCTATGATGAAGAACAAACGAAACGATGATAAGCGAATGAGACAGATGCTCCTGACAGCCCTTCTGTTCCTGTTTCCCTGGCTGGCGGGCGCTGCCTCGTATGTTCCCCTGCTGAGGCAGTTGGGCATGGAGAATATCCGTGAAGCCGCCGGTCCGGAAGGGGTGTATCTCTGCTGGGAAGACCCCGTGTACCGGGGACCGGTACGGGGCCTGGCCGAAGTATTGCGGCAGCTGGCCGCCCAGGAGGAACTGACACAGGAAACGCACCTGGTCATATTGGAGAACGGATGGCCCCAACTGCTCATCACAGTACCGGCCGGGAGCTGGACCGATTACCGGGAAGAACGCGTCACATGGACGGAGTTCGTCAACAGCCTGGAGCTGACGTATGATACCGACGAAGCCATGCGTCATTTTTCGGATGCCAAAACAGAACACCGGAGTGCCGGGAAAGTCGACTTCGTAATCTATCCGCAGTTGCAGCTCCGGAATTCCTGGATGGACAAGATCTACGGGGCCTCGGTCAATATCGCCCCCGCCATCGAGATGCAGCTGTGGAAAGGAGCCAGCTTCACCGGACAGGTGATTTTCCCGATCTGGAATAATCTGATTGGCGAGATGGATTATATCCGGGCCGGCATACTGACCCTCCGTCAGGAAGTCCGTCTGCCCAAGCGGTGGATGGCTTCTCTTACCGTCGGTAATTTCACCCAGCAGCGGATCGGAGCCGACCTGCAGCTGACCTGGCGGACAGCCGATGACCGCTGGCTGTTGGGAGCCCGTGGCGGACTGACGGGCGCTTCGGTGGTACAAGACGGACACTGGCAGGTCAGCCGGTGGGAACGTCTCAGCGGGGCCGTATGGGGGCGTTATTTCGAACCCCATTACCAGCTGGAGCTGGAGCTCACCGCCGAGCGGTATATCTATGGCGATTATGGAGCCCGTCTGGACTGTGTCCGCCATTTCGGGGAGACAACGGTCGGCCTCTTTGCGATGGTCTCGGGAGGCGAAGCCAACGGCGGTTTCAGTTTCTCGGTTCCCCTGCCCCGGAAAAAACGGATGCGGCGAAAAGCCGTACGGGTACGCCTGCCGGAATACTGGGGACTGACATATGAAGCCCAGAGCGGTAATGAATATGCAGAAAGACGGCTAGGACGCCGGTACCAGACCGATCCGGTGGTGAGCCGGAGCAACCGCTTCTATAACCCGGATTTTGTACGGAAGCAATTACTCCGTCAGTAAACCGGGGAAAAACGGGAAAATACGGTGCCTCCATGAGCACTGAATCATCTATTTGAAGGTAAATTCATGTTTTTTACAAGAAAAAGAGTGATCGAATCAAACTATTCACTAATTTTGTGGCAATCTATGTGTTATACGGTGGGTAAAGGGTCATAAAAACTGTTTTAGGCAAAGATTAATGCAATGGATTAAACGACCAGATTGAGCTGGTAAAAATAGATATAGGAAATATTAATTATAAACAGAAAACGTATGAACAAGTATTTGACGGGTGCATTTGCTTTTGCCCTGTTATTGAGCACAAGCGTTTCATTGTCATCCTGTAAAGATGAAGATGAAGTAACACAGACTCCGGAACAAGTGGAAACCAAGATTGAAGCTTATGTTTCAGGTCGAGTAATGGAAATGGGAAAACCATTGGCTGACGTAACAGTCGCTTCGGGCGATGTTACAGCTACGACAGACAGCGAAGGAAACTATACATTAGCTATCGGAAATGCCGGCACTGTAACCGTTACAGCGTCAAAAGAAGGCTATATGTCTTCTTCTTCTCAAGTCACAGCAGTCGCTGCTGATGTTACCTCTTTAGATTTTGAACTGACTCCGCAGAACGCGTCGGTATCTTTGACTCCCGACGGTGGACTGGACATCCTGGAAAGCCGTGACGAATATACGACTCTTTCCTTCGAGGCTCAATCCGTAACGACGGCTACAGAAGTGTCTATCACCGAATTTACGACACGTGCCGAGATCGATAATTTGGGTGCTCTTTCAGCCATCTACTGTACGCCCGACGGACAGCAATTCGAGAAACCGGTTAAAATCAAGGTAGCCCGTAACACAAGCTCCGACCTGTATTTTGCCAACATGAAGCATTATGTAGAAGACAACGGTACCTGGAAGGCCGAAAGCGACATGACTGTCGATCCGGAAACAGGGGAATATACCGGTGAACTGACTCACTTCTCCAACCACGCGTTTGGTGTAGAAGCTACCTGGAGCGCAAAAGCCGCTTCTACCGAAGCCGGAGCTTCTCAGGAATTTGACAACCGGGGCAAATTAAGCGCTATTCAGGTTCCGCTGACTGTTGAATCGAAGAACGGTTGGGAAATCGACGGAGATCTGGCCTCTATTGTCCGCTCAGCCCTGTCAGGCGTGAGTGAGTCTGACGCATCTGAACTGGCTACCGAACTGAGCCGTATGGTCCGCAACGCCAAAGGTAGCAGTTCCTCTGTATCCAGCCAGCAGGTAAAACTGAATGATATCAGCATCAGCGGTGATACCAAAGCAACAGTAGCTGTCGAGAACAACGTATCGACTTCTTCTATGTCAGTCACCGTGATGTTTAAGGGACAGCCGGTTTCCATCAGCGTTCCGGTCAAGGTATATCAGGGTGTTTCCATGAAGATCACCTACGAACACGGATCGCTGACTCCGGATCACTCAGGTGGTAACATCGGATAAACTGGAATTTTCTTGTCACATAAGAGGCACGGTACTTCGGGTAACCCATTTACCCGCGGTCCGTGTCTTCGTATTTGCCTAAAATAGAATCCTATTATAAACAAATTTTCCCGTAAACGGGTTATAAGCCATATAGAATATCATTTTCCGGGGCCTGGACCGGAATCATCAGACAAACAAATCAGAAATATGCGAATCGGAAAGTTCACGAAATGGATGTTGTTAAGCTGGGTCATCCTGTTCTCAGCCTGTAACTCAACAAAAGAGGTGGTATATCTGCAAGATGTAGTTCCCTTGAAGCAACAGGATATCGAACGAAAATATGAAGTATTTATTCATGAAGATGACTTGCTTTCCATCATGGTGAACAGCAAGGACCCCGAGCTGGCATTACCTTTTAATATGCCGTTGATCACGTACCAGATCGGTAGCGAGAGCTCCGGTCAGCAGCGTGTATTGGGCTACCTGGTAGATACAAATGGTGATATTGACTTTCCGATCTTGGGAAAACTGCATGTAGCCGGTCTTTCCCGCCTGGAATTACGGGATTTAATCAAAGAGAAATTAATCAGTGGAGATTACATTAAAGACCCGGTTGTAACGGTTCAGTTTCTGAATTACAAGGTATCCGTCATGGGTGAAGTGGCCCGTCCGGGTTCGTTTACCATCACGGGCGACCGTATTACGTTGCTGGAAGCCTTAAGTATGGCAGGCGACCTGACCATCTACGGACGCCGTGACCGTGTAGCCGTCATCCGTGAGGAAAATGGCAAACGGACCATCCTGTTCCACGACCTGCGTTCGTCGGATATCTTTACCTCACCGTGCTATTACCTGCAGCAGAACGATATCGTCTATGTCGAACCGAACAAGGCCAAGGCCGGACAACGGGATATCAACCAGAACAACTCAGTCAGCGTCTGGCTGTCGGCCGTATCCGTACTGGCTGCTGTCGCCTCCCTGCTGGTAACCGTCTTAAAGTAAGAATAAAATACTGTCGAACAGATAAACCTCACATCGATGAATCAAACAGATTACTCAAACAACCCACAACCGCGAGATCGGGAATGGAAGGAAGAAAGCGGCAACGAACTGAACCTGATGGATCTGCTGCACATCTGCCTGACCAACTGGAAATGGTTTGTACTATCGCTGGTCGCCTGCATGGGATTGGCTTATCTCTACCTGCTGCAAGCGCCCCGGGTGTACACCCGTACCGCTTCGGTCATGATTAAAGAAGACAACAAGAATGGCAGTATGGCCAACGACTTCGGTTTCTCGACCGACCTGACCTCATTGGGATTCAAGAACAATGTCGACAACGAAGTGCTGGTATTCAAGACCTACCGTCTGATGGAGAAAGTGGCAGAACGCCTGCACCTGGATGTCAGCTATACCATCCAGCCACGACTCCGCAAAATCGAATTATACCGCCAGTCGCCTGTGCTGCTGTCGTTCCCCGAAGCCGAAAACAGCCAGACATTCGCTCTGCAGGCAACACCGCTCAACGAAAACGAAGTACTGCTCTCTGATTTCGTGGTGACCAACGAACAGGGGAAAGAACAGAAAATTGCTGAGCAGGTAAAAGCGACATTAAAAGATACGATAGCGACTCCTGTCGGCAAGGTGGTTGTCAACCCGAGTTTCTACTATACCGATCAATATTACAACACCCCCATCCAGGTCCGTAAATCGAACCTCGAAGCCGTGGCGAAAAGCTATCAGAACAACCTGCAGACCAGCCTGGCTTCCAAGACGTCGACCATCATCAACCTGACCCTGCAGGATGTCTCCATCGCGCGGGCCGAAGATGTGCTGAATACCCTGATCGCCGTATATAACGAAGCCGCCATCGACGACAAGAACCAGATCACCGTCAACACCTCGGAGTTCATTGCCGAACGACTGGTGATCATTGAAAAGGAATTAGGCAGCGTAGATGCCGATATCGAAAAGTTCAAACAGGAAAACCGTCTGACGGATATCACCTCCGAATCCGGCATGTACCTGGAGTCTACCAGCCGCTTCCAACAGGAAGGGGTGATGGTCGAGAACCAGCTGACGATGGCCAAATACATCCGTGAATACCTGTCGGACCCGAAGAAAGCCTCAGACCTGATCCCGGCCAACACCGGTATCTCCGACGCGAATATCGAACAGCAGATCGCCGTGTACAACGAAACCCTGCTGAAACGTGACCGGTTAATCAGCAACAGCAGTAACCGCAACCCGGTTGTCATGGACCTGAACAACAATTTGGGGGCCATGAAGCAGACGATCATCCGGGCCATCGACAACCTGATTGTCAGCCTCGATATCAAGAGCGACAACCTGCGGATGCAGGAAGAACAGATCACCAAGCGTATCTCGGCCGTACCGACCCAGCAGAAATATGTGCTTTCCGTAGAACGTCAGCAGAAGATCAAGGAGGCCCTCTACCTCTTCCTGTTGAACAAACGGGAAGAGAATGCCCTGACACAGGCGATGACGGAGAGCAACATGCGTGTGCTCGACGAAGCGACGGGAAGTTCTGCCCCAATCGCCCCGAAGTCGGCCATGATACTGCTGGCAGGCTTTATCCTGGGACTGGCCATTCCGGCCGGTATCCTGTGGTTGCGCTGGGCTAACGATACCCGCGTCCGTTCGATGAAAGACGTACAAGACCGGACAGCCCTTCCGCTGTTGGGCGAAATCCCCGCCCTGGAAAAGAACCAGGAAAAACTGGTGGTGAAAGAAGGAAGCCGCGATGCCGTTTCGGAAGCCTTCCGTATCCTGCGTGCCAACATGGACTTCATGCGTGGGGGTGACGAACACATGCAGGTACTGCTGTTTACCTCGATGAACGCAGGAGCCGGCAAGACCTTCATCTCGTCTAACCTGGCAGCCAGCCTGGTACTGACCCACCAGAAAGTGGTCCTCCTCGACCTGGATATCCGTAAAGGAACCTTAGGTAAACAGGCCGGATACCACGGAGAAGGTATCACGAACTTCCTGTCCGGAAAAGTGACAGACGTTGCGGAACTGATTTGCAGCGACGAACTCGTTCCCGGTCTGGATGTCATCCATGCCGGTCCGGTTCCTCCCAACCCGGCCGAACTGCTGCAGAGCAAACGCCTGGACGCCCTGATTACGGAATTGCGTTCGCGCTACGATTATATCCTGCTGGATAATGTGCCCGCCGGCCTGGTTGCCGACGCGCAGATTGTGGCCCGTCTGGCCGACCTGACCATCTGTGTGATCCGTGCCGGTGTACTCGACCGCCGTCAGATCCCCGCGCTGGAGATGATTGCCCGCCGTTTCCCGAAATTCTCGCTGGTGCTGAACTACGTGAAAGGCCATCACGGCGGCTATGGTTACGGATACGGTTATGGCTACGGCTATGGCTATGGTTACGGATACGGAAACGAAAAGAAGAAGAAAAAATAAACCATGTTCGGATTATTTGGAAAGAAAAAGATCTTGACGAGCCGGCTGCTGGAAGGGATGACAGACATCCACTGTCATTTGCTTCCGGCCGTCGACGACGGAGCAGAAAACGAAGAAGAGGCGTTGCAGGCATTGAGACTGATGGAATCAGTAGGCGTGCAGCGCCTCTTTTTTACCCCGCATGTCATGGAAGAACTGACAGCCAACCGCGCCGACTTCCTGCGTGAACGGTTCGACCGTTTCCGGGCAACGCTGTCTACCTCCATCGAAGTGAGACTGGCAGCCGAATACATGCTCGACCCGGCCTTTGCCGCCCGCAAAAAAGAGGGACTGCTGACCTTCGACGGGACCCATGTTCTGGTGGAGACCTCCTATCTGATGCCCCCCCTGGGCTTCCGGGAAATCCTCTTTGACCTCCAGGCCGAGGGCTACCGCCCTGTCCTGGCCCATCCCGAGCGCTACCGGTACATGAGTCCGGACGATTATGACTGGCTCTTCGAGCACGAGATCGCCCTGCAGCTCAACCTCATGTCGCTGGCCGGAACCTACGGTCCGAGTCCGCAGAGACGGGCCGAAGACCTCCTGTCAAAAAGCTATTACACCTTTATCGGCTCCGACTGCCACCGCCGCGACATCTACGAGCGTTCTCTCCAGCACCTCAAGGTCACGACAGCCCAGCTAGCGGGCCTGAAAATACTGTTCGAAAACAACCGGCGCCTCGCCCGGTAACCAGGCATCAGCCACCCCACCCCTCCCGGTCGAGGTTCCGGTAATGAATGGCTTCAGCCAGGTGGTGGGGCCGGACCGCCTCCTCTCCTTCCAGGTCAGCGATCGTCCGCGATACCTTCAGGATCCGGTCGTAGGCCCGGGCAGACAGATTCAGTTTCGTCATGGCATGCCTGAGCAGCTTCAGCCCCTCGGCGTCGGGCACGGCATAGGTATGCAGCAGGCGACTGTTCATCTGGGCATTGCAATACACACCGGGGTAATCCTGAAAGCGTTTTTCCTGTACCCGGCGGGCAGCCATGACACGCTCACGGATGGCGGCACTGGGCTCGGCCGGACGCTGTTCGGATATCTTCTCGAAGGGAACCGGGACAATCTCGATCTGGATGTCTATCCGGTCGAGCAGCGGACCCGATATCCGGTTCATGTATTTCTGGACAGCCCCGGGAGAGCAGACACAGGCCCGGGTCGGATGGTTGTAATACCCGCACGGACACGGATTCATGGAGGCCACCAGCATGAATCCCGCCGGATATTCCACGGTAAAGCGGGCCCGCGAAATACTGATCATCCGGTCTTCCAGCGGCTGGCGCATCACTTCGAGGACACTCCGGCTGAATTCGGGCAGTTCGTCGAGGAAGAGGATTCCGTTATGCGCCAGACTGATCTCACCGGGCTGCGGATACGAGCCTCCGCCCACCATGGCCACGTCGGAAATGGTATGATGCGGAGAACGGAACGGACGCTGGGTCATCAGGGAGGTCTCGTTCCCGATCTTCCCGGCTACCGAATGGATTTTGGTGGTTTCCAAAGACTCATGCAGGGTAAAGGGAGGCAGGATGGAAGGCAGGCGTTTGGCCATCATCGACTTGCCGCTGCCCGGCGGACCGATCATCAGCAGGTTGTGCCCGCCCGCCGCCGCTACCTCGAGGGCCCGTTTCACATTTTCCTGTCCGCGGACTTCCGAAAAGTCATCGTCGAACTGCAGCTGCCGGGCATAAAACTCCTTCCGCGTATCCACCCGGGTAGGTTCCAGTTCCTCCTTCCCGTCCATGAACCCGATCACCTCCCGGATGTTGGTGACCCCATAGACATCCAGCTGATTCACGACAGCCGCCTCCCGGGCGTTCTGCTGCGGTAAAATAAATCCTTTGAATCCTGCTTCCCGGGCCTTGATAGCGATTGGCAAAACGCCTTTAATGGGCTTGAGCGTCCCGTCTAAGGAGAGCTCTCCCATCAGCAGGTATTGTGAAAGCTTTTCGGAGCTGATCATTTCCGCTCCCGCCAGGATACCGATGGCCAGGGGCAGATCATAGGAAGAGCCCTCCTTGCGGATATCGGCAGGCGCCATGTTGATGACGATCCGGCTCCGCGGGAACTTATATCCGTTTTCCTGCAGGGCCGAGACAATCCGTTCATGACTTTCCCGCACAGCCACGTCGGGAAGCCCTACCAAAAAGAACTGGATGCCTTTACTTGTATTGACTTCAATGGTGATGATAGTAGCCGAGATGCCTTGTACGGCGGCCGCATACGTCTTGACCAGCATAGTTAAAGTTTTTTAAGATGAATACTGAGGGTTCCGCCCCGGGCGGAACCGGTTTGCTTACTCTTCCAACAATTCGTCGAGCACGTCTTTTACCTCAAGGTTGTTTTCAGACTTCAGCAGAATCTTCCGGTCCTTGTCGATCAGGTAGCAGAGCGGCAGTTCACTCACGTTGTACAGGTCCATCAGCGCCGTCACCTGCCCGGCCGAATCGGCCACGAGGTTCCACGAGATGCTGTCGGTCTTGAGGTAATCGCGTATCTGGTTGCAATTGTTGTCGATGGTGATGACCAGCATATTCAGTTCCTTGGCCGGATGCTTCTTGGCGATCTGTACCATATACGGATCGGTCAGCTTCGTTTTGCCCTCCCACGAAGGGACAAATGCCAGCAAGGTATATTTGTTTTTTACGGTGTCCAGCTTGAATTCCTGGCCGTACACGTTCTTCACGTGGAAGTCGGGTGCTTCCGCCCCGATGTTGGTCCGTTTGGTCCGGGCGCTGTATTCCTCCAGTTCCCGGTACAGGAAATGATCGCGCAGCTCGGGTGTAATCAGGGCCAGCAGTTCGTCGGTCTCCCGGCTGTCGTCCGGATTCGTGAAGAAATACTGGATCAGGGCCAGCGACACGGCCTTGTCGGTATTCTTCTTGATGTAGGCCACCGCCTCCTCTTCCAGCTGGTGGTTAATGTTGGTCAGCTTGGCAATGAGGTCGGCCTCCTCAATCGGGTGTTTGGCCTTCCGGTCAATCTGGGTGAGCAGCTTCTCCTGTTCCTTCCACAGGTTGGCCGATCCCCTTCTCAGGGCTGTCAGCTGCTTGTTAATGCTGCTTCCACCTTCTATTTCGAGCAGTTTCGGATAGGTGATATCCCCTTCGATACTGACTTTTTTCCCTTTTTCCAAAAATACATTCACTACCCGCGAACGGTTCTCAAAAAACAGGGTTGCCGTATTGAAGTCGCCTGTTTTCTGCTGCACCTTGAATTTGCCTTCCGTTTCACACACAACGGTATCAATCACTTTCCCGTTCTCACTTTCAAACACGACATACACTGTTGGGTCCTGCAAATGAGTGAGTTTTCCCTCAATCTGGTAACTCTGATCCTTGCTGCATCCAGCCAGTCCCAACAACATGATCCATATAAATAATATGTATTTCTGCATAAGCATCTCTCTTTTCCGCCAATTTTGCGTAAAGATAGAAAATGTTTTTTAAAGTACGTTTATAAATAGGAATAATTTTGAAAAATAATGGAAAAATGCATAAAAAAAGAGGATGCTATCAGCACCCTCTTTCTCTTTATAGTCGGATATGTAATAGAAATTACAATTGCGGACCAGCAGCAACCAGAGCCTTACCAGCTTCGTTACCAGTGAACTTAGCGAAGTTCTTGATGAAGCGAGCAGCCAGGTCTTTTGCTTTTTCTTCCCACTTGCAAGCGCAGTCGTAAGTATCGCGCGGATCCAGGATCTTCGGATCAACACCCGGCAATTCTGTCGGAACTACGAAATTGAAGTACGGGATAGTCTTAGTCGGAGCCTTGTCGATAGAACCGTCCAGGATAGCGTCGATGATACCACGAGTATCGCGGATAGAGATACGCTTGCCAGTACCGTTCCAACCAGTGTTAACCAAGTAAGCCTTAGCACCCACCTTTTCCATCTTCTTAACCAATTCTTCAGCATATTTTGTAGGATGCAAGCTCAAGAAAGCAGCACCGAAGCAAGCTGAGAATGTAGGAGTCGGTTCAGTGATACCACGTTCTGTACCAGCCAACTTAGCAGTAAATCCTGACAAGAAGTAGTACTTAGCCTGTTCTGCGTTCAGGATAGATACTGGAGGCAATACACCGAAGGCATCAGCTGACAGGAAGATTACCTGATGAGCGTGAGGACCTTTAGAAACCGGCTTAACGATGTTGTTGATGTGATAGATAGGATAAGATACACGCGTATTTTCAGTTACGCTCTTATCAGCGAAGTCGATCTTACCGTTCGCATCAACTGTTACGTTTTCCAGCAAAGCGTCACGTTTGATAGCGTTGTAGATATCCGGTTCAGATTCCTTATCCAAGTTGATAACCTTAGCATAGCAACCACCTTCGTAGTTGAATACGCCTTCGTCGTCCCATCCGTGTTCGTCATCACCGATCAACTTACGTTTCGGGTCAGTTGACAAAGTAGTCTTACCTGTACCAGACAGACCGAAGAAGATAGCTGTGTCAGTACCTTCCATGTTGGTGTTAGCTGAACAGTGCATTGAAGCGATACCACGCAACGGGTTCAGGTAGTTCATGATTGAGAAGATACCCTTCTTCATTTCACCACCGTACCAAGTGTTCAGGATAACCTGTTCGTTTGTCTTCAAGTTAAATACAGTAGCTGTTTCAGAGTTCAGACCTAATTCCTTGTAGTTGTCAACTTTTGCCTTAGCAGCGTTGAATGATACGAAATCAGGTTCTCCGTAGTTAGCCAGTTCTTCTTCTGTCGGACGGATGAACATGTTCTTAACGAAGTGAGCCTGCCATGCAACTTCCATGATGAAACGTACTTTCAGACGAGTAGCCGGGTTAGCACCACAGAATGTATCCATTACGAACAGACGCTTGCCTGACAATTCTTTAACAGCTTTAGCCTTCAAATCAGCCCATGCAGCTTCAGAACATGGTTTGTTATCGTTCTTGTATTCGTCAGAAGTCCACCATACAGTGTTTTCGCTGGCTTCATTCTTAACGAAGAATTTATCTTTAGGAGAACGGCCGGTGTAGATACCAGTCATCACGTTTACAGCACCTAATTCAGTTACCTGTCCTTTTTCGTAACCTTCCAAACCATCTTTAGTTTCTTCGGCGAACAGTACTTCATAAGAAGGATTATGCAAAATTTCCTTCACATCGGTAATACCGTACTTGCTTAAATCTAAATTTGCCATCTTGTTAATAATTTAAGTGATTGACTTTATTTATTGTTTATTTATTTTCTTCTTAGCCAGTCCTGAAACTTTTTCTTTTCCAACCTGCTACACTATTAAATGAACAAGCGGGAGCGTCTTTTTGTTTAACGCGTACAAAAGTACTATTTTTTTTTATAGGAGATAGCAGATTAAGGAAATTTTTCAGCAATAAATGCTCTTTTCATTTTCCAGACCTGCCGGCGGCGTTATTTTGTCAACCTCAGTTGGCAAAATGCTTTCCTAACACCGCTGCCGGAGCCCACTGATGACCTACCGCAGGTGATACCGGTTGCCGGGAAGGGAAGCGATACGGCCGTCCATCTCGAGTTCGAAAAGGAGGGCGGTGAGCTGCTGGATGGTGAACCCCGTCTGCAGCGAGAGCTGGTCGATATGGAGCTCGCCTCCGCCCTGCAGGGCTTCGAGCACCCGCTGTATCTCGGGCGAATCGGTTTCGGCAAAGAGGAGTTCGGTCTGCCGCGCTGCGGGGAAAGCGTCTTGCTGCTGCCAGCCCAACGCGTCGACAAGATCCCGGGCCGAGGTAATGAGAGCGGCACTCTGCCGGCGGATCAGCTGGTTGCAGCCTGCCGAATAGAGGTCGCCGATACGCCCCGGACAGGCAAACACGTCACGGCCGTACGAGAGGGCCAGACCGGCGGTCACGAGGGAGCCGCCTTTTTCGGCCGACTCGATCACCAGGGTGGCTTCGGTCAGTCCGGCAATGATCCGGTTGCGTTTGAGGAAATTCGGGCGGTCGGGATTCGTTCCGCTGGGGAAGTCGGTCAGCAGTCCTCCCTGCTCCAGCATCGCGATTGCCGTCTGGCGGTGAGCCGGCGGATAGATACGGTCCAGGCCATGAGCCAAAACCCCTACCGTAGGAAGTCCGCCGGCTAACGCCTGCCGGTGGGCGGCAATATCAATACCATAAGCCAGTCCGCTGACGATCAGTGTGTCGGGATAGAGTGCCGCCAGGTCGTCCAACAGCGCCGCTGTCATCTCCTGACCGTAACGGGTCGCATGGCGGGTACCCACCACACTGACGGCATGACGGGCATTCAGGTTTCCCTTACCTTTATAATATAGTACCAGGGGGGCATCCGGACATTCCCGGAGGCGGAACGGATAAGCCTCATCCCCGCATACCAGGACGGTAATCCCGGCGTCGTCGATAAAGCGGACCTCCTGTTCGGCCCGCCGCAACACCTCCGGATTGGTGATTTCGGCTGCCAGGACGGACCCGATGCCGGGAATCCGTTCGAGCAGCTGTTTCTTTTCCTGAAAAACGGCCCGGGCATCGCCCAGGGCTTGCAATAACTGACGGGAGAGGACTCCTCCCACTCCATTCACCATAGTCAAGGCAATGGTATACAAAATCGTATCATTCATGTTCTTTTCCTGTTCGGTTACCGATGCGGCTGAGTAACTCGTCGAAGTACTCGCCGCGCGAGAGCCGCCCGTTCTCGACGAGGACACAGTCGACTGTGCCACGTGAAACAATTTCCATCTCGGGCAGCTTGTAAATATCCTGGCTCATCACCAGCTTCACCCCGTCCTTCCTCGCATTCAGGCAGGAGAGGTAACGGTCGCCACTCCGCAGGGAGTGTTTGAGCTGTATCTCGATCCGGGCCACGAAGAGATCCATCCCCCGGTCGTGCAGGTCGCTGAAGTTCTCGCCCAATGAGAGCAGGAACTCATGGCGGGTATGCTCCATGTAATGCAGGTAGTTCGCGTTATTCACCACGCCCTGCAGGTCGCATTCATAATCGCGCACCTTGTCTTCGTGCTGATAGACGTACATTTTCATGCGTTGAATTCTTTTTTGGGCTGAACCACTTCCATGACATACAGCCGGTCAGACGGACGTATCTTTTCTTCTACCTTGATCGAGAAGCGTTCTCCTTTGACGGTCTGCGGCACGGGTTTCAGATCCACCCGTATTTCTTCTACCTTCTGCATCACGGCACCGGTTGTCGGTCCCGTAATCAGAATCTCGTCGCCTACCTTCAGGGTGCCGCATTCCATTTCGAACTCGGCCACGCCGATCTTGTCGAAGTATTTGATGCCCCGGGCTACATACACCTTCTTGCGCGTAGCTCCCGAGCCGTATTTGCTGCTCCACTCACCCAGGCGCTGCCCCAGGTAATACCCGTTCCAGAAGCCCCGGTTGAAGACCATCTTCAGCCGTTCGTCCCAGCGGGCCACCTTCTCTTCCGTAAACGTGCCCTCGCAGTAGGCCTTCACGGCTTCCTTGTAACACTCCGTCACGATACGCACATACTCCGGTCCGCGGGCCCGGCCCTCAATCTTGAAAACACGCACGCCGGCATCCATCATCTTATTCATGAAATGGATGGTCTTCAGGTCTTTCGGCGACATGATATACTGGTTCTCGACATCCAGCTCGATATCGCTGTCCTTGTCTCGTACCGTATAGGCCCGGCGACAGATCTGCATGCAGGCGCCCCGGTTGGCGGAAGCGTTCATCTCATGCAGGCTCAGGTAACACTTGCCCGACACCGCCATGCACAAAGCCCCGTGGGCAAACATCTCAATCCGGATCAGCTCGCCTTTCGGCCCCCTGATCTGCTGTTTCTGTATCTCCTGATAAATCTCATACACCTGGTCGAGGTTCAACTCACGGGCCAATACCACCACATCCGCGAAGCGGGCATAAAACTTCAGTGCCTCCGCGTTCGAGATATTCAGCTGGGTAGACAGGTGGACTTCCTGCCCGATCCGGTTGGCATAATCCATGGCTGCCACATCGGCGGCGATGATCGCCGATACCCCGGCTTCCTTGGCTGCGTCGATGATCTCGCGCATCAGGGGCAGGTCTTCCCCGTAAATCACCGTATTGACTGTCAGGTAGCTCTTCAGGCCGTGTTCCTGACAGATAGCCACGATCTTCCGTAAGTCGTCTATTGTAAAATTATTCGAAGAGCGGGAGCGCATGTTCAATCCTTCAATACCGAAATAAATCGAATCCGCTCCCCCCTGTATGGCCGCCATCAGGGATTCATACGAACCCACCGGTGCCATGATTTCAAAATCTTTCTCGTTCAATGCCATAAAGGTTTAATGTTCTTGGGGCAAAGGTAGGAATAAATTAGGTCAAATCCATCATACCCGCCCCAAATTCGAAACCTCACGGCGGCGGAAACCTCCGGCTAAAAGAAGAACTCGTACAGGTAACCCGCCCCTCCGGCAAGGATCAGGGAGAAACCGGCTATACCCATCCAGGGCGTTCCGACGGCCCTCCCCCGCCGGGCGGGGGCTGTTGCAGCAACGAGAGGATCCCGCCCAGGGCTGCCATGGCCAGTTGAATCTCGTTCTTCCACAAAGCCAGGAGGACGATCAGATACAGACTGAGCAGCAGCCACGTCTTCTTGTTCGGGTTCGTTTTTCTGCTTCGGGAAGAGAGTCCGAAGGATGACACGCACAATTTTAAGGATGATTTCAACGTACTTCATTTTTTAGGATTTAAGTGAATTAGACATGTTGGGTTCCCGAAACAGCTCGGGTCCTTTTTTCAGGAAGCGGCCTATCTTGTCGCTGATCACCACAATCAGGTTGCGGTATTCTTCGCGGTTGTCGCCGTTGACTTCACTGATGTAACGGCTGTAGGAGATGGCCAGGGCAAAGGCCACCGGATCATAACTGGCTTCAGCAGCGTTGGGATAGACTTCCCGGATCAGGCGGGCATAGTCGAGGAACGAATCGTCGGGGCAGCTGTAAACCCGGAACTTCAGGGAGTATTTCCCCAATTCAATCGACGTCCCGTTCCAGAAGGCATTCCGCAGCCCATAGGCGGTCAGCCCGAAGAAGTTATGATACTCGGTAGCCAGGGTGCTTTCTCCCCACCCGGTCTCAATAGCCGCCTGGGCGAGGATAATCACCGGGTTCAATCGGTAGTGTGCCCCCGCCTTATCGGCCAGGGGCTTGTATTGTCTGATAAAGTCGGTGTAGTACATAATTTTTTTTGTTTTAAATTATCTGTTCTTTTGCCTTGATGCAAAAGAACCAAAAGATCAAGATCGTATTTGTACTTTTGGCTTGACCCAAAAGTACCAAAAGGTCAAGGCTCACACTGCGGAGGCTACGGTCTCGGTCGCTGCGCTAAAATCTCGGAAAACTCGCCTTCGGCTCAAACAGCCGAGATTTTTTAACGCTCCGCTCGGTCGACCGCTTCACGCCTCCTCCGTTAGGCCAAAGCAATGGGCAATTATTCAGGCTGAAGGCCCTTCACCTTCACCAATTGAAAATGGAAAATTGAGAATTGACAATTCATTCGGCACGGATTTCTCGGATTTCACGGAAATTATAATTCTCCGTTGAGTTTGGAAAATGACTGTAGAGGCGTAGCGCTGCTGCGCCTCATCCCAATGCCACAGGATATAATGGCGTAAACCGCAACAAATATATCCGTTATGTCGTTGATTGCCATTCAATCGTGAAATGCCTCGCGTTGAAAATTAATTAGGCACGGATTTCACAGATTTCACGGAAATTTTAATTCTCCGTTGAGTTTGAGAAATGACTGTAGAGGCGTAGCGCTGCTGCGCCTCCAACCAAACGCCACAGGGAAAAATGGCGAAAAACATAATAATATTATCCGTTATATGATTGGTTGTCATTCAATCGTGAAATGCCGTTTTGAGGCGCAGCAACGCTACGCCTCTACCGTCACTCCCATTATTAATTCTCAATTTTCAATTCTCAATTTTCCATTTAAGAAGTAGCGCTGCTGCGCCTCATCCCAATGCCACAGGAAAAAATGGCGAAAAACATAATAATATTATCCGTTATTATATTGATCGCCATTCAATCGTGAAATGCCGTTTTGAGGCGCAGCACGCTACGCCTCTACAGTCACCCCCCCATTATTAATTTTCAATTCTCAATTTTCAATTGATGAAGTTTTCAATTGATGAAGTTGTCAATTTTCAATTGAATTAAGCGCTTTCCGCGTCCTTCTTCGGCACATAACGCTCGAACTTGGCGTTCTGGGTGGTGCCTATCAACATCGTGCCGGGGTAGAAGACGATGCGGGGTTTCTTGATCAGCGAGACCTCGAACTCCTCGGGCGTGGAGGCCCCCTTGCTGCCGGCTACCATGCGGAAACTGCCGAACTCGCCCAGGTGAACCGATTCGCCTTCTGCCAGGGCCTCGTTCATCACCTTGATCAGACCGTCGAGTACGAGGATAATCTCACCCCGGCTGGCGGTACAGTACTTCTCGATGCGCGAACAGATCGTGTTCAAGTCCAGGCGCTTCGTAACGCTGGTCTGCGCGTAATACAACTGGGCTCCTTCCAAAGCGCCCTTGCTCATGTCTCGTCTCTTTACGAGGGTGTAAATCAATGCCATATTAATAAAATTTTTTAGTGAAACATGTGTTATCTGATAACACTACAAAGATACACCCACCCCCCTGTCACTCACGCAGATAAGGTCGTTTAGCATCGGGTAATCCAAGTTATCGGCTTTTATATTTTGCCCGGAATTCCGGTGAGAATTGAAAAGGATTCTCACGAGAATCCAATCCGATTCCCAAGGCTTCTTCCGGGGGATACAGGGAAGGATCAGAAAAATTTTGAATAAAAAAGTCATATTCTTTCATGGTATGTTATTTTTTTTATTAAATTTATCACAATAATATGATCTTAAACATATATACATGGAACACAAGCTAATAGAGCTGTTAGACAGCGAGGCATTCAAAGAAGTGAGAAAGAAGATCTCAGACATTGTGGGGAGTAATTTCAACCTGAGTAAATTAAACGCCGCAATTGAACAGAGTGAGCAACCGGAAGAAGTGATCATGATCCTGGCGGGGGTCTTGTCGCTGCTCAAGCACAACCACCGCAAGTGTTGGAACGACCTGTTCCGGCGGTACGTCAAGACGCACTCCGACGTGCTGATCAAGCATTTCTTCCCCGAGGAGACAAACGAGAAAGACGAGAAGCTGGAAGTGAATGACAGCCTCCTCTTCCTCCAACTCATCAGTGTCCTGATTCATGCGCATATCTTCCCCGAGATGTCGTATGCCCAGATTACCGACCTGCTCAACCAGAAGTTCGTTTTGCAGTATTCTCCCAGTACCGTAACCCGCCTGCTGAAGGAAAATCCGGTCGAAATGGAGGAACTCGAGAACTACCTCAGAAAGCTGCGGGCAGATTTTCGGAAGCGCAATATCAGCTAAAATAGCCGCACAACCTGTTTATTAACAAACGCATATAACTTCTTGACAAAGCTATTTCAACCTGCAAAAATCGGGTTGAAATAGTTTTTTTTTCGGGCGCAAGCCTATCTACCTTTGCGGCTGTTGAAAGATATAAGAGAAACGAAAGATCTGGTTACGATTTGTTATTAAAATAATTGAAAAAGTCAAACTCTTCTTTCTATCTTTCTTTATTCTTTCTTTCTAACATAAAGGGTGGCTGGTTCGCTGGCTCAAGTGTGGTTGAAAGTGGAAGATAAATAACTGACATACTGTTATTTGTTTGGTTTAGATGTGGCTCGCTGATTGGCTTTAAAAATATGTTAATGACTTAAATACTTATCAAACAATTAATTAAGAGAAACATAAACGTATGCAACCAAGAACAACAAAACAATTGAGAGTGCAGCAGAAAGGATTCCTCCGAATCCCACGTAACATCATCGCGTTAATCTTAAGTTCGGATCCGGAAACAGCCGGATTGGGGAAGGTCTATCTCTACCTCATGACCAAGGCCTATTTCCGCAGTCGTACCATTACGTACAACAAGAAGGTGTACACCTGTCAGCGGGGCGAGTTTATCATCAGCCAGCACCAGGTTTCCCGCGAGTTGGACATGAGCCGCACAGTCCTGGAACGGTACCTCCGCATCCTCCTGGAGCTGGAGCTGATCGACATCGAGGTGGAGAAACGCTGCACCCTCTTCCGCATCCGCGACTACCAGCGGTTCTGCACCGACCTGCCGTCGGATAAGCCCGAGGAGGAACCGGATCAGTCTTTTTTCGAGGCGGAACGCTCTATGGGAGGAAGGTGCTTTTTTCAATAGCCCCCCCTTCTTAAATGGATAATTGACAATGGACGATTGACAATGGCCCCATCACCCTTTTCTTTATTTTTCCCAATGTAAATCAATTCGTATCGTTCTTTTCTCTTGAAAGAAAAGATTCAAAACTTCAAGTGATTGTACGTTCTTTCTGGCTTGACCCAGAAAGAACCAAAGAGGTCAAGATCGTATTCGTACTTTTGGCTTGACCCAAAAGTACCAAAAGGTCAAGGCTCACACTGCGGAGGCTACGGTCTCGGTCGCTGCGCTAAAATCTCGGAAAACTCGCCTTCGGCTCAAACAGCCGAGATTTTTTGACGCTCCGCTCGGTCGACCGCTTCACGCCTCCTCCGTTAGGCCGAAACAATGGGCAATTATTCAGGCTGAAGGCCCTTCACCAATTGAAAATGGAAAATTAAAAATTGAAAATTAATTAGGCACGGAGTTCACGGATTTCACGGAAATTTTAAGCGCCCCTGTTTTAGGGGAGCTCCCCGCAGGGGTGAGAGGTCTATATATACCATGTGCAACAAAATTCAGGCTGAAGGCCTGACAGGTTATAGCCCGGGGCAACGCCCTGGGGTAGCCATTCCATCATCCCATCAAGCCCTGAAAGGGCGGAATATGGGTTTCATTATGAAAGGCTTTCAGCCAAAAACACCTGTTATGCCCACAACCCAGGGCGTTGCCCCGGGCTATATCATTTTAGGCTTTCAGCCTATATTTTACCCAAATCGAAGAGGCTATGCCATGGATAAATGAGAGAGAAAAGATAATTCTCAATTTTCAATTGACAATTAACCCCATCGCCCTTCGGGCACTTCCCCTACAACAGGGGAAGTTTTTGGTTCGTACTAAAAAGCGCCCCTGTTTTAGGGGAGCTCCCCGCAGGGATGAGAGGTCTATATATACCATGTGCAACAAAATTCAGGCTGAAGGCCTGACAGGTTATAGCCCGGGGCCAACGCCCTGGGGTAGCCATTCCATCATCCCATCAAGCCCTGAAAGGGCGGAACATAGATTGGATTATGAAAGGCTTTCAGCCAAAAACACCTGTTATACCCACAACCCAGGGCGTTGCCCCGGGCTATATCATTTTAGGCTTTCAGCCTATATTCTACCCCAAACAAAGAGGCTATGCCATGGATAAAAGGATGAAAAGATAATTTTCAATTCTCCATTTTCAATTTTCAATTGATGAAGTTGTCAATTGGATCGGCCTCGTTCTGGTGAGCGTTAAACGGAGGAACGAAGTGGAGCGGCCGGAGCGTCGCTGTTTGAGCCGAAGGCGAGTTTGCGGCGCGCACAGCGGAACGAAGTGACGGAGTAGCTCAGCAGACGCAGCCTTGACCTCTTTGGTTCTTTCTGGGTCAAGCCAGAAAGAACGTACACAACATGTGTCAAACCAAAAGTACGAATACGACAAATAGTAAAAGAAAAAAAGAATAACTAACAAAAACTCCAAATACAATGGCAATAGAAATTGAAAAAGTATTGATTTGCAGCCTGCTGGTATCCGGAAAAGCGATGGATACCGGCGTGGCAGAACTCCGTCCGGAAATGTTTGAGAATCCGGACCTGGGATTTGTCTTTCAGTGCATCCGGGAAGTATATAACCGGGGAATACAGCCCGATTTCATGATGATCGAGCTGGAGATGCGAAAGACGGACGAAGAACGCTTTACCCGCCTGAACGGCCTTTCGTTCCTGCTCGACTACGTGCGTAACATACGCTATGAAGCGAACACGGAGACGTATATCGCCGAGATCAGGCGTAGGTTCCAGCTACGGGCGCTGAAGAGCCTCTTCGAACAGATGAGCCTGAAGGCGGCCGACGCTTCGGCTCAGCCGGAGCAGATTACGGATGCCCTCGAACAGCAGCTGGCTCGCTTCTATGAACAGTCGCTGACGGACGAACCACTGAAGCCGTTGGAGGAACTGGCGGTCGAGGCGGTCGAGTGGCAACGCTTACGCCGGTCGGGCGACGGCCGGGTGATCCAGATCGCCAGCGGACTGGAGGAATTCGACTATGTGACAGGCGGGTTCCATAAGGGTGAACTGACCATCCTGGGCGGAAGGCCGAGCGACGGTAAGACGGCGGTGGCCCTGCAGATGGCATTGAATATTGCCCGCCAGGGACATCCGGTCTGTTTCTTCAGCCTCGAGATGTCGAGCCTCCAGATCCTGAACCGTGTGCTGACGGGGATGACGGGCATCAATCCGGATTGTCTGCGTGTGGAACTGCCCACCGACCGGGAGATGGCTGAGCTGGAAAGGGCGGTCGGCCTGCTGAAAGGCCTGCCTTTCTACCTCGACTATACGGCGGGATCGAGCCTGGACGCGATCCGGACAAAGGCGATGATGCAGCGGCGGAAAGGGAAGTGCGCCATGATCGTGATCGACTACCTCCACCTGCTGGGCGGAGCCGTCGGGAAAGGGGAAACGACCGAACAGGTGGTGTCTCGCCATGTGCAGGGACTGAAACGGCTGGCTCTCCAGCTGGACTGCCCCATCCTGGCTCTCTCGCAGATGAACCGCGCCTGCGAGACCCGCACCGAACGGGGCGGCATCCCGATCATGAGCGACCTGCGCGACTCGGGCACGATCGAGCAGATAGCCGACTGTGTGACCTTCGTCCACCGTCCAGAGCGGCACGGCATCCTGGAGGACGAGAAAGGAAACAGCCTCAAGGGCGTGGGCCGGCTGTATGTCCTCAAGAACCGCAACGGAGCCACCGGCCTGGCACGTTTCCGCTATAATGAATCATTTACTATTATCACTAACTACCGGCAAAAGGACCGGCAAACACGTTTAGACTTATGAACACAAACGAACTGAAACAACGGATTCCCATTGAGGAAGAAATCGGGCGCTACGTGGCCCTCACCCGACAAGGACGTCATTATACCGGACTCTGTCCGTTTCACAACGACCATCACCCGTCGCTGGCTGTCAACCCCGAGCGGGGCACCTTCTGCTGCTTTGCCTGTGGAGAACGGGGCGACGTGATCCGTTTCCGGATGCTGATCGAACGGATCAGCTTCCGCGAAGCGGTCAGCCGCCTGGAAGAAGAATGGAAAGACAGAAAGGAGAAACGGACGGTGGTCCTCCCGCCCCCGCCATCCTCGTCGGCACCCGCGGCACCGGCGGTCCGCCCCCTACCCGACCTGCAGGCTTTCGAACGGATACTCATGCCCTATCTGCCCGACGACACCCGTCTGACGGATACCTGGCTACGCTTCGGTGTCTCCCAGGCCCCGCACTTAGTGCCCGATGCCTGGAAGGCATACAGTAACCGGATCATCTTCCCCCTGCACGACGAAGAAGGGCACCTGATCGGGTTCGCCGGACGACGGCAACGAGACGACACCGACCAGCCGAAGTACATCAACCCGTCCAACAGCAGCCGCTTCCAGAAGAGCGAATGGCTGTACGGACTGTACCAGGCCAAGGAGGCGATCCGCCAGACGGGGTTTGTCTACGTGGTAGAAGGATACAAGGACCTGCTGGCCATGCACGCGTCAGGAGTGACCAACAGTGTGGCAATCGGAGGCACGAGCCTGTGCGAAGGACAGCTCCGCCGCCTGCAGGCCTACACCCACGAAGTCCGTCTGATGCTCGACGGCGACGAGGCAGGCGAGAAAGGCATGGAGCGGGCAGCAGCCATGATCCGTCAGGCCGGTATGCTATGCCACCTCTTCCGCCTCCCCAAGGGTGAAGATCCGGATTCGATGTTCCGCCTCATGGGCCCCACCGACTGGATCACCTGGCTGCGTTATCAGTGGGAAGAGCTATATCCCGACCCGGGGGAACGCCTCGCCTACCGTATCCAGAAAGGGATTCTCCTGCTCGCCAACGAGCATGACCCCGAACGCCGCCAATATCTTTTAGGGCTTTTGCAGCAAAGGTGGAAGGAAACCTTCTTAAATGGAGAATTGAAAAGTGAGAATTGAAAATTAATTTGCCTCGAGTTTCACATAATTAGGCACGGATTTCACAGATTTCACGGAAATTATAATTTCCCATTCTCCATTGTCCATTTTCAATTGAAGATTGACCCCATCGCCCTTCGGGCACTTCTCCTACAACAGGGGAAGTTTTTGGTTCGTACTAAAAAGCGCCCCTGTTTTAGGGGAGCTCCCCGCAGGGGTGAGAGGTCTATATATACCATGTGCAACAAAATTCAGGCTGAAGGCCTGACAGGTTATAGCCCGGGGCAACGCCCTGGGGTAGGTAGCCATTCCATTATCCCATCAAGCCCTGAAAGGGCGGAATATAGATTGGATTATGAAAGGCTTTCAGCCAAAAACACCTGTTATGCCAACAACCCAGGGCGTTGCCCCGGGCTATGGTATTTTAGGCTTTCAGCCTATATTCTACCCCAAACAAAGAGGCTATGCCATGGATAAAAGAGGGAGAAAAGAAAATTGTCAATTGTCAATCATCAATTGTCAATTGTTTCGGCCTCGTTCTGGTGAGCGTTAAGCGGAGGAACGAAGTGGAGCGGCCGGAGCGTCGCTGTTTGAGCCGAAGGCGAGTTTGCGGCGCGCACAGCGGAACGAAGAGACGGAGTAGCTCAGCAGACGCAGCCTTGACCTCTTTGGTTCTTTCTGGGTCAAGCCAGAAAGAACGTACACGAATACAAACAACTAAACATTAAAAACTATGACATACAACAATGAAAATGGGACCATACGGCCCCGCACCTTTTCCAATATGGAATTAGGATGCCTGTACTGCCCGCACCTGACGCCGGCGATGGCATCCCGTCGGTTAAAAGAGTGGATTATCTATAATCCCACCCTGGTAGAGATGCTGAAAGAATCGGGCTGGAACCCGCGGAACCGGATTTATACCCCGCATCAGGTAGCCTGTATCTTCAAGATCTTGGGTGAACCGTAAACGAGGGGGCTGTAACCCCATCGTCCTTCGGACACTTCCCCTATAACAGGGGAAGTTTTCTAATGAGGAAGAGGTATACATTCAAATAGATTATTCAACCAAGCTATGAACTTCTGGCATAATTCTCCATCTGTAGATAAGGTTTGTTTCGTAATAGCTGTTCCCATGGGTGTTCCCGGTTCATCCTGCCATGACAACCAAGTATGAATTCTGGCCTTTGCATGATGCACACTTTTATATTTATTCCAATGATTCTCTTCCAGTTCTTTTAATACATCATCTGTTTTTCTCAACAAAACATCATCATTCTTTTCCGGAATCATAAAAGTAACAAAGTCCTCTAACATTCCATTCAAATTATTGTCCGGCATTATCCAAAGCCCGAAAATTATATAAGCCGGATCATCCGGATGCGCCACCAGACCTTCTTTCGGCAGTTCTTCCGGGACAGAAGAATACAACTGGCTGTCAAGTAAAATATGCCGTATAGCCTCCCAATGTCCTTTCAGATTCTCATCAGCATCCACCACAATACCCAGCCGTTGCAGATTATTCGTACTTTTCAATAGCACGGGTAAGACTTTCAAAATCTGCTGATAGGAACCTATATCCTCCACCTCGAATGTTTCCAACAAACTTAAGCGATTAGCCAAGTTACATACGACATGTAAGTCATTTATCCCTTCGACCAATAATCGGAATGGCTTATTCTTTTTCATATTAACGTAATTCTATATCATTTTCTAAGGCTATTTGTAACTCTCCCGATTTATAGTTCACTGCAGCGAACTCTGATTTTCTCTTTTCCAGACGAATCAACTGAGCATCTACTTCATGAGCAACCGAGGAAAAGCTCCTGATGCAATCCAGACTATGCGTCGTGGCGAAAAGCTGCACATCCAATTCTTTTACCAGCAGGCATATTATTCTCCACAATTCCGGCTGACGCCGATAGTAAATACCATTTTCTATTTCATCAATCAGGCAAATGCCTCCTTTTGAATTGACAATACCTAATATAATAGACAGGATACGGTTCATACCATCCCCCATAATACTCAGCGGATATCTGTCCGGTCTATTTTTTAAGGTAATATAGGGCACTCTGTCTGAAGCACCTCTTCCCCCTTTCAGAACAGACTCTTCCAAAAACGCCAGGTTTTCAACAAGGGGATCAATAACCCTCAGGGCTTCTATAACATGTCTTTCCAGTCCGGTCAAAGCGATATTGTCCCATAATCGCAAATTATAACTTTTAGAAGACAAAGACGTATGAATAAAGTTAACCTGCTTCGGATAAACAAATTCATCCCCCATACCCGAACCCGTACTGAAAGCAGAAAAGAATGTATTATTATTTGAAGTAAACAGGATACCTCTTTCCAACGTATCACCTCCTTGGGCATTCTCTAAAGGCTGATCCAGAATTTCCATTTTATTAACGACGGCATTACCTGCTTTTTCTTTTGATTCCAGCACATATACCAATTTCATTTGTAATGCCTGATCTGTTCCTGCCTTAATGATCAAATCTTTACCCAACTTAAATTGCCAGTCTTTGAAAAAAGTCAAAAGCAACTTCTCCTTGTCCACGACAAAAGATTCACCCATCGGATTCTGAATATTCATCCGATTACATCCCATTTGGAGCAAAGCGCCCATCTCTCCTCCGGTTGCAAGTGCATATAACGCTTCCAGAACCGTCGATTTACCCACATTGTTATCACCGGCAATCAAATTAATAGAGGAAAGAGAATCTATATACAGATGATCGATCGACTTAAAGCCTTCTATTGTCAGATCAGGAAAGTAGATGCGCTTTTTATCCATAATTTCTTTTTTTACAAAAATAAAAGATATATTTCAGAAAACCACTCTTTCTTTCAGAAAATCATCTCCTATCATCCAGCAAAAAAAGGCGCAATCCCCAAGCGGGATTACGCCTCATTACACAAAACCAAAAACCTCAACTATTATGTTGATTATCCTTTATACGCCCCATCTTTGGCTTCAAAGATGACGGACGGCTCGATCACATGGACCGTATGCCAGACACCCGCGGGAATCTGCATCCCGTACTTCCCTTCGGCAGGCGACAACAGCTGGCGGGATACTTCGCGGAAGGTCGGCTGGCCGTTCTCCTCCCCGACTTCCTCGTAGATCACTTCTTCGAGTTTCCCCATCAGGCAGACCACCGTCTCAGCTGTCTCTTCATGGCGGTGAATGGCTACTTCCGTACCCGGCAAGAGGGCATTCAGCATCCGCTGCGAGGTATCGGCAGCCGAATTACGCAAGTCATAGTGCTGACGGAGACGGGGTGATTCCTTGGCCCGGTCAAATAAGGAGTTGATGAATTCGTTATTGATGAGCATAATGAATGTATTTCAATAAATAATTGTCTGCACAAAACTAGAGAAAGAATGACATTTTCCAGAATTTATCAATGCTTCGAAATCCGCTTTCGATAATGAAGCCATAATGGTCTCCAGTTCTTTATCATGTTTATCATAGTCACTATTAATCAAGTGACAGATATTTTTTAAGACAACTGTTGGATGATAAATTGTTTTTTCCAAATCCTGAGAAAGATCTATACCCAAATGCTTTTGGATAAAATCGTATGTCAATTTAGAATCCATCTGTTGCCAACAAGCAGGCATCGACAATAGCCATGTCTCAAATTCCATAATAGCGAAATGTAAAGAACAATTACTGTTCGCTCCTTTTCTATTAAGGATTGTTTTTAAAGCACCATTTATAAAGTTCTGGTTAATATCTTCATTTATCATCCTATTTTTACAAACCTGATGATATTGCTTACTAAACATATCACGCAAGCCAACAATCTTATGATATCCCTGAGCCGTCAAACGATCCGATTCATCTAACATCTTACTTAGTACCGTCTGATCATTACCTACATTGACAATCTGGAAAAAATTTTCACTTTGTTCATCTCCTATAGGGTAAGGTACCGGATTAAATCGTTGAGCCTGCAAAGAATAACAAGTAACCCCCACCCTATTCGTATCAAACTGATACCAGCGGAATAAAAACTCACGAAGGAATATAAGTTCACCTTGTCCTTCCACAAATAAGGCTATTTTCCTTTTATTCATGATTTGACAGATATCGGTCTATATAATCAGATGAGAACAAATCGAAATTACTTAATCCCGTATATACGAACTCATCAAACAATTGAGGATGCGTTAAATAATTGATGCTAAAGACCTCACTTCCCCGGCGGAAAAGAATATTCCAATACCGTGTATCGACGGCATTCATCAGAAAACTATCATTGGAACTGGCTATTAACTGAATATCTTGTTCCTCACATCGTTGAAACAAGTATTTGCCTAATTGGGTCGATCTATTATAATCCAATCCTTCACAAACATCATCAATCAGCAATAAGGAAGGACAATCCTGCTGTATCAGATATTCCAAATAAATAATCAAATGCAAAGTACGGAACATACCTTTCGATAAATCCGAATCAAACAACACCCGATTCACTCCTTTTTCATAAAATAATATTTTATGAATATCCTTTGTTTCAAACGGCTCAATATCCGTTAATGGATAATCCAACTGATTGGCCAGTTCCTTTATGTACTCAATACGATCATCAGGCAAAGTCTTGATCATGGTATATAAATTTTTACCATGAGCTTGAATATAAGAATCCGTATGCGAATCACCCCAGATATCCGTTTCATTAAAACGCTGTCCGCATACATGTTCGGCCCATTGCATAATCGCTTCAATATAGGGATAGGAAACCGTATCTCTACGGACATGAGGTGTCAATTTATTCTTCGGTGGATTGATCTCCATCCCATGCAAGGTCGTAATCTCTTTATTCCTTTGTAATAAGATCTCATCTTGTCCTTCTTTTTGCACTTTAATTTCCTCAAAAAGAATGACACCAGCCGCACATTTTACCCGATATGAAATAAACTCTTCGTCTTTTTCAAAATACAAGAAGAAATCAAATCTATCACTTGCCGATATTTCTTTTTGCTGTAACAAATAAGCAACCACGACATTCAAACTTTGAATTGTCTTAGACTTACCTGAAGCATTCTTTCCAACTAATAAATTGACTGACTGGAAATTGACTTCTTTCAATTCCCAATCTTTCTCCTTATATACAAATCTTAAAAGCTTCATACTATCTTATTTGTTACAAAAGAAATATATTTTTCCCATTATTCCAATAATTCAAGCCCTTAATACCACTGTTTCCGTCTCTTCATGCCGGTGAATGGCTACTTCCGTACCCGGCAAGAGGGCATTCAGCATCCGCTGCGAGGTATCGGCAGCCGAATTACGCAGATCATAGTGCTGACGGAGACGGGGTGATTCCTTGGCTCGGTCTAATAAGGAGTTGATGAATTCGTTATCCAAAAGCATAAGGCAAAGTTATTGAAATTAACGGACAATCGCTTTCTTGATTGTATCCACGATATACTGAACATCCTCGTCTGTTACCCACGGACCGGCAGGCAGACAGAACCCTTTCTTGAAGATATCTTCTTCTACCCCATTCGTATAAACAGGCGAACCCTCATAAACCGGCTGCTTGTGCATCGGCTTCCACACCGGTCTTGCCTCTATCTTCTTCGATAACATATAAACTCGGAGTGCTTCGATATTATCATTCGGCTGGCAATCGGTCGTTGCCGAATCAACCGCATGGATCACACCGGCAGCACCACCCACCGCCGTCTTAATGACTTCCTTATAGGCATTCTCCTGTCCGATAATCTTCACTTCCGGATCTAAGGTAGCGGCACAAAGCCAGAAATTGGCATCAAACTTTTTATCCTTCGGCTGATCATGCAGATGAACACCCGGAACCTCCTTCAGCAATTCCTTATACAGGGCCTGCACATGCTTGTGATGAGCGATATGATCATTCAAGACCGTCATCTGTCCACGACCGATACCGGCACAAATATTACTCATTCGATAATTATACCCGATGGCCGAATGCTGATAATAAGGATAAGCATCACGCGCCTGGGTAGCATACCACATCATGTCGTTGGCTTCCTTGGCATCCCGGCAGATCAAAGCACCACCGCCCGAAGTCGTAATCATCTTGTTTCCGTTAAAGCTCAATACACCGAACTTTCCAAACGTACCCAATACCTGACTATTAAACCGGCTGCCCATCCCCTCGGCAGCATCCTCTACAACCGGAATGCCATATTTATCGGCGATGGCACAGATCTCATCAATCCGATACGGCATACCATACAAGGCCACCGGGACAATCGCCTTCGGATAACGGCCTGTTTTCTCCTTCCGATCCAAGATAGCCTGTTCCAAAAGTACCGGGTCCATATTCCAGGTTTCCTTTTCGGAACCCACAAATACCGGTTTCGCTCCTAAATACGTGATCGGATGCGAAGAAGCACAGAACGTAAAACTCTGCACAAGCACTTCATCACCGGCTTTCACGCCACAACCAATCAGGGCCAGATGAACAGCCGCTGTACCGGCAGACAAACAAACCACTTTCCGATCCAGCTCACTTCCATCCGTATTATGGTTGACAAAATTCTGCAAATCCTGCTCGAAAGCATTCACATTCGGTCCCATGGGTACCACCCAGTTGGTATCAAACGCTTCCTTTACATATTTCTGTTCCCAACCCTCTTCGCTCATGTGGGCGAGACAGAGGTAAATTGTTTTTCTTTCTTCTGACATGATTCTATTATTTTATCCTATTCATTCAAATAACTTATACTTCCTCTCCGGCAAATTTAACCTTAAAGCCAAGAACCGTAGCTAATATCATCTCTATATCTTTTAAGAAACTATAATGACGATAATAGTAGCAATTCAATCTTACCTTATCCGGATATATCACTGTATCATTATACTCTGTGGCTATCTCTTGCATAGGACGAGTATCCCCTGCTGCCTGTTTTTGTCGGACATAGTCAGAAATCATTTCATCTTCTAACCGGTACTTCAAAGTAGCAGGTCCTGTAATCCCCGGACGAAGTTTCAGTACATCCCTATCATCTCCTTCCAACTTATCCGCATATCCCGGGACATCCGGACGAGGACCGACAAAACTCATGTTACCGATTAAAACATCCCATAACCCTGGGAGCTCATCCAATTTATAATGACGAAGTTTTGCCCCCAAAGGTGTAATGCGAGAATCGCCGGCAACAGAAACCGTTGAACCATTATGATTTACTGTCATTGTCCGAAATTTATGGCAATTAAAAAGTTTTCCTCCTTTACCTACTCGTTTCTGCACAAAGAAAACTGGTCCTCCAGGCATTTTGATCTTTACCATTATGGCAACAATCAGCAATACTGGCCACAAGATTAAAAGCCCGAGTAATGCAGTAATACGGTCAAAAATCCATTTAAATATCATACAAAATGCAATTTTCTCTATCTTACTTTCTAGCAAACTTTCTAAACACCCAACCTCTGAGTTTATTAGGCATTGCGACCTGTACTATCCAGCGAATGAGCACATTATAAATATATCTCGGATAAGTTATCAGTTTATGGTCAAACATATATTTCTGTAATCTGGCTTCACTTAGAAAATATTTTTTACCCCCTCTACGCTGGTACATTTTCTCACCTACACGGACATTTACCAAGTTCTCTTGAATATTATAAAATTTATATCCTGCAAGTGCCAAACGAATCCATAAATAATAATCTTCTTCACAGTACCAATCCTGATAGCCCCCAACATTCATTATATCCTTTTTCTTGAACATTACAGTAACGAGGTTCATAGGGCAACGAGATTTCATATAGTTTTTAATATCTATATCACATTCTGGAACGATACGAGAGCCTACAACATTATCAACAGTACGGATAAACTCATTAATAAAACCTCCTATCACACTCACATCAGGATAATTCTCAAATGCCTGTAATTGCTTTTCAAAACGATCTGGCAAAGAAATATCATCTGCATCCATTACTGCACATAAGTCATTCTTTGCAATTTCTATAGCTGTCTGACGAGCAATGGCATGACCCATATTCTGCTCAAGAGGTATTATCTTCATAATTCCTGTCTTTTCCTTCAAAACCTCTATTGCATCATACATGGTCATAGAAACTGGACCATCAATAACCAAAATAATTTCGTCTGGAGGACAAGTCTGATTATAAATACTTAATACCGCATCAGTAAAGTCTGCAGTATTGTCATTTTTATAAACAGACATACAGACAGAAAATTTTTGCGTTTCTCCTTCCATAGCTTAATCCCCTATTATTTATTTAACTTCTCTCGCAAAATAGTTGAACTGATGCCATCTGTATGATCCAAATAAATTACTACACATCCCACTTCTGCAAATTCTTTCTCATACTGATTCCAAGCATCTGTACCCTTCCAGTCTGAACCAACGAATACAGCATCTATCCCCAACTCTTTCACGGGTCGTATTTTATCCATATCCGTCTGAGGAACCACTTTATCCACATAACGTATAGCCTTTACAATTGCCATACGCTCTTGTTCATTGATGATAGGATATTTGTGTTTACGCTTGAAGCATAGCTCATCTGTTGTCACACCAACAATAAGCGTTTCACACTGTTCCTTAGCACGACGAAGAATATTCAAATGACCAATATGAAACATATCAAATACACCCGTTGTATAACCTACCTTATATTTCTTTTCCATAATGAGAGCTATTAATTTTTAATTCCTCTGCCAACAATTAAATAAGCTAGAATATTCTCTTATCACTTGAAATTAATTTTTAAAGTATCCTCTGAGAATCTTAACTTTTTATCAATTAACAGATAAATATCATTACGAATATCGTCTATCAGTCTTAATGCAGTTCTTACTACAGATAAAATTGAATTTACAACAATTAAATATGCATGTTTACACATTATCCTACTTTAATTTATATACTCCGTATAGTTTTTCTTAGTATCAAAGATCATGGCATGTACTGCAGCCTGTTGCTGTTCTTTTGAAGGTAATTTCATATAGTTACCATAACGATACTCCAAATATTCCTTAATGTGCTTTGAACCATATAGTACGGTGTCTTCAAACGGTATGTCCACTGGCTGCTCAAAAAAACTTTTGTCGAACAATCCTGAGTGGAACTTCGCAGGTGTAATCCAATAGCAGTATTTGAAGTTATCCTTGCGGTCATCATACTTGTAGATGCGATGATAACACAACTTTGCAATCAACTGACAAGGAAGTACCTTCAACATATTTAGTGCTATAGCTTGCCCTTTGCTCTTCGGCTTCCAATTGCGTTGACTGAGGGCATAAAGAGTCACAAATTTACTCTCATAATAAACAAGCTTCTGTATAAAATTTGACTCTGGAACCTTATGCAGTATCATAATATCCACATAGATACCCTGATGCAAGTCTTTCCTGTCCTTAAAATTTGCCTCTATAAAGGTTGTACCGTTCATACGTACCTTCGCATATTCCAAATACCTTTCTACTGTACGCCATTCTTGCAGTATGAATTTCGGATTAGACTCCTTCTTCATAGCTGCTTTAAACTTTGTATACTCAGCAGGAGTCATAAAAATATCCAAATCGTCATCCCAAGGAATAAAACCACCATGGCGAATTGCACCTAAGGCAGTACCTCCCATAATATAATATACAATGCCATACTTACGGCAAACGGCATCAATAAACTTCATTACCTCCAAGATCTTATCCTGAACTTCACGAACAGATTTCTTCTGATCCATATTACTTATATTCTTTTTGCTAAAAAGTAAAACTTATTCAGTATCCACTCTACTCCTGGAATATGACGAGCCACCATTACGGTCTCTCTCACCACACGGAACATAGCAATCTTCAGATTAATCTTCCATGCAGCAGACATCCATCGGTGAGGGTGCGTACTGATCACATAACTCTTATCCGTTGACTGCACCAGCTTCAGCAAATTGTTGAACCCTCCTATGCGGGTATTTTTTACCTCTGGGTATAGGTCGTTTGTCTCAGGCAATGTGATGTTGTTCCATCGATAACAGACATCGCTGATGTAGTTGTAGTCATGTTTAGTATGCTTGCTGTAATCAACCACCATGTCAACCAATTCTGGATAGTGCGAGTGAATCTCCTCGTTGCGGAAGAAGTCACGATTTGATGTATAGCCCACTCGTTTCTTCACCGGATTACCATGCTGACAAATAGTGTTGAAAGTGAAACCATTATCAGCAAACACCTTCATATAGCTCTTGAAACTCTCCTCTGCCGCCTTGTAATCACCGGCATGAGCATCAAGCACATCATAGTGATATGAAATCTCGTGTCCCCATTCCTGCATTTCCTTCAGCAGACGGATATTCTCCGGATCGCTCAACAAGTACGCTTGCACATAATACGAACCGCAGATGTCATATTTATGCTCAATTTTAGCCAATCTATAGGCTCTAGACACAAACGTCTCTACATCATGTTTCAGTACCACAAACCGCTCATCTTTTGACAGCTTGAGCGACTGCTCTGCCGTACAGAGCGTGATACCAGTCTTCGTAAGGGATTTACAGAAACGATCCCAGTTTTTATAGTAGAACATTGTTTATCCTCTTAACTTTAACACAAGTTGTTTAAATCTATTGTAGTTTGAACCAAGGAACTTCTTAACCAACAACAAACGCTTATATCGTTTTTGCAACTGTACTCGATAATTCTTATCACTCACTATTTTATCAAAAAACTCCATTGTAGTATCCTTCGAAACTGTAAAGCGACCTATCACCTCAATACCATATTCTATACGCACTTCAGTCGTAGGTTCACTAGTATACAGAGTCTTAATTCCTACTTCAGCAGCGGCTTTAATTACATCTTTTGATACCGCACCACCAGGTACGGATGCCACAGTCACTTCATGACCGACAATCTCTTCAAGAAGAGTCTTTGAGGTTTTCCACTCATTCACAATCTCGTTGTATGATAATTCTGAGATTATAAGAGGATGCGTATGCGAGTGTGAAGCAATAAGATGTCCCCGCTTGTCCAGTTCCTTTATCTGCTCTTTTGTTAGAAAGTATTCTGTACCAATGTATTTGGAAGAGATAAAGAAAATCCCCTTCTGATTATTATGTTCCAATATTGGCGCTATCACTGTGTAAAAAGACTCGCCACCATCATCAAAGGAGAATACTATATAATCTCCATTGAAACGCGTTACCTGTTCAAAGAACACTCTTGAATTTAGAGTATATTGAAGAGCTCCAACCTTTTGAAAACCAGACTTTGGATGTAGTTCATTCACTACATCATGATACATTAATACTATTTTATATTCCATATTCTTATATATTTACCATGATATAATGAAACATGCCTAAAACAGCCTGAATATATCTTCTAAAACTGTAATTTAATGGATGTCTAAAATATATCTTCGTATACTGACCAATAACCATTAAACTATTATTAATTACATAACCCTTACTTTTCTTTATAGTAATAGCACTGTTTTCTCTATAACGCCTATAATAGATAGCATTAGGGGAAGTAAAGTCAACATACTTTATACGGTCAGATATTAAGAACATAAATAAACTATCTTCGCTATTTTTTAATCGAGTATCAAACTCTCTACCATTTACAATGTTTCGTGGAATTAATTTCATCCAAGGACCTGAAAAGAATTTTCTGACTCCAATAGCACGACGCTTTCCACTTTGTACATACTCATCAAATGCATCTGCCATTACATATGGAATCTCTACATCTGGCATTCCATCGTTAAACGCATATGCGTTACTGCATACAACGGTGTCCTTATCTCCCTTTCTATAGAGCTCCTCAAGATAAGATGGTGATATGTAGTCATCATCATCTATGAATGTAATAAACTCACCTTGCGCCTCCTTCAAAGCTTTATTTCGAGCATTACTAACACCTCCTTGATTTATCTGAATAAAACGCCAGTTATAATTATTATGAGTATTGATATAGTTCCAAATTTTCTCCTCGTATGGTGCTTTACAGCCATTCAACACGATTATTATCTCATACTCATTTGGAGATAACGATTGATTACATAGCGATTCCAGACACTCCCTTAGATAGTCCTTAGGTTTATATGTCGGTATGATTACAGAAATCTTCATTATCATCTATATAAACAAGGTGTTATAATCAAAGTTTGAATACTTAAAAGGTATAGGCTTTTTAAGCGATTCATGTGCCTTTTTAATACCTTCAGCCAAAGAATCTGAATCTTCCTTATTGACAACAATTCCCTGTGTTTCATTAAAAATACCACTAAAGTCAACACAATTTGTACATACAACAGGTGTATGTAGCGATAAAGATTCAAGGACAACGTTTGGAAAACCTTCTTTACGTGAAGATAGGACAAATAAATCTGCATTCGCATAATATGGATAGGGGTTTGATTTATGGCCACACAAAAACACACGATCAGCGATACCGAGGTCAGAAGCTTTTTTATTTAGGAAATCTCTATATCCTATTTCATACCTTTCTTCACCTAATATATAAAGTCTTGCGTCAGATATAACATTTTTCAGTTTTGCTAATGCCTCTATCAGCAAATCAAAGCCCTTTACAGAATAAAGAGCACCTACTGCAACTATATTATAACCATCGTTTCGCAATTCTATTGGTCTTGTTTCATTTACAGAGAGTCGTTGAACACGATCAAAGTCGATATAGTTCCTTATGACCTTAACTTTTTCAGAAGGTATATTATAGCTCTTTATAAGATCCTGCCTCATATATTCAGTTTGGGCTACTACTAGATACATCTTTTTGTATTGCTTCGAAGAAAAATATTCTTGGAAACGACTTTTCCATGATGTGAAATATTTTTCACAAGGCGTTACAGCAACACGCGTTACAACTTTAGCCCTTACTCCTGAAAATTTACATAATATAGGTAATGTCCATGCTATAGTCCCATTCGTCGTAAAGATATAATCAGGTTTGAATCTTTTTATTTCATTGTACAACTTTTTCAGTCCTTTTCGCATATGTGTTTCTCCATAATACGCAACTGGAACATCTTTCCTAATATCACTCTCTTCAAAAGAACAATTGTAAACGATACGTATATCCAACGTTTTTGCATCAAGTGAATTTGCTATATTGATAAAAACACGCTCTGCACCACCACCACTTACATCGAGGCCGATAAAAAGCACTTTAACTTTTCTATTACTATCTGCATTGTAGCATTCCTTTTCGTTCATTTTTATATAATAAGAATATAAATATTGAAATTACAAACCACCATTTTCTACTTTCCCAGTTGGTTGTCATCATGGATACTAGGGGTAGAATGATAAGTAAATAATAAATAAACAAACTTTTATCTTTACCTGAAATCATTTTTTTCAAATAGTTGTACAGAGTTTTCAGGTAATATAAAACAATAATAAAACCAATAATACCAACAGTTGTTAGAACTGTTAAAAAAAAATTATGTGCCCCTTGATACCGGCCTGTCATCTGTCCAAAGAATTGAACAAAAGTACCCCATCCACAACCAAAGATTAACTTTAATCCTGCGTTAGGGAGATAAGCTAATGTCAAATCCCATATATCTCCACGCCCACCAAAGTCATTATCGTCAATACTATTAGAAATTCCAAGGAACCTATCAATAAGAGTTTCAGGAAGTGTTTGAAACATATAATATAGTCCAACAATTAATGCGATTGAAATAATTACATTTCGAAAATTAAACCTCCTAAAAACAGAAGAGTATAAGAAAGTGATAAATGTGATAATCAACATTATAAATCCATTTCTTGAGCCGAGAATGAAGATAAAAAATGAGAAAAGCATTATACAACCATAAAAAATACATTTCATCCAATTCTTCATTGAATCTTTATTTAAAATAATAAACAAAAAAACAATGGCGTAATTAATCATAAAGGCATTTTCATTCGGATTTCCAGCCTCGTCATCACGTAAATAAGCTTGGGGATCGTAATTTGTCAAAGATAAATAGCCAATATATAAGCACCCTAAGCAATAAGCAAGCATATATCCTCGTAGTCTTTTCCAGTTTTGAGCATGATTTGTTGCAACAAGTGTAATCATCATGTATTGCACTAGTTTTGCTAATTGATCAAAAGTACGTGCCATATCGATACTCCATAGAGTGGTGAAAGCAGCATAGGCCATAAATACAAATAGAATTTTTATGTGCTTCATGTCTGCAGTCACTTGAAAGCTATTTTTTAAATCTAGTAGGCTTATAGCTGCTAAGGCATAAAAAACTAAACGTCCATAAGACATACCTTCCGTTACTGTTATGGCCTCAAGGGGAATCAGTCCAATATATAGTGCGGACAGATAATATAAAATATTGACTTTTCTATTCACGGTTGCTAATAAGTTTAGAAGGATTTCCACCTATGACAGAATACGGAGGGAAAGATTTACATACAAGGGTTCTAGCAGCTATTACGGTACCATCAGCTATAGTCATCCCAGGATTAAACATGACCTCTCTCCCTATCCATACGTCATTTCCTATTTTTGTTACTAATTATTCTCCGTATCCTTGTTCTTTTATCAAACGATTTTTGTCCTTATACAAATGATTAAAAGGCAGGAAAAAACATTCTGGTCCCATCAAAACATTGTTACCTATTTTTACGTTAGAAGGCATATGTGTTTTGATTCCAATCCCCGAATTATCTCCGATTTCAATTTCAAAACCTGATCCAAAATTAACATGACTTTCAATATTTACATTAGTACCTATACTCAAAAAAATATGCTTGCAAACATAATATCGAATTTTTCTTGCAAAAAATATACGTCCTAGAGGAGTAAAACTTGATGGTAGCCAATATGCAAAGCCATAATATAGCATTAGCCATATCATTTTAACCTTATTGTCTTTCCAGCTATTTCTTCTTGGTGTAGGTCTGTTTGAATCCATAACGTTTAATTAAATATGAAACATTTACTTTCAAAATTATATTTTATCGACACCATAATGCTTAAGTAACTTTGAAACATTTCTTCTCAGGTCAAAATATGCCAAAGCATGCATTCGGGCATTATCTCCCATTGATTTTCTCAAACCTGAATCTGTAATTAGTTTATATAATATATCAGCCAAAGCATCAGGATCTTCAGTATTACACAATATTCCAGTTTTACCATCAACCACACTTTCTACAATACCTCCAACACGTGATGCTGCAGTAGGTAATGAAGCTAGAGAAGCCTCCATAATGGATAATGGAATTCCTTCACTTCTTGAAGGTTGTGTATATACATCACATGCACTTAATATTTCAGGTACATAATCAGTCACACCCATCCAATTTACATATTTAGAAATTCCAAGTTGTTGCTCCAATGCATGTAGATCTTCTGTCTGTTTGGCATTCTGTCCACCACCAATTTGAATGATTCTAAAGTTATCAGCTTTATATCTGTCTACTAAAATTTTTACTGCCATCAACAAAACATCCACTCCCTTTATCGGATTGTGATATGCAACATTTGCAATATTAACTACATTATGGTCAAGTCCATACTTTCTTTGCATTTCAATCTTATCAAAAAAGAAATCACTAACCCCTAAATATTCAGTAGTTATTTTATTCTTATAAATCAAAGGAGCATGTAGGAACGCCTCTGCTGTTGTCTTTGAGACGCATAGTTTTTCTGTACAAAAAGGTAACTCTAGATTATAATACCCTATTGCTCCTATTCTACTCATATCAGGAAGACAGTGTTCTGTAGAAATACGGTACTTAACCCCTAGCTGTTTTGCAGCAATAAGAGCCCATATATTTTTTTGACCAAAATTTTTATGGATAGCCAAAACATTTCTACTCTTAATCATCTGTCCGATACGTTTGTAATACGAAAGATTACTAGTAAAAGGCAAAACGACCCATTCTGCCCCCAAATTTTCAAGGTCAGCTATATAAGATTTACATATAGGTTCAACTGCGAATACTACTAGAAGTCCTATACCCTTCTCTTTAAGTTGTCTACATTCTTCAACTATGAATTTTTCAAGACCTCCATATTTCTTTGCTCCCATTCCAATCAATTCAATTATAATTGGAGCATTTTCCTTATTCTTTATCATATTTTATGTAAAAAAAAAGTAGAACCAGTGAGTTGTTTTAGATTGTCAATGATTCCATATATAACAGATTTCATTAACTTTCGGTTAATCTCAGAATTATCAGTAAGACAAACCAAAATTCGCTTTATTGGTACATATATATAGTATATAGGCCATTTTGACACAGGGATATTGAGATTATACCGTTTGTTATATTTCTTTATCAAATGCCTGTTTCTTACAGTATAGTATGTTGTAAGCGGCCTTAATGATTTTTCTGTTGATTTAGCCTGCCTTACGGCTTTTGCTGATTTTACAAGAATCGGTGTACAAATCTTTACAGCACGATACCCGTAGGTTGTATCATCACCAGCAACAAAAAAGTCCTTATCTGGAAAACCGATCTGTGAAACAATATCTTTTTTAATAAGAAGGCCTTCAAAACAAACGCCATCAGGAACTCTTACATATTGATTATCTGTAGCTTCATCATAGAATAAACTATCTTTATAATTTTTCTGGTAATACCAATATGGGCAAGGGACTACCACACCGTCTGAGTAATATCTACTCATATTGATACATGGAGAAATCTTCGTATACTTTAATAGATTTTCCAAACAGTCTTTTTCGGGGAACACATCGTCGTCCATCATCCATATCCAATCAGCACCGTCTTCATAACAGTATTTTACTCCAGTATGAAAACCACCTGCTCCACCTAAATTCTCTTGGTTGATAACAAACAAATCAGGTTGCATAGCTAACCATTCTGAAGTGCCATCAGTAGATGCGTTATTAACCACAAGAATTTTATCAATCTTATAGGTCTGATTTCTTAAACATTCAACCACTCTTTTTAAAAGTTCGAATCTATTGAATGTAACAATGAAAGCATATATTTTCATCTAAAACTATAAATTAAGTTTCAACACCTGTTCAATAATCGGTGCCATATCGTAATACTTATACTGTCCGAGGCGACCACCAAAGATTACTCCCTCTTCCATCTCTGCTAACTGGTGATACTTCTCAGCCAAGGCATTGTTGTGGTCATCGTTCACTGGATAATATGGTTCCATACCATTCTTGTATTCAGTACTGTACTCCTCACTGACAACCGTCTTCGGGCAGTCATATACCTCTTGACCGAACATTTCAAAGTGTTTGTGTTCAATCACACGAGTATAAGGCACATCGTGACTGGTATAATTCACCACTGCGTTACCTTGATAGTTTGGCATATTCTCAATGCGTGTTTTGAAATTGACGGTACGCCAATCAAGCTTACCCAACTTGTAGTTAAAGTACTCATCCACCGCACCTGTGTAAACCAACTTATCAGCAACCTCGCGCCAGCATTCGCTGAGCGGGCGATTATCGCTATCATTAACGTTATCTTTGAAAAAATCCACCTCAGTTTTACACTCTACGCCTTCGAGCAGTCCATGAATGAGTTTATTATAGCCACCAATAGGAATACCCTGATACTTATCGTTGAAGTAGTTATTGTCAAAGATCATGCGCACAGGTAGACGCTTAATAATAAATGCAGGCAACTCCTTGCAATCACGTCCCCACTGTTTTTCAGTGTACTCTTTGATAAGCTTATTGAAGATGTCTCTCCCAACCAAGCAAAGAGCCTGTTCCTCCAAGTTCTGAGGTCTACGACCACCAAGGGTAGCTATAGCCTCAGCTTTTTGCTCGTCAATCCTTTCCTGAGCCTCTGCAGGTGTATGCACCTCTGGCCACATGCGATTAAACGTATTCATGTTGAATGGCAGATTGTACAACTCACCCTTATAGTTAGCCATGGGGCAATTGGTGTAGCGATTGAACTCCACTATTGAGTTCACAAAGTTCCACACCTCCCTGTTAGAGGTATGGAAGATGTGTGCTCCATACTTGTGTACATGAATTGTATCCGATTTCTCCACTTTTGTTGGCAAGCCCGTAGAACCATCGATAGCTTCGCAATAGATGTTACCACCAAGGTGAGGTCGCTTGTCAATCACCAGACAAGACTTGCCCATTTGTTTTACGCGATAAGCAAATGTGGCTCCGTAAAGACCAGAACCTACTATTAGAAAATCGTATTTAGCCATAATTCCAATTTAATTCTTTTCCCATTTTGAAGTTTCAAAATTATATTGCTTTATAATTTTAGCTGGCATACCAACAGCTATAGAATAATCAGGAATATCCTTAGTTACGATAGTGCCAGCAGCAATTACGCAATGTTTACCAATTGTCACGCCTAGCATTATCTGACTTCCGTAACCTAGCCAAGACTCATCTCCTATAGATACAGGCTGTGATACACATGGTTGACGGTTAATTGGAGTATTGATGTCTTCGAAAATATGCGGCTTTAAAGATTTATATCCACCTAGTATAAGAATTTTAGATATTCTAATTTTTGAAATGTGATACTAAATTTCTTATTACCAATATTTTAGAAATGCAGAAGCTGCTTTTAATTTTATAAAATAATTTTAGCCAAGAAGGGAGGAGAATCATTGTTTTATTCTGCGTATAGAATGATATACTTTCCTTTACAATTTCCATATGAAGTTCATTTCGATTAAATTCTATCGTTTCTGCTGCAGAACTGATATAATACCCCATTACTAGGGCTGCGAATCTTTCTCTTAGCTTCTGGTATGGAATAATAGGCAGCTCTCTGTTAAGCGAGCGAGCTAACTCAGCATAGTTTCGATACGAGTTAGAGCGATGGGATAGACTACTGTCAATAATTCGATAATTATAAGGAGCGACATCAGTAACTACAAGATTTGTTATATGATTAACGAACATTAAACAGAATAACTCGTCTTCTTTTATTTTAAGTGAATTATTGAAAGATAGATTATTCGTCGTTATAATGTTTCTTCTAAAAAATTTATTCCAAGTAAAACCAAATAAAGAGTTTTTATTATCCAATAATCCAGATAATTTTTCGTCAATTTCTTTAATATTGGTAACTGTCCCACGATATAGGGGTTTACAACATTCGATTTTGTCTGGTCGTACTCTCTTGAATCCAAAGAAGATAATGTCTGCTTGTGAATTACTAACTGTTAATTCCAGTGTATTATCGTCCAACCAGTCATCTGCATCCACGAAAAGCACCCATTCTCCCTTTGCCTGTTTCAATGCCACGTTTCTTGCATAGCTTGGTCCCGAGTTGTCAATATGTATAGACGTAATCCTTTCGTCTGCCTTTGCATATTCATCACAAATAACAAGTGATTTATCTTTGCTGCCATCATCTACGAGAATTAACTCCCAATCGCTTACAGTTTGTGAAAGAATGCTTTTAATACATTCGTCTATATATAATTCAGCATTATAAACTGGAATAATTATTGAAATCATAGTTCTATTGTAATGCAGTTTTTATAAACTCGATAGACTTGTTTTTTTCCTTCTTAAGATTAACTCTAACGATACTGTAATCAATATTCATTACATCACCTGTATAGCCACTCTCAGAGTCGTATATTGCTCTATTTTCCAATCCAGCAATATCAAGGAGAGACTTTATACGAGTTTCACGCCCTTTTACTAGTACAGAAATAAAAGGTCTTTCAAATATTAATGAGAATGCTGTGCCATGGAATGAGTTCGTTATCACTACTGTAGCATCCTGAAACAAACTTACAAAGCCATCTGGACCTATGCCATCAAGTGATTCTTTTCGCTTATATAGATCAACTTTGCTATCTATAATAATTAGGTCAAGTTGATTGTCTTCTGCTATCTTTCTAGCAAGATTCTCTGAGAGCTTATCTGGTCCCACTTGATATAAAAGGACAAAATTTTCTTTACCATGTATTCTTTTCGATAAGATAGGTTGATAGTCTGAAATTTCACAAAGCAAGGTCGGATCTAAGACTTTCGGGAATTTAATCCCCAACAAGCCTTCGAATATATCCTGCATTGATTGTTCACGTATTGAAACGGCATCGAAATTTCTAATATTCTGCTTTATGAATCTAATCTGAGCCTCAGTAAATGAAGTCATCTCCATGCTTGGTGCATAAGCGATTTTTTTCCCTTGGCACTTTACATTTCCCCAAAACACCGGATCAAAAGTTCCTAAAAATCTAGATGTCCATATCTGGTCACTTCCAAAAAAGATTGCATCGTACTTAAGAACAGCCTTCTGGAGTTTGATTTTTGAATAAGGCACAGATTCTGGAAGATATTGTTTAGCAAAGCTCTTAAATGCTTCAATGCGAGTTATGCATCTTGGGTATTTAATCAATGTAGCAACCAGTGTCTTTATATTTGATATAATACCGTTCTTAAGAGATATATTTGAAGGAAATGGCTTATAAGCATTTTCTATAGCATCTTGTCGATATGATATAAATTCAACATCATGACCCATATTAGACAAAACCCGATGTAGGGCATAAGCTTGAAGCATAGCCCCATAGTTATGAGCACGATGGAATGTAAGAATTCCTATTTTCATACGCGACATATATGAATAACATTTTTAACGATACTTCTCAATTTCCCCTTTACCTTGTTTCGAAGACCATAATTAAAATACTTTACAGCAATGGAGCGGAAAGTTTTTTTATCATAATCTAACCAAAACATTTCTCTCAAAGGATTAGACTCAACAGGAGATATGAGATTGGGTTGAACACAATGATCTTTTGTACTCTCAATAAAGAAGAAACTATCTTTTATATCACTAAATACAGTTTCTCCCTTATCAGTATTTGTGAATAATAGGGAAACCCCATTTGAGTCGTAAAATTCAGGATGAACCTTTTCGATACCCCAATAATCTCCAATAGTTAAATCTCCAGGATGTTGATAATTTGAAAATCGACATTCATGACATGAAGGACGTGATATTAGTTGAGAGTAAAATAGTTGATTCCACAGATTTGATTCAGGAGTATCAAATATTTCTTTACCGTCAGAAAATGATATACGTAATCTTTGCTTACCCCATCCTAATGTTTTGTCTTTCATAAAAATAGATGAGATGGAGCTTTTAAACGTTTTCTGTATGAAATGAAGATAATCATCATATACACGGGGAGATGGAACACAGTGACACATTATATCAACCGTTAAGAGGTTGACATAAGGTTTTATTAAAAAATTCTTAAGACCTTGAACTTGACATGGGGTACCACTAAATAAGACAAACTGATTTTTTCGTAATTGATCTCTTATATCCTTATATATTCCTCGGAGATCACTCTGTACATATTTTGATCCTCTGATTTGCAATGCTTCCGTCTCATTCTTGGCTAATCTATGAATAACATGAAAGTTTTCATCGTATACAGCTCCATAAACTACGCCATCCTTAGATAATGTATATGACACAAGTTCAGCAAATACACCACCGCTTGAAGAAGTCTTTAAAATTTTAGAATCCCGATTACGCAAAGCATAAATCTTAGGGGATGACATAGCTTTATCCAATGCATCGTAATAAGTTGTCGGGCAGACCTTCTCACATAAACCGCAATTAGTACATAGGTCACTATTTACGGCAGGATAAAGGAAACCTTCAATATCAGGTTGCATTGTAATTGCACTATGTGTACAAATACTAGCACAAGCGGTACATCCACAGCAATCAGCTTTATTGATGATATTAACCATTATAACTTATTCTTAAGTTTTATAAGTTGTGATTTAACCATATTCTTCTCCGGTTTATTCAAGCCAACGTAGTATATTGATGCACAAGCACTAATAACTGAAACTACACATACTAATAAAAAAGAGTATAAATTTTGTGGCAAGAAATGGTTAACAACATAAGGTAAAATGAATGCGATAACAGAACATACAATTACGTTGAGATAAACATTTTTTAAAAATGCCCTTGCTGAAATACGAATCATACTTCTCAGCATCCACAATCTAACAAACTCGCAAACAACAGATATTACTATAGATATTACAAGTACCGATTCTGCCGGTAATCCAAGTTTAAGACACACATAAGAGATTGGCACATTAAGCAATTGAAAACTTCCTACTGCTATTTGATAGTTACGAATATTGCCAGTTGCAAGCATTGCAGTAATAAGTGGTCCAGCTAAGGTCTCACTTAACGCAAATATAAGAACTAATCTAACAAAGTTCACTGTATGTTCCGGAACTATTCCTAACCAAAGATACAACAAATACGGTGCTGTAATAATAATAGGCAAAGCAAGAATGAACATAATACAATACGAGAGACGTGCACCTTGAAAAACCAGTTTCATCATATAGTCGTAATTACCTGAAGCATAGTTTTTGGTAATCTGAGGGTTTAATGCTGTTTGAAAATTAGCAACAAATCCTTGAACTGCCCCACTTACTTGCATTGCTATTCCTCTGGCAGCATTTACTGCTGGTCCAAAGAAAATATTAATAATAATATTTCCACCCTGATCTCTAAGAACGGCTGCAGATGCACCAATGAAATTCCATCCTGCAAATGAAAACATTTTTTTTAATAGATCTCTATCGAACGAAATATGATATGTGCATTCCTCAAAGTGTATTTTGCAATAGCTTACGTATATTGCCCATAACACAACTGACATTAAGCTCAAAAGCATAGAGTAAAAAATAAGTTTATCCATAGGCGAAACGTATACTCCATAAGCTATTACTAACTTTCCTAGAACCTCAATAATACTAATATATGCGAATACGGACATTTGTTCATGAGAAATAATCGAAGCATTAAAAGGTACGTTAATTAGGTTAATAGCAAATGTTAAAATAGAAAATTGATATACCCAATTTGCTGCACCTATTCTGTTTTCAGGTATAGTCATGTGAGTGTTCAAGAACCAAATACCAATAGTTTCTGCAAAGACTATAATTATTACAGCCAATAGGATTTGGATAGTTACAGCTGATGAAAATACCTTATTTAGATTTCCTTTATTTCCTGATCCAAGCTCATAGGTTAAAAATCTGCTAATTGCTGCATTCAATGAACCTGATATCATGGAAAACATTGCAACAACTCCACCAACTACATTGTATATACCAAAATCTTCTACTCCCAATGCATTCAAAATAACGCGCGAGGTAAATAAGCCCACAATCATAGTGAACAACATTCGGAAATATAACAACAATGTATTTTTTGCTATGCGTTTATTATTTGTAGAAGAATTCAACATCGTACATTTGCAATATTAAATAATTAGTTGAACTGGCAGGAAGTATCGAACTTCGAGCTTTCGTTCCACCTGTGCTGCCAGTTTTGAGGTTGTATTTATATTGACCTTATGGCTTACAAACGTGCATCAATAATGTTGCGGTCGAGTGTACACTTCACATCGAAAATAACGTGCTTGTCCTTGAGGAGGGATAGAACATCCATTTCTTCGAACTTCTTGTGTGCTACGGCAGCAATAGCTGCATCAAACTTCTCTGAAGGGAGTTCGTTGACTACATCAATACCATACTCGTGCTTTGCGATAGCAGGATTAGCCCATGGATCGTAAACGGTTACGTTAACATTATACTCCTTGAGGGTACGATAGATATCGATAACTTTGGTATTTCGAACGTCAGGACAGTTCTCCTTGAATGTGAAGCCAAGGATAATGATTTCAGAGTTGAGTACCTGAATGCCTTTCTTAAGCATATGCTTAACGGTTTCAGTAGCAACATACTCTCCCATGCCATCGTTCATACGACGACCAGCCAAGATAATCTCAGGATTATAACCATGATGCTGAGCACATTGTGCCAAATAATATGGATCAACTCCGATACAGTGACCTCCTACTAATCCTGGTTTAAAAGGTAGAAAATTCCATTTAGTACTAGCAGCTTCAAGTACATCAGAAGTATCAATATTCATTTTTGTAAAAATATGTGAGAGTTCATTTACAAAAGCAATGTTGATATCACGTTGAGAATTTTCAATTACTTTCGCTGCTTCGGCCACTTTAATACTGGGAGCCAAATGTGTACCAGCCGTAATCACAGAAGCATAAATTTCATTGACTTTTTGTCCGATTTCCGGCGTAGAACCAGAAGTTACTTTCTTGATTTTTTCTACCGTATGCAATTTATCCCCCGGATTAATACGTTCCGGTGAATAACCTGCAAAGAAATCTTCATTAAATTTCAAACCAGAAACTTGCTCTACAACCGGAATACATTCATCTTCTGTCACGCCCGGATAAACGGTAGATTCATAAACTACAATATCTCCCTTAGAAATTACCTTACCTACTGTCGTACTGGCACCATACAACGGTGTTAAATCTGGATTGTTGTTTTCATCAACCGGAGTCGGAACAGCTACTACATAAAAATTACAATCTCGAATAGCCTCTATATCACTGGTACAAACAAAGCCATTTGCAATGGCACTTTGTAACAATTCATCACTGACCTCTAATGTAGCATCATGTCCATCCATTAGGGCTTTTACTCGGTTAGGATTCATATCAAATCCTACCGTTTTGTACTTTGTTGAAAATAAACGAGCTAAAGGTAAACCAACATACCCTAACCCAATGACACAGATTTTTGTTTCGTTATTCATTTTATTCATAATTAATATTTCTTTCCGACTTTAAAATAAAAAGTAGTATTCGAAACGATCCAACTACCTCAAATATTTTCCCAATACCATTTAACAGCCTCTTTCAAACCGTCTTTCATGCTGTATTTCGGATCATAACCCAATAATTTCTTTGCTTTGTCCACACAAGCTAAAGAATGAGGTATATCGCCAGCCCGATTCGGTCCATGTGTCGGTTCGATCTTCGCAATTTCCGGATCAAAATCAGACAAATATTCTTTCAAATACTGTACCAGTTGGTTCAAAGTCGTACGTTCGCCAAAAGCCGTATTGTAAATCTGATTGACAGCATCCGGATTTTCTGTAGTCAACGCCAACATATTCATCTGGATCACATTGTCAATGTAAGTAAAATCACGGCTATATTCACCATCACCATTGATATTCGGAGCTTCGTGTGCCATAAATTTCTTTACAAACAATGGAATAACAGCGGCATACGCTCCAAACGGATCTTGCCGACGGCCAAATACATTAAAGTAACGGAGACCGATATACTCAAATTGATAAGTACGGGCAAACACATCTGCATATAATTCATCTACATACTTTGTAATCGCATACGGAGAAAGCGGCTTTCCGATTACATCCTCTACCTTCGGTAAAGACTTGCTATCCCCATAGGTAGAAGAACTGGCAGCAAAGACAAAACGCTTGATTCCGGCATCACGCGAAGCTACGATCATATTCATAAAGCCTCCGATATTGACATCGTTCGTTGTAATAGGATCTTTGATACTACGAGGTACAGAACCTAATGCGGCTTCGTGTAGTACATATTCCACGCCTTCTACAGCTTTCCGGCAATCGTCGAGGTTACGGATATCTCCGACCTGTAAAGTAAATGTTTCCGGATATTTTTCCAATAAGGGGAAAATATTTTCCGGCTTACCGGTTGCAAAATTATCCAAGCAACGGACTGTATGTCCATTTGCCAATAAATGTTCACAAAGATTAGAGCCTATAAACCCGGCTCCTCCGGTTACGAGTACGTTCATATTGTTTAGTTTTTGAGTTTATTACATCTATCCTATCAGAAACAAACTTATAACGGAGGCAATTAAAGAGAGTATGAATGTTATTAGAACAAATTTACCCCATTTAGAAATATATGTTCCCCAACGGTATATTCGGGACCAACATAATTCTTTCTTTTTCTGTAGAAGCATATTTTCCATCTCCCTGTAACACTGAAACGCAATCTCATATTTTGCTAAAGCCTCATCTTGATCGAACGCTTCTTTCTTTTTAGCTAGCAAAACATTCTCTTGGGCTTTAGAACGGAAAGATGTATATTGTTCCCAAAATTCTCCATTCTCTCCCCAATACAACCACAAATTACTATAATACTTTTTCTCAATAGACTCTATTTTGCTAAACAAATCCATATTGAGTTGCTTAAAGCAATCCAAAATAAGACGACGTACATGTCCTTCTGCTTTGGATAATTGTTCCATTCGCTGTTGAGAAGTGATATTTTCAGAGTAACATCTAGCAATATGATCGTTCAACGCACGAATTTCATTATTGATACCCAATAAATGATCGTCACCGCGTCTCAGCTTCAACTCCAATAATAAGGGACGAATATTTTCACAATAATACAACAATATATCATTCTGCAGCTTATCTTCCTCACTCATGACAGCCAATCAATTAAGTATCTCATAAAGCCCTTGATTTCCGTAGAATAACATGAGACAACGATCCCCACCCCTACAGAAATACAAATACTTAAGAGCCATTCCAGAATTGTTCCCCATACACGGACACAACTCGTACCGTGAGTTATAACTTCTGGAATTTGTTTATTACAAGCTTCTTCTAACTTACTATATTCCTTATATGCATTTTTATAGTCTTCGGCGTTTATATATTCTCTCGCATTTTTCAATTGTGATTTGAACAAACCAACAAAACGCCCTCCACTTAACTTTGATAGACTCTTACCCACTTGACGACTAAAAGCTTTAATGTTTTTGTCGATCACCATTATAAGCGTCTGATAACTGTCTTTAATACTGATACGCAACGATTCATCTGCAAGATTGAGATGTTTAGTCGCCTCTTCATCTTGACAGTCTGCTTTCGCCTGAGCATGAAGCGCTATCTCATCAAACATAGTCGCCAAATGCGTCAGTAACCCTTTTTCAAACATTTCTGTTCTCCCCTCAATCTCCGAGACAAGAGGTTTTAGCTCATTATTATAATCTGAGTATAAAGAGGAATAATCCTGATTCATTTTTTAAGCTTGGATAAATAACTGCGTACATCTTCTATATGCAAAAAACGTCCCGCTTGGATGTAAACAGATCCACGTGGGTGAATAGACCGTTTTGTCGGACATGAATATATTCTACTACGCTTTTTGTCCACACCAGCCAATTGTTGGGATACAGATTTCCGAGATTGTTCTGAAGGGACTACCCCTGTTGAACTTTGTATTAAGGAACGAGTTGTTTTATTTAAGGTAAAGCGCATAATAGATTTTTCTAAATGATTCTATATTTTTAAAGTTCACAAATTTAATCGTTTTTATCCGATAAAAAGAAACGTAATCGTATAATTTCTATATTTTTCTTTCAAAAAAGTATCCCTGCCATACCACCATCTTATGATCGCTGTAGGGGGTATCGGGGGAATCATACGAGAGACCTTTCAGTTCGTCGGAATAGAAGTATATTGATATGGATATTTTATTCTTTTGCAAATAAATCGGCCAACTGAACCGTATATTCGGAAGTCTGGTTTTGTACTGGAATATAGTGAATGTCTATTCCCCGCATACATAACGGATCATAATAGCCCAGACATTTTTCCTTTGGCATCTGATAGAAAGCGTCTCTATTCAGCTGGTAGCAGAACCGAATAGCTCCTTGATCATTTTCCATTTCCTTACTCATGAACGAAAGCATTTCGTCTGTTGGAGAAAATGAAGCAATGATACCCCGTATCACCAATTCTTCTTGTTTATAGACTTGCAAAAGACTTAACAATGCGTGTAGCTTTAAATAAGAACCGATAATCTGATCTTTAGCACTTGCTATTTCTGAAACGGTAAACTTACTTTTCAATTCGCATAGAAACAAATAGGTTTTACCTTCCTTTTCTGTCAGAAAGATACCATCACAGTCTCTTCTCAAGAGCTTTTTTTGAGTTACCTTTTCATACAAGCTATTTGCCGCTTTAATAATTTGATTGGAAATTTCAAAACCGTCTACGCCTTGGATATTTAAACGATCGAATGTAACATGCGCTTTTGATTGATTCTCTTTTTCCTCAATACAAATGGATGTCACTTCCGAAACATATGGCGGATACAGTTTTTTAAAATTTTCAATCAACTGTTTCATTCTAATTCGTTTAACTTGTCATACACGAAAGAACTTGCCGTTACCTCGTTTTTTAAAACTTTTGAAAAGGTATCAAACGGAATGCCTTCCTCGGCAGATTGAGGAAGAATCTTCACAACTGTATCCTGTCGCTGGAAATAGTAGGCACCAACCTTTTCCGCCGGAATGGTTATATCCGGATTCAATTTGTGCTGCTGACAGAAATCAGTATATGCCTCTTCCGACATTTTCTTTTTCAGCAGATGCAACCGGATCAGGTCATTGATTCTGCGAAGAAAATAATCGCTATGGGTTGTTACCTGCAATCGTCCTCCTTCATTCAAAATATACGCCAGTAAATCGGCTACCTGAATTTGCATTTCCGGATGAAGATGAGACTCTGGTTCTTCAAACAAGATGGCATAGTCGGCAACAATTTCCTTTTGTAACATCAAGGCGAAAGGAGTCAACTCTTTTACAGAGGAAGCTGCCGCCATAATAGGAATAGGAGCTTCCATTCCAAGCTGTTCATAAAACAAATCGTTCTCACGGATTTGGATATTTCCTTGCAGCATTTTTTCACTCAGTTCCTTGTATTGCTGTCTGGTGTCTGCATTGTCTATTTTCTTTGCTTTCAGATCAGAGAAATCCGAAAGAAATTCTTCATACATTCCCATTGAAGCCATCACTCCCCAGCGGGTGGTATCAGATAAACCCACTAAAGCCCCTCGGGAAGGAGGAAGCAAAAAGGTCTTCGATTGCTTAATTCCAAAAATCGTTTTCATTGATATTTGGAATAACAGGTAAAGTGGTATAGCTCCCCATTTTTCGGAACGATGCGGAACACGTACCGAATGTCCATTGTTCAACTGGATTAAGTCGAAATAATCCATCACATCACCCGACAAGTTCAATACTTCCTTTTTGAACGTATATTTATAATGGTCAGGGACTCCTTTAAAGCGGATGGATATGTGGGCTTTCAGATCAGGATTTCCCAGCATTTGACCTAAATAAGAAACTGCTGCTTTACTACACCAAGCTTCTAATTGCCCCAGGGAGAACTCATATAATACTCCTGCCTCGTCGTCCGGATGTTCAGCCATTAATTGGTTATATGATACACCCAACTCCTTAAAGAAATCGGAAAGAGCCGTATTACAAAGCAGACAATAGATATAGTGTACCAATAATGCCGTATAACTCTTACCAGTTCCCGATTCACCCGAGAAGAACATAAAAGGCTTTAAAACTATCTGTGAATCACGAATAGGCCCTAATTGTTCTATATGTATTTCTATCGTTCCCGAATCCATGTTTTTTTTATTTTCCACAAAGATAGAATTATTTGATAGAAAATCTCCGCAAGTTGAAGAAAACCTTTATTTCTGTTCTATACAACCCCGCCATACCACCATCTTATGATCGCTGTAGGGGGTATCGGGGGAATCATACGACAGACCTTTCAGTTCGTCGGAATAGAAGATATAATCGATCCGCCAGATACGTTTGAGCTGACGGAAGGTGTATTGATAGCCCCGGCCGGCATCGCGGAATCCATCGGTCAGCGCGCCTTTCATCCGGTGATAGGCATAGGAGGCAGGGGTATCGTTGAAGTCGCCACATACCACAACGGGGTAGGGGGAACGACGAATCTCTTCAGCAATATAGTCGGCCTGCGCCGCCCGCTTCCGGAAGTTCTCTTTCATCCGCAGGATCAGTTTGACACCGGCTTTCAGGCGGAACATCCAGGGCTTGGAAGCAGCCTGTATCTGTCCGCGGTACTGGTTCACACTGGTTGTCTCCAGGTGGTTGCAGAAGAGGCGGATGGTATCGGTAGGCATACAGACATCGGCGATCATCGCCAGATTGACGGAGTTCTTGAAATAGAGAGTCCGTATATGCTGCAGGGGATACCGGCTGCCAATCATCATCGGCAGGTGGTCGGTACGTCCGCTAACACAGTGATGGGGGACGTAGCTGAATGCTTTCCGAACGGTGTCAGCCTGGTAGTAGGCTCCATCGGGGGCCTCCTGCATACAGATAATATCGGGTTGCAACTGGCGGATATAAGCCGCCGCCTCCCGCATCGTCTGCTGTCTGTCCCAAAAGAAATGGGAGGTGTTGTAAGTCACCACCGTCAAGGGCTGAGCGCCTTCGGGCAGGGTATTCCTTCCGGGGAAGGAGGGCTGCCAGACAGCCAGCAGGTAGTCGGTATGCAGCAGGATTGCCAACAGGGGCAACCACACTTTCCGACGGTGACGGGTAAAGAGTTGTACAATCATCTGCAGAGCATTGAGTGCCAGTATTCCCCAGATTCCCAACGTCAGGAAGGAGAGCCAGATCAGTATGCCGTTAGCATAGTGGCCGCCGAGCCAAGCGAGTAGGGAGAGGAAGGGGAAAAAATAATACATATCACTTGCTAGTTGACAAGGCTATTTGTTTGAAGTTGACAAGGCTTCAGAGACAAGTTGACTAGGTTTTAGATACTACTAGATAGTAATTGATAGGGAACACACTATAAACTTATTTCCTTGTTAACTTATCTTCAGTTGACTAGGCTTCTGAGACAAGTTGACTAGGTTTTAGATACTATTTGATTGGAAATTGAAACTAAACATACTATGCTGTTCCTTGTTAACTCGTCAACTTGTTAACTTGTCAACTTATAATCCTCATTAACTTGTCAACTTATCCCCCTCGTCAATTGTCCAGCTGTTCGTAGATGGAATTCTTGCTCTTGAATTCGGGTACGATCTGTTTCATCATGCGGACGGTATCCATCTTTTGGACACGGATGGCGAGGTCGGTCAGCTCGTCGATGGCATGATCGACCTGATGATAGTCGTATTCGCGTACCTGAGCACGGTAGATCTGGGAATTGTCGGTCGGAAGGGTGTTTTCCTTCGTTGCCAACAGCTCTTCGTAGAGCTTTTCGCCCGGACGCAGACCGGTGTAGATGATGTCGATATCTTTTCCGACAGTCAGGCCGGAAAGCTCGATCATCCGGCGTGCCAGGTCGGCAATCTTGACCGGACTACCCATATCGAAGACAAAGATCTCGTTGCCCTTGCCCATGAAAGCAGCTTCGAGCACGAGGCGACAGGCTTCGGGGATGGTCATGAAGTAACGGATGATGTCGGGGTGAGTGACCGTCAGCGGGCCACCCTTTGCCAGCTGTTCGCGGAAACGGGGGATGACCGAACCGTTACTGCCCAATACATTGCCGAAGCGGGTAGTGATGAAACGGGTCTTGCCCGGCATCTCGCCCTTACTGATGGCGATACTCAGGCTCTGCACGTAAATCTCCGCCAGGCGCTTGGAGGCTCCCATCACGTTGGTGGGGTTCACGGCCTTGTCGGTCGATATCATGATGAATTTCTCGACATCATATTTCACTGCCATATTGGCTACCAGACGGGTACCAAAGACATTGGTATGCACCGCCTCGCAGGGGTTCTCTTCCATCAGGGGCACATGCTTGTAGGCAGCCGCATGGAAGACATACTGCGGACGGAAGCGGTCGAAGACACTCTCTACACGGTGAATCATACGGATATCACCCATGACCGGCTCGAAATGTACCTGAGGGAATTTGTCTTCCAGCTCGAGGCGAATGTTGTGCATCGGGGTCTCGGCACTGTCGAAGAGGATGAGTTCCTTCAGTCCGAAGGTACAGAGCTGACGGCAGAGTTCGCTACCGATGGAACCGGCGGCACCCGTTACCATCACTACTTTCCCTTTGAGGGAATCGCGTATCTCGTCGAGGTTGATCTTAATCTCGTCACGCCCTAAAAGGTCTTCGATGCGGATTTCCGGCAGGGCCTTCAGGCGATTCTTTTCCTTGCCCAATACATCCACGGGCGGAAGTACCAGCATCTTCACCCGGCGGTGCGAACAATAGCGCACCAGGCGGTCTTTCTCCTGCTGGGCAGCCTTCTGGCTCGGGAAAACTAACGTATTAAAAGGAATATTGTTGAAGAGACGCTGGAAGTCTTCTTCAGAATTTACGGAATAGACGGTCAGGCCGTTCAGGCGGTAACGGGCCGACTGACCGATCTGGATAAAGCCCCGGATCTTGTATTTGCTCTGCTCTTGCATCAGGGAAGCAAGGCTGGTATCTTCAGACTGTGGATCGTAATAAATCAATACTTTATCGCTCTGGGGATTCATGTTATAAACCAGGTAGCGATAGGTGATAATCATCAATGCCCGGGAAAAGGAGAGGAGGAAGAAGGTGGCTCCAAAATCAAAGATTCCTCCTAAAAGGATGATGTCGGCGGGGAAGAAATGCCAGACACCCAGGAAAAGACATAATAGTACAGATTTCAGGAAAGAGGCTACGCCCAAACGCCCCACTTCGGTAAAGGCCGAGTGACGGATGATGTTCTTGTACGTCTTCAGCAGGGCAAAGCTGATGCCCGCCGCTACAATAGAAGCTACCGAAAGCGTGCACAGTACTTGAGGCGTCACTGCCAGGCTTTCATAAACGAACTTAATCAACAGGAGGGTGAGTAAGCTCGCGACCCACGATAAAAATAAATCCAAGCAAAATATAACCCAACGGTTTACATATTTCAGCTGGCGTAAACGAAATAGATTGACCAAAAATTGATTCATTACGATAAACGTTTTTTAGTATATGAATGATTTTTTCTCCGTTGTTTGTACGCATTATATCGTTACAAACTTATTCGCATTTTATTTACTCAACCCATTAAGAAAGAGCAAATTAACGATCAGTTTTAGCTGACGTCTTTCCACACCAAGGTTCGTCAGTCCCATCCAGGCGGGGCGACGAACAATCTTGTTTCATCCTCTTTCGTTCGCATACGTATCGCACGTATGGAATCAAAAATACCAGCTGTGCCGACGACTGTTAAACACGTCAGTTTCCTGAAATGTTTACCATCCCAGCCCGCTGTCTGTCCTTTTTCACTACTTCTTGACGTATGTCAACTCAATACTTGGCCACCTGACGAATGTTCTTGTCATACACCGGAAGGGTCTGCACCAAGTGAACAGCCTCATCGGGCGTATGGGCCACGGCCCACAGATCTGCATGCAACGGACGCATGAATCGTCCTTCGACAGCCTTCTCAAACATGAGCAGCAGCGGATCGTAATATCCGTTCGTATTCAGAATGACAATAGGATTGAGATAGAGGCCCAATTGCTTCCACGTGATAATCTCGAGCAGTTCTTCGAGGGTTCCATATCCGCCCGGCAAGGCAATGACGGCATCCGAGAGACGCGCCATGGTCTGCTTCCGCTCGTGCATATCGTTGACAACGATCGTTTCTGTTAATCCGGGATGATTCCAACCCTGTTCCACCATGAAGCGCGGGATTACACCCGTTACTTCACCCCCGGCATCGAGGGCGGCATCAGAGACAGCTCCCATCAGGCCGATATTGCCTGCTCCATTGACGATCCGGATATGTGCCTCCGCCAATTGTCTCCCCAAGAGGCGGGCGTGGTCGAAATAGACTGGATCGATCTGGGTGCTGGATGCACAGTAGATACAGATAGTTTTGATCATACCCTTAATCTTTATATCCTTATATCTCTTTCTTATACGGGACAAAGGTAGTAATATATTTTGAGAACCGCTAAAAGAACCTTTTGAACTTCTATATATTTTTATTTTTTAACATTGGAAGGAATAATATCATTTGTTTTCCCCTGTGGCGTTTGGGATGAGGCTTCTTAAATGGAAAATTGAGAATTGAAAATTGAAAATTAATAATGGGGGGGTGACTGTAGAGGCGTAGCGTTGCTGCGCCTCAAAACGGCATTTCACGATTGAATGGCAACCAATCATATAACGGATATATTTATTGTATTTTCCCGTCGTTTTTCCCTGTGACGTTTGGGATGAGGCTTCTTAAATGGAAAATTGAGAATTGAAAATTGAAAATTAATAATGGGGGGTGACTGTAGAGGCGTAGCGTTGCTGCGCCTCAGAACGGCATTTTACGATTGAATGGCAACCAATCATATAACGGATAATTTATTATGTTTTTCGCCGTTTTTTTCCTGTGGCGTTTGGGATGAGGCTTCTTAAATGGAAAATTGATGAAGTTTTCAATTCTCAATTGATGAAGTCCGTGTGCCGATACAACTTGAGGAAAGAAAAAAGCCAATCTATTCACACATAACCCCCATGTGAATAGATTGGCTATTTATATTCTTTCTGATTCTATCAGATTATTTTCCCGGTGTGTAAGAGAATTTTAACAGAGTAAATTCTTGCTGAGTATAAGCCTCCATAGCTGCTCCTCCTACATTTAAAGTACCACTTTCTTCAGTTAAAGACGAACTAAAATTACTATCTACTGAACCATCCTTCAGAATTCCGGTAACTCTGGCATGTGATTCTTTTCCAAACAAATATGTAGAATCCGCATCAAAAGCAGGGACTTCTGCTTTTGGCTTGGCAATTACGTTACAATAATAATTGGTTTCTCCTGTATAAGGAATCGTTATGCTACAATCCCAATCTTCAGTTAAAATCATTGTTTTCTCTTCTGCTCCAGTATTATAGCTTAATTCAATGTCGAAATACTTAAACCAATTTTCAGTAAGATCAATTGAATAATCTATCTTCACATTTTCAAGCTTGTTTGTATCTTCCTCGATAGTAGCATCATCATCTTCACTACAAGATGCAAACGAAATACAACCAGCCAACATGGCCAAACACAAAACCGCTGTTTTGAATAAAAATTTAGCGTTCATAGTCAGATAATCATTTAATTATTAATATAACCGATAATTGAGGCGCAAAGGTACATAATTTTTGTTATTCAGGGAATATGGGGGATTCAAAAATTCATTCTCGTTCTTTTGCCTTGATGTAAAAGAAACAAAGAAGCTATTCCGCCCTTTCAGGGCTTGAGGAAACGCGGAAATGATTCTCCCAGGGCGTTGCCCCGGGCTATAACCTGTCAGGCCTTCAGCCTGGATCTTGCTATACATGGTATGCGTAAACCCCTCACCCCTGCGGGGAGCTCCCCTACAACAGGGGAGCTTTTTAAAGCTACCTCTGTGAAGTGTTTTCCCGTCGTTTTTTCCTGTGACGTTTGGGATGAGGCGCAGCAGCGCTACGCCTCTACTGTCATTTTCAAAAATGAAAAATTTCCGTGAAATCCGTGAATTCCGTGCCTAATTAATTGTCAATTATCAATTGTCAATTATCAATTGCCCAGCCATGGCTCCGGATCCTGTTTGGACTTTTCCTTCCAGAGCTGGAAATGGAGAACGGTGGTGTTGTCGGACGGATCGAGGAAGATCTTTCCGATCTTCTGACGGGTAGAGACCTTATCGCCGGCTTTGACATAGACCTGGCTCAGGTTACTGTAGACCGTGAGGTAATTACCGTGACGGATGATGATGGAGTTGTTGAACCCGGGGATGGTGAATACACGGGTAACCACACCGTTGAAGACGGCACGGGCTTCGGCTCCCGTAGAAGCCAGGATATCGATTCCATTATTATTGGTACGTACATGCTCGAGGGCGGCATGCTGATGCTCACCGAAGGGAGCGATGATACGATGTGAACTGCCTGTCACGGGGTAGGGCAGACGGCCCCGGTTCTCGGAGAAATAGTTGGAGAGGGCCTTCTCTTCCTTCGTCATGGCATATCCACCTTTCACGTCGGCCTTCCGTTCTTCCAGCGGAGTAGTGGTATCGCCTTTCTTGTTCTTCCGGGCAGCCGCCTCACGGGCCTTCCGTTCACGCTCAGCCTGGGCGATCTCTTCGGCGATCTGCTTTTCGATCATCCGGTTCAGCTGGTCGGCCTGTTTCTGTTTCTCGCGGAGCTGGGCCTGGAGCTGCGATTTCTTCTTGCCCAACTGGGCGATCTCATCTTTCTGGCTCTGTTCTTCGACCTCCAGCTTCTGCTGTTCCTCCTCACGGCTTGCCAGGAGGCGGGTCTTCTCTTCGCGCGTCTTCTTCAGCTCCAGCTGCTGGCGGTTGATCTCCGACTGACGGGTGATGATGTCGGTAGCCTGCCGTTTCTGCCACTGGGCATATTCACGCAGGTAACGCATCCGGCGGAGCGACTGTCCGAAGCTCTCGGCCGAAAGGATGAAGAGGAGCTTGTCCTGAGAGGCATGACGGCGGTACATGCTGCGTACCGACTTGCCGTAGCTCTCCTTCTTCTGCTGCAACTGGGTTTCGAGGACACGGATCTGTTTCCCCATGTCGATGATCTGGATGTTGATGACTTCCATCTCCTGGTTCAGCAGGCTGATGACTTTCTTACGCGAGAGGATCTGCTGGGAAATCAGCTTCAGGCGGCGGGTTACGTCTTTCTCCGTCGCTTGTGTCTGTTTCAGGAGCTCTCCGGTCTTACGGATCTCCTCCAGCGTCTCTTTCCGCTGTTTCTCCAGTTCACGCACCCGGGCCGACTGCTGGGCCCATACCGAACCGGCGAATACCAGAAATATCAATAGATGAATCAGTCTCATGTCAGTCTCAACGGCCCATCCGGCCTTCTATTTTCCTCCAATCATTTTTATTATGTCTGCAAAGGTAATGCGTTTATATTTTGCAGGAACCGAAAAATCCATATTTAACGGCTTATCCCACTGGAGACGGGAGAAACGGATATCCATCCCGCCCTTCCGGATACCTTCATCCCGGAACGACACCTGCATCTGCAGGGGGAAAAGCCAGGCAACCGACGGCTGGGCCTCCAGACTGAGGTATTTCCAGAGCAGGGAATACCGGCCGTTGCCTTCTGTGATGAGGGTAGAAAGCAGCTGTTCGCTGCTGTTTGCCTCGAAGCAGTAACGCAGGTCCATCCGGTCACGCGCATGCAGGCGGGTGATCGCTCCTTCCCGGTCGAGGCGGAACTGGTCGTAATGCACGCCTTCCACCTCCTGCTCACCCGGCAGGAAAAGCTGATGCACAAAGAGGGCCTGGAGGTTATAGAAGTTGAAGTCGATGGGCCATTCTTCCTTCAGGGCCGTGTACCCTTCGGCTACATAGCGTTTGTTCATCCGGTCCATGACCTTCACACTGTCGGGGGTCAGCTCCATCCGGAAGACTTCAATCCCCAGGAAGGGCTGAACAGACAACTGCAGGGCACTGTCTTTGACCAGCTTCAGTTCCACCCGCGAGCCCATCGTTTTATCCCCTGTCTGGAGATCGACGCTCAGACGGGCCGAGAACGTGCGGAAAGCGGGTTCCTGCTCCTGCATCGACGCCACAAATTCTTTCAGTTCCTTGGTGTTGACTTTCTCTTTTCCACCCGGTACCTTCGCCGACTTACACCCGTAGAACCCCAGGAGGGTGACCACCAGGAGGCAGCTCACGACGATTCCGTTTATTCTTCTCATCGGCTTTCTGTATCTTCAATATAAATACCCTTGGCGATCTTCTGTTTGAGGACATCGGTGTCCTTGCCCATCTCTTTCGCCTTCTTCCACTGCTCGAGGGCCTTGTCTTTTTCACCGCTCATATACAGGATATCCCCGTAATGGTCTACCAGCTCGGCGCTGTTGGTCGTATCCTTCGACAGGGCGTTCTCGATATAAATCTTGGCCAACGTATAATTGCCCTGGACAAAGAACACCCAGGCATAGGTATCGAGGTAGGTGGCATTGTCGGGCTCGAGCTTGATACACTGGGCCGCCATGCGCTCCGCCTTCTTCAGGTCTTTCTTGTCGAGGGTCAGGAAATAACTGTAGTTGTTCAGGACCGGGGCATTGTTCTCGTTGTATTTCAACGCCTCATCATAGGCCTTGTAGGCTTCGTCCATCTTCTTCATCTGGTAATAGAGGTCGCCTATCTGACCGTAGAAATTCGACTTCACCACCCCGTTTTCTTCCGGGATGATCTTCAGTCCGGCATAATAGGTTTCCAGCGATTCCTGGTACTTCTCCTGCATATAATAACCGATTCCCAGATAGAAATAATATTCGGGAGATTCGGGGAATACTTCCTTGCACTTCGTACAGATACGGATGACTTCTGGAATGTCTTCCCGCTTGAGGGCCATGTTGAGCAACTGCTGCCAGGCGGCTTCGTTGGAAGGATCCATCTCGGTCACGAGCTGGAACTGGAACTTGGCCTCGTCTTCCTTCTTCTGGGCCATCAGCAGGCTGCCGTACATCAGCTTCAGCTCCGTATCCTCGGGATGCTGGTCGAGCAAGGTCTGGAAAAGCGAGTTGGCCTTATCGAAATCCTGCTGGGTCTGCTGCAAGCGCTGTATGTAACGGGAGAGGATACCCACCTTGGTCTCTACATCCAGCTTTTCATTGACCAGGGCATCCCGGATTTCCTGTTCGGCAGCTTCCTTATTGCCTGTCTGGTCGTAATAGTTCGCCATCGAGACGATATAGCGGGGATCATCCGGATCGATCTCATGGGCTTTCTGATAGCAGGCAAGGGCTTTATCCGCCTCGTTGTTCTCTAAATGCAGGTCACCCATCAGCAGGCGGTAACGGGCATTCATCGGATATTTGTCGGCCAGCTTCTCTATCTCTTCAAACGCCTTGTCAGGCTGTTTCAAGGTCTGGTACAGCTTGAATTTCTGCAACGAGAGGCCCTCGTTCATCCCCATGGTCGACTCGAGGGCGTTGTAGGCATCGATGGCCTGACCGATTTCTCCTTCCTGGGTCAGCGCATCGGCCAGGTAATAGTTCAGCTCGGTCTTATCGGGATACTGCTTGATCAGTTCTTCATACGAGGCAGAGGCTTCGCCATACATGCCTAAATTCCGGTATAAGCCCGCCAATGTCATCCGGTAGGTGAAGTTGTCAGCGCTATGCGCCACCGCGCTCTTGAGCATCTCTACCGCCTTCTCCGGGCGATTCCGCTGGAGCTGGAACATGGCCAGTTCATACAGGACCGGCGAGGATGCCGTATCCAGCGAGAGACAGTAGGAGAAGAGATCGAAGGCCGCGTCGTACTTACCGGCATTCTTCAGGTTGGCTGCTTCGTAATAGAAATAATCAAACTTACGCTGCTGCTCCGGGGTGAGCTGGTTCAGCGGGGCTGAAACAGGCTTCTTCACATCGGTAGCCAACAGGCCGACGGGCAACAGGAGCGACAACAAGATTATATAAGATAATTGTCTAAACATAATACCTATATATGAAGAGACGTAGCGTGCCGCGTCTCTACAGCGCGCCGTGTCTCCAAAATTTTCAATTCTCAATTTTCAACTTTCGATTGACGAAGTTCTCAGTTTTTCCCCGTGTGACCGAATCCGCCGGCTCCCCGTTCGGTATCGTCGAGGACTTCGACCGCTTCCCATTCTACCTGCTGGTAGGAGGCAATGACCATCTGACAGATCCGTTCGCCATCGTTGATGACAAAGGGTTCGTTCGACAGATTGACGAGGATGACTCCGATTTCCCCCCGATAGTCGGCATCGATGGTACCCGGCGTATTCAGCAGGGTGATTCCATGTTTGATGGCCAGTCCGCTCCGGGGACGCATCTGGGCCTCATAGCCGTCGGGAAGAGCGATATACAAGCCTGTCGGGATCAGCTTTCTTTCCAGGGGCTTGAGCTCTACCGGCTCTGAGAGGTTGGCACGGATATCCATACCGGCCGACTGCGTAGTGGCATAAGCCGGCAGCGGATGATGCGATTTATTGATAATCTGTACTTTCATTCGATTGCAATTTTATATAGTGTGCAAAAATAGCTTTTTTGAAGGAAAATGAAAACCAACCGAATTAATATTAACAATTAACAATCAACCAGGAGATGTATTAACGAAAATGAAATATCTGAAACAGAAACCACATACGATTGTAAAACGATCATCAACAGATTGACACGAGGAAGAAACAGCCGGGATCTACTTTTGCAGTGTAGAAAATGAAAACGACAATAATTAATTTACGATGCGCAAATTAGCTTCTTTACTACTGACGCTTTCAGCAACAACGGCTTTGGTACAAGCCGAAAACATCAAAGGTACCGTGGTCGACAAGACAACGAAAGAGCCTCTGATTGGGGCTACCATCCAGGTAGCCGGAACGACGATGGGAACCATTACCGACTTCGACGGTAAGTTTGAATTGCCTGAACTGGAAAACAAAGCTTATACATTAATTATATCGTATGTCTCTTATCAGACACAGGAGATCCAGGTAGACGCCACCAAGCCGCAGTCGCTGGAGGTCACGTTAAGCTCGGACGACAAGCAGCTGAATGAAGTGACGGTGGTAGCCCGCAAGAACCTGGAAGGGGAAAAGGCCCTGCTTCTGGAACGAAAGAAAGCCTCGGTAGCTGTCGAGAATATCGGATCGAAGGAAATGTCGGTCAAAGGGATCTCGAACGTGGAAGAAGGCGTTAAAAAGATTACGGGTATATCGATCGCCTCGGCCGGACAGCTGATTGTCCGCGGACTGGGCGACCGCTACAGCACCACGACACTGAACGGACTGCCTATTGCCTCTCCAAACCCCGATAACAAGCTGATCCCACTGGACCTGTTCCCGACTTCGACAGTCAAGAACATCACGGTCAGCAAGGTGTATGAAGCCAATACCTTCGCCGATTATTCGGGAGCCCATATCGATATCAGCACCAAGGAAAGTACCGGAGGGGATTTCTTCAACATCGGTTTCAACATGGGAGGCCAGTTCAATACGCTCCTGCAGGATTTCTACACCATGGACCGGGCACAGTCGCTGTTCAAGAATCCGGGTATCGACTCCCGTTTCATCAACATGGAGAAAACTGACTTTGAGACAGCCGTCAAAAACGAGAATCCGTTTAATACCTCCTTCGATGTCAAGAAAAGAATCAGTCTGCCGAACTTCAGCGGAAACATCGCCGGCGGTAAAGACTGGGAGGTAGGAGGTCAGACCCTGAGCCTGCTGGCTTCTTTCACAGCCAGCAACGGCGAACAGACCACCCGGGATGCCTTCTTCCGTACCCTGGAAGCCGGAGGCAGCACCCTCGACCGCTTCAACTACGACAGCTATGCCCAGGAACTGAAGTTGGGAGCTCTGGCTAATCTCTCATACACCCTGCGTACAGCCGACCATATCGGTTATACCTTCTTCTATTCACGCAATATCGTGGATACTTACATGCGCCGCGAAGGAATCGACTACGAAGATCATAACCTGATCGGCAACAACAATACAACACATATCTACTCGCTGCAGAATCACCAGATCAACGGACACCATGAGTTCGGTAAGCAGTGGGAACTGAACTGGAGCGGTTCGTACAGCAAGACCGGAAGCAACGAACCGGACCGCCGCCAGCTGATGTTTGAGAAGGACGGCGACAAACTGAAGCTGTTCAAGCTGAACCGCCAGGAGACCATGCGCTACTTCGGAGCCCTGAACGAAGAGGAATGGGTAGGGGATATCCGCTCCATCTACCGCTTCGACGAGAAGAACTTCCTCCGCTTCGGAGCTGTCTATAAAGACAAGCAGCGTGATTTCAACTCCACTCGTTTCTATTACAACCTGAGTAAACTCAATCCGGAAATTACGGATACCTATATCACCAGCAATTTCATGGGATATGACAATGTGCAGAACGGTACCATCGTCATCAACCGCGACCAGCAGCCGAAAGACCAGTATGAGGCCGGACATACCATCTATGCCGCCTTTGCTGAAACGGAATATTATCCGATGGACAACTTCCTGCTGAACATCGGTCTGCGCTACGAACGCAGCGAACAGTGGGTTAATTACGCGACCGACGGCGGACAAGCCAAACGGAACGAATTAAACACCAACGACCTCTTCCCGGCCGTAAACATGAAATATACCCTCGATCCGTCGAACAGCCTGCGACTGTCGGTATCCCGTACGGTAACCCGCCCGTCGTTCATCGAAATGGCCCCGTTCCTCTATCAGGAATCATACGGTTCTTCTCAGATACGTGGTAACGCCGATCTGAAAAACGGATATAACTACAACCTGGACTTACGGTACGAGTTCTTTGATTCGAACAATGTGAACAACATGATCGCACTGACCGGATATGGCAAAATCCTGCAAGACCCGATCGAACGGACACAGACCTTGTCAGGTGGAGCAGCCGTACACTCGTTCCAGAATGCCAGCACAGGTGTAGCAGCCGGTCTGGAGGTTGAATTAAGACGGGAACTGACCCGTGACATCCGGGTAGGCGTAAACGGCTCGTTCATGTACACGAACGTAAAATTACCGGAAGACGGAGGCGCGTACACCAATGCGCAGCGTGCCTTGCAGGGAGCTTCTCCTTACCTGGTCAACGCGGATATCAGCTATACACCGACCATCAGAAACGAAAAGCCGCTGACAGCTACCTTGCTGTATAACCTGCAGGGTCCGCGTATCCACGCAGTCGGTATCTCCGGACTGGGAGATGAAAAGCAGCTGCCGGTACACACCTTGGATTTCGTGGCCAGCTACCAGCTGAATAATCATTTCAGCCTGAAACTGGAAGTAACCGATCTGCTCAACCAGGATATCGTATTCAAGCAGGAAACCAAGAACGGAGACAACCTCGAGGTGGAACGCTTCAAACGCGGTACAGGATTTGAAATCGGGTTCAGCTATGCCCTCTAATCCGTGAGTCAACTAAAAAAGAAATTAATAACATATTCAAAAAATAAATCAGGTATGAAAACATCAAATTTGAAATTCTTGTCGATGGCAGCTATTTCTGCTATGATTGCTTTTACATCATGTGACGACGATGATCCTGTTAACAATCCGGATACAGATAATACGGAAAACCCGGATGAAACATCCGGTTATTCATCTGAATTATTCCTGGCAGAAGGAAATCACAATACCATCAACTTCGACTTCAGCGGTACTTTCAGCAACCTGTTTGTAGGTACAATCGATGGTGGTGCTGATATGCCAAGCGTAAACAGCTTCTTCACGGCAGCTGCTTATCAGGGAGCTGTTTCAGCAGACAACAACTGGACAGCCGGCTGGACACTGACAACCGAAGAAGGCGGAGACAACAAGGCAGACCAGGAAGCGGTAGAAACCCTGACAGGTTCATTGTCTGAAGACAAGACACTGGAAGCTAACAAGAAATACCTGTTGAGCGGTGACTATATCGTGGAGACGGGTGCTACCCTGACAATTCCGGAAGGTGTTACCATCGTTGCCCAGGCCGATGATGACAAGGTAGACTATATCCTGGTTCAGCAGGGAGCCAAGATCGTGGCTGAAGGTACTGCTGAGAAGCCGATCGTCATGACAGCTACCAAGAAGGAAGCCGGAGCATGGGGCGGTATCCACATCTGCGGTAAGGCTCATTCAAATGTTGAAGGCGGTACAGGTAAATCTGAAATCGGTGACGCTACTTACGGCGGCAGCGACGACGCTGACAACTCTGGTGTATTAAAATATGTACGTATCGAATACAGCGGATATGCCTTCGATTCTGAACATGAAGCCAACGGATTCACTTTCTACGGAGTAGGTAACGGAACTACCATCGAATACTGCCAGGCTTACAAAGGCTCTGACGACGGTTTCGAATTCTTCGGTGGTAGTGTTAATGTAAAACATGTCGTATCCGTAAGCTGTAGCGATGACTCATTCGACTGGACAGAAGGATGGAACGGTTATGGCCAGTTCATGGTAGCTTATCAGGAAGCAGAAGAGACATTGGGATATGACTGTGACTGCCTGATGGAATGTGACAACAACGGCGATAACTTCGGTGCTACTCCGGTAGCTCATCCGACATTGGCCAACCTGACCCTGATCGGTAACGGTGGAAGCAAACAGGGTATCCGCTTACGTGCCGGTACGCAGGCTTCTATCTACAACGCGCTGATCACAGGCAAGGGCATGTGCTTAACTACTGAGACAGCCGAAACAGAAGATGCATTGGTAGACGGAACATCTGTACTGAACTATATCACCATGGCAACAGACATTACCTGCAATGGTGCCGAATAAAAAGACAGTCTAATACCATACAAGTGAATATACACACAAACTCACAATAAAACTTGTATCATGTAAAAGAAGGTGTGTCAAAAAGCACACCTTCTTTTTTTAGCACAAAGCCCCGACTTTCACAAGCTGGGGCTTTGTTATTACCTAAAGATTTTGTATCTTTAAGCATAAAGATTTATACATATGGCAAAGATACATTTTCGTCCATACACTCCCAACCAAACGGTACTTTTTCCGCAAAGAATCGATGAAGATATTGCAGAAAACGATCCTGTACGCATGGTTGACGCTTTGGTTGAAAGCCTGAATCTTGAAAGTTTCAGGAAGTTATACAAAGAATACGGCCGTAGTCCTTATCATCCCAAGATGATGCTAAAGGTTATCTTGTATGCCTATATGAACAATATATACTCCTGCCGGAAAATAGAAAAGCTTCTTCGTCGTGATATCCATTACATTTGGTTAGCCGGTTATGAGAAACCGGACTTCATTACTATCAACCGTTTCCGTAACCGGGTGAAGAAGGAGATTAACGAAGTGTTTACCCAAACCGTACTTCTGCTTTCATCCAAAGGTTTCATCAGTCTGAATGTGGAATATATTGATGGAACAAAGATTGAGTCCAAGGCCAACAAATATACTTTTGTATGGCGGAAGAGCGTTGAGCGAAACCGTGAACGACTGATGAAGAAAATCAGTGTTTTGTTAAGCCAAATAGATGACGTCATCGTTCAGGAAAAAGCTTCGGAAAACAACGAGGAAATTGAGTTTACACCTTCCATGCTGACAGAAATGGCGGGAGAATTACGCAATGCCCTTGAGCAAACTTCAGAACCATCCACGAAAGAGCAGAAATCTGCACTGAGAAAGAAACGCAGGCAGCTGAAAGAACTGGAAGCACATAGAGATAAGCTTCAGGAATACAATAACCATCTGGACAATCTTCAGGAGCGCAACTCTTATTCCAAGACAGACAAAGAGGCCACTTTTATGAGAATGAAGGAGGATGCCATGCGCAACGGTCAGACAAAGCCCGGATATAATCTTCAGATTGCTACGGAAAATCAATTCATTATCGATTATTCTCTTTTTCCGAATCCGACTGACACCTTGACGATGATCCCCTTCCTGAAGTCCTTTGCCGACAGATACGGCCAGTTGGCTCATACGGTGGTTGCTGATTCCGGTTACGGATCAGAAGAGAATTACCACTTTATGTCGGAAAACGGGATGGAAGCATACGTCAAATACAATTATTTCCACATAGAACAGCGGCCAAGATTTAAACCGAATCCTTTTAAAGCCGAAAACTTTTTCTACAATGAAGAACAGGATTACTGTGTCTGTCCAATGGGACAAAAGATGCAGAGGGTAGGCACCAGGCATGCGAAAACCGAATCCGGATATGTAGTCGAATATGCCAGGTATAGGGCTGTCAGATGCGAAGGATGTCCGTTAAGATGTCTGTGTTTTAAAGCTAAAGGAAACAGGACGATAGAACTGAATCACCGACTCAGGATATACAAACAGAAAGCCCGGGAACTTCTCTGTTCCGAAGAAGGGCTGAAACACAGAGGGCAAAGGTGTATAGAACCGGAAGCTGTATTTGGACAGATAAAATTCAACATGAACTACAAGCGTTTCCGTCATTTTGGAAAGGACAAGGTTCTTATGGACTTTTCCTTCCTGGCCATCGCCTTCAATATAAAAAAGATGTGTACCAAGATGAATAAAGAGGGTATAAATTGGCCAATTAAACACCTTTACGGCCTTATTACCGCTCATTTAAGCTATTGGGAACAGAATAATCGAGATTATCTTCAGAATATCGCTGCCTGAAAAAGTTAACTACGCTCTTATCGCTGATAAAGAAAAGAGGGTGAATCGCGTATTACGACACACCCACTGTCTATTATAGTTGTTGCATTTGTCTATAGGGATCATATGAACGTGTTTTTGTAAACTAAAATCAGATTGTTAAACTTGCTAAGTTTAATCCGTTCCCATTTTTTTTGTTCAATACCCCTCTATCTCAACTCTACCGTCCTTGCCGCTTAAGTTTACAGTGAATTTACGCGTCGTTCTATCCTTGTCGGTATATGAGAAACCATTGTTGGGTATGCTGCCAAAGAAAGTCATAACTACCATGATGGGGCATTCTGGTACTAGCTCAAATTGTTCGTAAAGCGTTTCTTCGTGGAACGAAATTCTGCCGTTGTCGTCTATTTCGCACTCGCTGAGTTTGAGTACCTTGAAATCCTTTACCACGGTAGTGGCTGAGAACAGAACTTTCACGTACGAATCGGCCGCTCTCGCATTGAATACGTGGTATTCCTTGATTTCCATGAGAAAAACCTCGTCGACAGAACGAACGTATACAGGAGTCGGAATCCCTTTTACTGGCGTTCCGGCTACGGTACTTTGAATACTGTCGGCAAAAGATATTGCCGCTAACAACAAAACAAAAACTCTGAATATGTAATAAGTTTTGCTGTTTTCGCACATGGTAGACTGCCCATTGTAAAGGCGTGGATCTGTTCCAAAACTGCTCATAAAAGCTTTCATTCCTATTATTCCTTACATCTGCACGTTTAATACTTTGGCTTTCTTATTATTTTTTCCTCTTTTCACAAGGTATGCTATGAGCACGACGATGACAGCCAGCAGTATTCCTGCGGTAACGGGACGATAAAACAGCCAAGCCGCGGCAATCACAAGTAGTGACCATACCAATCCCAACACTTTACATATCAAGCCGACACCAAGTCCGACAATATCGGCCAGGAATGGCAGGACTCTCAACAAATCTACCAAGATACCGAAAATCCCCTTTAATCCAGAGACTACCAAGAACAAGCCTATGAAACGTAGTACCCAGGAAATGATTGAATTGCTCAGATGCTCAGTTTCGAACATCTCATCCATGCTTACGGCTCCGGATGTGAGAACAGACAATTTTTTACCGTTTTTTGCGATATACGACTGCAGGTTGTTTCCACTTACTACGGCTATAACGGAAGCATCTCCCGGCATTATTTTTGTAAAGGTGACAGACACATCACCAACTTGCGGATTGTTGGGATTCTTTCCGAAATAAAGCACGTTACCATTAACATGGACATAATTGTAGTCCTGTTTGACAATCTGCCCTGTCTCCGTAGTCGCGACAGTCTCAACCTTTACTGAGTCTCCTTCGGCGATAGTAGATGTTTCTCCGGCAACGGCGGCTGTATTGTTTACAGTAGAAGCAGACGTGCTTTCGAAACTTTTCTTGATATCCCTATTCCACTCACTTAATCGCTCTTCGCTTAAACTCAGTTCCATCGGGACTGTACCGGAAATGGAACCAATCAGATCCTTTGGCAGTTTGTATGCTCCGAATGTTACATTCTCTGCCATATAACTTTTATTTTCGATGTCCATCAACACAAAGTTCTTGTTTTGATAATCAGGATCTTTGAACTCCTGAGAATTGACAGGGTTACCTATCCATTCCTGTTTATAGTAGTAGGTTGTTACTGTTTCCTGACTTCCTCCGGTTTTATCTTTTGTCTCGGTCTCTGAATGCTCTACCCATTGATAGTATTGCACTTTACGTTCCAGTTGTATCGCTACGCATCCTACGCCGAAAGTCAAGTCATTAAGAGAATCCTTTGTTTGGGTGAAAGCTGTGGCATGAATAAGTTTTCCATTTAAAGATGGATCCGGTTTTGATACATCTTCTACATGTACTGCCACTGTTTGTGCTTCCTCCAGCATTTGGGTTATCTGCACAGTACGTCCTTCATTCCACCACAATAAAGCTGTACCACCCAATAATAACAAGAATCCGATACCGATACCTTTTAAAGAATTGGACACCCGGGTTCCATATCCTGTTGTTTTTGTTTCTTGATAAGCCATAATAATATTATTAACGGTTAATCTTTATAATTTACTTTCTAGTATATTCCTGTTAATTACCGATAGGAAGCTGTGCGCCATATCCGGGTTCCGCTCCAAACAACTGCACAGCCTTGTCGAAATTGTAACGGTTTCCGAACATTGAAACTCTTGTGGTTGAAGTTCCCTGTTTGTTCAATCCATGAGCCTCCCTATAAAGATTTGCGGCGGAATTTGGATCATAACTTTCAGTTGTCATTACCTTCAAGGAAGCGAATCCCTTCAAATAAGCTTGATCGATCACATCTTTAAACTTACTTGTACTTGGGAGTTCTCTGTTATTCTCGTATTTTGTCAGCATTTCAACCTCCTCAAAGCGTTTACTAGGTACATAGAGCCATTTACCTCCGCTTGTACCTGCAATCACGAGATCACCCTTGTTCATAAAAAACAGATTGTCGTATGCCGAACATATTTTGCGTTTGTTAGCAGGAAGGTTAGAATCGTCCCAACCGCCGTCCAATGCACCAAAGTTATTACAGCCGAAAATATTATGATGTACATTATGATCTGCTCCATTTTTAAATCGGTACCCGTACCCCATGCTCTCCATTTCTTTTGTCGTCGGCCATGAGAACAACACGGTGTTGTGATGAAAATCGACGGTTGACAGATGAGCACCAGTATTCTGGTTCAAACCTCCGTTAATTTCACAGGAAGCATATAAATTGGAAACAAAAACATTATTATATATTTCCCAGTCACCTCCCATGTTTGTCATGATGATGGCATTGAACGAAGCGTTCAGGAACATACAGTTGCGGACTATGAACTTGCCTGCTACCTTTCCTCCAATAAGACGGATTGTTTTGTTTGGTGGATTTCCTACCGGCATGATACGTCCGGTTTCACAACCTTCAGGACAACCGAAACGTTCGTCTGTTGGATCGGCTTTAGCATATTCATGCACCAAACCCAAGTCGAAGAACAATCCATCAATGATTATGTGTGAATTTTTATCTGAGGTAGCCTCAATCATCAGTAGCCCCTGTCCTATTGTACCTCTTTGTTCCACTGAAGGCTGAATACGTGTAATGTATTTTATAGGGTCACGTTCTGTGAAATCATCGTTCCACCCACCTTCGAGACTGACGTATTTACCTTTTATCTGAATCCATCCGCGGTCCAAATTGCCAAGATAGTTGCCCTGAGATATACGGATCATGTCACCGTTTGTCGCTTTATCAATGGCTTTCTGTATATCCTTCATCGGAGCGTCTTTTGTCCCTTCCGCTCTTGCGCTGCCTTTTTCAAGGCTCACATAAATGGCATTGCCTCTAGTACTAAGAGTTCTGCTTGCCACATTGCCTGCAGACTCGTTTGTCTTTTCTGTCACTGTCTTTTTTGCTCGTTGCAGAAAGTTGCCTACTTGTGCTTCAGCAGCCAGACCCATGACGAACAATATTACCGCTATCAGCACACTATTTCTATAATCTTTCATTCTCATTTTCTCTTTTATTTTACAGATTATTATTATCCTACACTTGATTCTTGCACATAAATACCTTCAATGCTGGTATTAGAATCGAAACAACCATACGGCTTTCCGGATACGGAATGAATAATGAGAAAACCGTTATAAAAAAAGACCTCAAACTCATAATCACATTCACCATACGATAAATGATGTTTGAATGTATTACCGTCCAATATACTTTTACCGTCGGTCAAAGCTTGACGTCCCTTATTTTTGTAATCGATGGAAAACTCCATCACTTCAAGATCAGCTCCAGAACGGGAAATATCGATACGCCCGTAATGTTCAGAATATGATGTCATATTAAAGAAACTATATCCTCCGGCCAATTCCCGATTGTCAGCCTTTAAATAATAGATTGTTGATTTAGAAAAAGGACTGCAATAAGCATCCGCTTCCCTATCCATGGCATATCGTACATCACCTTTATAAGTACGGAGTTTAAATTCCATTTGTGTCGTTTCGTCAAAACATTCCAATGTCTTGCCCACTATATGTCCTAAAAATATTCGCCTTAAAGCACAAACATTTTCCGTATCATAGACGTTAAACAAGATTTCGCCATCCGTATCGATCATACCCAATACTCGGAGAAATTCCGTGCCTACCTCATTTTTCATCATCATTTCGCCTATCAGCACTTTTTTCTGCCGTGCACAAACCAGACGAATTTCCCGATTGTTGATCTGTCCTTCCCATAGATAGTATAAAATAGGCTCTGCTGGTACTTCATCCGTTTTCCGTATCTCTGGTTTCATTTCCGTATGACTCCAAGAACAATTCATATCTTTAACCAAGCTGACATTACCGAAATCATCTACATGATAAATTGAGTATTTGTCTAAAGTAATGTGAGTTCCATGACTAAACAAAATACCCTCGTTACCACTAAAACAATATTGGAAAAGTTGGATATTCTCCGTGATATTATCTATATATACAATACTAAACTGCTGATTGTTACGAAATTCGCAATCTATGAATTTGAATACAGCTGGATTTGTAAGCTTTTTTTCATCCAAAACACAGGCTTTCTCTCTTAGATCCGAGAATTCAAAAACTTTGTAGAGATTGATATAATTGTTTTCTGTCACAGAGATGACACGGTTGCTTCCAAATGCACGAATCTGTTCCATCTCATTTCTAGCCGTTATTCTTATCGGGTTCCCTAGCATGGCTCTGGAAAAACAGAACCATGGTAAAGAGAGCTAAAAGAATGTCTCGTGGAAATATCCTTTTTGCCATAAATTCAGATTTAATGAAAAACACGACTTTTTTATCAGGCTGGATTGCCAAAACGGTTCGCGACTTTCTCGCCTTCTTTTATCAGCAGAATAAGAAACCAGATAGAACCTATAAGAGGTATTAGATTAATAAATATCCATTCTCCTCCTTTGCCTATATCGTGAAGCCTACGCACGCTGACAGCCAATGTAGGTACAAGCAGTCCCAATATGATAATTACTTGCAGTACTAAAATGATATAATAAAGGAAAGAGATACTTGCCACAAGGTTCATCAAGATAGAGAAGACAGCCCCAATGATGAAATAGACCAAATAAAACATCCAAAATTCACTTCTACCGGCACGTCCTTTGAACTGGGCATACTTGCCAAGGATAATCTCCATGAAATTTGAAATAATAGCTCCCATAGTCTTTAAATTTTAAATTAATAAATCATGTTATCTATATAATTGATGTCTGAAGCAAATATATCAGTATTTATTACCTTCAGTTAGGAATATTAGATCAAAAATCGGTATTATTAAACCTTTTTTCTGTGGTACAATCAGGATTTTTTGAATATAAAATGGGTGTATATTTTTTGATTTACAATGTTTTAATTGTCCTGTTTTCTCTCTCAAAAGCAGAATGGTTTTTTGTAGATATTCTACAATTTAGGAGTTTTTCTGTATTGACTGGGGGTGACATTGAACATTTGTTTAAAGACACGTGTAAAATAACTGGTATCTTCAAAACCACAAGTCGTGGCGATATCTCCGATGGCTTGTTCTGTAGAAGCTAGCAGACGTTTGGCTTTTTCCATCCGAATCTGAAGAATGTAGGTGGTAGCTGTATAGTCGGCAATCGAACGGATTTTCCGATTCAATTGCGTTCTACTCATACACATTTTGTCGGCAATAAAATCTGCGTTCAAATCTTTGTCCGCTAAATGGCTATGTATAATTGATGTTAGTCGATTCAGGAAATCACGGTCTCTAGATGATAATTCCACATTTTGAGCAGAACCTTCTTGTAAGGCCTTAGAGAATTTGTCTCGCAATTGCCGGCGCTGCTCCAACAATTTTTCGACACGCACAAGTAACTCTTCTGCATTGAAAGGCTTGATCAAGTATGCGTCCGCTCCTTCTTCCAAACCTCGTATGCGGTCCGCGTCACTGCTTTTCGCTGTGATGATAATGATAGGGATGTGGTTCAATATCTCAGACTGCCGGATTTCATGGCAGAGCATATAGCCATCCATGCCTGGCATCATCAGGTCTGTCAGGATAAGGTCGGGCATGTAATTTTTCGCTTTATCAATGCCTTCTTTGCCGTCAGAAGCATAATTAAGATGGTATTTCCCCTTTAGTAGGGTGCTGATGTAAAATGAAATATCCAGATTGTCCTCCACAATCAGTATGGAAGGACTAAGACTATTTTCAGCGACATTATTCTTAACCTGAATCTTTTCCAGATCATTCTTTCCACGAATTTGTTCTGTAACGTTGGTAGCATCGCTCCATGGAAGTCTCTCTATCGAATCTTGATCAAGTGGTATATAGACTGAAAAAACAACCCCTTCACCTTTCTTGTTGTAAACTTTGATGTTTCCGTTCATACTTTCCACCATCTGGCGTGTGTAGGGAAGTCCTATACCTGTTCCTATCTGCTTCTCGTTGTTTGAACCTTGGTAAAACGTATCGAACAACCGTGGTATTTCCTCTTCGGGAATCTCATTTCCGGTATTGAAAACCTGCAACCTCAACAATGATTTATCTTTTTTCATTTCTATCCTGATAATTCCATTGGCAGGCGTATATTTCAGTGCATTTGAAAGCAGATTGCGCATTATTTTATTAAAATACTCAGGTATAAAATCCATCTCGATGGTATTCGATTCCGGAATGAACAGCAAATTAATGTACTGCGAACAGGCATATTCGCGATAACTGTCAAGAGTCATGCGTATGAATGCGACAATATTTCCCCGATACCACTGTTTACGATCAGCCTTTGCCATAAGTTTTGACATGTCCAGCAATTGATTTACCAATTCCAGCAAATTGTTGCCCTGCCGTTGAATGGAGTTAAGGTAACGTTCCGTCTCGTCTTTAGATACATCGTTATTCCGCATTTGCTCCACCAATCCCAGGATTACGGTGAGCGGTGTACGGAACTCATGTGTGATATTGGTGAAGAATCCGGTACGTATCTGTTCTACCTGTCGTAAAGTACGGTTTGTTTTTGACCTCATCCGCAAAGCATACCAAAGGAATGCTATGGCCGAACAAGTCATCAAAAGAATCAGAATGCTCACAGTTAGGATGATTCGCTTGTTGCGTTGTTCCTCAATGAAATTCTTTTTAACCAAATCAATTTCCTGTGCGTTTTTTTCTATTTCGTATTTAATTCTCAGATTTTGGAGATGATTGATGCTTTCCTCATTTTTCACGCTGTCAGCATATGCCTGGCTCTGTATGTAACTTTCCAAAGCTCTTTGGCAGTCGTTTTGTCCTAAAAAGTATATATAATCCAGCTTATGAATCGCACTCAGATGTTCAAATGAATTAATGTCCCGTGCCGTTTTCCTTGCCTGCGACAAATAAGTTTGTGCTAGGGCAGGGTTGTTAAGTTTGAGAAGTACACGTGCCATCGAAATACATGACTCCAACCAATGCCAATGGTCGCTTTTCCCTTTCATTATGTCATAGGCTTTGTGGTAGTTGGCTAGAGCTTCATCAAGTTCACCTTTTTTTTCGTGAAGGTTTCCGAAATGGTTATAGCAAAGGGATATTCCTAAATCGGATTTAGCCTGCTGATTGTATGACAAAGATTGCTTGAAATAGATATAAGCCGAGTCGTATTCTTCACGGCTTTCAAATATAAAACCTAAGTTGGCCGTGTTGATTGCCTGTCCCAATGCGCTGTTCAATTCCTTTTCTCCGGCTAAGGAATTACGGAAAACTCTTTCAGCCGCATTATTATTCCCCAAGGAGAGATAAATATTCCCGATTCCATTCATGGCAACCAACCGGTTTTTCTTGATGTCATACGTTCTTCCCTTCATTTTCTCTATCAGGCCCAATGCCCTGAAATGGTATTCGGAAGCTTCGGTCAATATCCCGATACGCCGGTAGTTGGTTCCAAGATTATTCAGCGCCTTCACGATTTCAAGCGTGTCATTCATCTGAGTAGCCATCTCCAGACCTTTTTTATGATATTGAATGGCATCGTCAAAAGAGGCATTTTCACGATATACTTTTCCTAATTGTCCGTACGTGGCAACCTGCCCGTACATATTGTTTGCTACTTTAAAAGAATCAAGAAAGATCAATAAAGAATCTGTGTTACAATTTTTTTGTAAAATCGAATCAATTTCTTTTCTAGCCTCTTCCGAATACAGAGGCGAATCACTCTTCCGGCAAGCGAATAATATTGAGAGTCCTGTAATAAGGATATATAGATATGTTTTCATAAATCGTTCATGTATTTTTTATACAACTTACATTCTGACTTGACTTGTAAAGAGCTTCATCGCTCTGTTAATAAAAATCACATATGTTTCTGTTAGCAAAGTTAACATTATATTCTTTGCCTGGCAGGCGTTTAGTGGGTTACTTCGGAAATTTTTTCCCTTGTTTTTCTGTTTGAATTTGTTTCTTAGTTGATACATCTATATCGGGATATTCGATAATTAAAATTGTTCAAGAATGCTTATTCTTTTTTCAATCGGAGGGTGTGTGTCGAATATACCTCCAAGACTTCCGATAAAACCTACAGCCTGCTTCCCCGGATGCTGAATAAACAACTGGGCGACATCTTCACGTGTCACTGCCTCAATGTTAGGGTCTTTGGCAATCTTGCGTAGGGCAGAAGCAAGAGCAAGCGGATTCTTTGTCATTTCAGCTGCTTCGGCATCAGCCAAATATTCCCTTTTTCGTAAAATGGCGAACCTCATCAGTTTAGCAAACAATAAACCTATCAGGACAACTATGAGTGCCAGAAGCAGTACTATTATGACAGCTCCATTACTATTACCATCCTTTTTATTGGAACTGCTATCAGAAGAAGAAAATATTGACTCGAATGCTAAACGTGCAATCATTGAAAACACACCTACAAACACAATAGAAACAATGAGCAGATGTACATCGTGGTTGCGTATGTGCGATAGTTCGTGCGCAATGACCGCTTCTAACTCATCATTTTTTAGTCTATTTATTAACCCTTTCGACAACGTAACCGTATATGTCCGTTCGTTGATTCCGCTTGCGAAGGCATTGAGCGACTCGTCATTTATAATATTGATTTTCGGTATCTTCATACCTTGGCTCATGCAAAGATTCTCTACCAGATTGTAGACACGTTTGTTTTTTTTTCTTTCAAGTGTCGTTGCTCCTGTTGACACTTTTATTATATACGTATTCCAAAAATAGGCTATGGTGAACCATACGAAAATCACTCCAAGAACATAAGGAACCGAGATCGAGTAAACTGAGTTGACGGAAAGCCAGAAGTGCCCCTCTGTCTCAGCTTCTTCAATAAAACCCAGCCATGCGAAAAGAATGAAAAAAATGTACACCACACCTAAGACAAGGCATGGGAACATAAAAAGCAGGAGCGTCGAACGGAAGTCGTTTCTCCTTTTCTGTGTCTGTATCCCGATATATTCCATTAAGTAACCGTTCAATAATAATTTTATATTTTAGGTTTTACAGTTTGTATAACTTCTTTAACTCCTGAAAGTTGAACTTGCAAAACTTGAAGAGTATAAAAAGTCTATAACTATTATGGGAATCCTTGTAATTTGAATTCTTTCCAAGTTTCTGCCTTTTGATATGCATCCAATGTTTCAACAGGCACAGATATAAGTATATCCGGACTGATATTATAAAAAGGGAATGTTGATATTCTTGGAGGCTCGGCAGCCAATATGGTAATTTGTGTGAGAGCGGAACAATTGTAAAACGCAAACTCACCAATGCTTGTCACACTAAAGTCTGTACCATTATAAGTTGCTGTGAATTGGATGGTTACAATACCAGAAAGATAGCTGTAATTATTCTCAAGACTTTCTTACTCAAACGTCACTTCTACGTTTTTTGAGCCTTTGTCGGTAATATTGTAACATAAATCACCGACTTTGAAATCGTATGCCCATGCACCTGTTACGGATAATAGGGTAATGGCAAAAGTAAGTATTGTCGTTGTCATATTCCTTCTAAATTTGATTTTGTAATTTACTGGCAGCAGCTCCTGGGGCGGAGCTGCTGCCACTATAGCTTCCACTTCCATGGCTGCTGTACGATTCCCTTCGGTAAGATCCACCACTATTTTTTATTATACAATATGAGACCATGCTTGTGGTAATTCCGCTTATTTATTTCATAACTTAATTTATTTAACCCCACCTTCTATTTAAAGAAGCCGAAAAAGAAAAAGAGAGCAGCATGCTTAGTGGAAACATTTTCGGCTTTCCCGATTGTAATGTTGGACGCATTTTTCACACTGCCATTGCTTTCTACTTTTCCAATTTTAATGTTGGACGCGTTTTTTACAGTGCCATCGCTGTCAATGGATCCCAACTGACTGTTGTTTTTGTTCCACACTTTCCCGTTACTGTCAATCTTTCCTATTAAGATGTTGCCAGTATTGCGTATTTCTCCTGAGGATGAAATAGACCCAATTTTAATGTTGCCAGCATTTCTCACTGTCCCGTCACGTTCAATTTTTCCAATAGTAACGTTGGAGTTGTCACGAATAGTTTGTGCACCGGCAAACTGGAAAATACCGATTAGAGCCAGCATTGTAATGATTACTCTTGTTTTCATATATGTAATAATTTGGTTAGTAATTAAATACTCATCTATTTCAATACTAATGTTCTATTCGTCTAATACATATAAATAAGTGTTCATGTGCTTCACAATGTTACGATACACTTATTTTATAACTATAGTAGCAAAAGTATCAGAATTTATGTCCGAGGGTTAGGATAATCAGGTTAAATATCAGGATTTTTGGACTATTTTTCGTTTGTGTAATTAGTATTATTTCGATATAAAAAAATATTATATATATAATTTTCAGTGTTTTAGTTATCCTACTTTTAAAAATGATTTTTCTATTTGACGTTATACAATAATTGGAGGGACTGAATTGAGCTAGTGTTACATCAAATATTTGTTTGATTGAGCGTACAAAATAACTAGTATCTTCAAAGCCACCAGCCATGATGATATTTCCGATGAGTTGTTCGGTAGAAGAAGATAACAGATGTTTTACTTTTAACTCTATGATTTGTTCGGAACCTTCGTGTAAAACTTTGGTATATTTGTCTCGTAACTGCTAACATTGTTCCAGCTACTTCTCGACACGTACTAGCTTTTTGATGGGTCAGAAGTTTTTATATATAATGAAGGGTCAATCAATTTTAAATTTCTAAGTAATGAAAGAGGTATCTTTGTACACGTTTTTTTAAGAGATTTAGATTTAAAGTTAGAAGAGTTGCGTAAGTCATGATACTTCTTTTTTATCCTTACTTGTAGATCTAGTTGAATACGGTATAACGGCTTCCTCTCTGAATATAATGTATGGTAAGAGGAAACTGCTCCAATTTGTGGTATGGATATAAAAAGAAGGTGTGTCAAAAAGCACACCTTCTTTTTTTAGCACAAAGCCCCGACTTTCACAAGCTGGGGCTTTGTTATTACCTAAAGATTTTGTATCTTTAAGCATAAAGATTTATACATATGGCAAAGATACATTTTCGTCCATACACTCCCAACCAAACGGTACTTTTTCCGCAAAGAATCGATGAAGATATTGCAGAAAACGATCCTGTGCGCATGGTTGACGCTTTGGTTGAAAGCCTGAATCTTGAAGGTTTCAGGAAGTTATACAAAGAATGCGGCCGCAGTCCTTACCATCCCAAGATGATGCTAAAGGTTATCTTGTATGCCTATATGAACAATATATACTCCTGCCGGAAAATAGAAAAGCTTCTTCATCGTGATATCCATTACATTTGGTTAGCCGGTTATGAGAAACCGGACTTCATTACTATCAATCGTTTCCGTAACCGGGTGAAGAATGAGATTAACGAAGTGTTTACCCAAACCGTACTTCTGCTTTCATCCAAAGGTTTCATCAGTCTGAATGTGGAATATATTGACGGAACAAAGATTGAGTCCAAGGCCAACAAATATACTTTTGTATGGCGGAAGAGCGTTGAGCGAAACCGTGAACGACTGATGAAGAAAATCAGTGTTCTGTTAAGCCAAATAGATGACGTCATCGTTCAGGAAAAAGCTTCGGAAAACAACGAGGAAATTGAGTTTACACCTTCCATGCTGACAGAAATGGCGGGAGAATTACGCAATGCCCTTGAACAGACTTCAGAACCATCCACGAAAGAGCAGAAATCTGCACTGAGAAAGAAACGCAGGCAACTGAAAGAACTGGAAGCACATAGAGATAAGCTTCAGGAATACAATAACCATCTGGACAATCTTCAGGACCGCAACTCTTATTCCAAGACAGACAAAGAGGCCACCTTTATGAAAATGAAGGAGGATGCCATGCGCAACGGTCAGACAAAGCCCGGATATAATCTTCAGATTGCTACGGAAAATCAATTCATTATCGATTATTCTCTTTTCCCGAATCCGACTGACACCTTGACGATGATCCCCTTCCTGAAGTCCTTTGCCGACAGATACGGCCAGTTGGCTCATACGGTGGTTGCTGATTCCGGTTACGGATCAGAAGAGAATTACCACTTTATGTCGGAAAACGGGATGGAAGCATACGTCAAATACAATTATTTCCATATGGAGCAGCGGCCAAGATTTAAACCGAATCCTTTTAAAGCCGAAAACTTTTTCTACAATGAAAAACAGGATTACTGTGTCTGTCCAATGGGACAAAAGATGCAGAGGGTAGGTACCAGGCATACGAAAACCGAATCCGGATATGTAGTCGAATATGCCAGGTATAGGGCTGTCAGATGCGAAGGATGTCCGTTAAGATGTCTGTGTTTTAAAGCTAAAGGAAACAGGACGATAGAACTGAATCACCGACTCAGGATATACAAACAGAAAGCCCGGGAACTTCTTTGTTCCGAAGAAGGGCTGAAACACAGAGGGCAAAGGTGTATAGAACCGGAAGCTGTATTTGGACAGATAAAATACAACATGAACTACAAGCGCTTCCGTCATTTTGGAAAGGACAAGGTTCTCATGGACTTTTGCTTCCTGGCCATCGCCTTCAATATAAAAAAGATGTGTACCAAGATGAATAAAGAGGGTATAAATTGGCCAATTAAACACCTTTACGGCCTTATTACCGCTCATTTAAGCTATTGGGAACAAAATAATCGAGATTATCTTCAGAATATCGCTGCCTGAAAAAGTTAACTACGCTCTTATCGTTGATAAAGAAAAGAGGGTGAATCGCGTATTACGACACACCCTCCTTGCCATTTTTACATCTTCCATTCATCCTGCCAATGGATCACGAAACGATCTCCGTCAAACTCAAGCGGGAGCCAGATATAACGGCCGTCGATCGCATTCTCGGGAGTCCAGCGGTCGCCCATATAAATGAACTTGTCCGGATGTCCCGGCATCGGAAGGATATACGTGCTCTGGGAATGATAGGTCGTGGCCGAATCAGCATCCACACACGGATTTCCCAGTTCTTTCCATTCGCCTAAAACAGAATCGGCTACTGCAGAACGGGCCGCGTTCGAAGCCCAGCCTGTACAGCCCGACATCATCAGGTAATATTTCCCGTTATGCTTGAACATGGCAGGAGCCTCCATGAACCGTCCGGCAAAGCAGCGGATGTAGACACCATTGTGATCGGTATAATCGTCGGTCAGCTGGGCAATCTGCAGCGTACTGTTTTCTTCCGACGCATAGATATGATAGGCCTTGCCGTCATCATCGACAAACAGATTCATATCACGGGCCATCTGTCCGCCCTCTAAATCCCGCTTGTGGATATTCAGCGAGTCCGGATGTCCCGGCAGTTCTCCGCCGGAGTAAGCGTCTTCCAGGGCAGGTACAGGCGCATTCTTCAACTCTTCTGACGCATTTGCAGCCCATTTCCCGGCATTAATACGGCCGGCATGCAGGAATTGATACGGTCCGGTTACCTGGTCGCTGACGGCCACTCCGCTTTGTGCTCCGCGATATCCCATGCCTTTGGGTTCGAGGTGGAACCACATCACATATTTTCCGGTCTTGGCATTATGAATCACCTTCGGGCGTTCCAGGATACAACCTTTCTCGATCGGACTGCCCGAGCCTTCGGGTTCTACCGACAAAGCGATGCCCTCATCTATCCAGTTGTACAAATCGTCTGATGAATAGCAGTGAACCCCCACATTGGCCCGGTTACCTGCCTCACCTTCCGTCTTATGTTCACCAAACCAGTAATAACGGCCTCCATCGTACAGGATGCCTCCTCCATGGGCATTGATATGCACCTCCGCGTTGTCGAGCCAGATTTCACCGGGCTTAAACGACTGGTAGCGTTTCCCCTCCTGGCATGAAAATAGTCCTGCTACTAACAGGGACAAGCAAAATGTTTTCCACATACGTTTAGTTTTTAAGTTTTGCAAACTTAAGGATTGAAACCTGGGCGTACAAGAAATTTAAAGGAAAAGACGAAAAGATTTGTCTATAAAAAACTATATTTGCATAATCATTCAGGCTAACGAGTATTTGATATGTTAAAACAACAGTTACGGCAACAACTTCAACAGAAGCTTTCTCCTCAACAGATTCAGCTGATCCGCTTGCTGGAACTTCCTGCTATCGAGCTGGAAGAGAAAGTAAAGCATGAGCTGGAAGAGAATCCTGCCCTGGAGGAAGGCAAAGAAGCACCGGAAGATGATTATGATGTAGCAGAGCACGACAACCCGGATGACGGGGAAGGCTCAGAAGGAGGGGAATCGGATGCAGACCTGGATTTGTCATTAGGCGATTATATGTCGGAGGATGACATTCCTGAATATAAGTTGCAGGAGATGCGCGAACGGAGTGAAAAGAAAGAAGATATCCCGTTCTCGGTCAGTGAGTCACTGAATGAATTTCTGGTTCAGCAGCTGCGCCTGCGTAATCTTCCGGAAAAAGAGATGAAGATGGCCGAATACATCATCGGGAATATTGATGATGACGGATACCTGCGCCGTGACTTAGGAGCCATAGCCGATGACCTGGTATTCCAGGCCGGACTGAATGTGGAAGAAAAGGATATTTACCCCATCCTGCAGATTATCCAGGATTTTGAACCGGCAGGAGTAGGGGCCCGCAACTTGCAGGAATGCCTGCTGATCCAGCTGCGGAAGAAGGAACAGACTCCGGAGACACGGATTGCCATCCGGATCCTGACCGACTATTTTGACGAGTTTACACGCAAGCATTATGACAAGATACTGCGCGGACTGGAGATCAACGAAGAGACGCTGAAGAAAAGCATCCGCGAGATTACTCTCCTTGATCCGAAACCGGGTATTGCCTGGGGAGGAACAATGGAAACGGCAATGAGCCAGATCGTACCGGATTTTATCGTCGATTCGAACAACGGCGAAATTACCTTGTCGATGAACAACCGGGGGATTCCCGACCTGCGTATCAATCAGGAATATGTAGATATGTTCCAGGATTATACAAGCAACAAGGCCAATCAGACAAGCGACCGGAAAAATGCCGTACAGTTCGTAAAGCAGAAGCTCGATTCGGCCCAGTGGTTCATCGACGCGGTCAAACAGCGGCAGGAAACCCTGCAACGCACGATGGAAGCCATTATCGCCCTGCAGAAGGACTTCTTCCTGACAGGCGATGAATCGTCTCTCCGCCCGATGATCCTGAAAGACGTGGCAGAACGGACGGGATATGATATTTCCACCATTTCACGTGTCAGCAACAGCAAATATGTACAGACAAACTTCGGTATTTATCCGCTGAAATATTTCTTCTCGGAATCCATGCAGACAGACAAGGGAGAAGAAATCTCTACCCGCGAAGTCAAGAAAATCGTAAAAGAGCATGTAGATGCAGAAGACAAACGGAAACCGCTGACGGATGAAGAACTGGCCGCTATCCTGAAGGAAAAGGGATACGTCATTGCCCGTCGTACGGTAGCTAAGTATCGCGAGCAGCTGGGAATTCCGGTAGCCCGTCTGCGGAAAGAAATATAAAGGAACAGCTCATGAAAGTATTAGCAAACATATTATCGGTAGTCTTTCATCCGTTGCTGATGGTCACCTACGGAGTCGCCTTAGCATTTGCCAGCACCTATCTGGCTGTCTATCCGCTCCAGATGAAACTGCTGATTCTCTCGGGAGTATTCCTGATGACGGCCGTTGTACCGGGTATCTTCATCGCCCTGCTGGTGAAATATGGCAACGGAGGAGACCTGGCACTGACCAACCGGAGGGTACGCACCTTGCCGTACCTGCTCTTTGTCGCTTCGATCGTGGCCTGTGCCTTTTTCCTGCTGCGGATGCTGATGCCTTTCTGGCTCGTGGCCATCCTGTTCGGGACGGCAGCCGTGATGCTGATGGCTATGGGTATTAACTTCGTATGGAAGATCAGTGCCCACATGATCGGTATAGGAGGCCTGTTAGGAGGTGTTATGGGAGTAGCCCAACTTTATGCGCTCAATCCGTGGATCAGCTTCATCATCGGATTCCTGGCAGCAGGGTGTTTGGGAACTTCCCGCCTGATACTGAAGCGACATACACCGGCTCAGGTCTATGCCGGGTTTGGGTTAGGATTTATAGGTATTTATATATCTTCATTATTAAGTTATTTCTATTTTTTCATTTAAAACACTTGAGATATGAATTTTCCTACAGATGTAAAGTACACAAAGGATCATGAATGGATCCGTGTTGATGGCGACGTAGCATACGTTGGCATTACTGATTACGCACAGAGCGAACTGGGTGAAATCGTTTATGTAGATATCACAACTGAAGGTGAAACCGTAGGCAAAGAAGAAGTTTTCGGTACAATCGAAGCTGTTAAGACGGTATCTGATTTGTTCATGCCGGTTACTGGCGAAGTACTGGAAGTTAATCCGGAACTGGAAGACGCTCCTCAGTTAGTGAATGAAGATGCTTATGGCAAAGGCTGGATCATCAAGGTTTCTGTATCAGATGCAGCTGAGCTCGACGAACTGTTGTCGGCTGCCGAATATGAACAATTAATTGCGAAATAAAATGACTCCGGTTGTTAGTATCATCATGGGCAGTACTTCGGATCTGCCCGTTATGGAAAAGGCAGCCAAGTTCCTCGACGAGATGGAAATCCCGTTTGAGATGCATGCGCTGTCGGCTCATCGGACACCGGAAGAAGTAGAAAAATTCGCCAAGGGAGCCAAGGAAAGAGGTATCCGTGTCATCATCGCAGCAGCCGGTATGGCGGCTCATCTGTGTGGTGTCATCGCTTCCATGACGACTGTTCCGGTTATCGGTGTGCCTATCAACTCGACACTCGACGGTATGGATGCCCTGCTGGCTATCGTTCAGATGCCTCCGGGAATTCCAGTGGCTACCGTAGGGATCAACGGAGCCTTGAATGCCGGTATCCTGGCTGTACAGATGCTGGCTGTCGGTGACGAATCTCTGCAAGCGAAACTGGCCCAATACAAGGAAGATCTGAAGAAGAAAATTGTAAAGGCCAACGAAGATCTGGCAAAAGTATCTTTCAAATACAAAACCAATTAATTTTACGTAGAGACGCAATCTTTTGCGTCTCTACCTGATTAGGAACACATGGATTATTTCAATTACAAACGTCGTCAGTCGTCGGTAGTCCAGATCGGGAATACACCTATGGGAGGTGACAATCCGATTCGTATCCAGTCGATGGCCAATGTTTCCACCATGGATACGGAAGCTGCCGTACAACAAGCCATCCGGATGATCGAAGCCGGAGCCGAATATGTCCGTTTCACAGCACAGGGCGAACGTGAAGCGCACAACTTGGGTGTTATTCGCCGCCAACTGAATGAACAGGGATATACCACTCCGCTGGTAGCCGATATTCATTTCAACCCGAAAGCTGCAGATGCAGCAGCTGTCGAGGTAGAGAAAGTACGTATCAATCCGGGAAACTATGTGGATAAGGTAAAGACCTTCAGCCACCAGGAATATACGGACGAGGAATATGCGGCCGAACTGCAGAAAATACGCGACCGCTTCGTGCCTTTTCTCCAGATATGCAAGGAACATCATACGGCGATTCGTATTGGAGTAAACCACGGTTCTCTGTCTGACCGGATCATGAGCCGGTATGGTGATACGCCGCATGGGATGGTCGAATCGTGCATGGAGTTCCTGAGAATCTGTCGGGATGAAGACTTTCCGAATGTCGTTATATCCATCAAAGCTTCCAATCCGGTAGTCATGGTCAAGACCGTCCGGCTGTTGGTAAAGACCATGGAAGCAGAAGGCATGAACTATCCGCTTCATTTGGGCGTTACGGAAGCGGGTGACGGCGAAGACGGCCGTATCAAGAGCGCCGTAGGTATCGGTGCCCTGCTGGCCGACGGCATTGGAGACACCGTTCGGGTTTCCCTCTCGGAAGACCCGGAAGCTGAAATGCCCGTTGCCCAGAAACTGGTCAATTATATCCTGGAACGGGAAGGTCATCAGCCTATCACCGGTGAGCTGGCTCCCGGTTATGACCCGATTGCCTGCCAGAAACGGAAGACACGGGGCGTGGAAAAGATAGGTTCAGACTTCCTGCCGATTGTCATCTCCGACCGGTCTCAGGGTGATTTCGAGTTCAATTACGAAGCGATGCCCGATTTCATTTATATCGGCCAGGAGAATCCGGATAACCTGCCGGATACATTCCGCATGCTGGTAGATGCCCAGTTCTGGAAACCACGTGCGAACGCATTCCCTTACTTTATTGCTTCTGAAGCAGAAGAGATGAAAAACTACGATTCTCCGCTGAAGTTCATCCGCCTGACTTACCCGGACCTGACGGATGAGGTACTGGAGATTCTGAAAAAAGACAAAACGGTGGTTGTCGTACTGAGTACCCACCGCCGCAACGGATTAGGTGAACAGCGGGCAGCCATGCACCGCCTGATGAAAACGGGCGTAGATGTCCCCGTAATTCTTCATCGTGAATACAACGAACCGGATATCGAATCGCTCCAGCTGAAAGCTGCGGCCGATCTGGGAGCTCTTCTGCTCGACGGTTTCGGCAATGGTGTCATGCTCCATGATAATGCCATCCCGGCCCAGACACTCGACCAGACGATGTTCGGAATCCTGCAGGCAGCCAAAGTCCGTATCAGCAAAACGGAATACATTTCCTGCCCGAGTTGCGGACGTACGCTATACGACCTGCAGACAACGATTGCCCGCATCAAAGAAGCGACTTCACACCTGAAAGGACTGAAAATCGGAATCATGGGCTGTATCGTCAACGGACCAGGTGAAATGGCCGACGCCGATTACGGCTATGTAGGAGCCGGGCGTAACCAGATCAGCCTCTATAAAGGGAAAGAATGTCTGGTCAAGAATATCCCGGAAGAGGAAGCCGTAGAACGGTTGATCCAGCTGATCAAGGATAATGGCGACTGGAGATAAATAAAACAATAGTGTTGTCAAGCTTTTGGCAACACTATTTTTTGCCAGCTTGTATTCTCCCGTACGGGATTCATAAAAGAGAGAAAAGGAAAAAGTTTATTGATATATTAGGTTAAATCTGCTTTATGAGATTTCTGTGTTTATTCATAGCTTTGGGCACATCTGTCTTTTCCGGCTCCGTTTATGCCGCAACCATCGATACGCTGGATATAAACGAGAATCTGTCGATGATACAGAAAGTACAGCGGACATCAGCCTATCAGATCACCAAACAAGGCGTTCCTCTGCTGTTCGCAAGTGCCTTAGCCACCACAATCGACAAAAGAATACAGGAAACACGCCAGGCCAACATGTCATCTTTTTCTTATCACTTTGACGACTACCTGCAATATGCGCCGATGGCCGCCATGTTCGGAATGAAGCTGGCAGGCGTTAAAGGGCGAAGTAACTGGGGCGAGATGATGACAGCCGATGTCTTTTCTGCCGCCCTGATGGCCGGTGTTGTCAATGGACTGAAATATACGGTGAAACGAGATCGACCCAACCATAGCAAAAACAATTCATTCCCGTCCGGCCATACGGCTACAGCCTTCATGGCCGCCACCATGCTCTATAAAGAATATAAAGACCTGAGTCCCTGGGTAGGAATCGGAGCCTATTCGGCAGCTACGCTGGTGGCAGCCGGACGAATGATGAACAACCGTCACTGGCTGTCGGATGTCCTGGCCGGAGCAGGCATCGGCATCATGTCGACAGAAGTAGGATATATCTTATCGGATCTGATTTTCCGGAAGAAACCGGTGTTCGACCTGCTCGACGACGATGTATCCTATTCCAGGATTCCCTCTTTCATCGAGTATTCCATCGGCTACAGTTCTTTGTTTCCACGCAAAATAAGCTTAAACGGAAAAGAACTGACGTCTTACCAAGGATTGAATACCACCATCTCGGCAGCCTACTACCGGCAGAACGGCTGGGGAATCAACCTGCAGGCAACCATTCAGTCGGCCAAGCTGACCCAGGGTGAGGGCATCGCCGGTGCCACATCCTTCAGCATAGGTCCCGGTTACACGTACCGGGTAATCCCACGTATTTTCCTCAACTCCAAGCTCGAGGTGGGTTACTGCCAGTTGCTCTATAACCAGGATGTGCTGCATAAAGGTATTTCCGGCACGGCTGCCACGTCACTGCTGGCCCAGATATCACCGGCCATGGGTTTCCGTCTGTATCTGGAATATGTCTATACCAGTCTGCCTTATTTCGAAACAAACAAGCGCCTGAATTACCTGAATACCGGCCTGGCCATATCGGCCCTGTTCTGACAGGATAAATCTGCGTGAAAAAGGGAAGGAATGCAACGAGTTTGAGAAAAAGATGTATTTTTGTACTTCAGTATATCAAACAAGCATAGAAAATCATGATGACATACGAAATCGCATCTATTTTAGAGAAAGAAGCGAATGCCGTACGAAACATTCCCGTCTCTTCCAATTACGAAGAAGCGGTCAATCTGATTGTGGAGTATGTGCACGCTCGTGGAGGGAAACTGGTAACAAGTGGAATGGGTAAAGCAGGACAAATCGCCATGAATATCGCAACGACCTTCAGCTCGACCGGTACGCCGGCCTTCTTCCTGCATCCCAGCGAAGCGCAGCACGGCGATCTGGGCATTGTCCGCCCCAACGATATCATGCTGTTGATTTCCAACTCGGGCAAAACACGCGAACTGGTCGAACTGGTTTCGCTTACCAGAGGCCTGGTTCCGGAGATGAAGTTCATCGTTATCACCGGAAATCCGGAAAGCGAACTGGCCCGGGAAGCAACCGTCTGTCTGCCAACAGGAGCACCGGCCGAAGTCTGTCCGTTAGGATTGACACCGACAACCTCAACCACGGTCATGACCGTTATCGGTGACATCCTGGTAGTCAGCACCATGAAACGGATCGGTTTTACCAACAGCGATTACGCCAAACGCCATCATGGCGGCTATTTAGGCTCAAAAAGCCGCGAACAGAGCCAGAAAGAATAAAATCAGGTCTACAAGTTTCCCGGCTGAACCACCCCGCAAAACCAACGGGAATCGGGAGTGATTCATGAGAGAAACGGATTCAAAATAAGTGAGAGGAAATGAGAAAAGTAATAGGAATTGGAGAGACAATACTGGATATTATTTTCCGGGGGAACCAGCCTTACGTGGCTGTACCGGGAGGATCCGTATTCAATGGCCTGGTCTCATTGGGACGACTGGGTGTAGATGTGCTTTTTATCAGTGAAATCGGGAATGACAAGGTCGGGGATATCATCCAGCAGTTTATGCAGGAGAACCATATTTCCACCCAGTATGTAGATCGGTTTCCGGATGGGAAAAGCCCGCTGTCGCTGGCATTCCTGGACGAGCACCAGAATGCGCAGTATTCCTTCTACAAAGACTATCCGAAACAGCGGCTGGAAGTACCGCTTCCACCCATCGAAGAAGATGATATTTTCATCTTCGGTTCCTATTATTCCCTGAATCCGGCTTTACGGAAACGGGTTTATGAATTCCTCGAATACGCGAAAGAACGGGGGGCCATTCTCTATTACGATCCGAATTTCCGGAAGGCCCATGCCCACGAAGCCATCCACGTGATGCCTACCGTCCTGGAAAATTTCGAGTTTGCCGATATCGTCAGGGGTTCGGATGAAGACTTCTACAACCTGTTCCGGCAGACCGACCTCAACCAGGTATACCAGGATCATATCCAGTTTTACTGCGATAACTTTCTGACTACACGTGGAGCCGACGGAGTAGACCTGCGGACAAGCCGTTTTTCGGCCCATGTCGACGCACAGCCTATCCAGCCGGTCAGTACCATCGGAGCCGGCGACAATTTCAATGCAGGCATTATTTACGGGCTCCTGAAATACCAGATCCGGAAGGATGATCTGCCAACACTCAGTCAGGAGCAATGGACGAAAATCATCCAGTGCGGTATTGACTTTTCAGCCGAAGTCTGTCAGAGCTACGACAATTACATTTCCTGTGAATTTGCCGGTAAATATGGAAGTTTCCAAGCGAAACTTAAATAAATATAAGATATTGGGAGAATTTCGGGGATTTTCTATCTTTGTGTTGATAGATAGAAGTTGGGAGAATGGTGAAGAAAGAGCAGATTTTCGGATTACTGACATGTTTACTGGCATTGTTCGGATGCAAGCCGGAATCATGTGATATCAAGGCGTTGTGTGTGCGTGATGAAATTGGTAATTACATTATCAAATGGGAGACTAATCCGGTTATCCAAGGAACAGCGAAACTGTATGTTTCGGATGTACCGGACAAGTTCGATATGAGCCACCCGGCCATTACAACACCGATAGAAGATGGTTTTATCCGCTACATCACCGAGAATAACATCCAGCGGAAGTATTTCCGTATCACCTTCAACGATCATTTTCCACAGGATATCGCGGCCCAGTACACCTTTATGGAAGGAATCCAGAATTTCCGGGATGTAGGTGGCTATAAATCAAAGAAAGGCAGGCATATCCGCTGGGGGAAGATTTACCGTTCGGGCAATATACACAACTTCACCTCCCAGGATTCCATCCGGATGAGTGCCGCCGGTATCAAAACCATCATTGATCTACGGACGGCTCATGAAGTAAAAGAGAGACCCATTTATTTCCCTAATACGCAAATCATTCACATCCCCATTCCCTGCGGCAATAAGGACGAAATGATGCAGCGTATTCTCGAAAACAAGGTACGTAAACGGGACGGTTCTCTTTTCATGGAAGATGCCTACATCCGTTTTATCGCCAATAATACGGAAGACTTCGGAGAAGCGCTCCGCATCTTGCTCGATAAGAAAAACTATCCGGTACTGATCAGTGGTGAGTTGGGAAAAGACCGGGTCGGGATTTTTATCTCGTTTCTGTTTTCCATTCTGGATATTTCACAAGAATCCATTACTCGGGAATATATGGCTTCCAACCATTATATCAACCCGGGATTTATGGCCAAAACAGCTTCTTCACTCAGTTCGGATTCACAAGAGACAATGACGGTCCTGCTGTCTGTCAGTGAATCGTACCTGAATATTGCCTATCAGGAAATCGAAAACCGATACGGATCATTCGACAATTACCGGGAGACTGGGCTCAAAATCTCAGGAAGAAACAAAGACAAGCTCAAAGATCTCTTGCTGAAATAGGCAAGAGGCCATGCAGGTTCACTTAGCCAGCTTATCAAATATACAGTTCGCATTCTTTTCTTACAGAGCAGGCCTTCTTAAGCATCAGATGTACGATGGCAAGAAGCAAGCCATTAACCTTTCTGGCCTGATGAGGACAGACTGCAACGCAGCGCATGCAGGAAATACAGGCTTTCTTTTTCACTTTTGCCGGATCACTCGGACTGATGGCCCCGACAGGACATTTGGAAATACAGACACCGCATTTCGTACAGGCCTCGGTTGCTTTGGGCACGATACCCGCATTTCCGGCCTTTCTGTACGGTCTGTTGCCCGGTATGGCAGGAGTAGAGAAGTCTCTTTCATTCAGCTTGTCGACTATCTTATCGGCAAACGCTTTCAAATGCTTCTCGTCGGCCTGATCAGGACGGCCCGCGGCATATTTGTGCGCGATGGAGTGTTCTGCTATCGCTGCGACAGCAGCTATAACCGTGAACCCGGCCTGCTGCACAAGATCCTGAAGTTCAACCAAGGTGTCTTCATAAGCACGGTTACCATAAACACAAACGATAACAGCCTTGGCGCCGTTTCCCTGAATTTGTGAGATACGTGCAGCCGCCGGAGCCGGTACACGTCCGCTATACGAAGGAACAGCTACGATGGCAACCTCATCTTCCTGTAGCGCAATGTCACCAAAGTTCTTCTTTCGGTCAGACAGATCAATGTTTACCGACGTTCCATTCAACGCTTGGGCCAAAAATCCGGAGACTTTCCGGGTTCCACCTGTCGGACTAAAACAGATTTCATACAGTTTCATACTTTTCTACCTCCTTCTTCTATCCTTATAAGGTTTACATTTGAATCATCACCTTACCGTTGAGCCGTCCTTCAGCTACAAGTTGAAGGGCCTCATTTACCTGAGACAAAGAGAATATCCGGGGATCAACATCCGGAACGATATGATATTTCTCTACCATTTCCGTTATTTTCCGGAGCTGGACGCCATCCGCGCGGACGAATATGAAACGGTATTCTTTCCCTTGTTTTCGAGCAGCCCGGTCATACCTGTATCCAGCTACCGTAAACAGCAGTTTCTTAAACCAGGGGAAACCATTTCGCAGGGCAAACATTTTATTAGGAGCGTTCCTCAAACTCAGTAACCGTCCTCCTTTTTTCAGGACAGACAGCTCATGCTCAAATTCGGAAGCGCCCAAAGTATCTATGACGTAATCGACGCCAGACAAGAGATCCCAATAATTCTCTTCCGTATACACGATATACTGGTCAACTCCCATTTGCTCAAACTTCTCCCGTGAACGCCTATTGCCCGTGATGATGACACGAAGCCCCATGGCCTTTGCGACAGGTACAGCCATTTGTCCAAAACTTCCGGAACCTCCGGGAATCAGCAGGGTTTTACCGGACTGTACTTCCAGTTCTTCCACAAGTCCCTGATAAGCCGTCAAACCGGTTAAAGGAATGGCCGCAGCCGTAACAAAGTCATAGCCGGATGGCATCGGAGCAACAGCCCGACAGTCAACGGCCACGTATTCGGCAAAAGCACCTATTTTATGCAGGGGCAATAGGGCATAAACGGAATCTCCGACCTTAAAATCCCTCACATCTTCGCCAACGCTTTCCACGATCCCGGCACATTCGTTTCCCAATGTAAGAGGCATGTGATAATCTTGGACCAACCGTATACGGCCTGTAAGGATCAGGTTCTCCAAAGGATTAACCGCCGCAGCTTTTACCCGGATCAGCACTTCATGTTTATCCGGCACAGGAACGGGAACCTCATTGATACTCACATTGATTTTCTTTGCATATTTCTTTATCTGAGCTGCTTTCATCTTCTTGGTACTTATCGTGTGTGAATTGAATTATTTATTCAGGCTGCGACATGGCTTTTCTACGGTCGTGCATGACCTCTTCCATATGCTCGGCCGCCCATTCCAACAAGGAAGTCAGGATCGGCTTCAGGGATTCGGCCCTGACTGTAAGTGCATATTCCACCCGTGGCGGTATTTCCGAAAAGACAGTCCGAGTGATATAGCCATCCTCTTCCAATGTTCGCAAGGTCATCGTCAGCATCCGCTGGGAAATATCAGGCATGTGCTGCCTTAACTCCGTAAAACGCATGCTTTCCTTGCCGGATCTATCCAGAATATATAAAACTAACAAGGCCCATTTATCACATATTCTTGCCAACACATTCCTGACCGGACAGGCAGGGAATGTGGCATCCTGTACCGTTGATCTCTTCATGACTATTTATATCACCTAATATTAATGATGCACAAAAATAAGAAATATCATTTTAATAACCAAGTATATTTTTTATACTGGAAAATAAAGCGTATTATCATGGATAAAACCGGTAAACAAATTCTGATATTATCCGTTCCACCTTCCATCTTCGTTCGATACTTGGAACTACCTTATTTCAACAACTATATGACAAATATCAGTATGAACCAACATTCTGTTGGATGTAATCTTTCTTTTTTCCTTAACGGTTTTCTTAAAAGAAAGATATACTTTTGTATCAAAAGGGACAAGTATGAGAAATATACTATATATCATTATATTAGCAGTGGCGTTATGTGCATGTAACAATTCCACACAAAAAGAGAGGATTTTAGATACGGCAGAATCAATGGCCGTTGAGCATCCCGATTCTGCCCAAACAATACTGGAAACATTATATCCATATTCAAAATTGACACAACAACAAAGAGCACGATGCGGCATATTGCTCGCTACGACAAAACTTCAACAAAGCAAAGCCTTTGCCTCCGATAGACTATTGGACAACAGTGTATCATATTTCAAGCAGAATTGTGACAGCATAGAGCTATTCAAAGCCTATCAGCTCAAAGCCTATCAGGCTATGTGGCGTGGGCAACAGGATTCAATGTCCTATTATTTGCAGCAGTCAATCAACATGATAGGTGAGGGAAATAAAAACCCAGCTATATTCTTTGTATATGAAACTGGCAGATATTTATTGTGAACCGTCTGCTGAAAAAGATTACAATAAAGCAATAGTATATGCAAGGAAAGCATTAACTTATGCGGAGACAGAACAACAAAAGGCCTATGCTCTACACCAAATTGGAGCCTGCTATGGCTTCATCAATGAAAATGACTCCGCATTGGTTTATATCGCCCGTGCCATTGATTTTTCACAACAAAATAAAGGAGAATCTAATTATACAACCTATGTGCTGAATTATGCAAATACACCAGGCGTAAATTACGAAAAAGCCAAAAGCTATTTAACGGAATTACCTGAAAACAGTTTGGGAAGGTTGATTACTTTAGGTTTTCTCAATCTAAACAACAGGCATACAGGCATTGCAAAATATTTTTGCGACAAAGCTGATTCGTTATATAGTAGCGCCCCTGATAAGTATTCAATCAATACATACAACAGCCTTAGAATACTCAATGCATGTGTAAAATACACCTTGGGTGAAGAAGTTTCTGCAAGTGAAGGGATTTCAAGGAACGATTCAATTTCACAAGCCATTTCAAGAAAAGAAGCTTTGAATAGTGAGATTTCAAGCAACAACTTACTATTGCAGAAACACATTCATGAATCGCAACTAAGAACCCAAAGAAAGATTGTCATCATATTATCAATCGTATTCTTTGGTATAATATTGTTCTTCCTATACGACAGAAATAACAAGAAACGATATATAAAAATAAGAAAAGAACTGGACCAGATTCGTGTCAATCAGATAGAATTACAATCTATTGATTCTGAGAATGACCAAAATTCTGAATTGACTAAGATTTGGAAGAAAAGAGCTGATATTTGCAGAGACAATTTCATTCGGAATGGATGGATGAAGAAACTTCAAATATTAGAAGGAAATGATAAACATTCCAATGGTTCTTTTCTCCCGCCTGCAGAAAGGGACAAACTCAGGAAACAGTTATTCGAAGAATTCACAGACATGATAATCGATATAAAAGCGGCAGGCAATGGAGTCAATCTGGATGATCTGACACTATGTCTCCTTTGTCTTCTGAAAATAAATAATACAACGATTTCCAAATGCATGGGGGCTTCGGAAAACGCTATCAGAACTCGAAAAAGCAGACTTAAAGAAAAGCTTGACCCTCAGATGTATCAATTTATATTCGGTAGATAATAAACTAATATACATCATAATATACAAACATTGAAACAAATATGAAACACTGAAACGCACATTGCAACAAATCTGCAATGCATAATTCTAAAGCCCCTATAACCAAAATCATACTTTTGCATTGAGTCATAAAAATGCAAGCAAGTATGAAAAGAAATCTTTTATTTATTTTCGTTTTAATGATTGTGCCATTTACAGTCAAGGCGCAAATCAAAGGTGTGATATGTGACGAGAACCAGAACCCCGTAGAGTTTGCAAATGTTATTTTGATGGGTGCTGATTCCGTATATATCGCTGGTACAGTAACAGACGTAAGCGGTAAATTTGATTTTTTAACCGATTATTCAAACGCAAAGTTTCTACAAATTTCCGCTCTCGGATACAAGACAATTATAAAAACGCTGGATGAGAAAAACGATATTGGAACACTCGTGCTCGTTTCAGACAATATTCTGCTGGACGAAATTACAGTAACGGCACGACCTTCTCAACATTTGACAAAAGGTGGCATAATCACAACTGTAAATGGGTCTGTTTTAAGCCTGCTCGGGAATGCAATGGATGTGATTGGACAACTTCCAGGCGTTAAGCGTGAAGATGACAAATTTACTGTTTTTGGCAAAGGGACACCCATAATATATGTGAATGGGAGAAAACTGACGGACAACAGCGAATTATATAGAATGTCATCAAAAGATATTGCAAGTGTGGAAGTAATCAGTAATCCCGGTGCAAAATATGGCGCGGAAGTAAAATCGGTGTTATTAGTCCGCACAATCAAGAAACAAGGAGACGGATTAAGCGGCTCAATACAAGGTGTCGTCCGGGCTGCCCACTCCTGGTCTAATTCAGACAACCTTTCTTTCAATTTCAGGAAGAATAATCTTGACATATTCGGGGCCTTTGCTTTCGACCATTCAAGGCGATATCAGCAGCAGAAAAATGTCACCATGATAAATACTGGGCATAATCTGTATGATCTGAATTCTGACATTATCATATTGCCTGTCAGCACAACTTATAATGCCAATTTAGGTTTCAACTGGCAAATTAACCCTAAGAATGTATTGGGAGCAAAATATGAATTTCAAGGTACACCTTACAATCATTCAGACTGGACCACAAATGAAACGATCGAATTAAATGGTATCCTTGATGATAAAATAGATTACTATACATACTGGAAAAGAAAGAATATGCCGACGAACATATTGAATATGTATTATATAGGCGAATATGGAGATTGGACGCTTACTGTAAATAACGACTATTATTCAAGCCGCAATAAAGCTGAACAGGAAATAGATGAAATCAGTTTATCGGAAGGGAAATCGGCAATAAGCAGCCTGAATCGCATCAACAGTTCAATGTTTGCCTCCAAATCCGTCCTGGATTACGTCTTTGGCAAAAATACACTTGAGGCCGGTTATGAGTACACTTATACAAACAGAACTGACCGATATGATAACTATAATGATTTTTTGCCGGATGCAGATGATAATATCAAGGAACATAATATTGCCGGTTTCATAAGTGCCACTTTTCCCATAGGAGTCTATGAACTTTCAGGGGGATTAAGGTATGAGCATACTATATCCGATTACTATGAGAATGGGCTTTTAATATCAGAGCAAAGCCGAAAATATGATCGTCTGTTTCCCAATATAGACTTTACGTTCCCTATTAAAAAAGCTAAGTTTACTCTATCATACACTGCCAAGACAAAACGGCCGCTGTATAGTCAATTGAGCAGCAATATACAATATGACGACCGCTTTACCTATGAAACAGGAAATCCTCTATTGAAACCGGAAATGAATCACGATGTTTCTTTATCTGGTATTTACAAATGGGTTTTCTTTTCAGCAAGCTATCAATATGTAAAAGATGCTATAGTCGGGATTGTTGAAGCATATAAGGAAGGAGAACCAGTAAATCTGATGACTTATATGAATTATGATCATATCTCAAAATATACAGCGATGGTATCTCTATCCCCTAAAATATCAATCTGGTCACCTCGTCTCCAATTTTATCTGATGGGGCAAAACCTTAAAATACCATTTATGGGGACAGAACTGCGAATGAACAATCCATTTTTGTTTATCAATTTCTACAACAGCCTATCTGTTGGAAAAGGTTTCACCATTACAGGTGATATGCTATATCATACATCGGGAGATATGGATGTGGTTACACTAAAACCGTCATGGCAAATAAATCTGGGTGTAACCAAAACGATTGGGAACTGGTTCTTCCAGCTTAGTGCAACAGATATATTCAAAACAGCCCGTAATTCAATGATAACCTATGGAACTCAAATGAAACTTGACAAATGGAACTATAGTGATTCACAGGCCGTTCGGCTTACCATACGTTATGCATTTAACTCTACGATGAGCAAATATAAAGGAAGAGGTGCTGGTCAAAGCGAAAAGAATCGTTTATAAGATTCAGATTAAGAGAAATGGAGACAGAGTTGACCATCGGCATGTTAAATATCGTCAGACACTGACAAAGCTATCATCATTGACCTTAGGAACTTATATTTTTCATATCTCAAAAATAGTTTACATTATTCTTCCTAAATCCATCAGAAATCGGGCGAGTTTTTGTATCTTTGCAAACTGAAAACGATCCGTTTTTATAATCATCTAACAGACAGAATTTGAAAACATTTGAAGAATTAGGAGTTGCCGCACCGATATTAAAGGCAATTCAGGAACTGGGGTATGTTTCCCCGATGCCCGTACAAGAGGAAGTGATTCCTTATTTACTGGGACAAGATAATGATGTTATTGCTTTGGCTCAGACAGGAACCGGTAAAACGGCTGCCTTTGGTCTGCCTATTTTACAGAAGATAGAGGTGGAAGATTACCAGCCTCAAGCATTGGTATTATGCCCGACACGGGAGCTCTGCTTGCAAATCGCCGACGATTTGAATGACTATTCCAAATATATTGATCACCTGCGTGTACTGCCTGTATATGGTGGTTCCAGCATTGAAAGTCAGATCAAGACGCTGAAACGTGGTGTTCACGTCGTTGTAGCGACACCGGGACGATTACTCGACCTGATGAACCGGAAAACGGTCGATCTGAGTCATATCCGCAATGTCATCATGGACGAGGCCGACGAAATGCTGAACATGGGATTTACTGACAGCATCAATGCGATCCTGGCGGAGGTTCCGGCTTCCCGTAATATGCTGCTCTTCTCGGCAACCATGCCACAAGGGATTGCAGCGATTACCAAACAGTACATGAATCACCCGAAAGAGATCGTCATTGGTAACAAGAACGAAGGGAATAAGAATATCCGGGATATCTACTTCATGGTTCGTGCCCAGGATAAATACCTGGCGTTAAAACGTATCGCCGACTTCTATCCGAATATTTACGCCATCATTTTCTGCCGGACACGTAAGGAAACGCAGGAGATAGCCGATAAACTGATCCAGGACGGATACAATGCCGATTCACTGCACGGCGAACTGAGTCAGGCGCAACGCGACTATGTGATGCAGAAGTTCCGTATCAAGAACCTGCAGTTGCTGGTTGCAACCGACGTAGCTGCCCGTGGTCTGGATGTAGATGATCTGACCCACGTGATCAACTATGGCTTACCGGATGATATCGAATCGTATACACACCGCCGCGGACGTACCGGAAGAGCCGGGAAAACCGGTATTTCCATCTCCATCTGCCATATACGCGAGAAAGGGAAGATCAAGGAAATCGAGCGGGTTATCAACAAGAAGTTCGAGAAAGGCGTGATGCCTTCAGGAAAGGAAATCTGCGCCAAACAGCTTTTCAACCTGGTTGACCAGATTGAGAAAGTAAAGGTGAACGAAGAAGAAATCGCCGAACTGATGCCGCAGATCTACCGCAAGCTGGAGTGGCTGGACAAGGAAGACATCATCAAGCGTATGGTTTCTCTGGAATTCAACCGCATGATTGATTATTACAAAGACGCGGACGAAATTGAAACCGTTGATGAGAAATCCAGCCGGAAAGACCGCGAAGGCGGAAGAAAACGGAAAGCAGAAGAAGGCTTTGTCCGTTTCTTCATCAACTTCGGAAAGACCGATGGCTTATACACCAACCAGCTGATCGACCTAGTCAACAAATGTGTTCCGGGAAAAGTCCGGATCGGCCGGATCGACCTGATGGAGAAATTCTCATTCTTCGAAGTGGAAGAGAAGGAAGCCCGCCGGGTAGAAAAGTGCATGAACAACTTCGAAGTGGACGGCCGGCGAATCGTTGTGGAAGAAGCCCAGGAAAAAGGAGAAGGAAAAGGGAAGGAGAAAGAACGGAAACGCCGCAGCACCGCCCAGAAACGCTTCGAACGGGCCAACGGAAAGCCGGGCAAACAATCATTCGGCGATAAAAAACGGAAAAAGAAATAAGGGGTTCATACCCATTCAGGAAGGTTACTTTCCGGCCCGGAAGGTAACCTTTATTTTATTCTTCCCTCCAAGAACATACCAGCTTATCCTGAAAAAGCGTATCTTTACCGCACAAATCTAATAACAGAACAGAATGAAGAAATACGTATTGACAGTGATCAGCCTGGTTTGCTGCTGTTCTTTTCTTTTAGCACAAGAATATAATTCTACTTTACCTCCGTTGAATCCGGAAAGCTGCACAAGCATCATGGTAGGTAAAAAGGCCTCGACCGACGGTTCAGTTATGACAAGCCATACCTGCGACGGCAACTATCGTACCTGGATGGAAGTTGTTCCTGCAGCCCGGTATGAGAAAGATACGACCGTATCGATCTATTCGGGACGGATGCATACAACTACTCCTGATGACCGTACCGGCATGACACTGAAAGGCTCCATTCCGGAAGCCCGTTCAACCTATCAGTTTCTGAATACCGCTTATCCCTGCCTCAACGAAAAGCAGTTAGGTATTGGAGAAACGACGATCTCCGGTCGGAAAGAACTGGTCAACGAGAAAGGTATGTTCATGATCGAAGAACTGGCCAAGATAGCCTTACAGCGTTGTACGACCGCCCGCGAAGCAATCCGTCTGATGGGCGACCTGGTCAAGAAATATGGTTATGGCGACTGGGGTGAATGTCTGACCATTGCTGATCCCAACGAAGTATGGCATTTCGAAGTCTTCGGAGAAGGGCCGGACCAGCTTGGCGGTGTCTGGGCCGCAGTACGTATTCCGGATGATCATGTGGGCGTATCGGCCAATGTGCCTCGTATTTCTACGCTCAACCTGAAAGATACCGATCATTACATGGCCTCGGAGAATGTGTTTGACGTGGCCAAGAAATTAGGATTCTGGGACGGCAAGAAGCCTTTCCGTTTCTGGGAAGCTTATGCCGGCGGGAATTATTTCGGCGAAAAGAAATCATTCAGCCTGCGCGAATATTATATCCTGAATGCCTTGGCTCCTTCGCTGCATCTTTCGTATGACGCGGAAGAACTGCCCATCAGCGTTAAACCGGACTCTGCCGTATCGGTACAGAAAGTGATGGCACTGCTCCGTGAAACCTATGCCGGTTCGGAGTTCGACGTGACCAAGAACCTGAAAGTAACAGCCAAGAATAAAGAGACCGGTCGGACCGATACCATTATCAGTCCGGCTGCCAATCCGTGGATGACATCGGATATGATCACCATGCTGAACGGGATCAAACCCAATACCGTACAGAAGAATCGGTTGGTAGCGGTGCCGCAATGCTCTTATTCAACCGTGATCCAATTACGAAGCTGGTTACCGGATGCCGTCGGCGGCGTTGCCTGGATCGCCTTCGATAATCCGGGACAGAGTCCGCGTATTCCGGTTTTCGCAGGAACGACTTCTCTGCCCGCCTGCTTTGCGGTCTGCGGACAGGCGGCCCATCGGGAAGATGCCATCGTCTGGAAATACCGGACTGCCAACAAACTGGCCACCGTCCGCTGGGGAGCAACTAAAGAAACCGTCTTATCGGCCGTCGCACACTTTGAAGAGAAAGGACTGTCGGAAATGCCTTTCGTAGAAAACCGTTATCAGACTTTATCCCAGACAAAAGGAGAAGAAGCGGCACGGGCTTATCTAACCCAATACACTGCCGACTTTGCCGGAGCTACTATCCTGCGTTGGGAAGAAATGGCCGACGCATTCTGGAAGAAATTTGCCAGAGGGTTTTAACGACTACAAAGCACTTCCTTCCTCCAGATTTTACGACAGCTCAGTAAGTCTTATATAGAATCCAATCAAAAACCCCTCCGTCTAGCGAGAAACTATACGGAGGGGTTTATATATCAAGAATTCTTAAGTATCATTTTGGGATTCTTGAGTATCACATTGGGTATCATTCTGGCATTCTTGGGTATCATTTCATTTACCTCGTCCAATAATCCAGGACGGTGACGGCAGAGGCTTTGTTTCCCAATACCTTCCCGAATTCTTTATGGGCCGGATGTACCAGATAGGCATCGCGGTCGGCTTCCGAATAGAAAGTAACGAAGAAACAGTGCGTCAATCCGTGCTGTAATCCCTCCGGACTGCAGTCTGTTCCCCACTCATAATCCTTGATCAGATCGATCTTCGATGGTAGTTCGCCGAAAGCATCTTCTACCGCTTTCACCTGTTCAGCTGTTACTTCGGGCTTGAAGCCGAACATAACTACATGACGAAGCACCTTGTCCTGTTTCGGTTCTCCGGAGCAACTGCCTAATGTAAAGGCCAATGCCAATAACGAACCTGTTAATAAAGCCAGTTTCTTCATACGTTTGTTGTGTTTAAGTACATAAATCCGTTTATAATTTTCACGAAAGTAATGAATCCTTTTCAGATAGGCAATGACAGAGCCTCTTACTTTTCTTTTTGGCCTGAATATTGGGAGATAAACGAACAATATCGTATCTTCGTCGCACAACGGGATGATTGATCAAATAAATCCATTATACAACATGAAAACATTTTTACTTTCTTGTGTTTTTGCCTGCATGGCGTCAGGAGCCATGGCTCAGGGATATCAGTTTACTGATGAAGTGAAAGTACCGGCTACTTCGGTCAAGAACCAGGCTGCCAGCGGTACCTGCTGGTGCTTTGCCACTACTTCCTTCATGGAATCCGAATTACTCCGGATGGGAAAAGGCGAGTACGACCTCTCCGAGATGTTCATCGTCCGCCAGAAATACATCAATCAGATGAAAGACAACTACCTGCGTCGCGGAAAAGGGAATGTAGGCCAGGGTAGTCTTTCGCCTACCTGGATGCACGCTTTTGAGCAGGTCGGCATCGTACCCGAAGAAGTCTATCACGGCATCAATTACGATTCGGACCGGCATAACCACGAAGAACTGGCTTCGTACGTAGAAAGCATTTCTGAAACAGCCATCAAGCTGCGTTCCAACAGTCCGGAATATCAGGAGCTGGTAAACAGCCTTTTCGATATTTATTTCGGAAAGGTCCCGGAAAAATTCACTTACCAGGGGAAAGAATATACACCGAAAAGCTTTGCCGCTTCCTTAGGACTGGATATGAACAACTACGTAGAACTGACCAGCTTCACACACCAGCCGTATTATCAGAAGTTTGACATCGAAGTACCCGATAACTGGGAACACCAGCTGATGTATAACCTGCCGCTCGACGAAATGATGCAGACCATGGATTATGCCCTGAAGAACGGTTATTCGGTTTGCTGGGACGGCGACGTAAGCGAAAAGGGCTTTTCGTTCATCAACGGCGTTGCCATCAATCCGGAAGTCAACAGTGTAGATACTTACTCCGGGACAGACCGCGCCCGCTTTGAGAAAATGAATCCGAACGAACGTCTGGAAGAAGTCTATAAGTTCGAACATCCGTATCCGGAAGTCAACGTAACGCCCGAAATCCGTCAGAAAGGGTATGAGACCTTTGTTACGACCGACGATCACCTGATGCATATCACCGGTATCACCAAAGATCAGAACGGCACGAAGTATTACATTACCAAAAACTCCTGGGGAACCGAACGGAACCGTTTTGGAGGTTATCTGAATATGTCGGAAAGCTTTGTGAAGGCAAAGACTATCTATATCCTGGTGCACAAAGATGCCATCCCGAAAGAAATCAAAGCGAAGTTAGGTATCCAATAAGACAGCCTTATGAAGAAAATCAGTCTATTACTATTGGTAACCATTCTGGGCAGCTTTGCGGCCTGCGATGACGAAGACAGCCCCAAGAGGTCTGAAGTAATGTCCGCGCAATGCCAAGACGAAAGTTTACGGGGCTTCGAGGAGGGCGATTCGCTCACTTACACTGTAGAGGGTAATACGATAGGCATCGCCATCCGGAATTTGCAGCGTCCGTGTGACCTGACTAAGTTCCAATATCTGTTGGAACAGAAAGAGGGAAACCGGATTGTTTTGACAATTGAGGAACTGGACGGAGGCGCAGTGAATTGTATCTGCCCGATGAATTTTGATTATTCTGTCGGAAACCTCACATCCGGAGAAACTTACTACTATGAAGTTCGGGTGAAAGCTTATTCCACCCAAACTGAATTTACACCGTATACATTCAGCTTTACTTGCACAGAGAAAGCCACAGGAACGGTTTATCAAGAATAATCTCAGACGAATGAGGCTATCCATTTAAAAGGGCCATATTACCAATCGTTTTCGGACTGATTATAAAAAATTCCCCTGCTCCTACGATGAATAGAAGCAGGGGATTTATTTGAAAATTGAGCTTGAAAAAACACGCCGGCTTTTCGGCAAAACACGCCGGGAAATCACCAATATACGCCGGCTTTTGCTTCATTTCCTACCAGCTTTCTCATCAAAACCCTCGAAAATTGGTTTTAATTCTCGGGAGAATCGCTTTTCAATCCCGCTTGCTCCACAATTTGTCTTTTTTCCTCATTTAGAATGTTAGCAAAAAGAGGTCATTCGGCGCATTTTGTAAGAGAGTAAGCGGGATTTCTTAAAATGCCCATCTCGCCAGCAAAATTCAAAACAGAAACGGGAGCAAACCAAATAAAATCACTACTTTTGTATTTCAAATAAAGATAATTGTTAAAGGTATAACCAGATATGGAATACAATTTCAGAGACATTGAGAAGAAATGGCGTGAATATTGGATCGCCAACAAGGTCTATCAAGTAGAGATTAACGAGAAACCCAAGTACTATGTGTTGGATATGTTTCCGTATCCGTCAGGAGCCGGACTGCATGTAGGGCACCCGCTCGGTTACATTGCTTCTGATATTTATTCCCGTTACAAAAGATTGTGCGGCTTCAACGTGTTGCACCCCATGGGTTATGATGCCTATGGACTGCCGGCCGAACAATATGCCATTCAGACCGGACAACATCCGGCTATCACAACGGTCAATAATATCAATCGTTACCGGGAACAGCTGGACAAAATAGGGTTCTCATTTGACTGGAACCGCGAAGTCCGCACGTGTGATCCGAAATATTACCACTGGACACAATGGGCTTTCCAGAAGATGTTCAACAGCTACTATTGCAATGGATGCCAGAAGGCACAGCCCATCAGCAAACTGATAGCTTATTTTGAAGAGAAAGGTACGGAAGGCTTGGATGTGGCTTGCAGCGAAGAGCTGAGCTTTACAGCCGAAGAATGGAAGGCCAAGAGTGAAAAGGAACAGCAGGAAATCCTGATGAACTACCGGATCGCTTATCTGGGCGAGACGATGGTGAACTGGTGTCCGCAGCTGGGAACGGTATTGGCTAACGATGAGGTAGTAGACGGTGTATCCGAACGTGGTGGTTATCCGGTTGTCCAGAAGAAGATGCGCCAGTGGTGCTTGCGTGTTTCTGCGTATGCTCAGCGTTTGCTGGACGGACTGGAAACAGTCGACTGGACAGATTCACTGAAAGAAACCCAGCGTAACTGGATTGGTCGTTCGGAAGGTACGGAAGTCCGCTTTAAAGTAAAAGACCAGGATTTGGAATTCACCATCTTCACAACCCGTGCCGATACGATGTTCGGTGTTACCTTCATGGTTTTGGCTCCGGAAAGCGAATTGGTTCCGCTGCTGACTACTGAAGCTCAGAAAGCCGATGTGGAAGCTTATCTGGACCGTACCAAGAAACGTACCGAACGCGAACGTATTTCCGACCGTCGGGTAACAGGTGTATTCAGCGGCTCATACGCCATCAATCCGTTTACAGGTGATGCCGTTCCGGTATGGATCAGCGATTATGTATTGGCCGGTTACGGAACAGGAGCCATCATGGCCGTTCCTGCACACGACAGCCGCGACTACGCATTCGCCAAACATTTCAATTTGCCGATCATCCCGTTGGTAGAAGGCTGCGATGTCAGTGAAGAAAGCTTCGATGCAAAAGAAGGTATCGTATGTAACTCACCGAAGGCAGGCGTTACTCCTTACTGCGACCTGAACCTGAACGGACTGACCATCAAGGAAGCCATTGCTGCCACGAAGAAATATGTAAAAGAACATCAGTTAGGACGTGTAAAAGTAAACTTCCGTCTGCGTGATGCTATTTTCTCCCGCCAGCGTTACTGGGGCGAACCGTTCCCGGTTTATTACAAGGACGGCATGCCGTATATGATCGACGAGAGCAAACTGCCGTTGGAATTACCGGAAGTAGCGAAGTTCCTGCCGACTGAAAGCGGCGAACCTCCATTGGGACATGCTACCAAATGGGCCTGGGATGTAGAGAAAGGCGAAGTGGTAGACAATGCCTTGATCGATCAGAAGACGGTCTTCCCGCTGGAATTAAATACAATGCCGGGATTTGCCGGATCAAGCGCTTATTACCTGCGTTATATGGACCCGCATAACGACAAGGAACTGGTATCTAAGGAAGCTGATGAATACTGGCAGAACGTCGACCTGTATGTCGGTGGAACCGAACATGCAACCGGTCACCTGATCTACTCTCGTTTCTGGAATAAGTTCCTGCACGACCTGGGAGTCAGTGTAAAGGAAGAACCGTTCCAGAAGCTGATCAACCAGGGTATGATCCAGGGACGTTCGAACTTCGTTTATCGTATTAAAGATACCAATACATTCGTATCATTCGGACTGAAAGACCAGTACGACGTGACTCCGCTGCATGTGGATGTCAACATCGTATCCAACGATATCCTCGATATAGAAGCCTTCAAGAACTGGCGCCCGGAATACAACACAGCCGAATTTATCCTGGAAGACGGCAAGTATGTCTGCGGATGGGCTGTCGAGAAGATGTCAAAATCCATGTTCAACGTCGTCAACCCGGATGTCATTGTCGAGAAATACGGAGCAGACACCTTGCGTCTGTATGAAATGTTCTTAGGCCCGATCGAACAGTCAAAGCCATGGGATACCAACGGAATCGACGGTGTACACCGCTTCCTGAAGAAACTCTGGACGTTGTTCTACGGAACGGCAGACAGCCTGCAGGTAAGCAACGACGAACCGAAGGCAGAAGAACTGAAGTCGCTGCACAAGCTGATCAAGAAGGTAACCTTCGACATCGAACATTTCTCATACAATACGTCGATCAGTGCCTTCATGATCTGTGTCAACGAACTGAGCTCTCTGAAATGTAACAAACAGGCCATCTTGGAACCGCTGGTCATCCTGCTTGCTCCGTTTGCACCGCACGTTGCAGAAGAACTGTGGCATGAATTAGGCCATAACACTACGGTGTGCGATGCCCAATGGCCGGCCTACAACGAAGCTTATCTGGTAGAGAACACTGCCGTTTACGCCATTTCGTTCAACGGGAAAGTTCGTTACAACTTAGAATTACCGGCTGACATGCCGAAAGAAGAAGTGGAGAAGACAGCGCTGAACCATGAGAATTCCGCTAAATGGCTGGAAGGAAAGTCAGTGAAGAAGGTTATCGTTGTACCGAAGAAGATTGTCAATATCGTAATTGGATAAAACAAACAAATAAAAATAACATGAAACGCCGAAGGAAGCAGCAGAACAGACATTCTGCTACCCGTCTTCGGCGTTTTTTATAAATAGATAATACTATGAATCTCAAATCAAACAAGTATTTTTTTGAAATACAGGACTATCTGATGATCCTGTTGGGAACCTTACTGTATGGTTTCGGTTTTAATGGTTTTATCCTTTCCAATGAAATTATCACGGGAGGGTTGAGTGGTATCTGTGCTTTGATTTACTTTGCCAGCGGTCAAATGATACCGGTGTCCATTTCTTATTTTGTCATCAACATCATTCTGCTGGCCATTGCCTTGAAAATATTGGGATTGAAGTTCTTGTTAAAAACGATCTTCGGTGTATTCTCTCTGTCGGCCTCTTTGTCCTTGTTCGAAATGCTGCTGCCGGAGCCGATTATCAAGAACGAACCGTTTATGTCGATTATCATTGGTGCCTGCCTGTGCGGTTCTGGTTTAGGACTGGTCTTTTCAGCCAACGGAAGTACGGGAGGAACCGATATCATCGGGGCGATTATCAACAAATACAAGAACATATCAATCGGGCGTGCCCTGCTGTTCTGCGATTTCTTCATCATCGGATCTTCCTATGTTCTTTTCCATGATGTTGAAAAGATCGTATTCGGTTTCGTTGAAATGGTCATCAGCAATTACTTGCTCGACTGGGTGGTGAACGGCAACCGGCAGTCGGTCCAATTCCTGATCTTCTCACAGAAACACGATGAAATTGTCGAAAAGATCCTGCATGACATGGGCCGTGGCTGTACCATCCTTGACGGTACGGGCGGATATTCAAAACGACCCGTAAAAGTAGTTGTGCTCCTGGCCAAGAAATCAGAGTCACCGGCCATATTCCGACTGGTCAAGAATATCGACCACAACGCATTTATCTCTCAAAGCATTGTCAGAGGCGTATATGGCGAAGGATTTGATCCGATTAAAGTATAACACATTGGGGAAATAATAGAATATAAGCGGGAAAGTCATGTGAATAAAATAAACGGTTGGCAGGTAAACTACCAACCGTTTCCTATTTGAAGTGTGATACAAAAGAATATTTTGCGATCATACGTAAGCAAGTTGCCCCGCACTCCATCGTATCTGGCTGCTGGATATGTAGAAATGACTTCATTTATTTAACTTTAATACTGCCAATTCCTGAATCCGAGTTATATAACCGTTGCTGCTGATAGCGTTTCTGTTGTACTTTGTTCTTGAACGTGTATGATATTCCGATCATCGGCATCAAATAGCGGTCGGTGAACTTTTGTACTGAATGATAATAATAACCTGCATCTTTAATCGTCTCTTCAATGTGGTTATCTCCGGCAGCAAAATAGCGTAATCCGGCCGTCAATGCCCAGTTCTTAGGCAGGTTCCAGGTAAATATCATTTCTGATTCCGGTGTCGAGAATAATTTACTGGTTTTTGAGTAACGATATCCACCATAAAATAAATAGGCATACAGGGATACTTTCTTGTAAAACAGATTCAAAGACGCGTTTGCCCCCCAATTGTTCCCGCTGAATGGCATTCCTTCGATAAAGTCTTTCTGATAATAAACGCTCATATTCAGATTACCGAAGGTTGAGAGGTTGAAACGGGTGTTTATTCCCGTACGCAATTGCTGCAAGTTGTCCAGATTCTCATAGGTCTGCACATACCGGTTTCCTTCCATGTAACCGATATCCGAGATTTGTTTGGCAGAATAATCATACAGAACAAACGGCGAAAGATAGATGCCTTTATGATTCCAGGTATAAGATAAGTTCACCGTATTATCCACATAAGGCTTCAGATACGGATTCCCCTGAATCAGCATCAGGCTGTCGGCAGATGTATTGCGTGGATTCAGCAAGCTGATGTCCGGCGAAGTACGCTGGCGGGAAAAGTATAACTGGAAAAAAGATTTTTGGTTCAGATTGTATGTCACCGACGCTCCTGGCACAAAAGTGACATACCGGTTGTGTATGCCGTCCGCATTGGTAAAAACAAAATCAACACCCAACGATAACTGATAAGACAAATTGGGCAAAACAGAATGCGACAAGTCTCCGAAAATATATTCCCTCAAATCCTTGTAATGATAAGTGGGATAATTGTTGCCCACGTCTTCAATGGACGAATGCTGCATATAAGTATTTGCCCCAAAGTCCATCTTCAGTTTGTCTGACAACTGCCAATCGTAGTTTATATCTACGTTCAGAGATTTCTTTTTGTTATCCAAATCTACAACCGATTTATAGCTGGACAAGGCAGACTCTTCCACACGGTCGCTTTGCGCTCCCGAACCGAACCAACCGAACCCACCTTTTATTTCCAGGTAGTTATCAGTCGGAAAGGTATGTTTGTAATAAAGATTATACGTATTCATATAATAATGATTATCCGTGGACTGCCATGCAGTGAGAGGAGCTGATTCATCCGCGGCCAAATCAGTGATTGTTCCGGAAGAAGTCTTGTTAATATCATTCGGATTTGTGACAAACGAAACAGCCCAGCTCAAATAATTTTTATCCGATATTACCCAATCCCCACCGACATTGGCACTTATCATGTTGGTATTAAATCTTTGCTGCTGAGATAAATCACGAATGATGCCACTTGTTTCCGTATGTTCCTTTAAATCCGCATCATCATTATGGAAATAGAACTGCTGTGCCGTGAGATACAAGGAATATTTGCTGTTACCGGCACCTAAAGAAAGTCCCGAAATCCCATATACCGCTTCTACATTATGCCGGGAATAAAGATTGCCATTCAGATAAGATTTCTCCTTTTCACGCTTGATCTTTATATTCAGAATCTTACTTACGGCTTGCTCTCCACGGTATTTTGCCGAAGGATTTTCTATTACGTCCACTGATTCTATCATTTCCGGATCCAGGCTATCGAAATATCCCGGACGGTTCACTCCATTAATCAGTATAACCGGTGTTTCGCCCGAACTTAACCGGATGGTACGGTTACTTTCATCAATAATCAGTTGAGGAATTTCGCGCAAGGACTCATACGCCGATTTAGCTTTCAGTGCCTGAGAGGAAAGGGCATATGACGTATATCCGGTGCCGGCTTTCACTAAATCCCGGCGGTCGGCTTCTACCGTCAGTACGTCCAGTTCCTCAGCATCTTCTTGCAAAATAAAAGAATATGCCTGCTGCTGTTGCGCCAAGTCTATGGAGTGTTCCTGCATTTGATAACCCAGCATGGATATGATACAGCGACATTCATTCTTCGGAAGATTCTTCAATTCGAACAGTCCTTTCGCATCCGTGATAGTTCCTCCCATCAACGAATCAGCAGCATAAAGCATGATTGTTGCTCCCGGCAATACTTCTTTCTGTGGATTAACTACTGAGCCGGAAAAATTATACTGCGCATAAATCAGTGTGTGGAATAATAATCCGAATGCGCATAACATGTATTTACACCGATTCTTTTTCATGGTATTTATCATTTTAAATGAACATAACGATATTATTAATATTCTTTTATATTACCAAATCAGTTTAAGCCATTATTACCAAACGTTCGTTTTTCGATACCGAACGTATACTGTTAGGCCTCATTTGAATTAGCATACAAAAGAAAAGCTTCCCGGACTAACTTTTTTCTGCGTTCGCTTATTTTATATTCCAAGCCTCTTTTTAAGTGAATCCAATATGCTCCATCTTTAAATATCAATTCAGAAGCATGGAACATGTTAACAATGACTTGACGATTTATTCTTATAAAATTATTTTGCAATAAGTCTTCTATTTGGATCATACTTATATGAATTAAAACCTCTTCATTTTTAAATATCAACCAAATATTGGGCTTATTGTATACGAGTGCAACCAAATCATTACACAAAGATGATTTTAGGCCATTCTTATAAGAATAAATGATTATATTGTCCTTTACTTTCAGTGTATCCATGTCTCTTGTTCTTTTTCTAACTCGGTCTTATTCCAGATTGAGAAGCAGGCGGTATTTTGCCGTATCTCCCAACAACAGCCAAGGAGTTGCCAGATTGGGTAGCGCATGAACCGCTTATTGCAGATATCCGGTGGCCTGTAACGTGTCTCCCAATGTATAAGCCAAATAGCCGTAACGGGCATAATCGGCGGGTGTCACATGCGGTGGTAAAACAGGCTGACCGCATAAGTGAAATCCAACCGGAGAGCATCAACAGGACTTCCGCCCAGATGTTAGTGATATAGCCTAACGGACTGAACAGAAAACGGAACGCATCCGAAAACTTGTCAATCGCCATCGCACTGAACAGTTCCTTTTCGTAGAGAAAGGAATGCTTCTTCTCTTTAGGTACGAACATGGGCGTAATGAATTTGTCGATAATCATCCGTACTTGTTCGGGCGTATATTTACCTACCTTCTTTTCGGCATAGGCGATAATGGACTGTCCTTCCGTCTCGTGGCGTTGTAACTCTTCCACCAACTCCACTATGGGCTGACTGGCTTCGTAGTATTGACCGCCACACGAGAGCAGTACACGCTGCTCTTGGACAGATGCCGATAATTTCTGATGGATGATGATGCCGTTATATTTGTCCATATTATCTTACTTTTAAGATGGCACTGTTGATACTTCTATCCACATCGTTGTTTTCTCGCGACGTTTTCTTTCCGAAGTCGAAGGTGTAAGCGAGTTTGACGTAGGCGGTCTGTTGGTAGATACGACTGGTTTGTACTTGGTTGTAACGGTACACGCCATAGTTGGCATACTCGCGGTAATGCTGATGTTTGGTAAATGGATTCTCAGCCCCCACCTCTGCCATCCAGTTTGTGCCACTGTAGCGGACGGACAGACCGTAGATGGCGGGTGTCTTTGTGTAAATCAATGTTGATTGATCTAACTTCCGCTCCGTTGTCTTGGCATACGCATTGATAGCAAATGCTTTAATGAAGTAGTTTACATCCAGGGAGGCAAAGAAGTTGTTTTCGTGCAAGCCGGAGACTTCCGGGACATTCATGTAATTGTATTTCAGATTTACATTTGTACGGAAATTCTCAGAAAAACGGCTGGATATGGCAATCTCCACATTAGTGGTACTAAATGAATTATTAGAAGCATAACTACTAATCAATTTATTACCTTCCACTGAGTAATGGTTATAGATATTATTCTTATTATATTCATAATATAACTTTCCTTGGACATTAAACAAGGGATGAAACGAACCTTCATACATTCCAAAGATTGTATAAATTTGTGTATTATCCAAATATGGATTACCCCGTTTGATTTGATAAAAATCAATAGTCTGATTCGCTGTATTCAGATAACTAATATCTGGTTGATTATTTCCCAAAGCAAAAATTAAAAACAGCCATTGTTTGGAATCAAGAGAACAACGTACCCCCGTGTTCAACCTTAAGTTCCATATCTCTAGCAAGTCCTGTCCACGCAATTTATAATTGATCCAAGAAACTCCCGGAGCAAAGATAGCCATGACTTTTTTGTTAAATGTATGGGTGTATTCTGTTGCAAGTAAAGTTTCACCTTCCCAAAGATGTTGCAAGGAGGAATAATCACCACCATAATTAGTAGAGGTAATATTGTGGAAATGAGTAATTTTAGTATATAATGAATTCTTTTCATTGGGCTTGTAATTATATCCCAAGAAAGCATCAAAAGAATAAAGATCTTCATCTACATTGCTTAATGAACGTTGTTCGTTTTCCGTATATAGCCGATTGTACTTGTTTTTAGTATATGCTCCGTTCAAACGTACTTTTATGAATTGCCGATCATCCACACGGAACACACCCGTCAGGTTGATTGCTCCTTTCTGGCTTTTATAATCCCTCCTTTCAAATGAGTGAATAGAGTCATGTTCCTGCCTGTTATAATTTAATATCCTGTTTTGCTCATCGTTCGGCGTATCATCACGAACAAACGATGCCGAAGCAGACAAGTCGCATTTTTTCGTATTATTACTCACTTTAAATTGCGCATATTGCTGATTACTTTTATAATGGGCATTATTATTCATTGTAGTTCGATGAATCGTATGGTCAGGAAAGAACAAATCCTCGCTCTTCCCGATTTCCGTTCCATTATATTTTGCCATTTTAGCCCCTCCAAAGAAAATATAACTCGTATTATTATGCAATATCTTGGATGCGATATTATAAATTCCTTTCGTATATCCAATAGTTTGATCTCCATCCAGCGTGATATAACCACCTGTTTTATATATTTTCGTTATATAATTCACCGATGCCGCATCCCCGGTAAATTGCCCGGTTTTCGGCATAACATAATATTCAACCCTTTCAATGTCTTTTGGCTGTAAAGCTTGGATTTCGCGCATATCAGCTTCAACTCCATTGATGTATAAAGTAACTTTTCCAGCTAAGGATGTTACCGTTTTGTTCTTTCTATCAATAGTTAAGCCTGGAATCATCAGGTTGTAAAGTAAATCATATCCACCAAATGCATGTTTAATTTGTTGTTTGTCTGGAATTATCAGCAGGTGGTCTTTCTTTTGAATAAATGAATTACCGGTTACTTTAACCTCATTCAATACAACTTTATCAGTTTTCAAGATTATAGGAGGAAATTGATAATCGGTAGTTGGCATTTCGAATGGAATAACCTGAGTAATATATCCAATATAACTAACAGAAAGTAAGTATTTCCCTGCCTTTACGTCTCTTATAGTAAAACACCCTAAACTATCTGTTGTTGATCCTTGCAAAGGAATGGAATCTAATGAGAGTATTTGTACATTTGAATAAGGTAATTCCATTTCATTTTCATCTACTATACTACCAGTCAATATTTGCTGTGCTTGCAAATTAAAGAGACAAACAAAGAGACAAAAAAAAGCCAATTTCATATTCACCACTTATATATTTAAATGTAACAACTGCTTCATAATATAAGAATATTCATTATTGTATCACGTTATAAAGATTCTCAATCCTACTTATTATTGTTTAGCAAAGTCCACAGCGTAGGTTTGACCTTCTTCAGTCGTCAATGCCATCTGATAAATACCCTTTGGCAAATGAGCCACTGAAATCACATACATACCAGCAGGCACATCCACGATTTCGCAATAATAGAGAGTACCGTCTTCATCTACAATTTGTATTTGCAGATTATCATCGCTTTTGCAGATTCCAGGACAAATTCATCTTCGACCGTTATCATGTCAAGAGAGAGGTTTTCAAAGTCTTCACACAGAGAAATATCTGTCTCATGGATTTCGGCAGGTGCATTCATACAAACCAACCACGCCATACTTACTACACATATAACTTTTTTCATATGCTTATAACACCGTTTTAATTTCAAAACGGTGCAAAAATAAAGCTATTAGTTGGGGGATGCCTCAAAAACTTGTTCACAAAAAGTTCACAAATTGCTCACTGAGATAAGCAATTATAAATCAGCGATAAATTTATCTAAATCAGTCGCTGAACCATCTTTATTGAAAAACTTCTTGTATAAGCGAGTACGCAAATTGGAGATGGCAGAGGCGTTCCCTTTATTCATGATTTTCGGAAAAGCTTTGAGTGGAACTTCCAGTTTTAATAAAAAACAAGTCCGCAATTCTATCTCTGAAATTTTAGGATAAAGGGTATGTAAACGCGGAATGAATTGTGGAAAACACTGTTTGATCAAGTCACGTAATTCTTCCCATTGCGGGGCATTCTCTGGTACATGATCCCAATGTTTTTCTTCATGGAACCACAGATAGATTGGCGTCTGCCGCATTTCCTGTTTGCGAAGTTCTTTTTCTTGTCGTGCCAGCACCTTTTCATCCATATAAAGTTGGATATGCCGGTTTGAAATTTCCAGTTGGGTTATTTGATATTGTAAATGTTGGCACGTTTCGGTCTTTTTGTCCCGTTCTTTTTGGGCTGCTTCTATCAATAGCTCCAATTCTTTTATTTGGGTTTGGTTCTTTTGTATTTCATGTTTCTGTTCCTGTTCCGTATCCTTCTCTCTTTCCAATTCAAGCCTCAAATCGGCTAACTTTTTTTCTTGTTCCGCTACGTTTTGCCGATACTGTTTGAATCTCCGAATGCCCCTGCTGACCAGTATACCCAGTCCCAATAAGATGAACAGGGCTAGATAAAGAAGTTTTTGCTGGCGTTCGGTTTGCAGTAATAAGCGATCTTTCTCTTGTTCGATCTGTTGGTAATTATAAAGCGTATGTATTTTGTAAATCGCTTCTGTTTGTGTCCTTCTGGCAATACTGTCTTTCAGTTGAGAACTTTTGCGCTCATAACGGAGTGCCTGCACCAAGTCTCCTTGTTTTTCACTCAAAGAAGCAAACTGCCGGTAAACCTCACGCTGCACATCCAAAGAAGCCTTTTGTTGTAAAGACTTTCGGAAATACATCGAGGCAGAATCAAGTTGTCCGGCATGGAGGCAAATCTTCCCTTGTGAATACAGCGCGATCGGATTTTTGTTTTTTATTTCTTGTGGCAGCTTGTGTATCAAGGCAGCACCTTTATCGATCATTCCGTGATCCATAAATGCTGAGATGTATTCATTTAGAATAAGGTTAGTTGCAATAGAATCTTGAGCTATCAAAGCTGTATTATAGGCTCGTTGGTAATAATAGGCCATACTATCTATCTGTTGGTATTTATCGAAAATACGGGCGATATTCCTTAAACTGACGGAAACTCCTCTTGCATCTCCATGCTTCTCATAGATTCGATATGAAACTTTGGTCGCTTGAATAGCTTCCGAATATAATTCTTGGTAAGCGAACAAGTAGCTCATCTGTTCATAGAGGCGGCCTGACAATTCTGGTCGGTCACATTCGTGACTGATTTCAGCAGCTTGCTGGAAAGCTTGCAACGATCGTGGTGAATCCCCCAATGTGCGATACACCCGTCCTAACATATAATAAGCTTCCAACTGTTTGTCAGGATCACCTTGTTTGTCGTAATAAGACACAATAGGTAGAATGATAGAATCCGAAGTCTGCCGGATATACAATTTGTCTTCGGCACGTAAAGTCAAAAGCGCATGGTACATCCTCGTTTCTTCCGGCTCTTCCGAAAGGATCGAATCGACCGATGATAAATAAAAAAGAGCACTGTCCGGATCTGTCTCCAAACAACGGATCGCCTGCCGCATCGCTTCGGGATATTCTTTTTGAAACCCGCAAGCCGAAAGACAGAGACAAATAAATAAGGTGATGCAGCTTTTCATAGGCGTTTAGTAATGTGCTTACAAAGATATAGTTTTTTTGCTAAAGACTCACACAAAAAATAAGGCAACTCCCGCCACACTTATCACCGCACCAAGAACCTGACGGAACGTAATTACCTCCTTAAAAATCAGCTTCGAAGGCAGGAGAATAATGATAGGAGTGAGGGCCATCAGGGTAGAAGCCACGCCGGCATTCGTATACTGTACAGCCATAAGTGACAATGACACACCGACAAAAGGACCGAAGAAAGTACCCGAAGCAGAGGTTACCATCGCGGATTTATCGGAAAACGAAGAGATAAGCTTTCTGATTTCGCCCCGGCAGAGAAGTATGATCAGAAAACCGACTACACCGGCGAATGCCCTTATCTGCGTGGCTTCAAAGGGCAACATAAACTCTTCCAATGAGGTGGCCGGCGGATTGTAATCAAGATAACAGTTCATTCCGATCTTGCTTAATACGAGACCTAAGCCTTGTCCCACGCCGGCACCGATACCATAGAGGACACCTTTCAGCGGTAACTGGATACCTACCTTATGACTGTTTTCCCCACTTTTGCCAATAATAGAGAAACCTATACCCACAATACAGACAAGCATCCCGATAATGGCATAGGTGCCCATTTTCTCGCCAAGAAAAACATATCCTGCAATGGCAGCCGTAGGAGGCGCAAGGGTCATAAACAGTTGCCCGAAACGGGAACCGATGAGCAGATAGGAGTTGAACAGGCAAAAATCGCCAAATACATAGCCTACCGCTCCAGAAAGAATAAGCCACATCCAGGCATCCTGTCCGGCATCCCACGGAGCTATGTGCCCGGTTGTCAGCTTCAACGAAATGGCCAGCATAACGATGGCCATCAGTAATCGTACGATATTGAGAGTCAGTGCACCGATTCTCTTCCCGGCATATTCAAAACAGATGGCTGTGATTGTCCATGATACGGCAACGATCAGCGAAATGATTTCTCCCGTGTACATAATCCGTATCAGTATTCAAAACTACCGCCACCCAAGAACTCTCTCAGCAGTGAAGTCTTGGGCAAATCTTCCTGTGGGATATATTTGAAATACCGCATGAATCGCAGCAATCGGTAGGCTTCGGCATTGGCAGGCGACTTTTCCGGAACATTTGCCAGAATGGGTTCTGCATACGCCCGAAGAGCAGCCAACTCATACAACATCGCACTGTTGAAGGTCGCATCCGCATATTCCTGATATGGGAAGATCCATTTATCTTCACCCCGACGCACACTCGGCCAGCGGTTGATGGTCTCTTCCGCTGAATATCCCCGGTACCGATAATCCCGGATGATACGACGCAGCAACCGGTTGTCGGTCGTAGGAATCCAGTTGTGGTTATCCAGCGAAATAGAAGTCAGGGCAGAAACATAAATCCGATACTTCAGCGAATCGTCCAAATGAGCCGTCAGCTCCGGATTCAACCCGTGGATTCCTTCAATGACGATCACCGAATTATCATAAAGCTTCATTTTCTTTCCCTTATAAACCCTTTTACCAGAACTGAAGTCGAATGAAGGCATTTCTATTTCTTCCCCATTGATCAGCCGCTGCAAATCTGAATTAAAATAGGGCAGATCCAAAGCATACAACGACTCAAAATCATAATCGCCCGATTCATCTTTCGGCGTATCTTCCCGATTCACAAAATAATCGTCGAGCGAAATGCCTACAGGACGGAGCAAATTCGTCGCCAGCTGAATTTCCAGACGCTTACAGGTCGTCGTCTTTCCAGACGAAGAAGGACCGGCAATCAGCACAATGCGTACTCCTTTCTTGTACCGTTCGGCAATCTCATCCGCGATATGGGCAATCTGCTTTTCCTGCATCGCTTCCGAAATCATAATCACCTCCGAAGCATGGCCTTGCTCCAGCGCCTTATTCAGATCGCCGACATTGTTCAGGCCGAGAGCCCGCTGCAGGTTCAAATGCTCTTTATAAGCTTCAAACATCTTGTTCTGAAGGACCTTTGGCGCCAAGACTTGCGGATTCGTCCGCTCCGGCACACGCAGCAATGCACCATCCAGATAAGGCTCCAGGTCAAAGACGGGTACATATCCGGTAGAAGGGGCCAGACCGCCATAGAAATAATTGACATATCCGTCCAGTTCATAATACGAAGCATAAAGCATTCCGCTCGATTCAATCAGAGTCGCTTTATCTTCCATCCCGACTTCACGGAACATACGAATAGCCTTTTCCGACTGTACCGTATGCAGTTTCAGAGGAATATCCGCATCCACTATCTCCTGCATCCGTTGACGGATCTGCGCCAGCATATCAATATCGGCAGACTTCCCGTTATGAATCGTACAGAAATAACCTTTTGAAATGGAGTGTTCAATATTTAATGTAGCTTCCGGAAAGACATCATGTACAGCCTTCGAAAGGACATAACACAACGTACGCACATAGGTACGCATACCCGATGGATTTGTGTAATCTACAAACTCAATATCTTTCGGTTGCCAGCAGGTATAAGTTAAATCTTGTGTCCGGTTATTCACCTGGGCATTCAACGGACGATAAGGTAAGGGCTCTCCTACAATTATATATATATCCAAAAGCGAAGATCCAACCGGCACCTCATAGTAGTTACCGGTGTTTTTGCAATAAATAGTAATCTGTTCAGCCATAAAATTCAGTCTATTTTATTATTTTTGCATCACTAAAGGTAGAAATATTAATCGGATATTCAATCCACTTAAACTTATTTTAGATGGACTATTCATTTTTTGACCTTCTCCGTCTGATAGGATCATTGGCTTTGTTCCTATACGGCATGAAAATCATGAGTGAAGGTTTACAAAAGTTCGCAGGAGACAGCTTGCGAAAGATCCTGACGGCGATGACAACCAATCGAGTCACAGGAGTGTTAACCGGAGTATTGATCACCGCCTTGATTCAATCTTCATCTGCGACCACCGTGATGGTAGTAAGTTTCGTCAACGCCGGACTTCTCACCCTGACACAGTCTATTGGAGTCATTATGGGAGCCAACATCGGAACAACCGTAACTGCCTGGATCATCTCGGCTCTCGGATTTAAAGTGGATATATCCGCCTTTGCTTTACCCCTGCTGGCTTTTGCCATCCCTCTTTTCTTTTCGGGCAAAAGTTCACGCAAGTCGGTTGGTGAATTTATCTTCGGTTTCTCTTTCCTGTTCATGGGACTGGCCAACCTAAAAAACAATGCGCCGGATTTGAGCGCCAACCCGGACATGCTGGCCTTCGTACAGAATTATACAGATATGGGCTTCTTCTCAATCCTGTTATTCCTGTTTATCGGAGCCATACTGACCATGATCGTACAGGCTTCGGCCGCAACGATGGCCATTACGCTGATTATGTGTGCCAACGGCTGGATTGACTATCATTTAGGTGTAGCCTTGGTTTTAGGAGAAAATATCGGAACAACCATTACAGCCAATCTGGCAGCATTGACAGCAAATACACAGGCACGAAGGGCCGCACTTGCCCACCTGATGTTTAACCTCTTCGGTGTAGCCTGGGTGCTGATTGTATTCTATCCGTTTACCGGAGCGGTTTCCTGGTTTGTCACCCATGTCATGAAGATTACAGATCCGGCAGTCGCAGTATCCTTTAAGCTGGCTGCTTTCCACACAGCCTTCAACATCAGCAATACATTCATTATGATCTGGTTTGTCAACGTGATAGAAAAAACCGTTTGCGGAATCATCCGGACTAAACAGGAAGATGAAGAATATCGTTTGTCGTATATCACAGGAGGTATGTTATCAACAGCAGAACTCTCTATCCTTCAAGCTCAGAAAGAAATTACCCTGTTTGCCGAACGGACGACAAAAATGTTTGGCATGGTAAAAGAATTACTATACGAAAAAGATGAAAACAATTTTCTCAAGACTTACAGCCGCGTAGAAAAATACGAGAATATCAGCGACCGCATGGAAATTGAGATTGCCAATTACCTTACCCAAGTAGCCGAAGGCCGGTTAAGCTCGGAAGGTAAAGAAGAAATCCGAGTTCTGCTACGCGCTGTCAGTGAAATTGAAAGTATTGCCGACTCCTGCAATAATCTGGCACGCTCCATCAAACGCCGGAATGAATTCAAATCCGTATTTACAGAGGAGCAGAACAACCACATTGATCAGATGTTCAAGCTGGTAAGCAGCGCCTTAGACCGCATGAACGCAATCATGCACAAATCGGATCTAAATCCGAACGACATTAATGAATCATACAATATAGAAAATGAAATCAACAACTACCGCAATCAGCTGAAAGCACGTAACATTGAAGATATCAACAACAAGCTGTACCAATATCAGGACGGTGTTTACTATATGGATATGGTCAGTGAAAGCGAAAAGCTGGGCGATTATGTTATCAATGTAGTTCAGGCTTTGATAGAAAAGAAAATTTAAAGGATAAATCTTGTCAGGCTTACGAACTAAAATTTATTTATATGAACCGTTTTAAATCATTTGTGCAGGTATCCGGCCTGTTGTTGATGAGCTGGATCCTGTTTTCATCTTGTTCAGAGAAAAAAGAACAGGAACATTATGTAGTAGTTCTGTCGATGGACGGCTTCCGTTCGGATTATCCGCAACGGGCTCATACGCCCATATTGGACTCGCTGGCACGCGTAGGAGTAAAAGCCGCTTTCCGCCCCTGCTATCCGAGTGTTACCTTCCCTAACCACTACAGCATGGCTACGGGTCTGCATCCGGATCATCATGGGCTGGTACACAACACCTTTTGGGCAACAGATTTAGACAGTAGCGTGTATAAGATCAGCGACCGGAAAGCCGTGGAAAATCCGGCTTACTACGGGGGTGAACCCATCTGGAATACGGCCGAACGCCAGGGAGTACGGACAGCCACTTATTTCTGGGTAGGCAGTGAGACCGCAGTAGGAGGAAAACAGCCTTCGATCTGGAAGAAATTTGATTCGAAGGTTCCGTTTATGGACCGGGCAGACTCGGTTATTGCCTGGCTGAAGAAACCCGAAAAGGAACGTCCGCACCTTATCATGTGGTATATGGAAGAACCGGATCACAGCGGACACGTCTATAGTCCGGATTCATCGGCTGTAGTACCGGTCATAGAAGACTTGGACCGTGTTCTGGCACATTTCTTTAACCAGGCACGCCAGCTGGATATTTTCAAACAGATTGACTTCATCATTGTTTCAGATCACGGCATGGCTACTTACAAGCCGGAGAATTACGTAAACTTAGGAGATTATCTTCCGCGTGACAGTTTCGAAATGGTGGTAGAAGGAGTTCCCACTTTGCTGTATCCACGAGCCTCATATACAGAAAAAGCCTATGAAATCCTTAAAACGGTACCCAACGTAACCGTATGGAAAAAAGGAGAGGTACCGGATCAATTCGTATACGGCACAAATCCGCGTATCGGCGACCTGATTGTTGCCCCCAACATCGGCACCATGGTTCATTTCCGCTCTAAGGAAGAAGCCAGTCCGGCTTTAGGAGGAGCGCACGGATATGACAACTTCCAGCCGGAAATGGAAGCCATCTTCTATGCGGCCGGCCCGTCATTTAAACAGGGGATAGAAGCACCGGCCATGGCGAATGTCAACTTATATGGTCTCATAGCGCATTTGCTACAGATTGAACCGGCGCCCAATGACGGAGATCTGTCTGTCGTCCTCCCATTATTACGTGAATCAAACGAACAGAAATAAAATCCGTTTAGAAAAGAGAAGGGGCGCCATCTGACGTCCCTTCTTCTTTTAGAACTTATTATAAATGACCACGGGACGGGTCCGGCGAATACTCATCGTCGGGAACCAGAGATCATCCGGAGTCAGACCACAAGCCTTAACAGCTTCCAGACTGTATTCCAGTTTTCCAAAGTTGGCATCTACGTTATTTGTACCAAAAGTAAACTTAATACCCCGCTCCTTCGCCATACGGATAATCTTCAGACTTGGGATCCGGTAACGGGCATTGATTTCGAGGGCAATCTGATACTTTTGCAGCACATCCAATACCCGGTTAATCCGGTCATCAGTCCAGTATGTATCATAATCAGCCTGCATATCTTCAGGCAGATAAGTCGGATTGGCAAAGATATCAGCCGGCTCGTTTGTCAGAATCTTTACCGTCTGGTCCACCAGATGATCCATGTACTGTTCTTTTGTGATACCGTCATAATGCACTTCTTCCGGACGATAGATACGAGAAAGACGGCCTTTATGATCGACAATCGTCATAGCATCCGTAAACAGATAGTCAAAAATTCCCAATGCTTCCTGTGAGAAAGTGGCCGTCCACTTCCGGCCTTCACCCTGTACGCCACAAAGGAAAGGCATATTCTTTACTTCATCATAATAAGCATAAACTTCATCATCATTTGCCAGCATACGGCCCACTCCGCCTTCTCCCGCATTAGGAGCCACGCCATAATTGATACCGTAATTCATCGACATGGCCTGCGCCATTTCTTTCGTCAGTCCTCCTTTCAGATGCACATGGTAATCAATTACCGGAAAGTCTTCCTGCTGAAAACGGATAACCAGATCCTTTTGTTCATCGACAGCCGGCATGGTATCACATTCATTGATCGCATCATCCGGCAATGCCGTGATCTGCAGATTCCGGAAAGACACCTCTCCCTGAACTCCACAGAGAGCGATATGACCGCTTCCCAGCAACTGCTTGGCATGAGCTTCCGTACGATAAGGCTGGGAAGGTTCGGTATAACAGACCACCGTCGTATCCTGCACAGAAATGGAAATGTTCTTTCCACGGACAGCGATCTCGAACGGGAACCAATCTCCGTCTTTTGCCAAGGAGCGGTACAAGTTGCGCACCGAAGCCAAACTACCCGTTTTACAAGACCCATCTATCGGACCGTTGTGGAAGATCACCTCGTATCCGCTTTTTCCATCCGTATGAAAACCTAACCGGGCCTCAGCCTCCGACTGGGTTAAGGCTTCCCCTTTCAAGATAAAGTTCTTATAGGTACCCTCTGCCAACCATGACGATCCGGCCGTCACCTTCAGTTCGTTACCTTCCAGCGTTTCTTGCTGAGCATTCGTAAACCGGTCTAAAGTCTGAGTCGTACGCGACTGCGTACAAGCGGTTAAGAATCCGGCACAGACAGCCATCACGATTCCCATCCGCTGCAGGCAAGTTCTAACCTGCCTCTTGAAAAAATGTCTGTTCATAAAAGAATTATTTTTAAGATCTGTAATAGCATCGCAAGTTATAAATTTTTCAGCTAATATCGAATTTCAGAAAGAATGGAAATATAATGATATTTGTCAGGATCTTATTCAGGTCTATCCGGATATTGTTTTTTAGTACTCTTACACAATTTATAGGCCAATCCATCGTTAATTTGTAAATGCAAATATGTACATTTGCATTTGCTTTGCATAAAAGCTTGTAGACTAAGGCAAAAATAATTAATAATTACTTTATACAACGTATGGAAAAGTATAAACTGATCAACAACACATTGGGGTGGATTGTCTGTATTATCGCTTCGTGTGTTTATTTGATGACGATGGAGCCCACCGCCAGCTTTTGGGATTGCGGTGAGTTCATTTCTTCAGCGTATAAACTGGAAGTAGGGCACCCGCCCGGAGCACCGTTCTTCATGCTGACGGCCAATCTGTTTACCCAGTTTGCTTCAGATCCTTCTACCGTAGCCAAAATGGTGAATACCATGTCGGCACTGTTCAGTGGTCTGACCATTCTGTTCCTCTTCTGGAGTATCACGCATCTGGCAAAGAAAATTGTAGTAGATGATACAAAAGAAATAACCATGAGCCAGATTATCACCATTATGGGTGCCGGTCTGGTGGGAGCTCTTGCGTATACATTCAGTGATACATTCTGGTTCTCAGCCGTAGAAGGTGAAGTATATGCTTATTCCTCTTTATTTACAGCCCTGGTATTCTGGCTGATCTTAAAATGGGAAGCCGTAGCTGATGCTCCGCATGCCGACCGTTGGATTGTGCTGATTGCCTATCTGATGGGATTGAGCATCGGTGTCCACCTGCTGAACTTGCTGTGTATTCCGGCCATTGTGTTGGTCTACTACTATAAGAAATTCCCGAACCCGACCATGAAGGGTACGCTGATTGCCTTGCTGGTGTCATTCGTTATCATCGCTTTGATGATGTACGGTGTGGTACAGGGACTGGTTGAGATCTGCGGATACTTCGAACTGTTCTTCGTGAACGTATTAGGCATGCCATACAATACGGGTGTTTATGTATACGTATTGGCATTAGCCGGCGTATTGATCTGGGCGATCTGGGAAACTATGCGGGATGAAATTCATCCGCTTCGCCTTCGGATCTCATTCTTATTATCCGTCATTCTGATTGGTATACCGTTCATTGGCAGCGGCTATGTCATTGCAGCCATATTGAGTATTGCACTGGCAGCCTACTTGTTCATGAACAAAAAATTAAATCTGAAATTACTGAATACAATTCTGATCAGCCTGATGGTCATTGTTGTAGGATATTCTTCTTATGCCCTGACATTGATCCGCGCTACGGCAGATACACCGATGAACCAGAACGCGCCGAAGGATATCTTTACATTACGAACCTATCTGGCCCGTGAGCAGTATGGACAGACTCCATTATTGTATGGACAGACCTATGTTTCAGAAATCAAACGAAAGAACGAAGGAGGTGCCTGTGTTGCGGATACAAAAGAAGGCGATCCGGTATGGACACGTATTTCTAAAAAAGATCCGAAAGAAAAAGACCGGTACTATGTATCACGTCATAACACCGAATATCAGTATGTAGATGAGCTGAATATGTTGTTCCCACGTATGTACAGTTCGGATGGGCGACATGTGCAGGCCTATAAGGAATGGGCTCAAATTAAAGGGCAGCCTGTGAAGTACAACCAATGTGGAGAAACCAAATCGGTAATGAAGCCGACGTTTGCCGAGAACCTGCGTTTCTTCTTCTCCTATCAGCTGAACTTCATGTACTGGCGTTACTTCCTGTGGAACTTCTCCGGCCGGCAGAATGATATTCAAGGACATGGAGAGGTACAGAATGGTAACTGGATCACCGGTATCAAGCCCATCGATACCATGCTGGTGGGTCCGCAAGACGATATGCCAAGCGATATTATCAACAACAAAGGCCATAATGTCTATTATATGTTGCCTTTACTGCTAGGTCTGCTAGGTCTTTTCTACCAGGTATATGCTGGAAAGAAAGGCATACAGGGATTCTGGATCACCTTCATGCTCTTCTTCATGACCGGTATTGCCATTGTGCTTTACCTGAACCAGACTCCTTACCAGCCCCGTGAACGAGACTATGCTTATGCGGGTTCCTTCTATGCCTTCTGTATCTGGATCGGTTTTGGTGTAATTGCTTTGGTAAAATTACTGGAGAAATATGTCAAGCTACCGTCTGTTGCGGCAGCCGGTATTGCTTCTATCGCGGCTTTATTGGTACCTATCCAGATGGCCGGACAGAACTGGGACGATCACGACCGTTCCGGACGTTATGTCTGCCGTGATTTCGGAGCCAATTACCTGGAATCTTGTGAACCGAATGCGATCTTGTTCACCAACGGTGATAACGATACCTTCCCATTGTGGTATGCACAGGAAGTAGAAGGCATCCGTACTGATGTGCGCGTCTGCAACACCAGCTATCTGCAGACCGACTGGTATGCTGATCAGATGAAGAAACAGGCGTATGAATCAGAACCGCTGCCTATCTCATGGACACATGATGAGTATGTGCAGGGTACACGCGACTTCGCTTATATCTTCCCGATGACAGACAAACCGATCGATCTGAACACAGCCTTGGAATTTGTACGCAGTGACGATCCGAAATACAAGAAAATCCCAGGATTCAGTCAGCCGCTGGATTATATCCCGTCTGAAACCCTGATTTATCCGATTGATTCGGTAGCTCTGGCACAAGGCGGTCTGTTGAAAAATATGGATGTGCCGGTACCGGCCAAGGAAATGACTATCAACCTGAAAGGCAAGGATGCACTGGGCAAGCAGGAACTGTTAGTACTGAACATGCTGCAAACCAACGACTGGAAGCGCCCGATGTATTATGCGATCACGGTTAGTCCGGATCAGTTCGTAAAACTGGATCCGTATTTCCAACAGACAGGTATGGCTTACCAGATTGTCCCGATGCAGACCAAGAACACGGTGAAGGCTGTCAATGCAGACAAGATGTTCGACAATGTAATGAACAAGTTCAAGTGGGGCGGTGTAGACAAGCCAGGTATTTATCTGGATGAAAATGTCATGCGGATGTGCAAGAGTTACCGTATGGTATTATTCGGAAAACTTGCAGCTACACTGATTCATGAAGGCAAAAACGACAAGGCTCTGCAGGTTCTTGATAAGTGTATGGAAGTATTGCCACCTGAAAATGTTCCGCTGGATTATAGCGCACTTTCAATTGGTGAATATTATTATACACTCGGACAAAAAGAAAAAGGACATAATATTCTGAAAGCGATCGGAGATGACTCTATGCGTAACCTGAATTGGTATTTCCGTCTGAACCCGAAACAGTTTGCTTCCGTTGCAGATGATTTGAATACCAACCTTTATGTTCTGCAGGAGATTATCAACATTACAAAGGATAAGGATCCGGAGCTGATGAATCAATATAAAGAAGAGTTCGACAACTTCCGTATGGCCCTCTCTTCTTTACAACCTAAAGAATAAAGACAAGATGTTTATCGAACAACCGCCCTGGTTTTACAGGGCTTTGTTCCCGGGGGTAACCTGGAGAATTCCGGCACAGCCGAAGTGTGTGTATCTCACCTTTGACGACGGCCCAATTCCCGAGGTTACCCCTTGGGTTATAGATATATTGGACCAGTACGGCGTGAAGGCGACCTTCTTCATGGTGGGAGATAATGTGCGTAAGCATCCGGATATCTACCGGATGGTGGTCGAGCGGGGACACCGTATCGGCAACCATACCTTCAATCACATCCAAGGAATCCGCTTCCTGACCCGTAATTATCTGGCAAATACTGACAAGGCTGCCGAGTGGATCCCGAGTAATCTGTTCCGTCCGCCCCATGGGCACATGCGTATCCCGCAGGTCTTCAAGCTGCGGAAAAAATACCGCATCATCATGTGGGATGTCGTGACCCGCGATTACAGTCCGCGGCTTACGCCCCCACAAGTACTCGACAACGTGAAGCGATACGTCCGTAACGGATCAATCATCGTGTTCCACGACTCACTCAAAGCCGAGAAAAACATGCGTTATGCCATGCCCAAGGCCATCGAATGGTTGTTGCAGGAAGGATACGAATTCCGCGTTTTTGAATAAAGGATTGTTTGATTATTCTAATCTATTTTTTCTATCATCTGCCAGTGCCCACCTTTATCCGGCCCAACGCGCTTGAGTATTCCTTCTGCCTTCATCTTGGCGATATGCTTTTCCACTGCTTTGGGGGTTATACCTATCCGCTCGGCAAGGGCAGCCGCACTTAATGAATTATCTTGAGATAGCAGAGAGATGATTTTCTCCCTGCTTTTCATCTTTTTCTCCCTAATTTCTGTCAGTTTCTCCCTACTATCCTGAATATCTTCAATGGAATTACGATAAGTTTCAATGTCATGAGTAAGGTTCTTGACCATAGTGGCAGTCATAAATTTCCGGAATATACTTAAATCATCATTTTCCCGGGTTTCCACCAATGCTTTGATATATTCTTCCTTATCACCCTTAAGGATTTTGGTTGGAATCAGCCCAAACTCAAATTGAAGCATGTTCATTACAAGACGTGCCATTCTGCCGTTACCATCAGCCCACGGATGTATGGTCACCAAATGATAATGAGCATCAAAGCTGAGCTCGTACAATTGCGCCATGCTTTTATTTACATAATTTTTTCGTTCTTGATTCAACCAATTACAAAACTCTGTGAGTTTTATCGGGACTTTACTGTAGTTTATATATGATTTGCCTCCGACTCCTGCCGTAACATTCAACAGACGCAAGTCTCCCTGTGCAGATGAAAAATCTCCCAATGCCGTCTTATACTCCTGTCCGGTATTCTTCATGACAAGAGCAGAAAGACTTTTCAGCAGATCAATGGTGATATCAGTATGTACATGAACCAATTTTATAGCCGTTTCATAAGCGTTTTTAAGATCAAGATTCATGTTCTGCTCTGTGATAGTTTTCCCTTTCAGGCTGATTCCCTGGTCGAACATGATTTGATTTTCAAGCTCTGTTATAGTCGATCCCTCGATAGCCGTAGAATGGGTAATAAGTGAATACAAATAGAACTTGTCATAATCTATCTGCTTGTCTATTTCCAATTCCCGATACAGGGAAATCAATTTTTCGAGTTCGGTTTGCATATGATCTTCTATTTTTCACAAATATATATTTTTCTCCCTACTTTTCGTTTTTTTCTCCCCACTTAATTTGATTTTCTCCCTACTTTTTAGCAATAAAAGAAAATAGAATCTGTATTCCTCTCCTGTTTTATATGTGATAAGTTTGTTGTATCTTCGTACGATAATCCTTTTGTACCAAGGGGAATGGTGCATAAAAGGGAGATACACAATTTTTTGTTTGTCGATGAGTGATCAAATAGCTATGACATCTCAAAAGATCAAGGAAGAGGCAACTCGGCTGGGATTTTCAGCCTGCGGTATCGCCCGGGTAGAGCCGGTGGAAGAGGAGATGCGACGACTGGATGCCTGGCTGGCGAAAGGCTACCAGGCAGGAATGGCTTATCTGGCAAACCATCGGGAGATACGTCGTGACCCGCAAGGACTGGTGGAAGGCGCACGAAGCATCATATCAGTCGCCCTGAATTATTATCCGGCTTGCAAACGTGATCCAGATCAGCCCCATATTGCCTATTATGCCTATGGACAGGATTACCATGTAGTGGTCAAAGAAAAGCTCCGCCAGCTCTGGCAGTATGTGGTCCGGAACCTCCCGGAGGGAACGGCAGAAGAGGCCCGTGTCTTTACCGACTCAGCCCCTTTGTTGGAGCGCTATTGGGCGTGGAAAGCCGGACTGGGATGGATTGGAAAAAATACCCAGCTGATTCTGCCGGGGAAAGGCTCATTTTTCTTCTTGGGAGAGATCGTGACAACCTGGGAAGCCGATGCTTACGACGAGCCTGTCCCGTCACGCTGCGGGAGCTGCGACCGTTGTCTGCGGGCCTGTCCAACCGGAGCATTAGAAAAAGCCTTTACCCTGAATGCCAATCACTGCCTGTCGTATCTGACAATTGAAAACCGGGAAGATATTCCGCCCAGAGAAGCCCAACTACTAGGAGATCGGTTGTATGGCTGCGACACTTGCCAGCAGGTCTGCCCCTGGAACCGTTTTTCCCAACCAACCCAAGAAGCGGCCTTTCAACCTTCGGAAGCTCTTCTCCGTCTCCAAAAAGAAGACCTGAAAATGTTCACAAAAGACGATTATAGTCGTATCTTTGCCAAGTCGGCCGTCAAACGGGCGAAATATGAAGGATTGTTACGAACCATCAAACATTTAAAATTAGAATAACCATGAAGAGAAAACTGAATTTATTATTTCTTTCATTCTTCTGCGTGTTGCTGGCAATGGCTGCCCCCGGTGAACTGAAAGAAAAGCTGCAGTCTTTACAAGGAGTGAGCGATATCGAGACCCTGAAGACAGAGTTGTATCCCGAAAAATACCTGGTACGTGTAACACAAGAGGTCGATCCTATAGGTAAACAAGCAGGAACCTTCAAACAGCGGGTCGTATTATGCCATATCGGATTTGACCGTCCGACAGTTTTGGTGACAGAAGGATATGGCGGAGCATATGCACTGCGCGAGAACTACCAGGAAGAACTTTCCAAACTTTTGAATGCCAACGTTGTCTTTGTTGAATACCGTTATTTTCTTGAATCCAAGCCAGATCCTCTCAATTGGGACTATCTGACTGCTGAAAACTCAGCATACGATTTACATCATATTACTGAACTTTTTAAGCAGATCTATAAAGGCAAATGGATCAGCACAGGCATCAGCAAAGGAGGACAGACAACAACACTTTATCGGGCCTATTTCCCGGATGACGTAGACTTCTCTGTTCCTTATGTTGCTCCTTTAAACCGAGGAGTAGAAGACGGACGCCACGAGATCTTCCTTGAAAAAGTAGGAACCAAGGCCGAACGTAAAAAGATTCGGGACTTCCAGATGGAAATTCTGAAACGCAGAAGTGAATTGATGCCGTTATTTGAAGCTTATGTAAAAGAAAAAGGATATGTATTCCGCGTTCCTACTGACGAGATCTATGATTACAGTGTCCTTGAATATCCGTTCGCTCTCTGGCAATGGGGTACTTCGGTAAATACCATACCGGCTTTAAATTCTGATAAAGAGACATTGTTTAAACACTGGATGCAAATCAGTGATCCTTCCTATTTCTCCATCGGTCAGGATACTGAACCTTTCAATGTTCAAGCAGCCCGCGAATTGGGATATTATGGATATGATACTAAACCTTTCGAAAAATATCTCTATATCAAAAGCAGCAAAGGTTATTTGAACCGTATCATGCTGCCCGACGAGTTACGGGATAAAATCGAATTCCGCCCGGAATTATATCAGAAAGTCTATAACTTCTTGAAAGATAATGACCCGAAAATGATCTTTATCTACGGTGAAATCGATCCATGGAGTGCAACCCGTATTCCTATTTTCAAAGGGAAGAAAAATGAGCAGGTTTATATCCAGCCACGTGGCAGTCACCGCTCACGCATCAGCAACATGCCGGAAGACATAAAGGAAAAGATCATGAAACAAATAAACGAATGGCTGGCGGAATAATAACCGTCAGTCGTTCGACTTACTGTTCCGGTATTCCTGCGGACTGACACCCACATACCGCTTGAAATACTTGCCAAAGAAAGAGACATTATTGAAATTCAACGAATCGGCTATCTGATAGATCGGCAGGTTCGTTGATTTTAATTGTGCTTTGGCATCCATGATTACCATATTGGATATAATTTCCATACATGTGCGCCCTGTAGTCTGTTTGACAATCGTACTCAGATAAGCCGCTGTAATACCTAATTTACTGGCATAAAAAGCAACATTCTTCTCCTTGGTATAATGATCCAGTACCAGTTGCCCGAAATCCTGACTGATCCGTTCGGCAGGCGATAAATTACCCGTATCCACCTTACGGTTACTGTAAAGCGAACTGATCGCATAAATGAGACAATAATACAAATGGCGAGAGAGCTCCCGGTTCTCAAGGCTAAAATGTTCTTTTGTCCGAATCCCCAATTTAAAATAATCTTCAATCAGTTCCACCATTTCTTCCTTGAGAGGCACAACCGGATTATGTTTGATAGTATAAGTAATATCCAGCAACGATTTAACAGGATTGAGCGAACGGAGAAAGTCTGATGAAAAACCAGCAAAATAAATCTCCACATCCCCACGAATCTGATTCACCTGAAAGATACTACCCGGTAAAACCACCAAAAACGAATTGTCAGAGACATGATAGTCGACCAGATTGATAGAAGCGTCAATGTCACCTTTCTTACACAGCACCACAATCTCCGCCTTGATCCGGCAAGGGAAATGGGCATATAAGTTCAAAATGACTGAATCAGTCAGGACACCAGTCAAAACATCTTCCGGCAAATCTATTTTAGGCAATTCGTTTTCCATGTTCTGTTATTCTTTTATCTAAGTAACTGTCCCTTTTTGGTTAACTACAAAGAAAAGCATTTTTCCGCATATTCTCAATACCCATTCAGTACTTTCTGATATGTATCCAACTTCTTCCGGGCTGTTTCTTCCCAGGTAAACAGTTGAACACGGCTCTTCCCTTTCGCGATCAGTTCCTGCCGCCGCTCCTCATCTTTCAGCAGATGAGATAAAGCCTCATACATAGACACTTCATCTTCGGGATTAAAATATTCTCCGGCATCGGCCGCCACTTCCGGGAAACAGCTGGCCCGACTCAACGCAACCGGGCATTCATTCAAAAAGGCCTCCAGAATAGGAATGCCAAAACCCTCATACAAAGAAGGATATACGAATAAACGGGCCTGCTGGAACAACTGTCCCAACTCAAGATCATTTGCCTGGAAATGCAGTACACGTTTATTTAATCCGGACTTTTCTATACGTTCCTGTTCCCGACTCCTCCATGGCTTTCCCGTACAAATCAAACACAAATGCTGGTCCTCAGCAGCCAGACGGACAAAGACATTCCAAAAACGGTCGAAATTCTTGTATCCGTTCCGGTCACCAACATACAAAACATACCGTTCAGGCAAATGCAGCCCGTTATACGGTTGTTTCTGTTGCTGGATACCATGATAGATCACATCAATTTTATCCTCCTCAACAGGCAGGAAATGAAGTAAATCCGCCTTTGTCTGTTCACTGATGGCAATAACCCGGGATGCATGCAGAATTGTCTCATGTTTCCAGGCTTTCATCTGCTCAGCACGCCCTAAGCTGGCCGAGAATAACTCATGATTCATATCATGGACCGTAATCACATAGGGTTTATTGGCAGGTAATTCTTCTAAAAAATACGGATGATAATAAGTCGGATGGAAAAGATCGTAATCGCCCCGATGAAGTCGCTTAATACTGCCTTTCCGGTTCCACTGCTTTACTATGCCTTTAAACCATTTATAAGGTCGTTCAGGCACATACATTCCCTGAAAAGGACGACAGGCTCCTTCCCGCAGATAATGATTGGTAGTCAGCCGTAAGGAAAGCTCCGAATGCAAAGGAAGGTTCTCGATCAGTTCATAGAAATAACGCGAAATACCTCCAAATTTCTGCATTTCGAAAGCCTGATGATCAAATAATACGGTAATGTTATTCTGAGTGCTCATTTTAATCTCTTTTTAGCAATCCGATGATAGTTTTTTTCACGCATCTTCTGCACATAAGATTGAGGCAGACAATGCTGCAAACCATCCTTCAACTTAACACGCAACACTTTGAAAACGAACCAGAGCTTCCACGACAAACGATCAGCTTTCCCCTGAATACGGGCATATTCCCGATTTACCTGCAACCGGTTTTTAGAAGAGGCTCCTTCTTCCGATTCATACCAGGCAATCGTACGGTGTATGTATCTGAAATGTCCGCCCTGTTGATAATAACGATAAAAAAAGGCATAATCAGCGGCCAAAAGATAGTGCAAATCAAATTTTTCACGCCGCATCAGATCTCCTGCAACCAAGGTAGACTGATGACAGAAAGCCATTTTCTTCCGCATATAACCAATCGGCTTAGGTAACATCGTAACATCTCCAAATTGAAGATGCAAAATCGTATCGCCATATATTACTTGTTCGGATGGCCGGATATCGGTCTTGAAAAGGTCTTCCAGCACTCGTGAATCAGCAAAACGATCTCCTGCGTTCATAAAGTTTATCCAATCGCCTTTCGAATAGGAGAGACCCTTATTCATTGCATCATAAATACCCCGGTCGGGTTCGCTGACAACGACCAGACGGATCCCTTTTGCTTCAAACAGAGGCTTCTTTTCTTCTATCAGCGACAGGGTACGATCAGACGAACCACCATCAATCAGGATATATTCTAAAAAAGGATAGGTCTGCCCAAGCACAGAATCCATTGTCATCAGAATGGATTTTTCGGCATTGAAACAGACAGTAATTATAGATACAAGCGGATTCTTCATATCAAACAGTTTGTGCTTTTTTCTTTCGATATTCCAATTCTTCATCTACATATTTCCGGATGAGACCCAGGCATTCCTGCGCGTCAAAACCACGGGCTTCGGCATAAGCTTCGGCCATCACCGACAACATCTCATCACTTCCGGGCAAGCGTTCGAAGTTCTTGCATCCTTTTTCCAAGCCTATTTTTCCGAACGACAAACGGTTCAGGTCGATAATCTCGATCTGTATTTCCGGAAGATCATCCCGAAACAGGATATTCCCTGCCGAATAATCTTCATGATAAAATCCGGCGTCGTGCATCCGGGCCGTTACCCGACCAATAGCTCTAAGAATCTCTGTCTGACGAGAAAATGTATGGGTAGCAAAATCACGGTAGGTATAAGGACACTCAGACTTGAGGCAGACAAAATAGCTCTTGTCAAACAAGCCGGTATGGCCTCTGGTCAAATAACCGACCGGTTCTGGAGAACCAATACCCTTCTCTCGGAACATACGGGCATACAGACAGGCTCTTTCTGCCTTCGAGGGACGAACATAGGCGTAAACAAAACGATTCAACAGATGAGGCCGTTTATACGACTTAACCACAAAGGTCTTTTCTCCAATCGTGACTTCCCGCAGTTCGTTTCTTCCCTTATAGATACAAACACCTTCTTCCTCAAAATGAGCTGGTAACTGAAAAAGCCAGTTGCCCATTTCTGCATACTTGGGATATATGAAAGCCTCCATCGGATGAATCAGCCGACTGAAGAAATTGATCACACGTGACCAGCTTCGCTGATAACGCAAGGGACCTCCTAATTCCCAGAAAAAGAAATCAGCATACTTTTGGTTTAATACATCTATTACATGCTTTTTCAAAGAGCGATCTGATACTCGTTTCGAATAATTACGGATGCGATAATATAACCCGGTCTCTGGAAGACGAACGACCTCACCTCCATCTTTTAGGACTCCTATCCAAAAAGCCCAATCCTCACGGGCAATAATTGTTTCATCGTAACCACCAATCCGTTTCCAGTCGGACTTCCGAAACAAGGCACTGGCCGGAAGCATATTCTTTCGAGCCAATAACGAACGCGTATATCTGGGCAATTTCCATTCTCCGCTTCGTGCTCCAAAAAATTCAGCACGACATGTAACGCATTTAACAGACGAATCCTTTTCTGCTACTTCAACAGCTTTTTCTATATAATCTGCGACAATTCTATCGTCTGCATCTAATGGAAATATATAAATACCGGATGCTTTTGAGATAGCATGATTACGGGCAGCTGCGACACCTCCGTTCAGCTGTGTATAGACATGGATCCGAGGATCTTCTTCAGCCAAGCGACGGGCCACAGCCAGAGACTGGTCTTTTGAGCCGTCGTCCATCAGTATTATTTCCAAAGAAGGATAAGTAGAAGCCTGCACCGAACGGACAGTTTCTTCCAGATAGGTCTCCATGTTGTAAACAGGAATAACGACAGATACTAAGGGCTGCTGTTCCATAGATGATCAGATTTTATCCAGTCCTTTAGTGAATTTCAACCAGTAATACTTCAACGGATTGGTATATTTCAACTGTTTCCACGGACGGCTGCCGTGCGGACGATGCCATACGGGCAGATCCATAAAGAGATAATTACGGAAACCCTGTTCAAGAGATTCGTGCGAAATCGTCACATCAAACCAGTTCTTGCTCGGATCGAGTCTGTGAAAATCAAATGCCTTCAACAAGTTGAGAGAAAGCAAGGAACAGCAGAAGCTACAATGTTTCTTCACCGCACAAACTTCTTTAGGATAGTTGGAAGCATAGAGATACGGATAATTCACCACGCCATTCTCATCGACCGTCACCGCAGCTGCAATACCACAGTCCGGATGGGCCAGGGCACCATCGAATAAACCTTGCAAGGTGTTTTCCCGCACAATCACATCCGATTCGACAATCAACAACCCTGCTTCGGCTTCGATAGCTCGCTTTTGAGCCGTTTGTAATACCAGCAGATAATTGGGAGACGGATGCGTAGTAATATCACGCAAATGAACCAGTTCGAAGCCTAGCTCCCGAGAAGCTTCCTCCAAGCGGCGCGTATTCTCCTCCGTACTGAAGTCATTATATATCGTATAAGTCACCGGAATCTGCCAGCGCGAGGCAAGTACAGCTCGAACCGTTTCAAGTGTCAGATCGATTGAATCTTTCACTGGTGTGATGATATGAACCCGTTTCATGCTATTATCTGTCGTCATGTTTATAAAGGATTTATCCGAATGCAAAGGAACGCAATCTTTTTGGATGAGCAAAATATCCTACAGGGCTTTTCCTCTCCTCCCGCCGGGAAATCATTTTCCGAATCTTCGGAAACCTTCCTGCCGTCGGGAAAATACTTTCCGAATCTTCGGAAACCTTCCTGCCACCAGAAAAATACTTTCCGGATCTTCGGAAATCTTCCTGCCACCAGAAAAATACTTTCCGGATCTTCGGAAACCTTCCTGCCGCCGGGAAAATACTTTCCGAATCTTCGGAAACCTTCTCGCCGCCAAGAAATCGTTTTCCGGTTAAAAAGAATATCCTATCGTAAAACTGGCTGTATGGTATTTGCAGCCAATCTCATCATATTTTGACTCCTTGCCCAATCCCAGATCATAACTGAACTTGGCTGAAAAATGATTGATTTCAACGCCTGTTTCGGCTGCTACTCCCCAGTCAAAACGATAATAACCATAATCATATACATTATTTTCAAACACATTCTTTGATCCAATATATTCATCTTGTAGATCAATCATGCTTACGATTGATTTGTTTTTGCCATTCACACCAACGGCCAAATAGGGCCCCAAGGACATATGGAAACCTATCTTATCATTTAATTTCCAGTTATAACGGGCCATAATGGGTAGTTGAAGATAACCTCTGTAAGCTTTTGACGCATAAAAAGAGGCGGTTTTATATAAGATATCGCCTACTGGCTTTTCAGTGCTGACGTATTCATAATATCCACTATTCGGATTATAGTAGCTATACATCGAATAAATGGTTCCGTCTTTTAAAAGATATGAATCGACATTGACTTCTTTTCCTTCATTGTCCTTGGCTGTTCCACTTAAATATCCTGAACGAATGGTTCCTTCTCCTCTTTGGACATAATACAACCCGCTTTGCAAGGAAAAACCGGTTTCTCCGAAATCGTAACGCACGGCAGCGCCGACTTTATATCCTACCTTGGCCGGAGAGTTTGCATATTTCGTTACGTTAAAGCCCGCTTCCGGGGTAAATCTCCACTGTGCCTGGGCAGCTAAAGCGCCACATAGCATCACTCCAATCATCCAACTCTTTTTCATATTTCCTGTCTTTTAAAGTTTTCTTTTACTCCTAAGACAAGAAATACCGGAAAACCCCTATTCTAGGAAGGCAGAAAAGTCAAAAACAGCGGATATAAGCCAGAGAATAAGAATCATACAGGAAGTCGTGCAAACCGTGGCGGTACCGGAAAGAGATGATATTCTTTTTGATCTCATATTCCAATTTTGTGCGGAGAAGCAACGGGCGGTCACCATTGTCCTGATAACCACGGAAGCCAACCAGATCACAACGGGCAGAAAGATTCTTCCAAGCGCCACTGATGGCACCACCATAGCAGATGGCGTCGTTCTGACGGTTATCGTCCAAGTTGGTCATCCAGCAATAGAAACCCGCCAACCCTTCGATGCGGATAAACGAATTGTATGTCGGATTCTTCCAAAGATCACGCCCGATATTGGCATCAAACCAATAAGAAGCGGCATCGGTATAACGGGCATCACACAGACGGTTACCACTGGCAGTCTTTAAGTTGGCACTCACACTGATATCAGCCCATTTCTCACTCCGAAGTACCTGATAGAAGAAGTTCAATACGATATCCCCGTGACAGGGAATAGCAGGTTCTGTTTCGACAGCCGAACGTTCGTCGCGCACCGCTTCCGACGTCTTATACCATTCCGAGATGGTCCAGTTAGCCATTACACCAGCTTTTCCATTCGCAATCGGGATATACAAACGGGCAAAAATATCCTGTGTCTGGTCGCCCGGCATGGTATGATATTCTCCCCTCACTTCCACCTCCCAGCGTGAAGGTAACTTTCCACCCATCAATTCAGGAAAAGGGAAGGCGTTCGGACCAAAATAACGGGGAGAGTAGGTCAGGAATTCTCGCTTTTCCCACCATTCTTCAGCCTGCAGAACGGATATACAACAGAAAAGGGCCACAAGAAGGCCCCACAGTTTTCTATTTGTTTTCATTTTGATTCAGGGACGATATAACTTCATTTGTTTATACACTTTCATAAGTTTCCGACCTTGGCGAATCTCCGTCAATAACTGATCGATAGCAGTTGATAAATCCTTACGCTGCTCTTCCAAGACTTCCAGCTTCTTCCGAAAGCGGGCAAGATATACGTCTGATACATCCGTTCGTTCTGTTTCCTTACGGGTATGATAGATCTTCAACTCTAAGATAGACAAACGGTCGATAGCCCATGCCGGACTCTCCGTATTTATGGTCGCCTGAGGCAAAGGCTTCACTCCTTTGTACCGGTCTTGTAGCAAGCTGTCTATCAGTTCCACCAGATCGACCCGTTCCTGATTCATCTTCTCGATTCGCCTGACAACTTCCATCATTTCGGCTGCATCCTGATCCGGTTGATGGATGATGTCCATCAAATGCCATTGAACAGCATCCACCCAATGTTTCAGATACAGGTAAAATTCGAAGCTATTGACAGGATAAGGATTATGCACTGTGGCATTCACGCTGTCTGTCACATGATAGGCCTCAGTGCCTTGTTCAAAAATACGATAGGATGATTCACTAAAACTCATACGCGCCTCTTGTCTTAAAAGTCTGAGAATTCTGCTCACCATTTTATTCTTCCTCGTACTGTTGGAAAAGGAAGTCATTATACGGGAAACGGGTTACATGTATTTGTTTTACCCGCTCATACAACAAGGCTTTCAATTCCTCGATATTTGTCTTTTCCTTGGCCGAAATAAAAATACAGTTATCCTGCATCTTTGCCATCCAGGTACGTTTCAACTCATCCAGGTCTATATTTTCCCGTTTCCTCGGAGTCAGATCATCTTCATCTTTCGGAACAAATGTAAACGCATCCACTTTATTAAAGACCATGATCATCGGCTTTTCCCGGTCATCTATTTCAGCCAGTGTCTTGTTGACTACTTCTATCTGCTCTTCGAATGTCGGGTGTGAGATATCTACCACATGTACCAACAAATCGGCTTCCCGAACCTCATCCAAGGTCGATTTAAACGATTCTACCAGCTCAGTCGGTAATTTACGGATAAATCCGACAGTATCAGAAAGCAAAAACGGAAGATTCTCAATGATGACTTTCCTGACGGTTGTATCCAATGTCGCAAAAAGCTTATTCTCGGCAAAGACATCACTCTTGCTCAACAGGTTCATCAAAGTTGATTTTCCTACGTTCGTATAGCCCACCAACGCGACGCGCACCATCTTCCCACGATTCTTCCGCTGAACACTCTTCTGCTTGTCGATATCCACCAGTTCTTTCTTCAACCGGGATATTTTATCTAAAATCAAACGCTTATCGGTTTCCAGCTGGGTTTCACCCGGGCCACGCATACCTACACCACCACGCTGGCGTTCCAAGTGGGTCCACAAACGGGTAAGTCGCGGTAACATATATCGGTATTGTGCCAGTTCAACCTGTGTCTTGGCATGGGCCGTCTGAGCACGACGGGCAAAGATATCCAAAATCAGGTTGGTACGATCCAATATCTTCACCTGCAGTTCCTTTTCAATATTTCGGAGTTGCTTAGCAGAAAGTTCATCATCGAATATGACCAGACCGATTTCATTTTCTACCACATACTCTTTGATTTCCTGTAATTTTCCGGTACCGACAAAAGTAACAGAGTTGGGTCCGTCCAGCTTCTGATAAAAACATTTGACGGCTTCAACACCGGCAGTATCGGCCAGGAATGCCAGTTCGTCCAGGTATTCCATCACCTTCTGTTCGTTCTGCTGTGGTGTAATCAATCCCACCAGAACAGCTTTTTCTGATTGTGCTTCGCTAATGATAAATTCTTTCATGCCACAAAGATAATCATTTCAATTATTTTCTTTATCTTTAGGGCGAATTATAAATCTGGTATCATAACGATACTAACTAAAATCAATTGACTATGAAAAAGTATCTTCCTTTTCAGGCTATTTTAATAGCTATCGTGCAATGGGTTTCCAACAGCCCGATCAGTGCACAATCTGAGTGGTTTTCTCCGCAGCAATGGGAATCTTTGATTCAAGATCCACAGAAAAATCCGATTATCAGGGATACTGTATTATATCAGAGCTTTGATTCAGACAATCCGCTTTCCATCAATTATTCGGTTTCCGGCCAGTATGACTTCTTTTATCCACAAGAAGAAGGCATACAGGGAGCATCCGACAGTCGGGCTATCCGGCTTTACCCCGGAAGTACATTGACGATTGATACCTTGATCTATCCGGCATTGAAAATGGCAGAAATACATATTCCTTTTGCTTTCCAGCATGTCAACAAAGAGGAAGATATCTATTTTACAACTTACTTCTATTCAGGGGCTACAGAATCTGATGCGCGCCCATATACTGTGATGAGCAACGACTGTTCCCGGTATTTCAGACAAGTCTATGCTGGCAGACAATGCTTCTATAGGGGCAGAAGAGCAGATCCCTACCAGCTTCAAATCGAAGTTACGAAACCGGCTTCGGCAAGTAATGGCTATTATTGCATAGACAGTTTATTCCTGGTAGGAAATATTGAACAGTATTCTTTATTACAGCAATCAGGAACCTGGCATGATCATGCCTTATGGTCGCATGATTATCCCAGCCTCCGTCGAGTGGCATTAATCGATGCGGATGTCCAGATCAACCAGGCGGCCGAATGTCTTCATTTAATCAATAACCAGAAAGGAATACAGATACAGCCAGAAGGGAGCTTACAAACTCAACAAATGACCACCTTTCATACTTTCGACGAAAAAGGAAAATGGTATTTTGTTTCTTTCCCGCATGATGTATATCCAGAAGGAATTGACTCTCGCTTTCAGTTGGGTGATGCCTCCACCATGACAACCGAACCCGTCAACAATATACTTTATATCCTGACATACGACGGAAAAAGAAGAGCGGATAACAATCAGACAAGTGGAAACTGGAAAGTCATTTCTACCGATGAAGTTGTACCCGGAGAAGTTCTTCTGCAAAGAGGGAAAGGTTACCTGATTGCTATCGATGAGACCGCAGCATATCAGACCTTAACCTTTTCGTCCCCCGAACATCAGCAGATCCGTCTTACAGACAACGCTTCTGTCGGAATAGAGGCACAGCTTCTACAAAGTGGGAGTGAAGCTCACAACGGATGGATTTTATGCGGGAATCCGTATCCTTCAGCCTTATCGCTCCAGGAAATTCTGCCCAATCCGGCCTTAGACGGGAATATTTATATTTATAACGGGACAGATTATGATAGCTATCCTATTGGTAGCAATTATAAGATTCCTGCAGGCAGTGCCTTTTTTATCAAAGCCAACCATGACACCAACTTGGCTTTCCAAAAGAAGGATGATGATGCCTCATCAACAGTGTTAAGGCAGATAACTCTTCCTTATCAAGGCAAAGAGCCGGAGAATCGGCTCCTTACACAAACGGCTAAAGCAGCTCAGCATTTTCACTATGCAATCATAAATGGAAAGATCCGTATCACAACAACTTCTCCGGGAGAATTAACACTATATAATGCCCTTGGGATAAAAATAAAACATTGTCATTTGACAAAAGGAGAGAGGGAATATGCTTTACCTCAACAGCCAGGAATCTATTTTCTGCATCTTATATCCGGCTCACAAACCGAATGTATTAAAATCAGAAAGTAAAAAATTAATACGCAGGTAATAGCATTTCGCATAATCAATTGATACTCCATATCGCATGAAAATTTTCTATTGACGATTAGCATTAAACATATGTGTAGCTGGGTTCTTTATGTCTTTCTTTTCCTGATATTTTTCTCTTCTAATCTAAGAGGCAACTAAAAAGACAAGGCTTCTACTCAAGTACTACAAATTCCCCACGAGAAGCTGAAATCCCAGCTTGCCTACCCAAGCAGCTGGGATTTCTTTACGCTTCGCTTGGCATTTGCTTATATAGCTTCCGTTAGACCGGGGCAATAATTCAATCCTGTTTTTTCTTTTCTTTCCATTCTTTTCTCCATAACATAACACCTTGTATCACAAATATAGGAATAGAAATAACAGACAATGGCATCAGTACATCATCATTTTTTGCAGGAATAAAAAGAAATGAACAAGCCATTGATACAAATACGACATTCCAAAAACACACTTTGCTTTCTTTATTACCATACAATAAAGTAATATAAGCTATCGGTATCACGATTTTCAACAAGGCTGAAACTTCTCTAAAACCACTTGAAGAGCTTGATAATACGCCCCATAATAATAATGCGCAAATAAAATAAATCCATTTCATATTCATAACAGAATTTATTTTCCCTCTCTCCCAGCCCCCAAAAGAGAAGTGGTTTATAAAACGAAAGCGTGAGACTGTGTACTATTCATTCTTGAAGGTCCTAGGAAAACCCGAAACACAAATAGACAGCAGCCCCACGCATATATACGTGAAGGCCGCTGTGCTATTCTTGTGTTTCTTTGAAAATTTCCTAGGTTTTCAAGAACAAGAATAAGCACAACGCTTTATTTTCTAACATGTCCAACGAATGGAATAGCTCCAATCTGGCGGTAAAGGTAGTAAAAAATGAACAAGAGAACTGTAATCTTCTTCGAAAAATTCCTTACATACAGGCAGGAAAGTTCTAATCTGCATGGATTTGAGGTTTCTGATGGGCAAGGAAATACAAATCTTAGCAGAGAAGCAGTTTCCTGAGGGCAGGAAAGTCTTCCGCTTGACAGAGTGACAGTTTTTGGTACACAAAAAAAACTCATCCGGACGGATCAGCGTTTTCCTGCCTATGGAGATTTTTCAAGCAAAGAAAATTGGTTCTTACCAAAAAGGGAATTATCTTTAGGGCAATTATCTTATTTTATTCACTTAATAAAATCAATGATGCCATGAAGCAAATTGAAGTATTTTATACAAAAAGTTTACGTAACAACGAAGATTATGGTTTCCACACATTAGTAATCAAAGCCCTCAACTATTTGCCGGTCGTTTCTGAAGGGACAACAGATCCGTTGAAAGCCACACGAGAAAATTACGTATCGAGATTTGAAGCGTTCGATAAGGCTTATATGCAAAACACCAAGCTGGATGAGGTGGAGGCGCTCAGTGCGGCCGATGCTGCCGTCGACGAGGCGTATTCGGCTTCGCGGGCTTTTATTAACGCCATGCGCCGGCATCCGGATGAAACTAAGCGTGCTGTAGCAGAAGAAGTCGGTCGGATTTACGACAAGTATGGCAACCCGGTAAAGTTAGGACATTCCGAAGAACTGAGCGTCTTGCGCAACCTGCTACAAGAAATTCAGAGTTACATCAACAGTTATCTGGAACCAATTTATTTTACAGAATGGAGGGATTATCTTTCTGAAACGACGGATGCTCTGGAGGAAGCGATGAGAAGCCGTACCAATGCAGAGAGCCGGAAAGACAAAGGGATTATCCAGTCAACCCGAGAAGCCACAGACGAAGCGTATCGTCAGTTTACTGACCGCGTCAATGTCGTAACGGCCTACGAAGGAGGTACCAAGTACGACCAGTTCATTGACTATGTGAATGCCCTTATCAAGCAACACCGGGCAAATCTGAAGGCCCGTACGACCCGAAGCAGCAAGAAAAAAGACGAGAACCTGACGTTCGAGCCGGTTAAACAGACTGAAGAAAATCCTCAGGAATAACAGCAAACAGGTGGGCAACCATCGGAAGGTAACTGACCGTTACCCGGAGATGAGAGCCCGCCTGCTGCTTATTGTGTATTTATGATAAAATGAGGGAAAGATCAGAAGCAGATACCGACCCGAAAACCGATGTTATTACGTCCGTCTTCTACGAAATTCAGCAGATTGGTCTTGTTGGTAGCATAGCTGTAATAAAGAGCCACATGAAAGCCGTAGCGGTAATAACGCTTCGGGTTGATGTTCATACCGACTTCCGGTGAAACATAGAATCCCCACGGACGTTCGTAGATACTGGATACATTTAGATATGTCGTATTCTGTTCATACATGGCACCCAGTTTGGCAGCTACATAAGGACGAATATATCCGTTGTCGTATAAATAATAACGGCCAAACGCTCCAAACGGAACCTGGAAAGAAGATTGCTGCTGATCGGTCGTCAGCGTTGCCGTTGAAGACAAGGGGAACGTAGCCCGATCGACATAACGGTGATTCGTATGGAACGAGGCAAACACACCGGCCGTCCATTTAGAAGTAATTTCATAGCCGGCATCCAGGTTCATTCCCCAGCCGCTGAACTGATTCGCATAATCGTTCTTGCCAATCGGCGCATTCAATTGCCAGTCGAGGTTAAAGCTCAGATCATCGGCAAACGACTGTGCCTGTCCTTTGATTCCTATCAACGACAAACACAACAGGCATAAACTTGTTAATATCTTTTTCATTGTATGATTCTCCTTTTATTTACGATTGATATATGATGATTGCTCAAACGACTGCTGGATAGCCCGCTGGATCAGCATTACATCTGTATGCGAATTACCGTATGTCAGGCCTTCGCTGCTGGCTAACCAGATAACCGGAAGCCGGTTACTGTCTGATTCAGCTTCCCGTAAATCCACCATTTCAAGGACGATATTGCCGGTCTGATAACTATAGCTTACCGGATAAGGATAATACCATCCGCCTGTCCAGAACGAACCCCAGTAGAACGGATCCCACCAGCCGTCCCAGAAACCGCCGACAAAACCAACCATATTCACATTATTCTTGATGTAAGTCATCTGCACACCCAGATCGGCATCCGCCTTGTTGTCGGTCCGTGTGTACCCACGACTGTTCATTTCCGTTTCTACCTCGGCCACCAGTTTATCTGTATTCTCATTGCTGACATAAGCTGTTTTCAAGCCACCTCCGGCTGTCAGTATGCTATCAGGCAAATAATATGTCTTAGCACTTGCGAAGTCGGCCTGGTCGTCATACTGCGTATATACGGTAAAATCGCTGTCAAGCTGATTGAGATCAGGGTCTTTCTCACAGCTGCTCAAAGCGATTCCTGCAAAAAGCAGGTAAAGTATGTTCTTTTTCATCTTCATAAAATTTTAATCGTTCTTTTACACCATTCGTTATAAAGCATTCCCTTTAAAGATAGAGCTTTGCTTCAAAGGCAAGATATGCCCACTCAACCGCAGTTCATTAGAATTGAATGTAGGCAAGATCAGCAAATCAGCCGTATTGCTTCCATTGGCCAGAGAAATCGTTACACGGGCTGAAATACCCACACCCATCACATCAAACGAAACATGCAGGTTTCCTTTCTTATCTTCTGTCAACTTATAGTTACTGATGCTTCCATCCAGCGTAATGCCACCCAAACCGTTCGGACCGCTTACGGGGATGTTAAAGGCCACCTGCACGGTTGCTTTATCATCTTTGACGGCTACGAAGTTTGTATTCGAATTAACATAGGCAGTCGCTCCGTTCTTCAAGACTACCCGGTCGGCTTCCAAGGCAAAATCCTGATTCTCGAGAGAGGTCTTTGCCTGTTTAAAATAAATGGAGTCCAACACGGCCTGTTCCTGTCGAGCTTCCTCTTTAGCCTTAGCTCTTTCTTCGGCTGTATTCTGTGCCTGTACCTGTAGACAAGCACAAAGTGCTATCAAAATAGTAATCCATATTTTCATAATGCTATTTGTTTTATTGGTTTCCTGACAAAACATCTACAAGATCCCGACCAAGCGACTAATTACGAAAAGACATATTAACAATCTGATAAAGGGCAATATACAACAAAAAGTCACTTATGGATAACACTTTATTCACAAAACCGCCTCAATTAAGCAACTTCGGTGAATCTTTTACAAAAACCTCTTATACCGCATTTTATAGAAAATAAACGTAAGGAAGGACTTCTACACGAAACAAATTGATTTAAACTTATGCCAGTTTGGCAGGCTTCGTTAAGAAACCTGCATAGATTTAAATTGATGATAAGCTCAATGACAGGATGTCAGCTTTTATTTGTTCATCTGATTATTGATGGCCAATAACTCATCCAGGATCTTCCGGTCGTTCGACAGACGGGGAATCTTATGCTGTCCACCCAGCTTGCCTTTACTGCTCAGCCACTGATAAAAACAGCCTTCATGTGCCATAATCACCTCCAGGGGCTGCAAGGAGATTTCCTTATAACGCTTCGCCTCATAATCCGAATTGGCCCGTTGAAGCGCTTCATCCAATAATCGGGCAAACTGAGAGAGTGATTCGGGAGTTTTCTCAAACTCGATCAGCCACTGATGACGGCCTTTGGCCCGGTCGAGCAAAAACAAAGGTGCAGCTGTATATTCTTTCACCCGTGCCCCTGTAGCCACACAAGCTTCGTGAAGAGCTTTGTCGGCATTATTCACCATCAGTTCTTCCCCAAAGGCATTGATAAAGTGCTTTGTTCGTCCAGTAATTACAAACTTATAGGGCGAAACAGAGGTAAAACGAACCGTATCTCCAATTAAATAGCGCCACAAACCTCCGGGAGTAGAGATAACCATGGCATAGTTCTTACCCACTTCCACACCTGTCAGCGGAACGACAGCCGGATTAGGCGAATCCAGTTCGCTCATCGGGATAAACTCATAAAAGACACCATAATCCAACATCAATAACAATGATGAATCAGCCGGATCATCTTGAATGCCGAAGAAACCTTCAGAGGCGTTATAGGTTTCCATATAATGCATCTTGTCAGACGGAATGAGAGATTTATACTCTTCTTTATAAGGAGTAAAACTGATTCCACCATGGAAAAACACTTCCAGATTAGGCCATACCTCAGTCAGGTAGTCTTTCCCGCTCTTCTTCAAGACTGCTTTGATCAGGACGAGCATCCACGAAGGAACCCCCGAGATGCTGTTGACATCTTCCCGCCAAGTACTTTCCACAATCGCTTTGATCTTGCTTTCCCATTCGTCCATCAGAATGATTTCTTTTTTGGGTACCCGGATCAGATTAACCAGAGGATTCAGGTTCTGTAACAGGACTGCTGACAAGTCTCCACAATGAATTTGCGAATTGACGGGCGACGGACTATGGCTACCACCTAATATCAGGCCCTTACGTCTGAAGAAATGACTGGAAGGATTATTACGCAAATACAAACTCACCGTATCAAAACCACCCTGATAATGGCATTGTTTCAATACTTCAGGCGTAACAGGCAGAAATTTACTTTTATCACTGGTAGTTCCACTGCTCTTGGCAAACCAGCGGGTCATGCCCGGCCAAAGGACATTTGATTCACCGCGCAGCATCCGCTGGATATCGTCCTTTATCTGGTCATAGCTCTGTACCGGAAAACGATTTTTATAATCATCATATCCTTTCACATGACGATAGTCATATTTCTTTCCCCACGAAGTATCCTGAGCCTGATGAAGCAGTCTGCTGAGCTGTTGCTCCTGTATGTCGCCCGCCTCAAAAGTATATCGTGCAATAACCTTATTTCGCGGTCTAAAGAACTGATATATGAAGTTTGTCAGAAAATCCATAGCCCATTTTTATTTCTTGCGGAGCAAAGGTAATTATTCTCCTTTTATTTTTACCTTTGTGAAGAACAAAAAGAATAACTCTATGAAAATCGGAATTCTCTCATCGGGCGGTGATTGCCCCGGTATTAACGCCACAATCCGCGGCGTCGGAAAAACAGCCATAACTCATTATGGAATGGAGGTTGTAGGTATTCACGGCGGTTTTTCAGGACTGCTCAACAAAGATACGGAAGTTTTAGACGAACACAGTCTGTCAGGCATTCTGAATTTAGGAGGTACCATCTTAGGAACCTCGCGCGAGAAAGGCTTTCGGGAAATGCTGACATCTGTTGATCAGGAGAAGTCGCAGTGTATTCTCCAGGCCTATCAGGAACTGGGACTCGACTGCCTGGTATGTATTGGTGGAAACGGTACCCAGAAGACCACCAACCTGCTCTCGGAACACGGACTGAATGTAATTGGCTTACCCAAAACGATCGACAACGATATCTGGGGAACAGAAATCACCTTCGGGTTTGATACGGCTGTCAATATCGCCACCGAAGCCATCGACCGTCTGCATTCAACGGCCAGCTCACACAGACGAGTCATGTTGGTAGAAGTCATGGGACATAAAGCCGGATGGATAGCCCTGTATGCCGGTATGGCCGGTGGAGCCGATGTCATTTTAGTACCCGAACTCGGTTTCAATCCGGAAGTGGTGAATGAAGCTATCCGCGAACGAGCCCGCAAAGGCAAACAACATTCGATTGTTGTAGTTGCTGAAGGCGTGAAGCTTCCGGATAAACGCAAGGCTACAGACTTTCTGATGAAAGAAATTGAAGAAGCAACCGGTATAGAAACCCGTAAGACCGTATTAGGTTATATCCAGCGAGGTGGTAATCCTTCACCGTTCGACCGTAACTTGGCCACCCAGTTAGGAGGTTATGCTACCGAACTAATCGCCAACCGGCAATTCGGACAGATGGTTTGTGTCAAAGACGGAGCAATCAGTTCAATTCCTTTAGCTGAAGTAGCCGGTAAACTCAAACTGGTGACACCAGAGCATAATCTGATCATTCAGGGGAAAAGAATGGGGATTTCTTTTGGAGTATGAAGGGAAAGCGTACCTTTGTACCCAATTTTAGAATAAGACCAGGATGTTTGAAGGGTATGTAGGGATTCGTTTATGGAGCGGACAGTTGATGGAAGACGTTTGGTTCTCCATCCTGTTTGTTCTGTTTTTTCTGTTCGCCATTCAGGCGCGCATCCACGTAAAATCGTTTATTAAAATATTCCGAAACCTCGGATTCAGCACTTCCTCTAAAAGTGGGAATACCGATCTTTCAATCTATTACAGCAAGTCCCTGCATATCTTTTTAATAGTTCAAGCTCTGATACTGACTACGGTCGCCATTACCCAGGAGGCATATCATCTTGGATTTCTGAATAGTATCGACAAGAATAAATTGTTATTTGCTTTATCTCTTACCTTTTTGTCGGTTGTATTATTCTACCTCATCCGGCGTATTATTTATTACCTGTTGATTTATACCTTCGGCCGCCCGGAGACTTACCGTCAATGGGTTATCCTCTACAATTCCATTATCAGTGTATGGGGAATCGCCCTTTACATTCCGGTTGTCTGCATGAGCTTCCTTGGGAATTATCATATTTGGGCCGTCTGTTTATTTATTCTTTTCTATATTTTGTTTCGTTTTGCAATAATTTATAAGTCGATACGTTTATTTTACATAAAAAAGTTCGATTTATTCTATTTAAGTTTGTACCTTTGCGCCCATGAAATTTTGCCCCTTTTAATTTCATATAAGGGCTTTGTTTTTTTGTATAACTTTATCGAGAAAAGTGCTTTATGGCATTGAATATCAAAAGACTATTAGTATCACAACCCAAGCCGACATCAGAGAAGTCGCCATACTTTGATCTAGCAGAAAAATATGGAGTGGAAATAGAATTTCGCCCATTTATCAAAGTAGAGCCTTTGTCATCAAAGGAATTCAGACAGCAGCGAATTTCCATATTAGATTATTCGGCTGTAGTATTTACTGCCCGTACAGGTATTGACCACTTCTTCCGGTTGTGTGAAGAATTGCGGGTAACTATTCCGGAAACCATGAAATATTTCTGCATCTCGGAATCAATCGCAGTATATTTACAGAAATATATTGTTTACCGCAAGCGTAAGATCTTTTTCGGTGCAAGCGGGAAGCTGGATGATTTAGTAACCATTATTGCTAAGCATCCTAAAGAAAAATATCTGGTTCCGGTTTCGGATGTACATAAAGACGATCTGAAGTTAAAACTTGAGGCTAAGAAAATTGACTTTACGGAAGCTGTCATGTATCGCACGGTGAGCAACGATTTCAAAGCGGATGAAAGCTTCGATTATGATATGCTTGTATTTTTCAGTCCGGCCGGAATTTCTTCTTTGCTGAAGAATTTCCCGAATTTTAACCAGAAAGACATCCGTATCGGATGCTTCGGACCTACTACGGCTAAAGCGGTAAAAGATGCCGGCTTACGTCTGGATGTAGAAGCTCCGACACCCGAAGCACCATCAATGACGGCTGCTTTGGAGCAATATTTGAAGAAAGAATCTGGTAAATAATAAAAGAATGACAATTCGCAGGTACACTTTGTCGAAAGCCGAACGCCTGTCGAGGAAACGGGATATCGACCTTCTCTTTGCAGAAGGACAGTCGTTTATCGCTTATCCTTTACGCGTTGTCTATACGGTAATCGACGAACAAAGAAGTGTACCTGCGTCTATTTTAATCAGTGTCTCAAAAAAGAAATTCAAGCGAGCTGTCAAACGGAATGCTGTCAAACGGCAGATCCGCGAGAGTTACCGACTTCGTAAGTCGGTTCTTCACGAACCACTCCTGACGGCTGGCAAATTCCTGACAATTGCCTTTATCTACCTAGAGAAAGAGCTTGTTTCGTACGAAAACATGGAGAAAGCCATGGAAAAAGCCGTCCGTATGTTAGGAGAAAAAATCCAATGAAGAAGTTTCTGACAAGTCTGCTGCTCATCCCAATCTATTTCTATAAATACTGTATTTCTCCTTTAACTCCGCCTTCTTGCCGCTTCACACCGACCTGTTCGGAATATGCGGTTCAGGCACTCAAGAAATACGGTCCGGTAAAAGGACTGTACTTGGCCGTCAGACGTATTCTGCGTTGTCATCCATGGGGCGGCAGCGGTTATGATCCCGTTCCCTGACAAAGAATTACAGCCACTTCAGCGGCTCTTTGTACACGTTGGTCTTGATCTTCTGGATGCAGGCCTGCATATCATCGGGCTTATCTGTTCCCATAATCCACAGTGGGCAGCTATCTTCATCTTTCCGGTACGAAGGCTGAACATAATCCTTACAGATTACCCGGAATCCATTCCGTTCATAGAACCCGATCCGCCGGACAGCCATCGCTTCTATGGCTGGTTCAGCTTCCAGTACCTGCAACTTGGGAAGATGCTTTTTCCAGTAATCCAGAATCTGTTGTCCGATCTTACGATTTCGCATTTCCGGGAAAACGGCCAGATGCTCCATGTAATAAAAATCTCCTAAATCCCAATAAATAGTCAATCCGCAAAGTTCACCATTATCTTCAACGGCATTAAACGACATGTCGGGGACTAACTCGATCATCCGGAACAGCTGTTTCCGGTCTCTTCGTTCTTCTTCCGGAAAGGAAAGCTCATACAAATCCATCAACCGGGATAAATCCGGATCATTCACCTGTGTAATTCGTCTCAGTTGTATCATAAAAAAACTATTTAGTGCTCAAATATAGCTAAAAACCTTGAATTTTTCGTATATTTACCCCCAGTTTACTAATTGGGAGAATTTGACAGGAAAGCCAGAATAACAGATATGAGACCAGAAGATATCGATAAAAATAATATATCCGAACAAGACGAGCTGAACAAAAACAAAGCCCAAGATACGCCGTCAGAAGAGAACGAAGTGAATGATGAGCAGGAAAACAGCCAGGAACATTCTGAATACAAAGTGCCGGATAAATCGTCCGACCGCATCACACACCATCTTTCCGGTATGTACCAAAGCTGGTTCCTCGATTATGCCTCTTATGTCATTCTGGAACGTGCTGTACCTCACATCAACGACGGTTTAAAGCCCGTACAGCGCCGTATCCTGCATTCTATGAAACGGCTGGATGACGGTCGTTATAACAAAGTGGCCAATATCGTTGGTCATACCATGCAGTTCCATCCGCACGGCGACGCTTCCATCGGTGATGCCTTGGTGCAATTAGGACAAAAAGACCTGCTGATTGACTGTCAGGGAAACTGGGGTAATATTCTGACGGGCGACAGCGCGGCTGCTCCCCGTTATATCGAAGCACGCCTTTCCAAATTTGCCTTGGAAACTGTATTCAATCCGAAGACAACCCAATGGCAGGCTTCTTACGACGGCCGCAACCGCGAACCGGTTACATTGCCGGTCAAGTTTCCACTGTTGCTGGCACAAGGTGTGGAAGGAATTGCCGTAGGTCTTTCTTCCAAAATTCTTCCGCATAACTTCAACGAACTGATTGATGCATCCATCTCATACCTGAAAGGAGAAAAGTTTGCCTTGTATCCGGATTTCCAGACAGGCGGATACATCGATGTCAGTAAATACAACGACGGGGAACGTGGCGGTTCGGTGAAGATCCGTGCCAAGATCAGTAAGCAAGACAACAAGACCCTAGTCATTTCTGAAATCCCGTATGGAAGGACAACATCATCGATCATCGAATCTATTCTGAAAGCAAACGATAAAGGCAAGATCAAGATCAAGAAAGTAGATGACAACACGGCGAAGAATGTTGAAATCCTAGTGCATCTGGCTCCGGGCGTTTCATCAGATAAAACCATTGATGCCCTGTATGCTTTTACGGACTGCGAAATCAGTGTTTCTCCCAACTGCTGTGTCATTAAAGACGACAAGCCACATTTCCTGACCGTCAGCGACGTTTTAAAGCACTCAACGGACAACACGCTGTCGCTGCTGCAAAAAGAGCTGGAGATCGAAAGAGGTGAATTAGAAGAGACCTTGTTCTTTGCTTCATTGGAGAAAATATTCATCGAGGAACGTATCTACAAAGATAAAGAATTCGAACAGGCAGCATCGATGGACGAAGCAATCGCCCATGTAGATAGGCGACTGACACCTTTCAAGCCCCAATTCATCCGCGAAGTCACCCGTGATGACATATTAAAGCTGATGGAAATCAAGATGGCCCGCATCCTGAAATTTAATACGCAAAAATGCGAAGAGCAGATTCTGCAGATCAAGACAGACATCGCCCGCATCCAGGATCATCTGGCCCACATTGTCGATTACACAATCCAATGGTTCCAGATGCTGAAAGAGAAGTATGGAAAGCGTTATCCACGACTGACGGAAATCAGGAGTTTCGACACGATCCAGGCGACTAAAGTGGCCGAAGCCAACGAGAAATTATATATCAACCGCGCGGAAGGCTTCATCGGAACTTCCCTGAAGAAAGACGAGTTTGTGTGCAACTGCTCGGATATCGACGATATTATCATTTTCTACCGTTCCGGTATCTACAAGATCGTCAAAGTTTCAGAAAAGATGTTTGTTGGGAAAGATATCATTTACCTGAATGTATTCAACCGCAACGACAGCCGGACGATCTATAATGTGATTTACCGCGATGGGAAGATGGGAACCAATTTCATCAAACGCTTCGCCATTGGCGGCATTACACGCGACAAGGAATACAATCTGACCAAAGGGACAGAAGGCTCGCGTATCTTGTATTTCAGTGCCAATACCAATGGAGAGGCAGAAACGGTAAAAGTAATTCTGAAACCGAAGTTGCGCCAGAAGCTGCTGATGTTCGAAAAGGACTTCAGTACGATTGCCATTAAAGGACGCAGCTCGATCGGCAATACACTGACGAAGGCTGAAATCCATAAAGTAGTATTAAAACAACGGGGAAGTTCTACGTTAGGCGGACGTATGGTATGGTTCGACTGGGATGTGCTACGTCTCAATTATGATGGAAGAGGAGAGGAGTTAGGAGAATTTCAGAGTTCAGACCTGATCTTGGTAATCCGCCGTAACGGCGAATATTATACAACCAATTTTGACTTGAGCAATCACTATGAAAGTGATATCCTCGTCATCGAGAAATTCCAGCAGACAAAGATATGGACAGCCGCCTATTATGACGCCGATCATAAGGCGCCTTATCTGAAACGCTTCTATCTCGAGCCCGGCAACCGCAGGAATCTGTTAGGTGATAATCCCAAAAGCAGTATTTATCTGCTGACGGATGAATGTTATCCCCGCATAGAAATCATATTCGGCGGCTTTGACAGTGCACGCGAACCGCTCATCATTGAAGCGGAAGAGTTTGTCGTGGCACGAAGTGTCAAAGCCCGGGGGAAACGTTTGACTACGCACCTGGTAGAAACGATCAATGAGCTGGAACCGACCCGTCATCCGGAAACTCACCAGTCTTCGGAAGAAGAAGAAGAACCGGCTGAACCGGAAACAACACCTGCCGAACCGCAGGAAAACCCGGAAGATGTACGGGATGAAATTATGGGACAGATGAAGTTGTTTAAAGACGATGATGTATAGAATTCTTTCCTGCCTGCTCCTGCTTTTCTGGTCAATTCCTGCTTTCCCGCAGGAAGAAGAGCCCACAGAACCGGTCAACGCCGCTACGCTGATCGGTATCGGCGGTTACAACCTGATGGATACTTATCTGACACCCGGAAGCCGGATTCCTTATACAGGCTGGGGACTTCGTGTGATGAACGAAAGGGCAAAAATGACCCGGCTGGCAGATCATCGTATTTCACGCCAGCAGATTTTCAATGCCGATATCGCAAGTATCCGGAACGGAGCAGGCACGACACAGGCCTTCAGCGGCTTTTTGGATTACACGTTGGGATATCACTATCACTTCCATCCCATTCCGGCCTTAAAGCTGCTTGCAGGCGCTTCTGTGCACGCCATGGGAGGATTCATCTACTGTACACGTGTCAGTAATAACCCGGCATCGGCCAAAGCCGATCTGGATCTGAATCTGTCGGTCCAGGCAATCTATAATTTCCAAATACGGAATTATCCGCTGACCATGCGGTATCAAGCGGAAATACCTTTCATCGGCATTCTTTTCTCACCCCATTACGGGCAATCTTATTACGAAATATTCGACCGTGGGAACAAGTCGGGCATCGTACCGTTCACTTCGTTCCACAACAAACTGGCCATGAAGAATTACCTGACAGTCGATTTCCCCGTCGGGAAATTCACCTTCCGAGCCGGTTACTTGAACAGTCTTTATTATCTGGATGTAAATCAGATTCAGAGTTATATTATCTCGCATTCCTTCGTCATCGGCTTTGTAAAAGAATTTATAGCCTTTGGCGGCCGGAAAATGCAACAGACATCCAAACATAACAGCGTATATTATTGATGAAGATGAAACAGTGGTGGTTGATAATCAGTCTAATCGGTCTCTCCGTTCTCGTTTCCTGCCAGGATACGGATGAGTATTCGACGGATCCGCGAGAGAATTTCGAAGCTTTGTGGAAAATACTGGATGAGAATTATTGCTTCTTTGATTACAAACAGGTAGACTGGGACGAAGTGCACGACCGGTATTCCGCCCAATTGACGGACACCATGAACCAGTTCGCGCTGTTCGACCTGATGGCTGAAATGCTGGCCGAGCTGAAAGACGGGCATACAAACCTGTATTCCAGCTTCGACGTGGCACGGTATTGGGAGTGGTATCAGGCTTATCCGCCTAATTTCTATGACGATCTGAATGAACTGTATTTAGGGAAAGACTATAAGATTGCAGGCGGACTGAAATATAAGAAAATGCATAACGACCAGATCGGTTACATCCGCTATGCCAGTTTTTCAAGCGGCATCGGTGAGACGAACCTCGATTATGTGCTCTATTACTTCAAAGACTGCAAGGCCCTGATTATCGACGTACGCGACAATGGAGGAGGAACGCTAACCTATTCAGACCGCTTTGCCTCCCGATTTACCCAGGAACAGGTCTTAAAAGGATATATTCAGCATAAGACAGGCAAAGGACATCAGGATTTTTCCGAGCCTTATCCGGTTTATTTGGAACCAACTGCTTATATTTGTTGGCTGCGTCCGGTAGTTGTGCTGACCAACCGTTATTGTTACAGTGCAGCGAATGATTTCGTACAGACCATGCGGATCTTTCCACAAGTAACGGTCATGGGCGATAAGACAGGCGGAGGAAGCGGATTACCGCTCAATTCCGAGCTTCCGAACGGCTGGCAAGTGCGTTTCTCGGCTTGCCCGATGTTCGATCCGGACAAGAATCTGACGGAGTTCGGTATCGATCCGGACATACACGTAGAAATAACAGAAGAAGATTTAGCACGAGGTGTGGATACAATCATAGAAAGTGCCATTCTGTATTTACAAGGGATCATCGACAAAAACGAATAACCCAAAAGTGAATTTGGCGGAAAAATTTGTTTTTACAGAAAAAAGCATTACTTTTGTAACCGATTTCAAGCGGCTGTGGTGTAATTGGTAGCCACGTCAGACTTAGGATCTGATGCTTCACGGCGTGGGGGTTCGAGTCCCTTCAGCCGCACAAACAAACTCCTCGTAAACAATTTCTGTTTGCCAGGAGTTTTTTTTATAGCTATAATTAATTACTGAGGTTATGAGAAGAGAGTCAAAAGGTATTTTCTTATTCGTCTGTTTCAGTTTGCTGGCCTTTTTCGGGAAAGCACAATCTGACGACTTGGGTGCACGATTGAAACAAACGCTCGCCGGAAAAGCTGCGACCGTCGGCGTCGCTGTCATATTCAACGGCAATGAATTAGTAACGGTCAATAACATGTACCGCTATCCGATGATGAGTACCTATAAATTTCATCAGGCCCTTTCCGTGCTCGATTACCTCAATAAAAACGAGAAAGACTTATCGACCGAGGTTTTAGTCAAACAATCGGAACTGTTAGCCAATACGCACAGTCCGATGCGTGACGCTAATCCGAAAGGGAATTTCCTCATGAGTGTAGGAGACTTATTGAAATACTCGCTTATCGACAGCGATAACAATGCCTGCGATGTCTTGTTCGATCTGATAGGCGGCCCGAAGGAAACCGAGAAATATATTCACAAACTGGGAATTGAAGACGTGGCTATCTCGCAAACCGAATCGCTGATGCACGCCAATCCCGACAATTGCTTGCTCAACTGGTGCAAGCCGTCGTCGGCCGTCCTCTTGCTGGAAACATTCCTGCAGCAACCGGTATGCAGCAAAAGCCAGAAGTTATTTATCGAACGGGCTATGGCCGATTGCAGCACCGGAAAAGACAAGCTGAAAGCCGGACTCCCGAAAGACGTCCTGCTAGCCCACAAGACCGGCAGCTCTGATCGCAACGAATTTGGCTACAAGATAGCCGATAACGACATGGGCTTCGTCGTATTGCCTAACGGACAATATTATACCATTGCCGTTTTCGTGATGAATTCACGCGAATCAGACAAGAAGAACGCCCGCATCATTGCTGATGTTTCCCGCGTTGTCTATGAATATTTCATCGAACACTATAAAAAATAAAACTATTAACATTAATTATGTACGAAAGTCTTGTCTGGTCTATTGACAAGCCGTACATTTGCAATGTGGTTTTTTCATAATAGTATTAGATTTAAGGTTAACAAAGTTTGATTAGGGGTTGTCGTGAGACAGCCTTTAATTGTTTATAGACGTACCGAAACTTTTTCCCCTTTTTCCAAATCCATTTTCAAGACTTTATTATTCATCATTCCCGGGATAATCATTCTTTTCCGATCGATTTGTCATGCAAATCCTACGACGTTTTAATTGTTTGACAACTGTGCTAAAGCTTTTCCATAGAAGTCAAAAAGCTTTAGCACATATATGGAAAAGCTTTACGACTACTGTCAAACAATTAAGAAGTAACGAGAATCAAATGCAAAACCAACGAGAATCAAAAAACATTCCTACGAGACAAGGAAAGGAAAGCCTAGGGAGATGCCAACAAAGCCTCAAAAAATGGTTTCAAAACCGGAATCAGAATTTTACAGCCTATTACCCTATCAATAAAAGCATTACGGATAAAAACAGACAATTTAACCCCTTCAAAACTCGAAAATTTGGAAGCGACCTGACCATCGGCCCGAAATATGCGAGTTTTGGAGGGGTTAAATATGATTAATGAGCCTCCAACCAGTTTTTCCCTTCACCGCAATCGGCTATCAAAGGCACGCGAAGTTGCAGGACGTGTTCCATACAATCCAATACAATTTCCTTGACACGGTCGAATTCTTCTTTCCGGACATTAAAATTCAATTCATCATGTACCTGAAGAATCATCCGGCTTTTCAGATGCTCCGCTTCAAACTGCTGATGAATATGGATCATCGCCAGCTTGATGATATCGGCCGCACTTCCCTGAATGGGCGCATTGATCGCATTTCGTTCAGCATAACCACGCACGACAGCATTGTGCGAATTAATATCCGGCAAAAAGCGTTTCCGCTTGAACAAGGTTTCAACATACCCCTTTTCTTTGGCCACACGAATACTTTCTTCCATATATTCTTTGACCCGCGGATAGGTTTGGAAATAGCCATCGATTAGCTCTTTTGATTCGGCCCTCGGAATGCCCAAACGCTCGGCAAGGCCAAAGACCGAGATTCCATAAATAATACCGAAATTGGCAGTCTTGGCTTTCCGGCGCATATCGCTGGTGACTTCTTCTACCGGAATACCATAAATCTTGGCAGCTGTAGCCGCATGAATATCCGCTCCGCTGCAAAAGGCTTCTACCATGTGCGGATCATTACTCAGGTGAGCCATCAGACGCAATTCAATCTGCGAATAATCGGCCGAGAAGAAAATGCAGTCATCATCGTCGGCAATAAAAGCTTTGCGGATCTCACGCCCCAATTCATCCCGCACCGGAATATTCTGTAAGTTCGGATTGGTGGAACTCAAACGTCCGGTAGCGGTTACAGCCTGGTTGAACGAGGTATGAATCTTTCCGGTTTCTGGATGGATCAACGCCGGCAACGCATCAATATATGTACTCAGCAGTTTCTTGATGCCACGATATTCCAACAACTTGCCGACGATCGGATGTTTTCCCCGTATCTTTTCCAAGACTTCTTCGCTGGTACTATAACCGCCTGTTTTGGTTTTCTTCGCCTTTTCATCCAGCTTCAGCTTGTCAAACAAGATTTCACCGACCTGTTTGGTCGAATTGATGTTGAAGGTTTGGCCCGCCAGTTCATAAATAGACTGCTCCAGGGCGATCAGCTGCTGGCTCAGGACTTCAGATGACTGCTTCAAGGCTTCTGTATCCAGTTTTACACCCGTTGCCTCCATTTCAGCCAGGACATAGATCAAAGGCATTTCCATCTCAAAGAACAACGTTTCTACGTCTTCCTGCTTCAATAACGGAGCAAAGTAATGCTTCAGCCGCAATGTCACATCCGCGTCTTCGGCGGCATATTCTTTGATCTGCTCGATCGGAACTGTTCGCATTGAGGCCTGTTTCTTTCCTTTCGGACCGATTAAATCTTCAATCGGAACCGTCTTATATTTCAGATAAGTCTCCGCCAGATAATCCATGCCATGACGTAATTCCGGATTCAGCAGATAATGAGCGATCATCGTATCAAATAAAGGTCCTTTCACCCGAACACCATACTTCCGCAAAGCCAGGATATCGAACTTGATATTTTGGCCGACCTTTTCAATCTCCGGATGCTGTAAGGCTGGCGCCAAGCGAAGAACGATATCAGTAGCTTCTTCGCGGTTTGCCGGAACCGGGACATACCAAGCTTCCTGTTCACGAATAGCAAAAGACATACCGACCAAAGCAGCCGTCAATGGATCCAGACCTTCCGTTTCTGTATCGAAAGCAAACGATTTTTCCCGTAACAGCTGCTCACATAAAGCGATTTGTTTCTCTGCTGTATCAGCCAGGTAGTAGGAGTGAGGTGTAGTCTGTATATCGGCCAGAGAAGAAGTCTCCGGCTCGACTGCTGGTTCTGTCGCAAACAGATCAAACTGAACGGCTGCCGCCGGTTCCTTCGTGGCTGGAGAAGCCGTTGATTCACCTTTCAACCGGTTGATAAAGGTCTTAAATTCCAACTCCGTGTACAGCTCAACCAAACGATCTTCGTCTGGTGCCACCCGTTTACACTGGGCAGCATCAAATGTAATCGGCACATCCGTCTTAATCGTTGCCAAGAACTTCGAGAAACGGATCTGCTCTACATTCTCTTCCACCTTCTTCTTCTGGGCTCCTTTCAGTTTATCTGTATTTGCCAACAGATTCTCGATCGAACCAAACTCGGCTAACAGCTTCTGTGCGGTCTTCTCACCAACGCCGGGACAACCCGGAATATTATCAGCCGTATCGCCCATCAGACCGAGCAGATCAATCACCTGGGCCGTGGATGTCAGCTGATACTTTTCCAGCACTTCCGGAACACCCAGCACTTCATAGTCACCGCCAAATTTCGGACGATACATATAAATATGATCTGCCACCAACTGGCCGTAATCCTTATCGGGAGTCATCATATACACCTCAAAGCCTTCACTGGCGGCCTGTTTAGCTACCGTTCCGATCACATCGTCGGCTTCATAATAAGGAACCTCCAGAATCGGAATACGGTAGGCCTGAATAATCTCCTTAATGACAGGAACAGACTGCCGGATAACTTCGGGCGTCTCTTCACGCTGCGCCTTGTACTGTTCGAAGGCTTCGTGCCGGAAAGTCGGTCCTTTCGGATCAAAAGCAACAGCAATATGTGTAGGTTGCTCACGCTTCAGAATATCTTCCAGCGTATTGATAAAGCCAAAGATAGCCGACGTATTTACACCTTTTGAATTGATTCTCGGATTCTTAATAAAAGCATAATACGAACGATAGATCAATGCATACGCATCTATAAGGAATAGCTTCATGTCTTTTAACAGGTTTTTTGATGTGACAAATCTCGGTAAATGTACAAAAAAAGTCGCTTACTCGATACTTTTTGTTACATTTGCGCATCGTTAATTCAGATATGGTAGATAGAAGTATTATAGAAAAGCCTGTAGCCGCAGAATTTGCCCGCTTCAATGATGAATTCGAATCATCATTGCGGAGTGACACGCGTCTTCTTCAAGCAGTCATAGACCGGATTCTGACATCAACCGGAAAGCATGTCCGCCCGTTATTGGTCTTATTGGCAGCTAAAGCTTGTGGGAATGTAACTGAAAGTACTATCAATGCCGCAGTATTCCTGGAATTATTGCATACAGCAACACTGATACATGATGATGTCATTGACGAGACAAAACAGCGCCGTGGCGTTCCTTCTCTCAATGCCGTCTTCGATAACCGGGTAGCTGTACTAACAGGCGACTATGTATTGTCATCTGCCTTAATCCGTTCTATCCAGACCGGAAACCTTCGGATTATTGGAATCGTCTCCAATTTAGGGAAAGACCTTTCGGAAGGAGAAATCAAGCAGATGGAAAATGCCGACGAGAGCATCGTCGATGAAGCCTGCTACATGCAGGTCATTTATAAAAAGACAGCAACCCTGTTAGCGGCCTGTACCACGATCGGAGCCATTTCTGCTGACGCTTCTGAAGAGAATATCCAGCTGCTGCATGAATTTGGTGTCAACTTAGGATATGCCTTCCAGATCAAAGATGATATATTTGATTACTTCCACGAACTGAATATCGGGAAACCGACCGGGAATGATATTCGGGAAGGGAAAGTAACCTTACCTTTACTGCACGCACTCAAGCAGGGTAGGGAAGAGGCGGCTCATTTCCTTGACATCATCTTGCGGAAAGATTTCACCGATGAGCATATTGAACAGCTCATTTCGTTTGCCAAAGCCAACGGCGGTATTGAATATGCCGAAGCCAAGATGCAAACATACTATCAACAGGCTGTAGATATTTTACAGAAACTGCCGAATTCACCGGCAAAAGAAGCCCTCGAGAATTTAGCGAAATACGTCATTACACGTCAGAAATAAGAAAGAGGCATAGAAGTTCCAAAATCTATGCCTCTTTTTCTTATTTATAAACCGATATTACTTACCTAAACGGTGTTCGATATCGCCCACCAGACTGCTGGCTCCAATACGGAATAAATCGTTTGTCAGCCATTCATTGCCCAATACTTCCTTGACAATCGTATAATAGTTGACTGCATCTTCGGCAGTACGGATTCCTCCGGAAACTTTAATACCAACTTTACGACCGGTCAATTCGTGATAACGGCGAATTACCTGACACATCACATAGGCAGCTTCCGGCGAAGCGCCCGGATAACCTTTGCCAGTAGAAGTCTTGATAAAATCAGCATTCGAATATAAGGCCAAAATAGATGCCTTACGGATATTCTCAGCCGTAGCCAACGCGCCCGTTTCCAAGATTACTTTCAGATGAGCATCCCGACAGCTATCCTTGATTTCGGCCAATTCATCGCACATATCCTCGTAATTTTCCTCCATGAAATAGCCTAAATTGATAACAACATCTATCTCATCTGCTCCCTGCATCACGCACATGGCTGTTTCTGCCACCTTTACTTCCGTAAATGTCTGGGAAGCCGGGAAGCCACCACTCACAGCTGCAACCTTTACATGCTCAGCCGTCAATGCCTGCTTGACTGTTTCCACGAAAATAGGATATACACAAATAGCCGCTACATTAGGCACATCCGGACGCGTACCTTCATAATCATTAACTGATTCAACCATCTTCCAGATACTCTCTTTCGTATCCAGGCTAGTCAATGACGTCAGATCGATGAAACCGTGGATTTTCTTCAATACTTCCGGCGTGAAGTTCTCTTTCGCATGCTTATCCAATAGAGCGGTCACCTGAGCTTTTACTTCCTCATTGGTTCCGGCTGGTTCAAATTTACCAAACGCCTCATGATATTTGTCGGCATTGACCTTGGCAAACTCTTCAGAACGTTCTTCCATTCCGTGATCATGTTCGCAACCACAATGGCAATCGTGCGTATGTTCCATATCTTATAGTTTTTGATTGTTTATATGTCTTTCTTTATCGCGATCCGTCTTCTTCTGCAGATTCTTTTCAAAGGCAGCTGTCAGGTCGATTCCTGTCTGGTTTGCCAAACAGATCAACACCCACAGGACATCGGCCATTTCATCGCCTAAATCTTTCTGCTTGTCACTTTCCTTAAAGGACTGCTCTCCATAAATACGGGCAATCAAACGGGCGACTTCACCGACTTCTTCCGTCAGAATCGCCATATTCGTCAGCTCATTGAAATAACGGACACCATACGTCTTTATCCATTCATCAACCCGTTGCTGCGCTTCTCGAAGCGTTACTTCCTGTTCCATACTTATTTTTTGTTCTGCGTATCGATCCAGATTGTTACCGGACCATCATTCAACAATTCCACCTTCATGTCGGCACCAAATGTTCCGGTCTGTACTTCCTTTCCCAAATGAAGCCCCATTTCAGCACAGAACTTCTCATACATCGGAATAGCGAAATCCGGTTTAGAGGCCTTTAAATAGGAGGGACGATTTCCTTTCTTCGTAGAAGCCTGCAAAGTAAACTGGCTGACAACTAAAATTTCGCCGCCTATTTCTACGACAGAACGATTCATAACCCCGTTTTCATCGTCGAAGATACGCAAATTACATATCTTCTTACAAAGCCATTCAATATCTTCCTGCGTATCCCGGTCTTCTATTCCAACCAGGACCAGCATACCTTTTCCGATCTTTGATTTCAACGAACCATCAATCGTAACGGAAGCATGCTGCACACGCTGAATTACTGTTCTCATATTATATAAACTTATTTTGTTGTTTCTTGGTTCAAACTTTCTTTTACTAATCTGGCCTTCGCTTCGCCTACTACTTTTGCCAAATCTTCCAGATTCGCTTCCCGAATTCGTTTCACGCTCTTAAACTCCAACAGAAGGGCTGTTTTCGTCTTTTCACCGACACCTTTGATTGTATCCAATTCCGAACGGGTTTGTCCTTTGCTCCGTTTGTCTTTATGGAATGTAATAGCAAAACGATGCACTTCGTCCTGCATACGAGTCAGCAGATGAAACAACGGACTGTCTAATTTCATGCCGATCACTTCCGGAGGAAAGCCATACAACAATTCAGCCGTCCGGTGACGATTATCCTTGGCCAAGCCGGCAATTGGAATGGAAAGATGTAATTCATCCTCCACAACCGAACGCACTACTTCCATTTGTCCCTTTCCACCGTCAGTAATAATCAAATTGGGTAGGGGAGCTTTTTCATCCAGGAGCCGCTGATAGCGCCGACGAACAACTTCCTTCATGGAAGCATAATCATCAGGACCGACAACCGTTTTGATATTATATTTCCGATAATCCGACTTGGAAGGTTTTCCCATCTTAAAGACTACACAAGCCGCAACCGGATCACTTCCCTGAATATTGGAATTATCAAAACATTCGATTTGAACGGGCAATTCTTTCAGATGTAACGCTTCCTGAATTTCTTTCAGCAAACGTGTATTCCGTTGTTCCGGATTCAATTTCTCGGCCTGCTTCAATTTATCGACTTTATACTGCTTTCCATTCATAATCGATAAATCCAACAATTTTTTCTTATCGCCCCGCTGAGGAACGGTAATTGTCACGCCATCGAGTTCCAGATCCAAAGGGAAAGGAACAATAATTTCCCGAGCCCGACTTTCGAAACGCTTTCGCATTTCAATAATACCCATGACCAATAAATCCTCTTTGCTTTCATCCAATCTCTTTTTATACTCGAATGTATAGGCTTGGACAACGGCGCCATTTCCGATATGCAGATAGTTGATATAAGCAGACGGATCATTTTCGGTAATCGAAAATACATCTATATTATGCAGCATCGGCGGAACAACCGTTGATCGGGAACGATAATTTTCGATGGCTTCATACTTTTCCTTTACCTTTTGTGCTTCTTCAAACTTCAGCTCAGCAGCCAGCCGTTGCATCTCGTCAAAGAGATGTTTACTTACCTGCGAAATGTTTCCCCGCAGGATTTCCTTAATTTCCGAAATATTCTGCTGGTATTCTTCCAGTGTCTGTAAACCTTCGCACGGACCTTTACAGCGTTTGATATGATATTCCAGACAAACCTTATACCGTCCTTCCCGAATAGACTCGGGGGTTAACGGATACTTGCAGGTGCGGATTGGATAAAGATCCTTGATCAGTTGCAACATCACTTTGGCTGTATAAACAGAAGGATAGGGGCCATAATAACGGGAACCGTCACGAACGATATTCCGCGTCTGATAAACCCGAGGAAAATATTCATTCTTGACTACGATCGAAGGATAAGTTTTATCGTCTTTCAATAAGACATTATATCGCGGATGATATTGTTTGATCAGATTATTCTCCAACAGCAAGGCATCTTCTTCCGTCTCTACTACGAAATACTTGATATCTCGAATCTGCTTCACAAGTACCCTCGTCTTATTGCTATCATGCTGTTTATTGAAATAAGACGACACCCGTCGTTTCAGGTTCTTTGCCTTTCCAACATAGATGATCGTCCCTTTCTCATCAAAGTATTGATAACACCCAGGCTTCTCCGGGATAACCGCCAAGATCGTCTTAATATGTTCAAGTATATCTTTACTCATCCGTATTTCTATTCATTTATTCTCCTAAAACCAGCCATTTACATGAATCACCTAAAGTAATGTTTCACGTGGAACATCAGCTTAACGTCCCATCAACACCAATAAGATATTAATATCGCTCGGGGAAATTCCAGGGATTCTACTTGCCTGAGCGATGGTTTCAGGATCAATCCGGCAGAGCTTCTGCCGCGCTTCGGTCGATAAAGATTGGATACTGTTATAATCGAACTTTCCTTTAATCCGGATATTCTCCAAACGGTTTATCTTGTCGGCAATCATTTGCTCGCGCTTGATATATCCGCTATACTTCATCAGGATTTCGGCAGCTTCAATAATTTCTTCCTTACGAGACAAGGATACTTTATCGAGTTCCGCTTTTAAGGCAGGAATCAAATCGGCCAGCTTATACAAATCCAACTGCGGACGAAGAACCAGATCAAAGAGTTTGCAACCATGAGCTAGGGGAGCAGTGCCCAAACTTTCCAGACCGGCATTAATATATTGCGGCTTGACTGAATAATTCTCACAGAAATGAATCAGCTGATCGCGCTGCTCTTTTTTCTCCTGAAGTAAATGATAACGGTATTCGTTGGCCAAACCTAATTGATAAGACTTTTCCGTCAGACGCATATCCGCATCGTCCTGACGAAGCAGAATACGATATTCAGCCCGCGATGTAAACATACGATAGGGTTCATCTACACCTTTTGTTACCAAGTCATCGATCAATACGCCAATATAAGCTTCATCTCGTCCCAAGACAAAAGGATTGCCTCCATGACAATTAATATGCGCGTTGATGCCTGCTACCAGACCTTGGCCGCCGGCTTCTTCATATCCGGTCGTACCATTAATCTGTCCGGCAAAGAAGAGGTTCTTGATTTGCTTCGTCTCCAGATTATGATTCAACTGTGTCGGATCGAAGAAATCGTATTCAATCGCATATCCCGGACGATAAATCTGCACATCACGGAAAGCTGGGATTGCCTGCAAGGCTCGCAACTGTATCTGCAAGGGCAGGGAAGAAGAGAATCCGTTCAAATATAATTCATGTGTATTTTCGCCTTCCGGCTCCAGGAAAAGCTGATGCTGGGTTTTATCGGCAAACGTAACGATCTTCGTTTCGATACTGGGGCAATAACGCGGACCAATACTTTTAATCTGTCCGTTGTAAAGAGGAGAGTCGGGGAGACCTTCCCGAAGAATTTCATGAACACGTTCGTTGGTAAAGCAAGTCCAGCAGCAAAGCTGTTTCAATTCGCGGTGTGACGTATCCAGATAAGAAAACTTATGGAAATCGTTTTCACCGGGTTGTTCTACCAAATCTTCAAAGTGTACGCTCCGGGAATCAATACGCACCGGCGTTCCGGTTTTCATTCGGGAAGAACGGATACCTAAAGAGACCAACTGCTCCGTCAGTCCTGTCGAAGCTGGTTCCGAAATACGACCGCCCCGAATTTGAGTCCGCCCGATATGCATCAAACCATTCAGGAATGTTCCGTTGGTAAGGACAACCGCTCCGGCACGAAACTCAACCTGCATGCCAGTCTTTACGCCACAAACGCGACCGTTCTCGATGATCAATTCGTTTACGCTGTCCTGCCACATCCACAGATTCGGCGTATTTTCCAGGACGTGCCGCCAGGTTTCAATAAAGCGGGCACGATCACTCTGCGCTCTCGGGCTCCACATAGCCGGACCTTTACTCCGATTCAGCATCCGGAATTGAATGGCTGTCCGGTCGGTTACAATCCCCATAAAACCACCCATCGCATCGATTTCACGAACGATCTGTCCTTTGGCGATTCCTCCGACAGCCGGATTACAACTCATTTGCGCAATCTTGTTCATGTCCATCGTGATCAGCAACGTACGCGAACCTAAATTGGCCGCAGCGGCAGCGGCTTCGCAGCCCGCATGTCCTGCTCCTACTACTATTACATCGTAATCGAATCTCATCTCTCAATATCTTAGTTTCTTTCTGCAAAGATAGTTAGAAATGAGATAGGATTTATGAGGGAAGTATGGTTTTACTTTTTGTTATCATTTTCGGATTGTCCGGCCAATTCCTGCATATCATCCATGGTAAAATTGCCTGTCATCCGGATAACCACATAAGAAGAATCGGTATCGGCCAGCATAATCATCTCATGGAGTTTGTCGCCGTTCTTCTTCACCATAAAGTCGGCTTTCGTTCCATCCGATTTTACCTTCATCCACGATTCATAGGTTTTACCAATGGCGGCATGAAAGTCTTTTTTCATCTCTTCACGGACGGCAGCATCTTCAGTTGACAGCACTTGCAGGTTGTCAATCTTTCCTTTCAGATGAATCAGGTTCAAACCGGCAGCCGAGAGTTCCGGCATCATCTGAAACATGGATTTGGATATATAAACCGAGGATACATGATCCATATCGGAGAACTTATCAAATAACTTGTCCTGTGCATAGCCCGTCAAGCTTAAGCACAATAAGCAAACGATTAAAAGAATCTGATGTTTCATTTTGTCTGATCATTTATATGTTTCGTCACTACTGCATGTATCTTTTCCATTTCCTGCCGGGCCTGATTCATTTCGCCAAAGCCTTTATTCAGGTTTTGCGACAACAAAGTCAAGGCTTGTTCGGCAGCCATTGCGGCTTCCTCCGGATTATCGAATGTATCTTTCGGTCGGGCATCTGAAGCCGAGAAATAAGCTGTTGTCCCTACTCCCAATACCAGCAAAATACTTGCTGCCACACACCAGCGTCTGATCCGGTTTCTGTACATTGGAATACGGACCGATTTCTTTTCATCCGCTGCCAGCCGGTCAATATGCCGTTCGAGTCGCTCTTCCAGATGTACCGGCACCTGGCTTTGATCCTTCAACGCCCGTCTGATTAATTCGTCTATTTGCTGATCATTCATTTCCATACAGTTTTTTGAATTGCTCGCGTATTGTTTTCCGGGCACGCGAAAGTAAAACCCGAATATTGCCGGCGGTGTAACCGGTGATCTGTTCGATCTCTTCCACTGAATAATCTTCCACACCCTGCAACCTCAGTACCTGTTGCTGATTCAAGGGAAGCTCATTGATCCAGCGCTGCACTTGCCGAATCTGATCTTTCTCTTCCGTTTCCTTTTCCGGAGATGAGTCAGACAGAAACTCTCCTGCATCTTCCAGCTCGGCTGCCGGCTGACTGGCCCGCGGAGAACGAAGATAATCCAGGCAGAAATGCTTGACCAATGTAATGGCATACGCTTCTGGATTCCGGACAGCCGCCAGCTCTTCCTTCCGTTCCCACAGACGTGAATAAACTTCCTGTACGATATCCTCAGCTTCTTCCTGATTCCCGACCAAGGCAAATGCGATCCGATAAAGCTTTGCATGAAACGGAAGATAAAGACGCTTAAAGATATCAGCGGTCACTTCCATGATCCTGTATGACTTGTTCGATATCCGATGGTTTAATCTTTCCTTTCAGGCGAACGACAGCCACCTCGTCGTCGACATGACAAATCACCATCTCCCGAATCATTTCATCTTTTATCTTCACGAATATCTTGGTCCGTTCCCCATTTTCCGAATGCGAAACAAGCGGTTCAAAGTCGGGGTCATGTAAGTCGGCTATAGCCTGTCCAAACTTCGTCCGGACTTCATCCGAACAATGCTCCAGACACAAAACGTCGATGTGCTTTACTCCGTAAGTATCCGTAAACATACTGCCGAGAGCCATCGCTGCAGTGCCTAAAGAAACCCGTGTCACTTCCTGCTGCGAGGCCAGTTCATCTATAAAATGCTCCATGCCTCTCGCCTGCATTCCGGTTGCAGCCATCCATAAAAGTCCCGCCAAAAATAAACCTTTCATCTTCATATCCGTTAGTTTTATCTATTCATTAAACATTCATTCAAGCGAGCTTCGCCAGTCGTGCACGTTTTCTGAAGCGCTTTCATTTATATGACGATTTAGCCACCGCATTCGTTACAAAATAATCGGGATTTTTTGAGGATACAAATCTAGGTAATCCATACAAAAAGTTTCAATCATACTTGAAACTTTTGGCAAAAACAGAAAAAGTTTCAACTATACTTGAAACTTTTGGAAATTCTGGAAGAAAAAAAGAAAATCCAATAGGGAAAACTTACTCATCCGCAGACGGAAAAAGTCAATTCTAACGGGAAATTCTTTAGTTCACGTCGTGAACTAAGTAATCCACGCCGTGAACTACTTAATCCACGGCGAGAACTAAGTAATTCACGACGTGGATTAAAGAATTACTGACGAGGATTCAAACTTTTCCCGGCGAGTATTAAAGTTTTAATCGGCAGTATGGCAACTATCACCGGTCTCCTATCAGAACTAGGAAACGTACCGACAGAAAAAAACCGTAGCACAAACCTGTTTCGTTTGTACCACGGTTCTATGCGTTCATTCAAGACTTGTCGCACACGCGAGATAAATTCTCAACCTAGCTGTGCACACCTACGATGCTTACTCCAGCGACAAAGTCGCCCGTTCAGAAGCAATAGAAGCACTTGCGGGTGTTGACTTACGAGAGCAATAATCGAACTCAGCCGACTTTTCTCCGCTGTAAGAATTCCATTTCAGCTTTAGCTTCACAGTCTTTCCTTCTGTATCCGGCAGACTGTCTAATTTGAAAGCCACCAGTCCGTCGGCCATTTCACCGTAGGTATTACCATAAGCGTTGTGACGGAATTCTACTTCATACGGATTTTCCGGGTTATTCGTCGAAAGCAAGTTGACGAAATGCTTCGAGCCATACGAAGAAGTGGTCCGGAAACGCAGCGTCAGATAACCGTCTTCTGCAATAGTTACCCAGTCACCTACCATCTCAACCGGATCTGTTCCATAAATTGAATCATTCTGCAGGCCTAAATCGGGAGCCATATTCTTCGTCAGAATACTATCAATCCAATTAATATGAACAGCCTTTGAATAACCATCGCTCGGCTCATCTACTTCTGAGAAGTTCGTCAAGGCTCTCACCTCTTTTGAGCCGAACGGAGAAGAAGTCATATTAACCGGCAGCAGCGTTGTTGTATCATCCAACTGCAAGAAGAAAGAATTCTCGCCCGTAGGTTTTACGGTAACCAATGCATTCGGAATGGTCAGATAATACGCGTCATTATCATCATTATCCAAACAAGACTGAAATCCCATTGAACACACGGCAGCGACTGCCAATACCATCCATTTCTTAAAACTTAATTTCATAATGCATCTTTATTCGTTAACTGTTTATTCGTTTTCTAATAATAATGCAGGAAGCGATAAAAATGCTGCATGAGAATTGTTAATTAATAGTAGCCTTAAAAGAAAGAAGGCTCTCCCTCACTGAAGGAAAGCCTTTCTACGTTATAAAATCTGTTTGATCCAGTCAAACAAGTCATCGAGATTGTAATCTCCGGTATGCGGACGATTCCAAGGCAAGGCAAAATCAACCTCATAACCGGCGTTCATCAATTTCGTCGCCAAGTTTACTGGTACCGGGAAACTGGTATCCCGGTCGCGAGCTCCGTGGCGGATGTACCAATAACGTGCATGCGTACTATTAGAATCCTGAATAAAATTCATCGGATTCATAATCCGGACTAGTTCTTGTATATGGCTGTCGAGTTCTGCATTGGCATTTCCCGTTGCTTTCAGCAGACTAAAGGAAGTAAAATTTACAGAATTTCCTGTTCTATCACCAAATAGTTGGTTTTCGGGAGTCGGTTTATCCGTTAATACATGCAAGGCATCGAAAGCCGGCGGAGTCTTCAACGGTTGCGTCGAGACTACATAATTCAGATATTGGTCCATATCTATATCCACGACAAATTCACTCGATCCCCCTTTATTCGGTTTGTAATAAATGATTCCGGCATCATCCGGTAAAACACCACCTTCGGCAATTGCCTTTTGAGCAGATTTAATCAAGAAATGTTTAATATAATCTAAGTAATTCTGATCAGTTAAAGGCGTTCCGTCTGCCCTCTTCAACCCTAAGCTATTCAGATAAGCAGGATAGGCAGCAGCCAGTTCCTTAGATACCGCATCTTGATCGTCGTTCAACTGACGTTTTTTCCGATTTGTACAACCATACAGCCATTCATAAGCCATATCAGCATGGTTCAAATCCGTTATCGGGCAATAACAAACCGAAGCATATACGTCGTCACGCGCATTAGCCGCGCCCATTGCTTTCAGATACGGTTCGTAAGCCGGATTATTACCCGTCGTTCCCAACAAAGCAGACATAGCTCCGCCCGCACTTGTTCCGTCTGTAATGATCTTTTCTGCATCTCCCGGCATGATAGCATCATTAAAACGCAAATAACGAATGGCAGCTTTCAAATCCACCAAACCAGCCGGAGCACGGCCCGTGAAAGTTGTTTTCCCATTCTGGCCGGAGACTTCCGCATTCCAACCTCGCGAACCCGGAATACAAACCGCATAACCTTCGAGTAAGGCACGACCCGTCGCATCCGTTTCGGAAGGCTTTTCCGCTTTGGCAGCCATGTATCCACCTGTATAAGTCCGGAAGAAAATAGGAACACCGGCCTCTGTGGCTAAAGCCGATTCGGGCACATAGAAGTTCAGATACTGGTAAGTTGAATCTTCTACGTTTGTTACATAATAGATTTTCTCGTACGCCACGTACTTGACGGTCTTTCCATCCGGCATAACCAAGGTGCGTTGTTCGCCCTTTTCCGAATTAAATTTCAGAGCAACGTCATTCCCTGAAATTGATATTGGAGCAGCAACAGCTATTTGCACCATTGCTCCGAGCCCCAATATCCAAGAAAGGCTCTTCTTATCCATAACAATTATTTTAAATATATGTAGTGTTTGTATTCACTCATATTTTTGTACAGCAAAAGTATCGATAATCTTTTGGATAACGAGCCTCATAAACGTGTAAAAAATCCTAATCGGAATATGCTTACAACTGCACTTCGTTTACCACCTGTCCGTCGAACAGATTGATGGTTCGCCCGGCATAGCCGGCATCATGCTGCGAGTGCGTTACCATAACAACGGTTGTTCCCTCTTTATTCAATTCGGTTAATAACTCCATCACTTCTTTTCCGTTCTTTGAATCCAAGTTACCGGTCGGCTCGTCGGCCAGGATTAACTTCGGATTCCCGACAACGGCACGGGCAATCGCCACACGTTGCTGCTGACCGCCAGACAACTGCTGCGGGAAATGCTTCGAGCGGTGACTGATCGCCATCCGGTCCATCGCTTCTTCGATACGGCGTTTCCGTTCGTTGGCAGGAATACCCATATACAAAAGCGGCAATTCGATGTTCTCATAGACATTCAATTCTTCTATCAGGTTGAAGCTTTGGAACACAAAGCCGATGACACCTTTCCGCAAGTTCGTTCGCTGCGATTCGGTATATTTCGAGACCTCTATGCCGTCGAGATAATACGTCCCGCTGGTTGGATTATCCAACAAGCCCAGAATATTCAGCAAAGTGGACTTACCACATCCTGAAGGTCCCATAATAGCGACGAACTCGCCTTTCTTTACTTCGATGCTTACGTTATTCAATGCCCAAGTTTCCACCTCGTCTGTACGGAAAACCTTCTGTAAATTTTCTGTCTTAATCATATCTTTTCTGTTTTTAAGTTTGTTCATTTCTTTGTTTCCAATCGGCCTTTCACTCAACTTTCAGGCACTTCACCGGATCAACCTTCATCAAAACATACGCCTGAATACCTACAGTAATGACAGATACCAGCCAAATTACCAGGAAAGGCAACAGCCAGTCAAGTATCGAGAAAGATACATGATAAGCAAACTGCTCCAGCCAGTTGGAAAGCAGTCCGTATGTTATCGGAAGAGCGATCAGATAAGCTATCACAGCATACACCATAAACGGCTTGTTCAGGAGCCAGACAATCTGCCAACGGCTGGCGCCATGTATTTTCCGGATACTGATTTCCCGTATCCGTTGGCGCGTAGCATACCACGTAATACCAAACAAACCGAATAAAGTCAGCAACAATCCGATCACGGCATACACAGTGATGACCTGCGCAAAAGAGACAAACCGCGCATTCCGTTCCATAAACAAGGCGTGCATATCCATATATTGGAAGGCTTGCTTCGCATTGATCTCTTCCCATATCTGAGCTATCTGACGGATCGTCTCTTCTTTATCTTCCGGACGAAGTTTGATATGCAATACATTCGCCTTACCCAAGGCCGACGAAGCAGGCAGGTGAATGGTAATCGGTGTTATCTCCTTCTCCAACGAATTGATCGGAAAGTCTTCAACGGTGCCACCGATTACATATAAAGAATCGGCATAGGTATCAAATTCCTGTAATGAACGACCAATCGGATCTACGCCTGCCGGTACCAACTGACGCACGAAACTTTCATTGACCAATACCGGATAAGCATATTCTTGCTGAAGCCGAGCCGGCGAATGTCCCGTCAATTGCCGGATATGCATCGTCTCCAAGAAAGAAGAATCACTGTATAACGTCAGCAAATAAGAACGCTTTTCCGTACCGTCCGGTTGGGGAATCTGCAACTCCCGAATGGGAGAATTCAGCACAGAGCCTAGCGACAAAGATATCGATTCGATTCCCGGTACCCGCTTTTCCAGTTCAGCCTTCAAAGGCGCTGCCGGAGGCGAAAACATATCTCCCGTTTCGATCAATCCTTCGTAATGAGATGCCTGTTGCAGAATCATACGTTGTTGTTTCTCTCCGATGCAAGTGGCCAATACCAAACCACAGGAAATGGCAAACTGGACGACAACCAATACCGCCATCAGTATATGTTTTCTCTTCCCGTTCGAGACCATTTTATATTCAGAATACGACCAGCGCATCAAACGCCGGCTGGCATACCAGGCCGGAACAAGAGCCATCACCAGTAAGAAACCAAGTAACAACGGAAGAACTTGTCCGCTGAAGAAGAAAGCAAACGTCATCCGAGACTTCAGTACCGCATTGAACACCGGTAATACATCCGCAATGATCAACAAGGAAAGCAAGAACGAGATCACTACCGTCAGCGCCACATCACCCAATAACTGCATCCGGATTTCACGAAGCGTTCCACCCATCAGTTTCTCCACATGAATCATCTTTAACTGCTGCATCAGCCGGCTCAAGTTCATATTGGTATAATTGCAGCAGGCAATCACCAAGATCAAAATAGCAGCCAGCAAACCGATATACAATAACTGTACCTGGCTTTGCTGGATAAACGGAAGCGGTTGCTGGCTCGTTCCCTGTGACTGGACAAAATAAAGGTCAGGCAACGAATCCACATAATATTGAGTCTGATCCGGCATCATTGTCTGAATCGACTTGTCTGCCCGAATCGCCTTTTCCACCTGTTCTGCCGAAACATTCGGCAATAACTTCAAGAACGTGGCTCCACCCCAATAATCAGCTGTCTTACTTGTTAATACATCATACTTCAACAACGACTGAGTTTGCTCGGCCAATACCGTAACCACTTCATAAGCCGTTCTCTTTCCTTCCGATTCTGTTTCCAAGGTCTTGCCCAACGGATCTTCTTTTCCAAAGATTCGCTTTACCACAGATTCCCGAATGGCTATCTTATTCGGACTGGAAAGGGCTTCCTTCAAATCTCCTGAAATAACGTCAACCGGAAAGAAAGTCGGCAAAGTAGAATCAGCCCCAATCATTTCCAAATCGGAATATGTCTGTCCTTTATACCTAACAGAAGCAACATACTCCTGTATCTGCATAAAACTCTCCACACCGGGAATCTTCTTCTGCACATCCGAAGCCGCCTCTATCGAAGCAAAAGCCACTTTCTGCCCGTCATCAAACGGATTATCCTGCCGCAAGCAGAAGATCCGTTCCTTATCCGGATTATCCCGCTCCATAAAATAATCATGGATAAAATAAGTCAGCAACAGATTCGTCCCAGCCAATCCGATCGACAAGCTGATCACGGCAATGAGGAAAAACACTTTGTTCCGCCACCACCCGCGTAAAACCATCTTCAGTATAAACCCGTATTTCATATCATTCTTATTAGATGTATTATTCCCTTTTGATGACATCTGCTGGATTAATCCGAGAGGCACGCCGGACTTGTCCATACAAAGTCAGCAAAGCGACCAAGGCGACCAATACTCCTGCAACCAGAAATATCCAGAAAGACAAAGGTGCACGATGAACAAAAGTTTCCATATATCGCTCGATACTGAGATAGGCTACGATAGAACCAACCAGATAGGCCAACAACAGGACGTAAACATACTTCTTGATCAATAACCGGTAAATATCGCCGACTTGTGCACCATGTACTTTCCGCAAACCAATCTCCCGATAACGTTGACGAATATCATAAAGCGAAAGACCGAACAAACCCAGACAGGAAATGCCTACAGCTATCAAAGCAAAGGTGATGATCACCAACATCACTTTCCGGTCTTCTGCATGTAGCTTGGCAATCTCGTCTGTAACCAATGAATACTCAAACTCGCCACTTCCAATGGCTTCGGCATATACTTGCTTGAGATAGGCAATCGCTTCCTTTTCTTTGCCGGGAACGAAAGATATATAAAGTGCATCTCTGGGATCACCTTCGTTAAACACAAATACGATCGGTTGATTTCCTCCTGACAAATGTCCGCTCCGGAAGTCTTCCATCACCCCGACAATCTCATGAGGCTGCGGCGTATTCAATCGCTCAAAACTATTCCACCACAAACGACGATTGGGCGTTACTTTCTCTGTTCTCCAATCCTTAATATGCAAAGCATGCAGAAAAGCCCGATTAGCAATTACTTTATATTGTACCAACTCATCTCCATCATTCCAAGTACGCCCTTCCGTCACTCGAAATCCAAACAACTCCATATACTTCTTATCAGTATAAAGATAAAAAGCGTCCGTTTCTTCTCCGTTCTCTGCCTTAAAATGTAAAGGGCCACTCAATTGATACGGAGGTTCACCATATACAAAGCCTGTCAGCACAGGAGATTCTTGCAGACGTTTCTCTATCAACGCACAAGTCGACTTAGCTTTAGCCATTTCCTTGTCGTGTTCTTCGATTGACATGGAATAGAGCGACGGATTCTCCCGCCAGATACGGCATTGAATCACGTTCTCTGCCTGATAACCTACGTCTGTATGCAGTAAGAAATAGAGTTGCCGACTTAAATAGATCGCTGCAACCACCAGACAAAACGTAATGATATATTGGAAAAACAGAAAGACAAAACGGGAAGCCAACGATTTACCTCCGACAAAGACCGAATGCAACGAACGGACAGGTACTGCATGGGTATATTTCCAGAACGGATAAAGAGCTGTCAGGAACGGCAAGACAAACAATACACTTCCCGATAACAGCCAGTCAAATCCAGAATCCGATTGTACCGGAATACCGTACTTCGTAGCTACTACTTGTCGGGTGACTTCTACGATCAACCAAACTACCAGCAAAGCGATCCCGTTCAGACACATATTCTCGACATACAATTGTCCGAAGATTTGCTTCTTACTCGCTCCGAAGATCTGTTTTATACCTAATTCTTTCCCTCGCTTCTGCATTACCACCGTGTACAGATTCACGTAATTGAACAAGCCAACCAACAAGATCAAACCCGATACCAATGCCAATAACTTCAAGACATCCGTATTTCCACGCAAGAACGTCTTAACGTAGATTTGTACCTCTTGATTCAGATAAAGTTCTCGTAGCGGATACATCCGATAAAAGATTTCTTCATCCATGGTATAACTTAATTTCATGGGTTTCGCATTCTTCTTATTCAATGCCACAACATCTTCCGGACGATAAAGGCGTACTACTTCGTATGGCACCAGTGACCAATCTGTCAATTCAGTGGAAAATACCATATCAAACTGAAAAGAAGACTTTGTAGAAGGTTGACCAACTACACCTACGACCCGAACCAATTTCCCGGTTGACGTTGTAAATTCTTTTCCTATCGGACTTTCTTTTCCAAAGATACGTTTTGCGAAAGTATGTGTAATCAAGGCATCATTCGGAGCCAGCCTCATCGTTCCTTCCAGACAAGGATAAGGAATCAACTGAAAGAACGACGTATCGACTACTAACGAGTTTAAGTTATATCGAGAACTTCCCGTTTCGATAAAGTCTTCTTCCAACAAGATGAACCGGCTATATCGTTCGACAGACGGATCGTCCAACGGATTTCGGAATTCCACATCCTTATTCGGATTCCCGCTGCTTGATAACCTAGCACTTCCGTCTTCTTTTACTTCAGCCGTCAGAAATGTCCGATCCAATTCCGGAACAAAGTGGTTTACCGTCATTTCCTGATGAATATAACGTACTAAGATAAACACACAAGCCAAACTCAGTGCCAAGCCTACTACATTAATCCCCGTATAAGTCTTAAAACGGAAAATTGTTCTCAATGATAACAACACGTGTTTCATACTTTCTTCTTTTATATCTACAAACACATAAACAAAACGTATGCCAAACAGATAAATACTATGTTTACAACAACTTAACGGACTACCTACTGATAATCACCTGTGCGTCTTCGCACAAATAACGTGCACGAACGCACAGTCATCCTCGTTATCTATCGTTCATACCTGATAAACTTGTCAAGCCCGGAAGAAAAAGTAATGATCCGATATCCTATTCTTTAGTTCACGACGCGGATTACTTAGTTCACGTCGTGAATTACTTAGTTCACGTCGTGGATTACTTAGTTCACGCCGTGAACTAAAGAATTTGTCAAATAAATCCAACTTTTCCTTCCGACTCTTTCCAACTTTATCTCCTGGGAAACGGAAGAATATATCCCAACTTATTCCCGCTTCACTACATCCGCCGGATTAATCTGTGCCGCCAGGTTTATCTGCCAGAACAGTGTTCCCAACGAAATAACCGATACCAACAGTAAGGACCACAAGAAGATTCCTGCCCCCAGCGGCGCTTTAACCGCGAAATTCTCGGTATAACGGATAATCACAGCTACGGCTACCGGTATCGAAACGGCAAAGGATACCAACAACAGGAACATATATTTCCGGAATAACAAGCGGTAAATATCTTTCAGTTGGGCACCGTTCACTTTCCGGATACCTATTTCACGATAACGCTGTCGGACATCAAACAAAGATAAACCAAACAAACCCAAACAAGATACCGCAATGGCTACCAAGGCAAAGACAGTATAAATATGTGCTACCTGGCGGTCTCGCCGGTAAAGAGCCTGCATATCATCTTCGAGAAACGAATATTCAAAGTCTTCCGATCCATAAGTATCAAGTTCTACCTTCCGTAAATAATCCAATACATCTTTCGTATGGCCCGGAGCACAAGCTATCTGATAACAATCACCGCCATAACCTACAAACACCCGATAAACAGTTGGCTTAATTCCTTCACTCACATGACTCATATATGTATCTTCTACCACCGCACAAATGGGCATCCACGGATCTTTTCTGGAAGCACGCACATTACTGTCTTCTGCTATCCGGGCATTCTCGCAACTATCGAACCCAAAAGCTTTCATTGCTGCTTGGTTGGCAACGAAATAAGTAGCTGTTTTATCATCTGTTTCCGGTAAAGCTCCTTCCAAAACTTGTATATCAAACAGGTGAAAGAATTCTACACAAACCGTATGTACCTGAACATTCTGAACCTGGCCTGCTTCGTTCGTAAACAGAGTGCTGTATCCCGGATTCGGCAACCAATCGTAGCCATTTGTCCATTCTTGGATATGCGGACAAGCATTCAGTTGCTGGTCAATGTGATTAATACGATCTACACGTTCCTGAATCTTTGCCGGATCTCGATAGATAGCCATGTCGCGCGACTCATATATCAAATTGGCTTGAATGATATCTTTTGTCCGAATACCCGGATCAGTATGCAACATCAACGACAATTGTTGGTTGAAATATAAAGAAAGAGTAATGAGTAAGAAACAGAACAGATACTGTACAAAAAGAAATACCATACGTACCCGAACCGAACGGCTGCTTTGACCGATAGACTGAATCGAAACAATCGGCGACATCCGGCTATACTTGAAATATGAATAACCAGCCGTCAATAATGGAAGGAACACCAAGACCACAACCGAAAGCTGAACATCGAAAATGGTATAAACAAAATGATAAGCTAATAAGTGTTCTATCCAGGGCGTTGTAATCTCCATCCATAACCAGGCAAAGAACAAAGCAATGCCGACCAGTAGCAAGTTCTCTATCCACATTTGCCCAAACAGACCTTGAGGATGAATCCCGAAGATTCGTTTCACCCTGTATTCTTTTCCTCGCTTCAAAGAGGAAACCAAATACAAGTTCAGGAAGTTGATCACACCTGTCAGGAAAAGCAACAAGCAGATACCGCCAATCACATACAAATAGGAACGAACTCCGTAACTGAACATCTGATCTTCGCGGAGTGATTTCATAATCGATTCTTCCCAATAAATCTCTTTCAAAGAGATAAAGGAAAAGGTTTCCTGCCGCGTATCTATATCTTTCATTTGAGGATTCACAAAACGGGGAATCGAAGCAATCCGATTGATTTCTGCCATATCCGTGCCCGGTGAAAAACGATAAAACTCGGTCGGAATACGTTCCCAATGTTCCGATAAAGAGGAAGAGAGCAAGACATCAAATCGAAGCAAGGTCTTACAAGTTGGTTCGGCTAATACACCGGCCACCGTTACATCCTTCCCGTTACTATACCGAAGCACTTTTCCCACCGGATTTTCTTTTCCGAACAGTTTACGGGCAAAAGTTTCCATCAGGTAAGCCGACTGCGGATTATCCAACGACAACTTTCCTTCAACTACCTGATATGGAAACAACTGAAGATAACCACTGTCCACTGCCAGCACATTCGCCTGGAAACGTTGGTTTCCCGACAATACATAATCGTCTTGCATTGTAATTGCGCTCCCGATCATCTCGATAAAACGAGGATCAATATAGGTACTATCTTTCTCGTTCCCGTTCGAATAACTGCTTAATCCCCGAGAACCTTCCATGTCAACAATCACACCATACACCTCATTTCGGTCCACACAATGTGTATCAACCGTCAGTTCCCGATGGATATACCTCATTAAAATCAGGCAACAAGCCAAACTGAACGACAATCCCAAGATATTGATTATCGTATATGCCTTGGACCGAGCCAAGAAACGCCATGCATACGTCAGTGTTTTCATTGTATCTATTTTTTAATTCTTTTTCCTTTTTCTAAATCCTCGGACGATGCTTCCGCTGTTCGGGAAGCTTTGTCCGAGTGTCTGACAGGCCTTCCTTTTCTCAGGAAGCATCGTCCGAGTACTCCGACAGACCTTCCGCAGCTCAGGAAGCATCGTCCGAGCGTCTGACAGGGCATTTTTTCCAGAAAACGTATCGTCCGAGTAGTCTGACGGTGCTTTTTCTTCAGAAGAAGCATCGTCGAGCTATTCCCGCTTGATGACTTCCGCCGGATTCTCATGGGCGGCACGCCAGACACGCCAACTAATACTCAACCCGACTACCAATAACAAGACAAGAAAAACGCCCAATGCCGGAGCAATCGGAATTGGCATCTGGCGCGTGTAGGTTTCTATCCAATGTTTAACCAAGATATAAGCCAACGGAAATGCCGGCAATGCCGCTAACAGTAACAACACGATATATTCCCGATAGAATAGCGAAAGGATATTCCGTACCGTAGCACCGTTGACTTTCCGAATGGCTATTTCCTTACGACGTTGTTCGCAAGTGAGCGTCACCAATGAATAGATGCCAAAGATAGCTACCAACATACAAACCAACGAGGCGAATGCCAGCAAACGGGCCAGCATGGCTTCGGATTGCAGGTATTTATTATAGGACTCTTCTTCATTGACAAGCCTAATTTCTTTATCCGGAGCTTCTTTCCGGCAAAGCTGTTCAATTGCCGTGCGGCAAGCGTCCCATGTTCCTTCCTTGAAACGGAAAAGGATACCATTTTGCAACAGCATCAATCCCATTTCATCCCCGATAACAAATCCCGTATTCGGCATTTGCTCGGTCGGAGCCTTATATTGGAAATCTTTCACCACACCTTTGATCACTTGATTGGGAATCGGCATCCCGGTGTTTATATGTTTTCCGATCACTTCTTCCGGTGTATATCCCATGCGCCAAGCCAACGATTCATTGATTACAATCTCTCCATAGCCAGAAAATTCATTCAGCCATTCACCAGCCAAAAGCGTAAGCCCATAAAAGCGGGCCAACGTTTCATCTCCCACAAAAAGATTGATGGGTATCGGCACATCCAGCTTCTGCTCTAATCCTTCCCATTGTTGAATCTGCCCAACGGCTGTCCCTATATCCGACACCAAGGGACGATAATCGGCCGGAAGGACTTCGGTAATCATCGGTAGTTGTTTCAACTTCTCAACGAAAGGTGAAGTATTTTCTGTCCTGTCGAGGGCAAAATAACCCCGGTTGTGTAACTCTATTCCTAAATCATGCTGGCGCAAATAATCCAACTGACGGTTCATCCATTGTGTGCCCGTCATAAAAAGCATACAGATAAAAAGCTGGAAGACAATACTGCCTTTCCGGATCCACGTACGGAAACGACGTTCGCTCTCTCCATTTCCTGATCCCTGCAACTGCCTACGTTGGATGCCATAAATCACACCGATTGCCACACCCAGCAGCAAAACAGAAATAAGTATCAGGAAGAGCAAAGCTTCTCCATACAAGGAAGTTCGACCGGCATCCGTTCCTGTCAACTCCAGGAAAGCCGGGAAAAGGATTTCCATAACTAACATCCCGATCAGGAACGAACCCATCAGCAGAAGCAAGAACTCCAAACCCAACAAACGGACTAACGACTGTATCGACGCACCATGTACGAGACGAAGCATCATTTCCCGTTTCCTGACTTGCATCCGGTTAATAAACAAGGTCAAATAATTCATCAGCGCACAGAGAATCACCAACAAACCGGTTACAGAGAAATAAACGATGTACCGGAAGGTAATGCCACCTTCACTTTGATTGCGGAAGTCTTTCGCATAGCGCAATTCCGTTAAAGGCGTAAGATATAAACGTTCAATACCGGTATTCCGTACTTCATTTGGATGTATCAGTTCATACGGCAGATTCTCGCTTATCTTGGCTTCCAACGCCGGAATATCCGTTCCTTCTTTCACCTTTACCAACATCCTCCAAGTCTGATTCCACCATGTCCGATCTTTCCGCGGATCACCCATCAAAGCAATTGGGAAATTGGTATGCCGGTTATTCACCCGAACAATCGCGCCAATCATTCTTTTATCATCAGTCCATATTTCCAATTCCTTTCCTAACGGATTCTCATGGCCAAACCAAGCCTTAGCGGTTTCTTCCGTAATAGCTACTTCCTTGGAGCGTTCCTGCATGAAGTTCCGGTTTCCATCCACCAATTGGACATCCATCATCTGTACCCAAGCACTGTCGGCCGACGATAAGAAAGCTTGTTCGTACCGTCCTTCTACCTTGACCCGATATTCATACGAAGAGAAAGGAGCAAACGATTCTATCTCCGGAAAGTGTTCTTTCAGATACGCCCCTAATGGAACCGGCACACGCCACGTAATCCGTCCTTCGGCGAAACCATCATTCACCCGCACCAAATAAAGTCGGTCAGCATCTTTCCGGAACTGATCGTAAGTCATCTCATAATGAATCCAAAAGGCAGACAAGACGAAGCAGACAAAGCCTGCCGCCAAACCCAGCATACTAATTCCCGTCTGCACTTTATACTTCAGCAGATTCCGGATTGCTACTTTCAGGTAATGTTGTATCATATATCTAATATTTCTATCATCAATAACATAGACTTCTAAAACACCAGCTCTTCCGCTTCACCAAAGGTATCGTATCCGGAAACAATGACCAAGTCGCCAGGTTGTAATCCTTCTGTGATCTCATATTGACGAGGATTCTGCCGGCCAATGGTTACCGGGACTTTTACAGCCCGCGTCTTGTCGGCATTGACTTTATAAATCCACTGTCCACCGGTTTGCTGATAAAAGTTTCCACGTGGAACGACTAACGCCTGCTCGGGTTGTCCTAATTCGATTTGTACCCGAAAGCTTTTCCCCAGTCGGACATTCTCCGGCATTTCTCCAGTAAAGACCAAATCTACTTCAAAGAGACGATCTTTCACCTCCGGAATCACCTTACTGATCTTCAACGGATAGCGTTTTCCCTGATAAGTAATGGCAGCCGGCAAGCCGGTAGTAACCCGATCTATATAATATTCACTGAGGGACGTATGAATCTTAAACTGGTCCATCACCTTGACTTCCGCGATATTCTCTCCGGCAGCCACCTGTTGTCCGGGCGTTACTTTCACGAAACTCAGTTGTCCGTTTATCGGAGAGCGGACTACCAAATCCTCAATCCGTTGCCGACTTCGTATCAATTTCTTTTCTTCCCGGTCACGATCGTTTTGCAATAGCTCTTTTCGGATAACTGTCATGGAAGAATCACTCTGAAGGCTTTTCAACTTCAGGCGGGTTGATTCCGTCTTATATCGATACTCATCTTCCGATACTTCCAGCTGGGCTTTACTGCGAATTCCCATCGCATACTCTTCCTTTTCGAGCGAGAAACTCTTCCGGATCTTGTTCAACTCATACTCGGCTTCCAACGTCTGTTGCTTTAAAGTCAGACTCTTCTGTTCCATCTCCAGGGCTTTCTCCTGATACGAAATCCGTTGTTTCTCCCATTCATCCTGCTGATCTTCTATCTCGCGCATCAAATTCGGATTCGTCAGCGTCAGAATCGTATCGCCTTTCTTCAGCAAACTGCCTTCTTCTCCGATGATCTGATCCACATTTCCGGCTTCCCGCGTATTGACAATAATCGTCAGAATCGGATGGACAATGCCTTCTACATCTACATATTCCATAAAGTCGGCTTGTTTTACTTCTTCTATCTGAATATGTTCCGCGTTAATCCGCAACCGTCTCGGACCAGAAGCCAATACAATCACATAAATCAGGCCACAGCATACCAGGAAAGCTCCGGCCAAGTAATAACGGTAACGTATGTACCAAGGTTTCTTTTCTAGTTTTATATCCATAAGAGTTTCGTTTATATTTCGGGTAAATTTTCACTTAACGGGCAATTCTGTTGGAAATCATATTGCGTCATACTACGCAACCCATAATACAATGTCCAATAGGTTTTCATCGCCGACAAATAATTACGCTGGGCAGCATCCTTTTCGGTTGTGGCAGCATTCAAATCCAGGATAGACGACTTTCCCATCAGGTATAACTTCATGGCTACTTCATAACGTTTACGGGCCGTTTCATCCGTCTTCTGGGCTACCTGTACTTGCTTCGCCTGCAAGTTAAACTGTCGCACCATCTTCCGGACATTCAGTTCGAAGTCGGTCATGGCTTGGCCCACTTGCGTATCAACCAGCTCCATTTGAGACTTTGCTACGCGGACTTTTCCTTTCCCACGTCCCCAATCCAGAATCGGAATGGCTAATGAAAGACTCACATACTGCTGATTCAACGGATTCCGATAGGAAGCCCTTAATTCTTCTCCGGTCTGTGAAAGACCAAACTGCAGATACAAATCGGCCTTTAGTCCCCGTTCAGCCCGGGCTGCTGCCAGATTGCTTTTACTCTCCAGTCGCATCCGTTCATAAGTTTCCATTTCCGGACTATAAGCATACGCCAGTTCCAAAGCCCGGTCTAATGGTACTTCAAACGCAACAATATCTTCGACACTCGGAAGGACTTCCAGATTCTCATCTTCCCGCAAACCTAAAAAAGAACGGAATGTCAAGGCGGCGTCTTCTACTTCTATCTGAGCCTTCATCACATTCGTTTCTTCATTCAGCCGGTTTACTTCCAGCTGCAACATCTCATTCTCCGATATGCTTCCGATCTCATACCGACCTTTTGCATACCGGTATAATGTATCTGCCGAAGCATAATTAGACTTGGCTATTTGCAGGTTTGCCTGCGCCGTTGCCAGACTGAAAAACAAATCACATGTTTTAGAGGCAATCAGCTCCAAAGTTTCCGCATAGCTTTTCTTGGCTTCCCGAAAACGTACCGGTTCAATACGCCGGTCCCACTTCAACGAATTATAACCGAAAAGCGACTGACGGTAACCAATGGTAATCGGTTGCGTATTATAAGCCTTCGTTTTTGTCGTCAGTTCATCCATCCGCTGTGTAGCTGTCTGTATAAACAAGCTACCACCCGTAAACCAAATATTCTGACTGATCGAGAGAGTCAGGTCCGTACTCAACTGGTTCTGCCGGATAAACTGTTCGGTTCCGTCGGGTTGTGTTACCTTATTAATCTGCCGGTTCAGATAAGGCGAAGAAGTCAAGCTGACTCCCGGCAGATAATTGGCCCGAAAGTAGCGGTAACTCCAATAAGCAGCCCGATAAGTATGTGCAGCCGCCTGCGCTTCCGGAGAATAAGCTTGTGCCAATTCAATCGACTGCTTCAATGTCAATTGATGTTGGGCTTGAGCAATACTTGTTAAAGTCAGCCACAGGCTTCCACTTAATAAAAGTATAGTCCGATAGAGTTTCATATAGACACGATTTATCACAAACACAAATTCAAATATCGTGCCATACCCGTAACCTATTATATGATAGCGATATATAGAAAAAGGAGAGAATTAACTCCGTGCGATTCTGCACAAAAAACGTGCGGGAACGCACGGAGAAGGCCTATGGATAGTATAGAAATTATCGAAGAAAGGACCAGAAATGATCTGGAGTGATTACTTCATAAATAGAATTCTGATAATTCTCAGCAAATGATTTGGGCATTTTCGCCTTGGCTTTTGTGTTCCATTTAAACTCATATGCCCGTAAAATACCATCTTCTTCTTCAATCAAATCTATTTCCTGCTGTTCATGGGTTCTCCAGAAATATAAATTGGCAAAACTCGATGTATAAGCATTTCGTTTCACCCGCTCACTTACCATCAGGTTTTCCCATAAAGCTCCGACATCCGTTCGTAACTCCAAAGGAGCGAAATTTGAGATTACTGCATTGCGTATGCCATTATCATAGAAATAGACTTTTTTCCCTTTCTTTATCTCATTCCGAATATTCCGGCTAAATGAATCCAGACGAAACACGACAAAGCATTTCTCCAATAAATTGATATAAGATTCAACCGTACTTCTGTCCACTCCCAATAAATTACTTAATTCATTATAGGAGACTTCACTTCCTAATTGCAAAGCCAAAGCCCGTACCAGTTTCTGAATCAAATCCGGTTTCTTGATTCCTTTGTACGTAAATAAGTCTTTATAGAGATAGTTATTGGTTAGCGACATCAAAGTCCGCTTAGCATCTGCCGGTTCATTGACCACTTCCGGATATAATCCGTAAATCATCCGGTTCTCCAACAATCGTCTTTCTTCTCTTTCCGAAGTCGCATCTGCCAATTCCGATAAAGAAAACGGATACAGATTATGTTCCAACAAACGCCCAGTTGCCGGTTCATTGATTTCATTTGCCATATCCAACGAGGAAGAACCGGTAACTATCACCTGCGTATCCAGTTTCAAGTCTCCAATGATCTTCAAAACCAATCCAATATTCCTGACACGTTGCGCTTCATCTATCAGGACTAAATCGTAGGGTGATAACAAATGATTTAACTCCGTAGATGTTTTCCCTTCCAGTTCCAGTACATCATCCACGTTATCACAATTCAAAGACAGGATTTTTCTGAATCCTCCTTCTATGGCCGACAACAATGTTGTCTTGCCTACCTGTCTGGCTCCCAGCAGAACAATAACTTTCTTCCGCCTGAAGTCTGCCAGAATCTTATCTTCAATAATCCGCTTTATCATCGTATCGCTTTTCCACAAAAATAGAAGAAAAAGTGTTTCTAACCACAAATTTTACCCGAATTTTGCGGTTACACCCACAAATTTCGGCAAAATTCTAAGGATTTAATCGATAAAATCCTTTTTCTTTCCGTGCGATTCTGCACAAAAAACGTGCGGGAACGCACGCACAAGGTATTTGTATTCCTTGTATCTTTGCCTGTATGGAAGAAAAAGGGAAAATATTGATTATCGACGATAACGAAGATGTTCTGTTTGCTTTGAATATGCTGCTCGAACCGTATATGCAGAAGATCAAAGTAACCACACAGCCTGCGCGTATCGAACACTTTATGCGGACATTCCAGCCGGATGTGGTTTTGCTGGATATGAACTTCAGGCGTGATGCCGTAAGCGGACAGGAAGGTTTTGAATGCCTCGAACAAATCCTGAACATCGATCCGCAGGCGGTTGTCATTTTCATGACGGCTTATTCGGATACGGAAAAGGCCGTCAGGGCGATTAAAGCCGGAGCGACCGACTTTGTATCCAAGCCCTGGGAAACAGAGAAGTTATTGGCGACGCTTTCTTCTGCTATCAAATTGAGCCATTCCCGTAAAGAAGTAGGTCGCCTCCAGGCACAAATGAATGCCTTGAAAGGAGAGCCAGATCTGCCGGAACTGATCGGTGAATCGCCGGCCATGCAGAAAGTGAAAGAAACAATTACCCGCCTTTCTGAAACGGATGCGAATATCCTCATCTCGGGCGAGAACGGAACGGGAAAAGACCTGGTGGCCCGGTTACTGAAATATTATTCTCCCCGGCGCGACGATGCCTTCATTACCATCGATCTGGGCAGCATTCCGGAACAACTCTTCGAGAGTGAACTGTTCGGATACGAGAAAGGAGCGTTTACCGATGCTCGCAAGTCGAAACCCGGACGGATGGAAACGGCTTCCGGCGGTACGTTGTTTCTCGATGAAATCGGTAATCTGTCTCTGCCGATGCAAGCGAAACTCCTGACGGCAATTGAGAAGCGTTACATCACACGTTTGGGAGCTGTCGAACCGATTCCCATCGATGTCCGTCTGATTTGTGCCACCAATGCCAACCTGCATCAACTGGTAGCCGAGGGGAATTTCCGTCAGGACTTGCTCTATCGTATCAATACCATCGAACTGATCATTCCGCCGCTGCGCGAACGGGGTGAAGATATTCTGTTATTGGCCGAGCATTTCCTGAAACATTATAACCGGAAATACAAGAAAGAGATCAAAGGCTTCAGCCGGGATGCCAGTGCCAAGTTGATGAAATACAAATGGCCGGGCAACGTACGCGAGTTACAGCACGTATTGGAACGCGCCGTAATCCTCAACGAAAGCAGCCTGTTGCGTCCGAACGATTTTCCGTTGTATCCGGCAGCACATGAGCGGAAACAACCCGAAGACAACGACCTGAATCTGGAACAGGTAGAACGAAAGACCATCGAACGTGCCTTGCGGCAAAGCAACGGTAATATGACCTATGCCGCCGAGTTATTGGGAATCACCCGTTTCTCCCTTTACCGTAAAATCGAAAAGTTAGGCTTATGAAAACCTATACGCTGACAATCGCGCTCCACATCGCCGGAATTATCCTTTCGGCTCTGTTCCTTGCCTACAGTCTGCTGCAGGAATGGTTCTTTTGCAGCGTATTCAGCGTATTGGCTATCGTGAGCATCAGTATCCGGCTTTATATCCTGCAGATGCGGCAGGTGAAGTCCTGGCGTTATCTGGTCGATTGTCTGTTGCAACACGACTTAACCCAAATGGTTCACGCCCCGTTTAAAGACAAAGCCATGCAGGAACTGGCGACCGATTTATCGGCCGCCCTTCGTTCATTGCGCCAGCAATTGCTGAATGAAGAAGTAAAAAGACAATATTACGAAAGCTTATTGAACAAAGTCGATACCGCCGTCCTCGTTGCCGATAAACAAGGGAAGATAGACTGGACGAATCGGGCTGCGGATACGTTATTGGCATCTTCGCCTTTCTTGCCTGATGAGATTCTGACGGCAATCCGGAAGAAATTGCCGGTAGTCCGTTACACCCGGCAAAACCTTCCTTTAGACTTATCTATTAACATGACCCGTATTTTTCTGCAAGGATGCGAACGATGGATTGTCAGTTTAAAGAACATCCACGCGACTTTGGAACGGAACGAGATGGAAGCCTGGCAAAAGCTGATCCGCGTTCTTACGCATGAAATCATGAATTCCATTACACCCATTATCTCGTTGGCCGAGACCTTAAGCGAACGATGTAAAGAGTCTCCGGAAGAAACCCGGAACCGCCAGCATCTGCAACAAGGCTTGAACATCATCCGCCGTCGTAGCAAAGGTCTGCTGGAGTTTGTAGAGAATTACCGAAAACTTACACGCATTGCCCCGCCGGTTAAAGTCCGTATTCCAGTCAAAGACTTCTTTGCCGACCTGAAACGCCTGAATCCGGAGCCATATATCCACTTCCAGCTGGCCGACGAGTCTTTGGAATGGGAAGCCGACCGGGCACAAATGGAACAGGTCTTCCTGAATTTACTGAAGAATGCCCGCGAGGCTTGTGCCACTGTGAGCGAACCAAATATCCAAGTCCGGGCCGAATCAAACGGAAAAGAGCGGATCTTCATCATCCAAGACAACGGAGAAGGTATCCTTCCCGACGTACTGGAACGGATTTTCATCCCGTTCTTCACCACCAAACCCAATGGTTCCGGTATCGGCCTCAGCCTTTGTAAACAAATCATCACCCTGCATGGCGGCAGCATCTCGGCAACTTCCGGAAACGGTCAGGGCAGCTGTTTCCGAATCCTCTTTCCCTAAACTTCCGAAGGGCGGTACATAAACTTTCAATGGTAGGCAACCATTCTTTCTTTTCCCGGCAGATATTCTTTAATCCACGCCGCGGATTACTTAGTTCACGCCGTGGATTAAGTAGTTCACGGCGAGAATTACTTAGTTCACGACGTGAACTAAAGAATTCTTCAGGAGAAACACAAAAAACTCCCGGTAGAATTTCAGTTATCTATCGGGAGTTTTCAAATTTATTCCGCAGAGAGAATAAGGTCACTGCTTGCATTCTTCCGGTAAAATCGCCAAGGCTTTATTTTCGTTTGCCTCCATGATTTCCCGTTCGCCCGGACCTTTGTCGTTGATTCCGCAAAGATGCAGAATCCCGTGGATAATAGTCCGGTGCAATTCCTCGTTATATGAAGTATGAAAAGCCTCGGCATTCGTCTTGACCGTATCCAGGCTGATGAACAAATCGCCGGAAATCTTGTTTCCCTCCGTATAATCGAACGTAATGATATCCGTATAATAATCGTGTTGCAAATACTGGCGGTTGACTTCCAGGATCTTTTCGTCCGAACAGAATATATAACTGATGTCGCCCGTTTTTTTGCCATACGTCGCAGCCACAGCTCTCACCCAACCGCTCACTGCCTGTTTATTGATTGCCGGAAGTTCAGTATCTTCCGCATAAAAAGCTATTGCCATATCTCATGTTTTTATTGTCTGCAAAGGTACGAAAAGTTCGTTTTATTTATCTCGTCGGTAAATGGTTCGGCCAACCCGGTCAATATGTTCTTTCAATGCCTCATTTTGAATGCGCCGATATAAGACGACATCCACAAAATAAGGTAACAGTGAGGCTTCCAAATCCGCTAGGACAGCCGAAAGATCATCCTTCTCAAGGTCTTCTCCCTTAATAGCCAAATCAATATCGGACGCCGGTTTATAGTTTCCTTTTGCCCGGGAACCAAAAACAACGGCTTCTTCTATATGCGGATAACGGGATAAAATGTGCCGCAATATCGCCAGTTCCTTTTCCGACAATCCCATATTTACAATCCCATCAACCATTGGTGCAAATCTTTTAGTAAGAAATAATACGTCTGCTGAATATCAGCGATAACTTCTTTTGCGACCTCATCATCGTAGGTATGAGCCGTCAGATTACGGTCATTCAAAGCCTTCAGCCATACATCTCCCTGCTGAATATAGCCACATTGAAACGCCTGCCGAAGCGTTGCCCGGGGCGAAGGAACCGTAAAGCCTTCCATTTCCAGATAATCTTTCAACGTCTTCCAAGCCAGTTCAAAAGTAAACTCATAGATTTGTATCAATCCGGCTTGCAACAAGACATTATCCGGATCATTCCGAATGATCTGAATCGCGTCCGTTAGTCGTTTAAATGCTTTATCAAAGTTTTGGAAACGTTGCTTCCATCGAACATCTACATCCATACTATCCAGTTACTACGTTCAACATTTACCTTACCGGTATGATTATCCCTCTACAAAGGTACGAAAGTAAGTAAATATCTTTACCTTTGCAGGAAACAGAAATCAAAAATATCATGAAAAGAATTGTTGTGCTAATCATCTTAAGTTGCCTTTGTGCCTGGCAAGCAATAGCTGCCGATTACCGTTACGAACGAAACATTGCCTACCGACAGACAAATGACACGTATGCCGATTCGATGTGCCGGCTGGATATCGCTTATCCGGCCAATGCCAAGGAAGCTCCCGTGGTTGTCTGGTTTCACGGAGGTGGCCTGACCGGAGGAAAGCGGGAAATACCGGAGGCGTTATTAAAAGAAGGTTTGATCGTTGTAGGAGTTGAATACCGCTTGTCACCAAAAGTAACTATCCCGGAGATCATTGATGACGCGACACAAGCTGTCAGCTGGACATTCGATCACATTGCCCAATACGGAGGAAGTACCCAAAAGATTTATTTATCGGGTCATTCTGCCGGAGGTTATCTGATTGATTTAGTAGGATTGAATAAAAGCTTATTAAAGAAATACGGAAAGGATGCCGACCAGATAGCCGGACTGATTCCCTTCAGCGGACAAGTCATTACACACTTTGAAGCTCGCCGCCGCATGGGAATGCCGCCATTACAACCCTTGATCGATTCGATAGCTCCGCTCTATTACGTTAGGAAAGACTGTCCGCCTATCCTGATTATCTCAGCCGACAGGGAAAAGGAATTGTACGGAAGATATGAAGAGCAGGCATTCTTCCACCGTTTATTCAAGTTATTGGGGCATCCGGATGCAACACTGTATGAACTGGACGGATATGATCACGGGAATATGCCGATAGCTTCTTTCCCATTACTCCTGCAATTTATCCGTGAACACGAAAAGAAATAACCATAACAGCCGAAAGCCGGTTATCTCACCAGCCATTTCTCGATATTCCGAGTCGCGTTGCTGAAGTTCACACCTACTTTGAACAAGCGACGCGGATCGGATGCGAAAGGCAAAGCGTACTGCTTTTCTTCTATCTGCTGTAAGGCTTCCTCGGCCGTACCGTCTAACTTAAATTCCATTACATAGATGAACTGGTCCGTGCGAATGACTAAATCCACACGTCCTTCGGATGTATGATATTCGGCCTGTGTATAAAATCCTACCAAGCGGAAGATGATGAACAGGACATTCTGGTAATGCAATTCCAAATCTCGTACCAGCTCGTATGGCGTATCCGAGAAGAAACTCTGAAGACGTTTCATGAATCCGTCTATATCACCCGAACGCACTTCCTTGACAAAGTTCACGATATGAAAAGCCGAACTGCCCGAACGGATATGCGCATAATAAGGCAATAGGAAGCGGGTAAAGCCTTCTTCCACTTCCTTATTCGGGAAACCCAATGTATAAGTCTCAAATTCCGGATCATAATCCTTGATCGTCAGATAACCGCTCTGATAAAGTACCGGGATCGGAGATGAATCCACCGTATCAATGCCGGTCAGCGTATCGGCCGTCGCCTGTTCATACGTCAGATGTTCCAACGGATAATGATTCTCTTTCAGTAATTCCACCAGATACGTCGGCGTTCCTGTCTCGAACCAGTAATTACGGAATTGCTTACTCTTCAACACATTCAACAAACTAAACGGATTGTACATACCGGATGTACGTTCAGCAAAATGATAACCGTCATACTGTTCCTTCAATCTTCGGCAAGTATCCTCATAACTCATACCGACAGCTTCTGCCAACTCTTGAATATCTGTCGATAATGTTGCATATAATTCCTCTTCACTGATACCGCATAAGCCTGCAAAATCTCGGATAAGCGTTATATCTTCAATATTATTCAAGTCACTGAATACACTAACCTTACTGAACTTTGTCACACCGGTCAGCAACGCAAACTGCAGATAAGCGTCCTTGCTTTTCAGTACTCCATAAAAAGCCTTCAGGATATTCCGATAGTTAGATTGGAGCTCTTTATTATGGATTGCCTGTAGCATGGGTTTGTCGTATTCGTCAATCAAGACCACCACATTCCGGCCTGTTTTCTCAGCCGCCCGTTGAATAACACCCTTAAAGCGGAGAGATAACGTCGTTTCACTTTCCTGTGTTCCATAAAGACGTTCCCACTCACATAAGGTATCATTCAGAATAGAAGTCAAGCTATCTACCGAATCATAGCGCTGAGCATTCAAATCCAAATGCAATACCGGGTAAGTTTTCCAGTCTTTTTCCAATGAAGCCATCGCCAAGCCTTCGAACAGTTCTTTCTTCCCTTCATAATAAGCCTGCAAGGTTGAAAGCAACAGACTCTTTCCAAAACGGCGGGGACGACTCAGGAAATAATACTTTCCCGTCTGAACCAGCTGATAGACCAAGGCGGTCTTGTCCACATACAAATATCCTTCCTTGCGGATATTCTCAAAACTCTGGATGCCTATCGGATATTTTCTGTTCATAGCTTCTCTGATTTGAGGGTTGTCGTTTTACAAAGGTAGTATTTTCTCTCTGTTTTCTATCCTATCCAAAGAATAAATAAGCCATAGCTATAGCCGCAATCGCTCCGGCCAAATCTGCCAGTAAAGCACAGGGAACCGTATATCGGGTATTCTTAATGCCTACACTTCCATAATAAAGCGCGACTACATAAAATGTAGTATCACACGAACCTTGGACAATAGAAGACAAACGACCCACAAATGAGTCCGCTCCATACGTATTCATCGCATCGAGCATCATACCGCGCGCACCACTTCCGCTTAACGGTTTCATCAGAATAGTAGGAAGAGCCTCTACAAAGTCGGTATTCAAGCCCAGAGAACCTACACAGAACCGAACACCTTCAATCAGGAAATCCATCGCTCCCGAAGCACGGAAAATCCCAATTCCAACTAAGATAGCAACCAAATAAGGTATAATCGTAATGGCCGTCTGGAAGCCTTCTTTCGCTCCTTCAATAAAAGCATCATAGACATTCAGCTTTTTACGGACGCCACTCAGGATAAATCCGCAGATAATGGTAAACAGCAAAGTATTGGCAAAAAGGGTAGAGTAGAGAGAAACCTGTTCTTGTGTCATCGAATGGAACAACCAGATCAGGCCACCAATCAAAACTGCCATACCGCCAAAGAAAAGCAATAAGTTCCGTTGCAGGATATTTATCTTCTGCTTAAAACAGACCGCCAAGATAGCCACCAACGTAGAAATAAATGTAGCCAACATAATTGGTAAGAAGACATCCGAAGGATTGGCTGCTCCTAATTGCGCCCGATACATCATGATCGTAATGGGAATAAGCGTCAATCCGGAGGCGTTGATGCAAAGGAACATAATCATAGGATTACTGGCGGTGTCTTTCTCCCGGTTGAATTCCTGCAACTGTGTCATCGCTTTCAGTCCCATCGGCGTAGCCGCATTATCCAATCCCAAGAGATTTGCCGACAAGTTCATGAAAATAGAGCCGGTCACCGGATGATCTTTCGGTATATCCGGAAAAAGCTTACTGAATACCGGAGAAGCCATCCGCGCAAATGCCTGAATCACGCCTCCTTTCTCTCCAATCTTCATAATACCTAACCAGAGAGATAATATACCGGTCAGCCCCAATGAGATCTCAAAGCCTGTTTTCGCTGAGGCAAACGAAGCATTGATAATCTCCGTAAAGACATTCGTGTCGCCCAAGAAAAGCAATTTGCAGGCAGCTACGACAAAAGCTATCAGAAAGAAAGCAATCCAAATATAATTCAGTACCATATGTTCTGTTTTTTAGGAAGCAAATATAAGAATATCTTTCCATTTCCAAGCTTCTAGTATATCCGGCTATTTCAAATAGCCAGGATTTTTTGTATGTTTGTACATTACTTTCGCAACAACTAAAAGAAAAGCGACCATGATAAAAGTATTAGTAACCTACGATATGTTCCGTGAAGGATTTACAGAGCTGGAAAAGCTGTATGATGTAACTTTCCCTGAAGGACGAGATTTTTCCTACGAAGAAGTATATGAAATGATCCCGGAATACGATGTTCTGTGTTCAATGTTCGACTTTCCGGTCAATAAGAAACTAGTGGATCATGCTCCAAAATTGAAACTGGTATCCAACTATGCCGTCGGATATAACAATATTGACGTGGCATATTGCATAGAAAAAGGAATCACCGTGACGAATACACCGGCACCGGTTACAGCTCCGACCGCAAATATTGCGTTGGGATTAATGCTTGATGTGGCACGCCGTATAACAGAATGCGACCGTAAACTACGTCGGTTAGGAAAACAGATGAAGGTTGGTGTGCTGGAGAATTTAGGTATTCCTATTGACGGAAAGACATTAGGTATAATCGGTATGGGACGTATCGGACAGGCTTTGGCCAAACGGGCAGTAGCGTGTAACATGCATATTCTGTATCATAATCGCCATCGGTTGTCACCCGAAGAAGAAGCTTCCATCCCTGCCCGCTACGTATCCAAAGAGGAATTACTGGCTCAATCGGATTTTGTTTCCCTCAATGCACCTTATACACCCGAGACCTATCACCTCATCGGAGAAGAGGAATTCAAGCAGATGAAGTCTTCAGCCGTATTAATCAATACAGCCCGTGGTCCGTTAGTCGACGAACATGCGTTGGTAAAAGCTTTACAAGACGGAACCATTCATGGCGCCGGCCTGGATGTTTTCGAATTTGGCGATCATCCATTGCCCGAATTATTAGAGTTGGAGAATGTCGTTCTTACACCCCACATCGGGACCCAGACATACGAAACTCGTGTCATCATGGCACAAACCGTTTGTAATAATGTAATCGGTTTCCTGGAAGGCGACCGTCCTATCACCCGTGTATTGCATCCATGAAAACGGCTTCTTTTATCATAGACGAACTCCAATCGGTCGCATCAACCGAAAAAGCAGCACATTTGAGCCGCTTTTTCAAAACTGGTCCCGGAGAATATGGGGAAGGTGACAGCTTCATGGGTATTCCCGTTCCGCTGACGCGCAACATTGCCAAAGCGAATATAGATACGCCGCTGGAAGAATTACAAATCCTGATCCATTCTCCATGGCATGAAGCAAGGCTTTGTGCGCTACTCATCCTTGTAGAACGCGTCAAGAAGAAAAAGACGACTGATGAGGAACGCTGTAACATCTACCAGTTTTATCTGAAGAATACCCGACACTGTAACAACTGGGATCTGGTCGATTTAAGTTGTCCGACTATCGTAGGCGGTTATCTTCTGCATCAGCCAGACCATAGTCTGCTGTACCGGTTGGCCGAAAGTGACAACCTGTGGGAGCAACGCATTGCGATTGTCTCTACCATAGCCCTCATCCGCCACGATCAGTTTGACGACACCCTTGCCCTTTCCAGGCAACTGATGAACCATAAGCACGACCTTATGCACAAAGCCGTTGGCTGGATGCTTCGTGAAATCGGTAAGCGCAACCGGGATGTCCTTTCCGAGTTTCTCGATGAATATGCCACCCGTTTACCCCGCACGGCTCTTCGTTATGCCATCGAGCATTATCCGGAAGAGGAAAGACAGGATTTCCTCCGAAAGAAGTAACAGTAGATTTTGTCTTCAGTTTATAACAAGTGAGAATTTATGAACAAGAAAATAGCAGAAGAAATTCGTGAACTGGCGAAGAGATATCATACTCCAGATTTTATTACCCGTGATCCGATCCAGTTTCCTCATCATTTCACAGAGAAAAAGGATATTGAAGTCTCTGCCTTCATCACAACCTGGATTACTTTCGGAAAACGGGAATGTGTTATCCGGAAATTAAACGAATTCCATCAGGCTATTGATTGGAAACCTTTCGAATTCATCCGCGATACAGACAATATCAACCAGGTGATTTCGACGATGAATAAAGGGAAGAAGTTTTATCGGTTCTATTCTTACGTGGATTTAAGAGCCCTTTGCATGAGACTCAATAAGATCTATACCGTCTATAACTCCTTGGAAGAGGCTGTTATGCAGACAGAAATAGGACCGGATATGCACCGAAATGCCCATATTCACCTATATAAATTACAATCATTGTTTTCCGGGATCAAAGGAATCCCTGAGCCATCCAGCTATTCTGCCTGCAAACGCCTGGCTCTATTCCTGCGCTGGATGGTGCGACAAGATAAAACTGTAGATTTAGGTATCTGGAAACAGGCTCTTAAGCCCAAAGACCTGATTATTCCGTTAGATACGCACGTAACCAAAATGGCAATCCGCCTCGGACTGATTCCAGAGACTAAATCACAAACGCAGCATATTGCCCAGCAGATTACGGATCAGTTAAGAGAAGTATTCCCGGATGATCCTTGCTTAGGAGATTTTGCTCTCTTCGGGAAAGGGGAAGAAGAGGCTAATCAAAAGGGAATCGAGTAGGAGCGACCTTCATCAACGGAATTATTCTTTCACCTCTTCCGGGACATCCAGTTTAGCTCTTTCCTCCAGAATCTGTTCCTGATTATCCAATGCCCAACGGACCAATTCTTTCAACAGGGGCATCAGACTACGGCCACGGTCGGTCAGTGTGTATTCAACGCGTGGCGGGACTTCCGGATAGACATCCCGTTTTATCAGTCCATCTGCTTCAAGCGTACGTACCGTTAATGTAAGCATCCGCTGGGAAATATCGCCGATAGACTTCTGAATCTCGTTGAAACGCATCGTACCGTTCGCGTCTAATGTAACTAAAACCAACATAGACCATTTACTGCCAATGCGACTTAAGATATCCCGAATCGGACAAAATTTATGATGATGAAATTCTTTCATATTTTTAACCCTTTACTATCTGTCTGTAAACGAATAATCGTAACAAAAATGTTACTGACGAACGTCGCTGTGCCTTCTTGACTGCCTCTATTCTTTCGTTCATCTTTGCATCACAAATATAAAGAACACTTTTAAATTTAACAGATTATGGAACAGAAAATGGCAACAATCAGCGGTAAGAATTTCACAAGTATTGAAACTGGATCGATGAACGAATGGAAGGAAAAGATCTTCCTGAAAGAAGCGACAGGTGCAACAGCTACCGAGATTTCCATCTCGACATTGCAACCCAACGAGGCTACGCCGTTTTTTCATGCTCACAAGCAGAATGAAGAGACCTATATCATTCTGAGTGGGAAAGGTGATTTCCAGGTAGACGATCAGTGTTTCCCGATTCAAAGCGGCAGTGTAGTTCGCGTAGCTCCCGAAGGAAGCCGTTCGATGCGTAATACAGCCAACGAACCGATGCATTACATCGTTGTACAGGCAAAGCAGCATTCACTGGAACAATTTACCTTTACCGACGCTACGATTCTCGAGCAGGCTCCTTTGTGGAAATAAAAAGCGGACTGTTTTTTCCCTATTTCCCTTGAAAATCCCTCCAGAAGTGTTACATTTGTATGTCAAACATTAAATTATAATACAATGCGAACACATTTAATGGCCCTAAGCATTGCATGGTTAGCAATGTCAATGCAGCTTCCGGCTCAGGAAGTTGCCAGTACTCAAACAGATGAGCAGAAGGAAAAACGGATGGAATGGTTTGAAGAAGCCAAACTGGGTATCTTCATCCATTGGGGAATCTATGCCGTAAACGGCGTATCGGAAAGTTGGTCTTTCTACAATAATTATCTGCCTTACGATGAATACATGAGCCAGACCAAAGGTTTTACGGCTTCGAAATACAATCCGAAGGAATGGGTGGATTTGATTCAGGAAAGTGGTGCCCGCTATACGGTACTGACCACCAAGCATCACGACGGTGTCGCTTTGTGGGATACGAAGGCAGGCGACCTGAGCGTTGTCAAATCGACTCCGGCCGGAAAGGATCTGGTGGCGCCCTTCGTGGAAGAAGTTCGCAAACATGGACTGAAGTTAGGATTTTATTATTCACTCCTCGACTGGTCGCATCCGGATTATCCGAACAAGACCAAGACAGAAACCCGGTATAAAGACGATCCGGCCCGGTGGAATAAGTTTGTCCAGTTCAATTTTGCCCAATTATCAGAACTGAATAAAACCTGGAAACCGGATCTGTACTGGTTTGACGGCGACTGGGAACAAAGTGCCGAGGCGTGGAACTCCAAAGGAATTGTCGACCTGCTTCGTTCTACTAATCCGAATGTCATTATTAATTCGCGTATTCAGGGATATGGCGACTACGCGACTCCCGAACAAGGTGTCCCGGTTGTCCGGCCGAAAGACAAATACTGGGAGTTATGTATGACGATGAACGATTCGTGGGGATATCAGCATACAGATACAAACTACAAGACGCCCTATATCTTGTTGCGCACGTTTGTTGATTGCCTCAGTATGGGCGGAAACTTATTGCTCGACATTGGTCCTAAAGAAGACGGAACGATCCCGGAAGAGCAGGTGGCTATCCTGAAGGAATTCGGCCGGTGGATCAAGAAGCATAAAGAAGCGGTTTACGAGACACGTGCCGGTATTCCGGCAGAACATTTCCAAGGCTATACCACCTTGAACAAAGCCGGCGACATCCTGTATCTGTATCTGCCGTATCGTCCGAACGGTCCGGTCGAGATTAAGGGATTGATGAACAAGGTAAACCGGGTTTGGGTAGTAGGAAACGGAACGATGCTTTCCTATAAGGTCTACAACAAGAACTACTGGAGCGAAGTTCCAGGCAACTTGTATATTGACGTTCCCGACCGGGTCCTGGATGAGCAAATCACCGTATTGGCCGTCTTACTCGACGGACCTGTCAAATTATACCGTGGAGAAGGACAGGTGATCTCTTCGAACTAAGACGAGAGACGCTCTTCATTCCGGATTCAGAAATAACGAGAATCGATTTCGAAACAAACGAGAAACGGAACCGATTCTCGTTATTTTTGTATTCTTCCTCAGTAGTATCAGAATCTATCCGCAGATATTTGGGTTCTTTCTTTTTTTCCCCCATCTTTGTTATCCACAAGCAGACTTATTCTATTGTATCATGAAAAAGGCAACAGCCGGTCGTCCGTAGATTGGACATCATGTTTTTCATTCCTCACAATCATTGCGCCTTTTTCTTATTACGAGTTGTCCGCCCTTTCAAGATCGCTTTCTGGCGGTCGATCAACGCATTCATATGGTCGATAAACGTGGCGTACGCCGCATCGCCCTCATAGGCCGCCACGACATTCACTTTGCCCACCAAATCCCGATAAGCCGCCTCGGTTGCCAAGCGGGTTTCCTTCACAATGCCCACCTGTATGCGGCTTTGTTCGTCGGTACGGTTGTTCATGGCATCCATCAATGAAGCCGTAGTCTCAGCAATGTATTCTCGCCACATCGTGAAACCGATCGTCTCGTCATCCCCAAGAGCCTCCAGGTCCGTGAGCAAGTTCTGCAACACACCCAGTTCCTTCACCTGAGCCAACTTCGTCGGATTTCCATATTTTTCATACACCGCCACATACGATAATGCGGCATTGCGTATCATCGAATCCGGATGGCGTGCCATCGCCTTCGAATACGCGTAAGACGCGCCCCACGCCTCGTCGGCTGCCGCATCCGCCGCCTCGACAGTCTGTACCGAATCCAACTTGTTGGAAGTCTCTAACGCTTCATCATACGCATCCAATTTTTCAATATAAGCTTCCTTTACCGCCTTCAGTGGAGCCACACCTTCACCCGGGTCGGCTGGCAGATTGTCCATTTCTTCCTTCACCAACGTGAAAAAGCCAAAGGCTTCTTCGTTTTGCAATTGACTGATGCTCAAATTCTGAATTTCCTTCATAATAAAACACGAATTGAAAGATTAAACAAGTTTTTGTCACTGCTAAAAGTAATCTATCCCAAAGAAGATTGCAAGTTTTACATTCGGAAAAGGACTATGTTTTTCAGCAAGAAAAACCAATACGAGAGAAGCTAAAATGACAAAAAGATCAGGAAATAACATTCTGTCAAGATTTCTATCCAAAAAGTGCTTTTTCAAGAAGAATCCGCAAAGATTTTCATTAGAAAAGTCTTTTCTAGTGTCATTCTTCCAAGATTTTGGTCATCCAAGCACTTTTTCAGTCCTAATCCGCCAAGATTTTGACCGTCCAAGTACTTTTTCAAGGCAAATCTTTGAAATTTCCTCCTAAAAAAGCACTTTGCCGGTAAGAATCCGCCAAGAGAAGTGGAGAAAAAGAGATTAAAAAGATTCACTTCTGAAGGTATATCACCCAATTATCCTCTTTTCAGAGAATGATTTATCCGTTTAATTATTTATATTTGCGAAGTTAACATGAAAACATCCCCCCCAATAAATCCCTAATAGTTATGAAACAGTTCTTATGCACATTGATTTCCATCACCAGCCTTTTTATGGGAATGGGTTGCGATGACAAAGATGAATTGCCGGCTCCGGGATACGATACGATTGATGTATCCATCCACGCATTCCTGCAAGACGCAGAAGGGAATGACCTGTTTAATCCCGAGACAACGGGTTGCATCAATCCGGACAATATCTGGATTGAACCGGGTGCGGGCACGGATCTTACCCCGTATTTTCCTCTACAAGAAATACCGAATGGAAGCAGCTTTGGCAAAACAGAGCAAGGCCTCAGGTATCTCGGGTTTACACCTTCTTTTCAGACAGGCGGCAAGTACACGCTGGATTATATTCATTGGAGCGATGACTGGGTGGACACGGTACGCTGCGAATTACGTCACCCTGCTATCCTTACAGACATCTATGTAAACGGTAAACACATCTTGCCTGACGAAGCCCTTGCAGAACAACTAGGCCGTGCCGTCATCTTTGTCCGCCCGGGAAAAGAATAAGCGTCTTTGCTCACTTCCGATACCGGAATAATTCTACACCGAAGCGACAGGCAATAAGGGCGAGAAAGACAAGCCTGTTCTTTCCCGCCCATTCACTTCCTAAGTATGAGGCAACTTATACTTCTTCCCGTTTCAACTCGACGGGTTTAAAAGCAAACACAAAGAATAACAATAAGATCAATGAAACTCCTGATGAGATCAGGAATAATACAGGCCAATCGCATTTATCGCCATCACGGAACATATCAATCAGCCATCCGTTCCATAACGTGCCAATCAAGAATCCGATTCCCCATACCAGGAAGAATAAAAGTCCCTGTGCACGGGCTTTCATCTCTTTCGGCGCTACCTGGTCTGTATATACCTGTCCGCCTACATAGAACAAGCCAAAGATCAGCCCATGTACGATGATTCCGATATAATAAAACCACTGCGCGTCGGTTTCGGCTCCCAAAAAGAAGGCAAAATAACGAACAAACAAGGCCACCAGACCATAAATCAATGTCTTCTTGATACCCGATTTTACCAGAATAGAGGTCGTAATCACCAGGAAGAACATCTCGGCAAGTTGTCCTAAGTTTAGGGTAACCGTAATATTCTGCACATGTTCGTCTGCTAAAATCATCGAACCATATACATGATACAAGGTAAACGGAATGATCGACAGAAAAGTCAGGATCATGAAGATCCGGTAGTTCTTGTCTTTCATCAGCGAGAAAGCACTGAAACCTGTAATATCCATCAGAGAAATGGAGGAAGCCTTCGAAGTGGCCGGAGGCGTATGCGGCAGTCGCAGATTCATCAAGGCAGCCACAAAGCAGACAGCCGCCCCGCAATACATCGGCAGGTTCGTATCGTCAAAAGCAGGCAAATGCATCACATACAAAGCGATGATACTAAAGATACCGGATGCCACCCAACCTACTGAACCGAACATCCGGATGCGCGGAAACTGCTCGGCAGGCGCGTGCTGCATGGCAATCGTACTTGTAAGGCTCTGCGTCGGCATGTGGCAAAGCATAGCCAGCACCACACTCACCATCAGTCCCGGAAAAGCATCCTGCCGGGCGGCAATCAGCAAGAAGATACCCGTCAGCACATTCAGTACCGCCAGGATTTTCTCGGCTGCGAAATAGCGGTCGGCTATGGCTCCGATAAAAGATGAGGCCATAGCGCCGATGGCCATCGAACTTAACACCAGAGAAATCTGGTAAACTTCGAGTTTTAAGGTATGCGACAGATAGGCAGCCAAAGGCACCCACCATACGGCACTCAGCATATACTGAAGAAACATCATGACGCAAAGCTGTATCTTCGTGCCCATGCTTGTCGCGTTGTTGCTTGTGTTAATCATAATACTTATAAAAATTAGTGCTTAATATTCGTCGGTCTTGTATCACAAATGTAAGTCGAAGGCATGCGGGAAACGGCTTGAAATCATGCCTTTCTTTTGCATATTTGTCTCATTTTCGGAGAATCAAGCCCCTGTTGATACAATACTGCATATTTCTGATACAATATCTAATGCTTAATAAGCTTTCTCTTTTCCTTTGACAGACGTCTGCAGTTGACATATTTTTATGTATCTTTCGGTCGTCAATCTTCAAATCCGGTATATGAAGCACACTTTGTTGATCGTCTGTCTTGTTAGCCTGCTTTCGCTCTTTTCCCTGTCGGCGAAAGAGGTGAATTATATATTCCGCCATTATCAGGTAGAACATGGCCTGAGCGATAATATGGTTACCAGCTGTATCCAGGATAAAGACGGGTTTATCTGGATTGGCACGCGCGACGGCCTGAACCGCTTCGACGGGTATTCTTTCAAGGTGTTCCGCCACGATCCGGAAGTCAGTTCCACGTTAGGCAGCAACTGGATTACTTCATTGAACTGTGATCAGGAAGGCAATCTGTGGGTCGGTACGTTGGCTGGCCTCTTCCGGTATGACAAAGAACAGGAATCGTTTCATCATTTATCCCTGACAGCCAATAAACGTATTCCATCCTTCCAGTTCGACCGCCAGAACCGGTTGTGGATGCTGATGGACGGTAATCTTATCTGCTATGACCAGACGGATAATCCTTATCGTATCTTTGCCCATCCCGACAACTTGGCCTATACGTCGTTCTGCATCACCACCAATCAGGAAATATGGGTGGGCGACAGCAATGGCTCGCTTTCCCTGATTCATGAAAAAGAAGATCGGATAGAAACCTTCCCGCTCTTTCCCAACCAGCCGGCCCGGAAACTGCAGATGCTATATCCATCCTCATTTGCCCATCGTATCTATGTGGCGTATGAACATGACGACATCAAGATATTCGATACCGATTCTCATCTTTTCCAGGATTTGCATATTCAGGAAGCTAACCAGCTGACGTTTCTCATCAACAGTCTGATGGAAAAGGAAGAAAACGAGCTTTGGATCGGAACGGATTCCGGACTTATCATTTATCAGGCCAATACAGGCGAATGCCGCCGGGTACAACAGGATCCGCGTGATCCGTATGCCTTGTCGAGTCAATATATCTCCGCTTTCTGCCGCGATCGGGAAAACGGAATCTGGATTTGTTTCCACCAGAACGGCATCAATTATTATTCGCCTTTCCAGCCCTTTCAGATCTATTATCCGGGCGATGGTCCGAACTCCATGAAAGGAGAAGTAATCCGGGATATCTGTACAGATAAGTTCGGAAATATCTGGATCGGGACCGAAGATGCCGGTATCAACTGCCTCGACAAACGCACGTCTCTCTTTACGAATTATCAGCCTCTGCCCGACAATTCCGGTATTGCCCATACCAATATCCGCAGTCTGGCGGCTTCAGATAACTTTTTATGGATCGGGCATGTCATCCACGGAATCGACAAGATGGATATCCAAAGCCGGAAGGTTGTCAAGCGATACAGCTTACTTAAAGATTCTGCCAGCACCAAGAACAGCTCGGTCCGTTGTATCAAAGTTTTGCGCGAAGGACAAATTTATGTAGGAACCGACGACGGTGTCTATAAATACGATTATCTGAACGACTGCTTCCGTTATGCGCCCCAGTTCCCGGCTTATTCGGTCCGCTGTATCTATGAAGACCGGTTAGGACGAATCTGGACAGGCATGTTCAACCGAAGTTTCTATTATAACCCTATCAGCAACACCGGGATGTATCTCCCGTACGACAAACTGAATACTCAGCGGCACAACTTCGTCAACGATATATGTGAAGATCCGGAAGGCAATATGTGGTTTGCCACCATGGAAGGAGTCATCAAATACGATTTCCAGACCGGTGAATCCGTTCATTATACCGTCAAGAATGGAATGCCGAGCAATGTGGTCTTCAAGATTCTCCCGGACGAAGAAGGCTGTCTCTGGATCAGTTCGGCAAACGGATTGGTACGACTGGAGACCAAGACCGGGCTGATAACCACATATACGGAAAATCATGGATTGATCTCCCGGCAGTTTAATGAGAACTCTGCCTTTAAAGATACGGAGGGGAATTTCTATTTCGGCTCCATCAAGGGATTCATTCATTTCCATCCGGAGGAAGTCTGGAGCGATCCGCTTCCCGCCAAGGTCCACCTGCATACTCTTGAGCTCGATAACCAGGAGCATGTCCTCAATATATCACCAGATTCTCCTTTGACCCGAGTAACCTTGAAGCATAACGAGTCTACTTTCAATATCAGCTTTTCCACCTTGAGTTTCATGGCTCCTGCATCGGTTCAGTATGCATATCGGATGAATGGGGGTGAAGGACGGTGGACTGACATAGGCGAGCGCAACACCGTCTATTTCACCAATCTGCTTCCGGGGCATTATCTGCTCGAAGTCCGTGCCACCAACTTGTCCAATCGCTGGAGCCCGACTGTCACCCGCCTGGAAATAGAAGTATTGCCTGCGTGGTGGGCGTCTTTCCCGGCCAAGATAGTGTATGGGTTGGTTATTCTCGCACTTGTCGGATCGGTTCTCTACTGGTGGCGCAACAAGACCCGACAGGAAATGGCCTACAACATGCGCCTGTTTGAAGATCAGAAAGAGAAAGAGCTCTATCAGGCCAAGATCGAATTCTTCATCCATATTGCCCACGAAATCCGCACGCCGCTTACCCTGATCAAGAATCCGCTGGAGCGGGTGCTGCAGGATAAAGGTTTGCCCGGCAAGGTGGAAGAGTCGCTTCGACTGATGGATAAGAATGTATCCCGGCTGTTATCGCTGGTGAATCAGCTGCTCGACTTCCGCCGGACCGAGATAGAAGGTTATCGGCTGAACTTCGTCCGCACCAATCTGATGGAACTGCTGAAAGAAACCATGGGACGGTTTCAGGAATCGGCCGCTTCACAAGGACTGGTGCTCAACTGGACTTCTTCCATGACAGAGCTTTATGCCTATGTCGATCGCGAAGCTGTCACGAAAATAGTCAGCAACCTGCTGGCCAATGCCATCAAATATGCCCGGAAAAACATACAGATTCATTTTCAGCTCAAGGATCAGGACCTGATACAGATTGACTTTAGTAACGACGGGAAAACCATACCGGAAGAATTGCGGGAAAAGATATTCGAACCTTTTTATCGGGTTCCGGATGCGGCGGGAAAGACTGGAACCGGACTGGGCTTACCTTTGGCACGTTCATTGGCCGAAATGCACCACGGGACGCTTTCTCTCATACAAAGTACAGATCTTGAAATGCCTACCTGCTTCCGCCTTCTCCTGCCGCTGAGGCAACACGAATCTATTCAAGAACCGGAAGAAGAGCATAGCATCGAGCCGGCATCCGATCTGCAACTGACTTATCAGGAAGGCCGGGCAACTATTTTGGTTGTTGAAGACAATGCGGAAATGCGGACTTTCCTGGCTGAGGAATTGAACAGCCTGTATAATGTATGTGTTGCCGTAAATGGGGCCGATGCCATCGAAAAGATGCATCACCAGAGTATTCAGTTGGTAATAAGCGATATTATGATGCCGGTAATGGATGGTCTGGAGTTATTGAAACAGATCAAGACAAATGTTGAATTCAGCCATGTTCCCGTTATCTTACTGACAGCTAAAACCACTACACAATCCAAGCTGGAAGGGCTGGAATCAGGCGCCGATGCCTATATCGACAAACCTTTTACCATGAACCTGTTGTTGGCCCAGATCAGCAATTTACTGACGAACCGGGAACATATCCGTCAGTTTTATTTTAAATCACCCATGGCCAACATGAAGTCGATTGCCTATTCCAAGACAGACGAGCAGTTCCTCGAGAAACTAAACGGTATCATCCTGGAACATATCAGCGATCCGGAACTGGACGTCAACCAGATAGCCGAACTCATGCACATCAGCCGTCCGACATTATACCGAAAGATCCGGGAAATCTCAGAAATGACACCGAACGACCTCATCCGCATCACCCGTCTCAAACGGGCAGCCGAACTCTTGCTGCAAAGCGATATGAAGATTTACGAGATAGCCGAGGCCGTCGGCTTCCGCTCACAATCGTATTTCAGTACGAATTTCATCAGTCAGTTCGGCGTCAGTCCTTCTAAATATGCGAAGGGGAACAAAGGGTAAACAAAACTTTCGTTATTTGTGCGACACTATCTACGGCACCATCCTTTCCAGTACGGAAGATGAAAGAAATGTCTCCACTTATAGACAATCGTCTGAGCAATTATACGCAAGGTTTGATCGGGAATTATTATCTTTGCCTGACGAAATTTGCTGCCTGATACTGGGAAATGCAGTTTCACTCAATTCTCAATTTCAATCGTCACCAATTTATATCAACATGAAATACATACTTAGTTTATTCAGCTCGTTTTTACTCCTCGCATGCGGAGGCAATGAATCTTCTACAAACCAGGAAGAAAGTACCCATCCTTCTGATTCAACAGTCGTTGTAGGATATCGAAATCCGGTGATCCGCATTTCGGCTCCTGATCCGACAGCCATCCGGGTGGACGACGGAACTTATTATCTGTATGCCACCGAAGATATCCACAATCTGCCGATCTTCAAATCCAAAGACATGGTGCATTGGGAAGAAATTGGTACGGCCTTTACAGATGCGACGCGCCCGAACTTCGTCGATAACAATCCCGAAGGGAAGAAGGCGGCTCTCTGGGCTCCCGAAATCCGGTATATCAAAGGAAAATATGTGCTGTTCTATTCGTTGGCTGAATGGGGTAATCATTGGATCAGTACCGTAGGTTATGCCGTTTCCAATTCGCCCGAAGGTCCGTTTACACCGAAAGGAAAGGTGTTCAACAGCCGCGATGTTGATGTAGAGAATTCCATCGACCAGTTCTTCTATGAAGAAGACGGCAAATACTATATGATCTGGGGCAGTTTCCGGAATATTTACATCATGGAGCTGAATGTAACAGACAATCTGGATATCACACCGAAAGTAGAAACCAAACAGCAGCTGGCCGGAAATGCCTATGAAGGAATCAATCTATGGAAACGAAACGGCTATTATTACCTGTTTGCTTCTATTGGTTCCTGCTGTGAAGGAGAAAACAGCACCTACACAACGGTAGTAGCGCGCTCGGAAAACCTATTCGGTCCGTATGTCAACAAGAAAGGAGAGAAGATGCTCGACAATGCCCATGAAATTGTTGTCCACAAGAACAGCCGCTTCGTAGGAACCGGGCACAATGCCATTCTGCAATTAGACGACGAAGGTAATACCTGGATGTTGTATCATGCCTTCGAATTGAGCAATCTGGGAGCACAACGTCAGGTTTTGCTCGACCGTATTCTGTGGGATGAAGACGGTTGGCCTTATGTAGATAAACTGGAGCCTTCCGAGAATGCTTATCCTCCTGTAATTAAATAAATCATTAAATCGTAATTCTATGTTCAACAAAATTATAACAACTTGTGCACTGGCCTTTTTAGCCATGCTCAGCTGTGGAGCCGATGAGCCGGTTCCTTCCGGAACTCCTGACAAGGAACCGCCTACAGAGGTCTTATCAAATACCTTGCCAATTGCCGATCCGTATATCCTGCTTTATGACGGCACTTATTACGCCTACGGGACATCCATAGGCAATGGCTTCGAGGTATATTATTCAGACGACTTGGAATACTGGAAACGCTCTTCTTCATTGGCATTAGATGAAAAAGATTCGTACGGGGATCATAACTTCTGGGCTCCTGAAGTCTATTATATCGAAAAGGAAAAGAAGTTCTATCTGTTCTACTCAGCTGAAGAACACATCTGCGTAGCTACTTCCGACTCGCCGTTAGGCCCGTTTAAGCAGGATGTTCAAAAACCAATCCGCGAAGAGGGAAGTATTGATACTTCTGTCTTCTTTGATGATGACGGCAAGGCTTATTTATACTTCGTCCGTTTCAATGACGGGAACGTCATCTGGTGTGCCGAATTGAAAGACAATCTGAAAGAGATCAAGGAAGAGACCCTGACACAATGTTTTGCTGCCACCGAGCCTTGGGAACTAATCTTGCCGAAAGTAGTAGAAGGTCCGTCTGTCATCAAGCAAGACGGGAAATATTACCTGATGTATTCAGGCAACGGATATACCAGTCAGGATTATGCGATCGGCTTTGCTGTAGCAGACTCGCCTTTCGGCCCGTGGAAAAAGTACGATAAGAATCCGATTCTTCATAAATATAAAGGATTAGTCGGTGTCGGACACGGAGCTCCTTTCATCGATAAAGAAGGTCATTGGCGCTATGTATTCCATGCACATAAAAGTCTGACGGAAATTCACCCGCGCGACGCTTACATCGTAGATATGTCCTTGAAAAACGGAGTTATCACATTAGACGGAAATTTAATCTGTCCGAAAGTGATTAAATAAATCTTTTCTCATCATTTTCTTGGCAGAGTATTTATCTGTATTTGTCAGCAGATAAGTATTCTGCCTTCTTTTTATTTGCAAAGAAACGACCTATTCCTGCTTTCCCGGCAATTCTTTTATTTGTTTATCGTCATAAACTAATTAATTCACAGAACTGAATTAATTAAATCACTAATATGAATCAATCAAATCACCAATATGAATTAATCAATTCACATATGTGATGCAATAAATTTATAGGTATTTTTATATGAAAAATAAGGAATAAAACATTAGTTAACAAGACATTAACACCAATTTCTCCACTTAACAGCATAAACCATCAATCAGCAGCCTTGAAAAAAGGAAGCAGACCTGTATCAACTTGAATAATAATGATTATCTTTACAGCCTTGAGTTGAAAACAAAACTATAATAAAAGAGAACGTATGGCAAAAAGTTTGATATATACCCGCACGGGAGATAAAGGCACAACATCGCTGGTGGGCGGACAACGCGTATCGAAAGCCGACCGCCGTATTGAGAGTTATGGTACCATTGATGAATTAAATTCATTCATCGGTCTGCTGATGACAGCTATCGAAGATCCGGAAGACGAGAAGTTCCTGCTGTTTATCCAGCATAAGCTCTTCACCATCGGTTCTTATCTGGCCACCGACCAGTCGACTACCGAATTAAAAATCGAAAGTCAGGTCACTCAGGAAAGCATTGAAAAGATCGAGCATGAGATTGACCGCATCGACGAGACACTGCCCAAGATGAAGAATTTTGTATTGCCGGGCGGTTGCCGTTCAGCCTCCTTAGCTCACGTATGCCGCACCGTATGCCGACGGGCCGAACGCCGCATCTACAGCCTGGCAGAACAGGCCGAAGTAGAAGATCCGGTACTGATATTTGTCAACCGTCTTTCCGATTATTTATTCGTATTGGCACGAAAAGAATGCCTGAAGCATAACGGCAAAGAAATTATTTGGGATTATACTTGCATCTAAAAAATATTGTTATACATTTGCGGAAAATTTGGAACCGAGGCCGTGCCAAAACGTAAGGTGTACAAAACGAAAGACCAACGTATTTTGTAAAAACCAGTTACATCTTGGCGCTCCCTCTTTTAATACTATAGAAACTATGTATTGGACATTAGAGTTAGCTTCAAAATTGGAAGATGCACCTTGGCCTGCAACCAAAGACGAATTGATTGACTATGCTCAGCGTTCAGGTGCACCCTTGGAGGTGATAGAGAACCTGCAAGAAATGGAAGACGAAGGCGAGATTTATGAATGTATGGAAGATATCTGGCCTGATTATCCGAGCAAGGAAGATTTCTTCTTTAACGAGGAAGAGTATTAATACATGTCTGGCAAACGGTTGGTCTTCAAGAAGCCAACAGGCAGGCAATAGAAATATGAACATTCAATTAATCGAGTATTGTCAAATGATGTCAGCGAGGTAGTAAGGCTCAAAAAGCTTCTCTACCTCGTTTGTTTTTTTGTCACTGAAAAACAATAGAAAGCCGATTGTCCCGTTATAAGTTTAATGGTTACGGATATCTCGTAAGGAAACAAACAGCATGAAGCGAATACTTTTTCTGATCATATTAGGGTGGTCGGTCCTGCAAGGGCTGAAAGCGCAGACGGATGCGGCATTAAGCCATTATTTCATGGCGACGGCGTATTATAATCCTGCGGCTGCCGGATCAACAGAAGATTTAAAAATGCTGGGGTTGTTTAACCGACAATGGGTAGGATTTCCCAATGCCCAACAATCATTCTTTGTTACAGCCGATATGCCCTTGAAAATCGGGAAGACCAATCACGGTATCGGTATAGCGGCCTATACAGAAAGTATCGGACTGTTTCAAAATACATTCGTAGGTGCCCAATATGCTTATAAGCAAAAGCTCTTCGGCGGTGTATTAAGCGGAGGTATACAAATCGGCTTCGTAACGGAATCATTCAAGGCCGACAGTATATACATACCTCAAAGTCCTTTCCACCAGCAGGAAGATGAAGCCTTTCCGCAAGGGACAGTCAGCGGCATGGGACTCGACCTGAATGTCGGGTTGTTTTACACCCATAAGAACTTTTATGCCGGCATCGGTTTCACCCATGTGACATCACCGGAGATACAATTAGAAGAAACCGTATACACATATATCGGAGGAATGCTTAATTTTATGGGCGGATACAATATTCAGCTGAATAATCCGTTGATAGTATTAAAGCCTTCCGTATTTTTGTTAACAGATACGAAAAATTATCATCTGGATGTAACAGCACGGATGGAATATAATAAGATGTTTAATGGTGGTATCTCCTGGAAGATGAACGAATCAGTCGGAATCCTGCTGGGAGCGAACATCGGGAAATTCAACATCGGATATTCTTTCGGTTATCCGACAACGGCCATACGAAACGTATCATGGGGAAACCATGAACTCGTGGTTCAGTTCCGGTTAAAACTGAAAAAGACAAAGACAGGAAATACTAAACATAAAAGCGTACGGATATTATAAGTATATGAAAAGAATAGGGCTAATACTTCTGGCAGTGGTTTCACTGCTGACCTCTTGTGGCAGATCGCTTTCGAATGCGGGAGGAGAAGTCACGGGAGCACGTTCAATGGCAATCAACGAACCGGCTCCTTACGGGATGGTGCTAATCAACCGGGGATCTTTTGAGATGGGACCGGCTGAAAAGGATTCAATCTGGGGAATCATGCCGGATAAGAAAGGAATTTCGGTAGATGCCTTCTGGATGGATGAAACGGAAACGACGAATGCTGAATACCGCCAGTTCGTGTATTGGGTACGCGACTCTATTATTCGTGAACGTCTGGCTGATCCGGCTTACGGAGGCAACGACTTGTTCAAGATCACTGAAGACAAATATGGTGATCCGGTAACACCACACCTGGACTGGAGCCGTCCGATTCCCTGGAAAAAGGCAAATGAGGATGAAATCCGAGCCATCGAAAGTGTATATTATACCAATCCGGTAACCGGAGAAAAGAAACTGGACCCGAAGCAGATGGTATTCAAATACGAATGGTATGACTATACAGCTGCCGCCTTACGAAAAAATCAGATGGATCCGGCAGACCGCGTGCGAAATACCGATATCAAGGTTGACCCGAACGAAGTCATCATGATCTCAAAAGACACGGCCTACATCGACGAAGAAGGGAACATCGTCAATGAAACCATCACACGTCCGAGAAGCGGACCATGGGATTTCCTGCATACACGGATTGTCAATATCTATCCGGATGAGAACTGCTGGGTAAACGATTTCAACAATTCATATAATGAGCCTTACACCCGTATGTATTTCAACCATCCGGGTTATGACGATTATCCAGTTGTAGGTGTATCCTGGGAACAGGCCACAGCCTACTGTGTCTGGCGTACAAACTTATTCAAACAGTCATTAGCTCTGCCGGCCGGACAAGTCATTGAGCCATTCCGCCTGCCGACTGAAGGCGAATGGGAATATGCGGCCCGCTGCGGTAAGAACGAGAATAAATATCCCTGGGCTGGCGACAACCTGGTTGGAGGAAGTGGAAAAGGTTGCTTCTTAGGTAACTTTAAGCCAGGAAAAGGTAATTATACAGAAGACGGTCACCTGATCACATCACGGGTCGGTTCGTTTGCTCCCAATGAATTTGGTCTGTACGATATGGCCGGAAACGTATCAGAGTGGACTTCTACCGCCTATACCGAATCAGGCCCGAATCAGATGAGTGATATCAATCCGGAACTCCGTTACAATGCGGCCAAAGAAGATCCGTATGCCCTGAAGAAGAAAGTAGTCAGAGGTGGTTCGTGGAAAGATGTATCGCAGTTCATCCGCTCGGATATGCGCAGCTACGAATATCAGAACGAAACCCGATCGTACATCGGATTCCGTTGTGCCCGCACACAGATCGGATTCTCCAAATCGAAAGGGAAAAAGAAATAAGAGTATAAACGAATAAAGATATAGTTCCATGGGAAAATATAGAAGATATAAGAATATTATAGAAATGTTCCTTTCGAGTGAGAAAGGAAAACGCGTATTGAACTTCTGCTACAGCTGGGGTGCATCAGTCGTAATCATCGGTGCCTTGTTCAAGTTGCTGCATTTACCGTATGCCAACCAGATTCTGTTCGTGGCGATGATTACGGAAGCTGCCGTATTCTTCATCTCAGCCTTCGAACGTCCGAACGACGAATATCATTGGGAAGATGTCTTTCCGGTTCTTAAATCGAAGAATCCGTTAGACCGTCCGGACTTCACCAAAGGAAGTGAAACCAACGGAGGAAATGGTATTCAGGTAGGTGGTGTCGTCATGAATATGGGAAACGGAGCTCCGGCTTCAGGCAGTACAGTGAGTGGAGCAGCGGCAGCAGCTTCCTTAGGATTGAATGTAACTGAAGAAGATACCCGCAACCTGTCTGACAGCATCAAGAAACTGAGCGGAGCAGCCGAACAAATCTCAAAAATGGCGGAACTGACCGAAGCTACTCAGAAATATCTGGAACAGTTGTCGTCGATGTCTGAACAAATGGAAAAGTTCTCGCAAGTGACCAATTCATTGACAAGTGCATCCGATACGTTATTAAATGCATACCAGCATATTTCCGATAATTCGGATGGCATCAGCCAGAACTCAAAAGGCTATGTACAGCAGATGGAAGCCCTGAACCACAATATCAGTGGTCTGAATGCCATTTATGAAGCCCAGCTGAAAAGTATCAGCATGCAGATTGAAAACATCGAACAGATCAATGCAGGTTTGGCCCGCATTAAAGATATGTACAATGGTTCGGTAGTAGACAGCTCGGTATTCCGCAGTGAAACGGAAAAGATGACTCAGCAGTTAGCTCAACTGAATCAGGTATACAGCCGATTATTACAGGCCATGACTGTTAATATGGCTCCGCAACAGCCCATGTATCAACAACAGCCCTATCAACAACCGATGTATCAGCAGCCGTATGGTTACCAACAGCCATATAATGCCCCGAAACAAGGATGAGTGAAATAAGAATAAAGTTATATAGAACGATTTTGCAGGAAAACAGATAAACAATGGCAGGAGTAGCAAACAATCCGAATTCGCCACGCCAAAAGATGATCAATCTGATGTACTTGGTGTTCATTGCCATGATGGCACTGAATGTATCATCAGAAGTATTGGATGGCTTTGAGCTGGTGCAAGACAGTTTGCGCACTTCCATCGACAATACGAAACAGCGCAATGACATTGTTTCCAACGAACTGGAAGCCTATTACCAGACAAACCCCGAAAAGGTGAAGGAATGGTACCAGAAAGGTCGGGAAGTGAAGCAAAGATCAGATTCCTTGTATAATTACATACAGGATCTGAAACAGAAGATAGCCGTCATCGCCGATGGCAAAGAAGCGAATGTGGATAACATTGAACATAAAGACGACCTGGAAGCAGCAGCACGTGTTATGCTGGCTCCTATAAAAGGTGAAGGGAAAAACTTGCGTGAATCGATTGATGCCTATCGAACCTGGATGGGAGAATTGGTACAAGACTCAGCAAAGACTCGTATTATTGAAAATGTGTTGAGCACAGAGCCTCCACATCAGGCTGGTATTAACACCCGCACTTGGGAAACAGCCTTGTTTGAGAATATGCCGGTAGCTGCGGCCATTACCTTATTGACAAAGATTCAAAGTGATATCCGGTATGCTGAAGGAGAAGTCCTTTCTCATTTATTAAACAGCGTTGATGTCGGAGACTACCGCGTCAACCAGATTACAGCACAAGTCATACCGCAGAGCCAGATCGTGATGCGTGGAAGCCAGTACCAGGCGAATATTGTTTTATCAGCCGTCGACTCCACCAAACGGCCTACTATTTTCGTAAATGGGAAAGAACTGCCAGCCGAAAAAGAAGGTGTATTTACGGTAGGCACAGGAGCGACCGGAACATTCCCGGTAAAAGGATATATCGAGATGCCCAATAGTGATGGCAGTATGAACCGTTATCCGTTCGAAAGTGAATATTTCGTTACAGAACCGAGTGCAACAGTAGCTCCCACCTTAATGAACGTCTTGTATGCAGGTATTGCCAACCCGATCCGTATTGCTGTTCCGGGTGTTCCAAGTGGCAATGTGACTGCTTCAATGACAAATGGAACGCTGACACGCAAAGGAGATCTGTGGGAAGCCCGTCCGTCAAAAGTAGGGACAGAAGCTGTTGTCACCGTGAATGCCCGCATGGCAGACGGCCGGAATGTAGAAATGGCCAAGACATCATTCCGTGTACGCGCCTTACCGGATCCGATGCCTTACATCGAATATAAGGATGAAAACGGAAACGTCCGGAAGTTCCGGGGCGGAAAGATTTCTAAACGCAGCTTAGTGGAAGCCAATGGAATCTTGGCAGCGATTGATGATGATCTGTTGAACGTAAAATATACTGTACAGAGTTTTGAGCTGACATTCTTCGATTCGATGGGTAATGCCATCCCTGAAGTGGCACAAGGAACGAATTTTTCTCAACGGCAGAAAGATTATATCCGACGCCTGTCAAGAGGAAAACGCTTTTATATCACCAACGTGATTGCAAAAGGTCCGGACGGCATCGAACGTAAGATATCGACTATAGAAGTGATCGTCAACTAATCAATCGGGTTCAGAAAAGATCAATTACGAAAGAAAACAAATAAATAACGTCTTATGAAACGTATCTATTATATAGTGGCTTGTTTGATTTCCCTAATGACTATTCTTCCGGCAAATGCCCAGGAAGATAATGGAGGAACGCAGACAACACAGCAACAGCGCAAAGGACCACGTGCCAGCCGAGGGGAACGAGCTGCGACAAAAGAAGAGAGCGGACTACCGGAATTGTCGGTTCGTGCGCAAGACCTGAATGAACGCTTGACCCAACAGGTTGGAAATGCCCGCTGGATGCGCGTGGTATATCGACAGGTCGATCTGACAAAAGAAAAGAATACGCCTTTATATTACCCGATTCGCCCGATGAACGGACAGATGAACTTATTCACATTGATCTTCCAACTGCTCAGTGAGAATAAGTTGAAAGTTTATGAATACCTGGACGGTTATGAAGTATTCGATGACGAACATCTGGTAAATTTCAAGGAAATGCTGGACCGTTTCCATGTATTTTATGAAGAAGTGGAACCGAAGAACGGTGGCGAACCGTCATTAGTCATCAACGAAAGCGATATTCCTTCCGAACAGGTGAAATCGTATTATGTCAAGGAAATGTGGTACTTCGACCAGAACAATTCACTGTTCGACGTTAAGACATTAGCTATTTGTCCATTGTTATCATCCGATAACGATTTCGGCGAGACCACCAGTCCGATGTTCTGGTTGCCTTATGAAAATATCCGCCCTTATTTGCATACGGCTTATATCATGACTTCCAACCTGAACAATGCGATGACATTTACCATCGACGATTATTTTCGCCGCCGGATGTTTGATGGAGACATCATCAAGACACAAAACCTGATGAACCAGCCGTTGCAGGCCTATTGTCCGACTCCTGATTCATTAAAGAAAGAGCAGGACCGTATTGAAAAGCAGTTAGTCTCATTCGAAGATTCTCTATGGATGAAACCTGATACGACCTTGCTGAAAGAACTCGAAGCTAACCAGAAAGGAAAGAAAGCAAAGGCGAAAGAAGCGAAGGTAAAAGAGACAAAGACAGAAAAAGTAAAAGCGCCGAAAGCACAGAAAGCTCCTAGATCCACAGGTGCCGTTCGAAGCGTTCGCCGCAGATAAAAATAAAAGCAACTGAGTTAAATTATAGCGGGATGTCGCAGCTGCGACATCCCGTTTTTTATTTGTAGAAAAGGAAATTGGCTCTATATCAATATTGATAAAACAAATATCAAAAAAGAAAGGCCGCATAGCAGAAAAACCTTCTAAATTTGGCAGAAATATCAGATACATACTTAATCAAGAGGACCATGAAAAATCTATTTTGGCAGGCTATATTGGGAGTAACCTTATCCATTTCAGGAATAAGCTGTTCGTCTGATCCGCTCGAATCCGGATTCAAGAATCCATCCAATCAGGTACAAACTTCCGTTTATTGGTATTGGATTTCAGGAAATATATCGGAAGAAGGTGTAAAGAAAGACTTGTATGCCATGAAAGAGGCCGGTATCAACCGGGCTTTTATCGGAAGTATGGGCGTAGAAGGTATTGAAACGCCGTATGAAAAGGTAGCTTTCGGTAGTGAAGAATGGTGGAAAATTCTGCATACAGCCTTAAAGACAGCCACAGAGTTGGGTATCGAAATCGGAATCTTCAATTCACCCGGCTGGAGTCAGTCCGGAGGGCCTTGGATCAAGCCCGAACAAGCCATGCGTTACCTGACTTCCACCAGCTGTCAGATAGAAGGTGGGAAAAAGATTTCCATCCAATTAGATAAACCAGCCAAGGATTTTCAGGATGTTCGTGTCATCGCTTTTCCTGCCTTGGAAAAGGCAGATACTGTGTCATCGGGAAAAGTAATATTTCCAAAAGACCCGAAACGGCCGTACGAAGTAATCCTCAAGACCAAACCGGGCTTTACTTTGCGGACCATTTCATTTTATCCTTCAGAAAAGCCGATCAATACAACGGCCCAGTTATTTGCCGAACAGAACGGAGCCTATAAATTAATAGATGAATTTGTCCTCGACCGCTTCAATGCTGCACTGAATGTGGGCTTTGATCCGTATGCTCCGGTTGTCATTTCTGTTCCGGCTATTCAGGCCAGTCGCTTTAAGGTAGAAGTTGAGGCAACAGCTGCCGGAAGTGAACTCAAAGACATTATTCTGTCATCAGCACCACAAATCGAACGTTATCCGGAAAAGAGTCTGGCCAAAATGTTCCAAACACCGCTACCTTACTGGAAAGAGTATCAATGGCGTGAACAACCGGCTTTAGATAATGCATCATGGGCGATCCATTCAGATCAAGTCATCGATATCTCTTCCTGTCTGACAGGTGATCAGCTTACATGGGACGCTCCGGCCGGGAAATGGGTCATCATGCGGACTGGTATGTGCCCAACCGGTGTAACTAATAGTCCAGCAGAACCAATAGCCACAGGACTGGAAGTTGATAAGATGAGTCGTGAACACGTGGCTGCCCATTTTGACGCTTATATGGGAGAAATCATTCGCCGTATTCCGGAAGCCGACCGGAAATGCTGGAAGGTTGTTGTACAAGACAGTTATGAAACAGGAGGACAAAACTTCACGGATGACTTTATGGAGTCATTCAAGTCTCGCTATGGCTATGATCCTTTACCTTTCCTGCCTGTCTATAAAGGATACGTAGTAGACAGCCAAGACAGATCAGACCGTTTCCTTTGGGATGTACGCCGACTGGTTGCCGACCGTGTTGCCTATGATTATGTAGGTGGATTACGGGATATTTCTCATAAATACGGATTAAGAACCTGGTTAGAGAATTATGGACACTGGGGTTTCCCCGGAGAATTTCTCCAGTATGGAGGACAATCGGATGAAATAGGCGGTGAATTCTGGAGCTTCGGTGATTTAGGGAATATCGAAAACCGGGCAGCTTCTTCTTGCGGGCACATCTATGGCAAACAACGCATCTCCGCAGAATCCTTTACCAGCGGTGGCCGCCCATTCAACTGCTATCCTGCAATGATGAAACAACGCGGAGACCGTTTCTTCAGTGAAGGCATCAACAGCACTTTGTTACACCTTTGCATATCGCAGCCTTCAGATGAACGTGTACCGGGAGTAAATGCCTGGTTCAGCAGTGAATTTAACCGGCTGAACACCTGGTATCCGCATATGGATTTATTCACGTCCTATCTGAAACGTACCAACTACATGCTACAACAAGGATTGAATATTGCCGACGTTGCCTATTTCATCGGAGAAGATGCTCCTAAAATGACAGGAATCACGCAGCCGGCTCTGCCGAAAGGATATCAGTTCGATTATATCAATGCTGAAGTCATTGAACAGGATTTGTATGTAAAGGATGGTTTACTAACACTTCCTCATGGGACACAATATCGGATGTTAGTATTACCGGAATTAAAGACAATGCGACCGGAATTACTGGAGAAAATTGCATCGCTACTCAACGACGGCGCAGTCATTTTGGGTCCAGCACCGGAACGTTCTCCGAGTGGAAAAGATTATGAGAAAGCGGATCAGCAAGTAAAAGCCTTGGCTGATAGCTTGTGGAAAGGACTAGACGGAAAACAAACGCAGGCCGTACAACGAGGGAAAGGCTGGCTTCTGTATGGCATGTCCATGCAAGAAGCATTGGAGAAGATAGGCTGTGTACCCGACTGCCAGATACCTGAAACATCTCCTGTCTTATATGCACACCGGCAAGCTGAAGGAAAAGACATTTATTTCCTGTCCAATCAAAGTGATCAGGAAATAGAAGTGACACCTGAGTTCCGCATAAAAGGGAAACAGCCCGAATGGTGGGATGCTACCACAGGAAAGATCCGTCGGTTACCAGCATTCGAGTTTACGGAAAACGGAACACAAGTTCCTTTACGGCTGGCTCCTTTCGAAAGTGCATTTATTGTATTCCGGCAGACAGGCAAAGCTTCGGCAGAAGGTATCGATGCAAACTGTCCACGCCCGGAAACATGGATGGCATTGGATAAGGATTGGAACGTTACATTCAAGGATTCGATACGAGGACCGAAACAAGCGCAATCATTCGATCAGTTAATCGATATCAGCACGCATCCGGATGAATCCATCCGTTATTATTCGGGAACTATTGTTTACGACAAACAGATTAGCATCGATCAGTTGCCGGCTGGAAACATTTACCTGAATCTGCAAGACATAGGAGTTACAGCCAAAGTAACTGTAAACGGCCAATATGCAGGTGGCGTCTGGACACCACCTTACCGACTGGACATATCAGAATGGTTACATAAAGGGAAGAATCAAATCTCGGTTGAAGTAACCACAACCTGGCAGAACCGCCTGATTGGAGACAGCCGCCTGCCGGAACAGGAACGGACAACGTGGACGGCCTGCAACGGATGGAGCGAGAAAGATCCTTTACAGAAATCAGGATTAATCGGACCAGTCACGCTGGAGGTTGTAAAAAGGTAATGATTCTAAACGGGATTGAAAGGGTTTATTTGTCAGAACGCCGGAACTTGTTTATTTTTGCATAAACAAGAGAAGGGAAAATATGTCCGAGAATAATTCAATCTTCATTAAAGGTGCCAGAGTCAACAATCTGAAAAATATAGATGTTGAAATACCTCGCAACAAACTGGTGGTGATAACGGGACTGTCGGGTAGCGGCAAATCATCATTAGCTTTCGATACGTTGTATGCCGAAGGGCAACGGCGATATGTGGAAAGTCTTTCAGCCTATGCCCGTCAGTTTTTGGGACGCATGAGCAAACCGGAATGCGATTACATCAAAGGAATCCCGCCAGCTATTGCCATCGAGCAGAAAGTCAATACGCGGAATCCGCGTTCAACGGTAGGCACTTCGACCGAGATTTATGAGTATCTGCGCTTGCTTTATGCCCGTATCGGAAAGACTATCTCTCCAATTTCAGGGGAAGAAGTAAAGAAGCACCAGGTAAGCGATATTGTCCGGACAGTATTGGAATACCCGGACGGAACACGCTTTGCCGTCTTTGCCCCAGTTATTCTTCTTGAAGGCCGTTCGATGAAGGAACAACTGGAGATCTTGCAGAAGGAAGGTTATACCCGCTTGTTTATTCATGATAAAGCCTATCGTATTGCAGAAGCCTTGGCTGACCCGAAGTTATTGGAAGAACCAATTGAACTGTTGATCGACCGACTGGCTGTTTCGCAAGAGAAATCATTGCGAAGCCGACTGGCTGATTCGGCAGAGACTGCCTTCTTCGAAGGACATGGCGTTTGCCGAATTCGTATCTATTTACAGGACCAAGTCATCTTGAAAGAGTTTTCCAAGAAATTCGAGGCTGACGGCATGACCTTTACCGAACCGACCGACATGATGTTCAGCTTTAACAATCCGCTAGGCGCTTGTCCGGTGTGTGAAGGCTTCGGGAAAGTGCTGGGAATCGATGAGAATCTGGTCGTACCGGATAAAAGTCTTTCGGTCTACGAAGGCGCCGTAGTCTGCTGGAAAGGCGAAGTGATGGGCGAATGGTTGAAAGACTTCATCGTCAGCAGTGCCCGCTATGATTTCCCGATTCATCGTCCTTATTACGAACTGACCGAAAAAGAAAAGGACTTGCTGTGGCACGGAGCCAAAGGTGTACATGGCATCGACGATTTCTTCAAATATGTAGAAGAGAATCTATATAAAATCCAATATCGGGTCATGTTGGCCCGCTATCGGGGTAAGACCGTTTGTCCGGCTTGTAAGGGAGCTCGCTTGAAACCGGAAGCTTTATACGTAAAAGTAGGAGGAAAGAATATTGCAGAAGTCGTTGCCATGCCAATTACTGAAGCCAAAGCTTTCTTCGACCATTTGAATCTGGACGAGAACGATGCCGCAATCGCCAGTCGCTTACTGACAGAAATTAAGAACCGTCTTCAATTCCTGCTGGACGTTGGTTTGGGTTATCTGACGCTCGACCGCCTTTCTTCTTCCTTATCAGGTGGAGAAAGTCAGCGTATCAACCTCGCCACTTCTTTAGGAAGCAGTCTGGTGGGTTCATTATATATCTTGGATGAACCGAGTATCGGTCTGCATTCCCGCGATACCGACTTGCTGATTCATGTTTTGCGCCAGTTACAACAATTAGGGAACACGGTTGTTGTCGTTGAACACGACGAAGAAATCATCCGGGCTGCCGATTATATTATTGACATCGGTCCGAAAGCCGGACGCTTGGGTGGTGAAGTTGTCTATCAGGGCGACGTAGCTCATCTGCAAAATCAGAGTAACAGTTATACAGTCAGATACCTGACGGGAGAAGATAAGATTGAACTTCCGCTTTATCGCCGTCCGTGGAACAGTTACATCGAAGTGAAAGGTGCCCGGAAGAATAACCTGAAAGGAATCGATATTAAATTCCCGTTAAACATATTGACAGTCGTAACTGGAGTCAGTGGTTCCGGTAAAAGCTCATTGGTCCGTGATATCTTCTATGAAGGCGTCAAACAACATCTGGACGAAGCCCGTCTGACGGTAGATTGTTCCGGATTAACAGGAGATTTAAACCGGATCAAGGCTATTGAATACGTCGATCAGAATACAATTGGGAAAAGTTCCCGTTCAAATCCGGTGACGTATGTCGGAGCCTACGATGAAATCCGCAAACTCTTCGGTGCACAGCCTCTGGCCAAACAACTGGATTATTCTGCCGCCTATTTCTCCTTCAATAAGGAAGGCGGACGTTGTGAAGAATGTAAAGGTGAAGGCCGCATCACGGTAGAGATGCAATTCATGGCAGATGTCACGTTGGAATGTGAAGCTTGTCACGGCAAGCGTTTCAAGTCGTCCGTTCTTGAAGTAGAATATCAGGGGAAGAACATCTACGACGTATTGGAGATGACTGTCAACCAGGCTATCGAGTTCTTCTCTCAAAATCCCGGAACACAAGAAAAGAAGATCATCAAAAAGTTAGTACCGCTACAGGAAGTAGGCTTAGGTTATATCAAATTAGGACAAACTTCCTCATCGCTGTCTGGAGGAGAAAACCAGCGCGTCAAACTGGCCTTCTATTTAGGACAGGAAAAGCAGCAGCCAACACTCTTCGTCTTCGATGAACCGACAACGGGGCTGCATTTCCATGATATCAAGACCTTATTAAAGGCTTTCAATGCTTTGATAGAACGAGGCCATACGGTAGTCATTATCGAGCATAACATGGACGTCATCAAATGTGCAGACTATGTCATCGACTTAGGACCGGAAGGCGGAAAGAACGGCGGTAACCTGGTTTGTGCCGGAACACCGGAAGAGATAGCCGCCTGCCCATCTTCCTACACCGGACATTACCTAAAGGAAAAGTTAGCTGATTAATAGCTATTTTCTAAACTTAATGCCCTGCCGAATTGTTAGTTTATTAGTACTTGACCTATAAGTTATGAACACGAGAATCAGAGACTTATAAACTCAGGGACAAACAACTGATAAACTAACAAACTTAAAAACGAAAAGATATGATGCATCAGATGCCCAAGCTTCCCTACGAGATGGAAGCACTCGCTCCGTTGATGAGCAAAGAAACATTCGACTTTCATTATGGAAAGCATCTTCAGACGTATGTAAACAACCTGAATAAACTGATTGTAGGAACGCCCTATGAAAACCTGGAACTGGAACAGATTGTCTGCCAGGCAGACGGTGGAATCTACAACAATGCGGCTCAAACTTGGAACCACACTTTCTTCTTCCAGTTATTAACTCCCAAACAACCTTCATTGCCGGATGATTTGGCTGGATTGTTGACGCGCGATTTCGGTTCGGTAGATCAATTCAAAGAAGATTTCACAAAAGCAGCTTTAGGACTTTTCGGGTCAGGTTGGGTATGGCTTGTGCTTGGCAAAGACGGAAAGCTGTCTCTGCTGCCTACATCCAATGCAGGTAACCCGTTAAAAGACGGATTGAAACCATTATTGGTTATTGATGTATGGGAACATGCCTATTACATTGACTACCGGAATAACCGGGCCGCCTTCATCGAGGCTTTCTGGAAACTAGTCAATTGGGAAAAAGTAGCCGATCTCTTAGGATAATTATATTTCAATACCCATATATTAAGGAAATAGCTTTAGCATATTAGTCAAAATGTCGTAGCCTTTTATATTTTTGACAGATGTGCTAAAGCTTTTTCATATCTGTCAAAAAGTTTTAGCACATATATGGAAAAGCTTTCCGACAACTGTCAAACAATTAAAAAGTAACGAGATTTTCTGCTATTGAATGGTTACTTTCTATGATATCCCGCCTCAAAAAAATGAAAAAACCTGCTAGTCTGTTTAGGATTTAGGTAATTTCGCCTGTCTATATAATTAGACAACGGACAAATATGGAACAGAAGGGAAATATCCGCATAGAAGAATTACTTCCTCGGTACTGCGATGGGAATGTGACAACAGAAGAAAGATATTTGGTAGAAGAATGGATAGCAGAATCAGAAGAGCATCAAAAAATTGTTCGCCAAATGTATTTAATTAACCTGTCGGCCGACACACTTTCGGTGATGAATCGTGTACAGCCGGAAAAAGCCTTGCAGAAAGTAAATCGCCGTATTCTGCAGTCTGAGGCAAAACTATGGCTACACCGAATTGAACGGGTGGCAGCAATCTTATTTCTCCCATTACTCGGTTTGTACTGGTTCTTTCCATATACAACTGAGAAAGAAGTCCGCTGGCTAACCGTGAAGACCAATCCCGGCATGACCACCCAACTGACCTTACCGGACGGTTCTCATGTTTCCCTGAATTCCGAATCATCCATATCTTTCCCGGAGGTATTCATCGACCAGACACGTAACGTAAAGCTTTCCGGGGAAGCCTATTTTGAAGTTACCAAAAATCCGGAACAACATTTTATTGTATCGACTCCACACCAGGCAGTCGTAGAAGTATTAGGCACATCCTTCAATGTAGAAGCATTTGCTCACGATTCTACCATTGCCACTACTCTAGTAGAAGGAGCCGTCCGCTTCAAATATGAAGGGAAAGAAGTAGCCATTCATCCCGGAGAAAAGATTGTATATAACCGCCTTAGGAAACAATATGAAACCTTCAAGACCAATGGAGTCTCGGAATCTTCTTGGAAAGACGGAAAACTGATCTTCAGTAATACACCTTTTAACGAAGCCCTTCACATGCTGGAGAAACGTTATTATGTTCAATTCAAAGTGTCCAATCCTAAATACCAACAAGATGCATTCACCGGCACATTCACCAATCAGCGCTTAGACCGTATCCTTGAAATTTTCCAAATTTCATCGCATATCAAATGGCGTTATATTACTTCTCAAGATAAATCAGAGAAGAAGCAAATTATTGAAATCTACTAAAAACAATCAAGGCGAAAAAAATTATATAAAAAAGTTGTCATTTCGTTTAGGAATCTCTTTCTTTCGTTTGTCTTACATATAAAGAGAATAAAACTTAAATATTAAACTTAAATCATTTACATCATGAAAATGGAATCTTCTTAAAAACACACAGGGAAAATGACCTACCTTTCCCCCGTATGAAATGAATTAGTTAACCGGTTTGTTTGACGACAAGTCATTAAATCATTTTTCACCTCAAAAGCACACAAACTTATGCAAAAAAATCGCAAAACACCTTTATCTCCGGTAAAAAAGTCTTTCCAAACGACTTTTGAGAAAAGAACTCCGATTCTTATGAAATCATTATTTTTTGCCTGTTTGATTGGATCGGCAGGAATAGTTCAAGCAACTAATACATACGCTCAGACTACCACGATTAGTCTTAATGTAGAAAATCTCACAGTTGGAGAAATTCTTCAGCAAATTGAAGAAAAAACAGATTTCTCATTTTTTTACAACAACCGTCATGTAGATCTGAACCGCAGAGTATCGGTTTCAATGAACGAAACCAATATCTTCAACATTTTAGATGCCATCTTCACAAATACAGATGTCATCTATAAAGTTGTGGATAAACGTATTGTATTAACTCAAAAAGATGAGTCTTACCCCAGTATTCAACAAACTACCAAGAAAATTACTGGCACTATATTTGATGATGATGGTACACCCGTTATTGGAGCTAATGTAATGGTCAAAGGGACAACTAACGGAACCATTACTGATATGAATGGCAAATTCTCATTAGATGTAGAAGAAGGAGCCGTCTTACAAATCTCTTATATTGGTTACGCAAACCAAGAAATTATAGTAGGAAATCAAACCAACCTCTCTATAGCATTGAAAGAAGATGCTGAAGCTTTGGATGAGTTAGTAGTTATAGGATATGGAACTGCTCGAAAAATCGATTTGACAGGTTCAACATCATCTTTAGGAGGAGAAAAGCTACAAATGCGAAATTCTCCTCAATTATCTAGTCAACTACAAGGACAAATGGCGGGTGTCCAAATAACCCGTTCAAGTGGAGACCCTTCTGCTGGTTCTACTATCCGAGTACGAGGTGTTACGACTTTATCTACAAATGACCCGTTAATTATTATCGATGGTGTTCCTGGAGAAATTAACGATGTAGCACCTGAGGATGTAAAGGATATTCAAGTACTTAAAGATGCTGCTTCTGCTGCCATTTATGGTTCACGTGCTGCAGCAGGTGTTGTTTTGATTACAACCAAACGAGCTAAAAATAAAGATTTCCATCTTTCTTATAATGTTGAGTATGGAATTGATGCCCCAACTGCTGTCCCCAAATTTGCAAATGCTGTGCAATGGATGACAGGGTATAATGAACTTGCATATAATGATGGAGCTTCATCACTAAATTCAGCTTATTCTGAAGACTTGATTCATAATTATGCTCAACTACGAGCTGAGAATCCAGATTTGTATCCAGATACAGATTTCTTAGATTTAGCATTGAAAAAAACAACACATCATCAGCGCCACTCTTTTTCACTCAGCGGTGGTACAGAAAAGCTAAAAACTAACTTCAGCCTTAATTATTATGAATCAGAAGCTTTATATAACAATAAAGATTATGAGCGTTTTAATGTTCGATCAAACAATGACTATACAATAAATGATTGGATTCATGCAAACGTAGATTTGAACTTACTTTACTCGCAAACCAATACTCCACATACTAGCATGTATAGCTATATGTTTTCGGCCCCTATTTACAATGCTTTTTGGGCTGACGGCAGCTATGCAGATGGGAAAGACGGTGACAATCCTATAGCACAGCAAGATTTAAGTGGAATAAATAAATCTGAATATTATCGGGCTGGAGGTAAAATCCAATTAGATCTTACTCCCGTTGAAGGCTTAACGCTTACTGCCGTTGCAGCTCCACGGTATACTTTTAATAAAGGCAAAGACCATAAAACGGCATATGATGTATACCGGATTAATGGTGATGCAATTCCTGGAGTGGGTTACTCTTCTACAAGCCTAAATGAGACACGTAATGACACTCGTAGCCTGACAATGCAGTTTTATGCCAACTATAAATTCCAAATAAAGCGGCATTCTATTGGCTTAATGGCTGGTTACGAAGATTATTCTTACAAATGGGAAAACGAAGGCGCTTCAAGGACTAATTATACATTGAATAATTTCCCTTATTTAAATTTAGGTCCGGAAGACTACCAATATAACAGTGGAAGTGCAGGGCATAATGCCTATAGATCATTCTTTGGTCGTATCATGTATTCATGGGCCGATCGGTATATGTTACAAGCCAATATTCGTTCGGATGGTTCCTCTCGTTTCGCGGACGGACATCGTTGGGGAACTTTTCCTTCGGTCAGTGCCGGTTGGGTAATTTCTGAGGAACCTTGGTTTAACAAGAATGTTGTAAATTATTTAAAGCTTAGAGGTTCTATAGGACAATTGGGTAATGAACGTATCGGTTCTGAATTTCCATATCAAGCAAAACTTACTTTTGGAACAAACTTTTTACCCAATATGTCTACAGGAACTGCAGATGTTGTACAAACAGCTTATCAAACAGACTATGCATTTAATGATATTACATGGGAAACAACAACTACTTATGGTCTAGGAACAGACATTACACTTTTAAACAATCGCCTACGAGGATCTGTTGACTATTACTATAAAAAGACCGTTGATATGCTAATGCAAGTCGGTTTCCCATCGTATTTTGGTTATAATGCCCCACAAAACAATGCGGCCGATATGAATACTAAAGGATGGGATCTGGAACTTTCATGGAGTGATCAGATCAATGATTTCCGTTATGGCGTTAGTTTCAATCTTTCTGATTATCGTTCTAGAATGGGTTATATGGCCGATCGACAAAATATTGATAATAATAAAATAACAGAAGAAGGATCATATTATCAAGAATGGTATGGATATAAAAATTTAGGGATAATCCTAAATGAAGCTGCAATGTATGACGAAAATGGGAATAAAATTCCCGTATTAACGAACAATGATTCAGCAGGAAATATCCGCTACCAAGATATTAATGGAGATGGTATTATAACTGCGTCTGGAGATCGCGTTCGTTTGGGTAATTCCTTACCTGAAATGCAATATGGCGGATCACTTTGGGCTGAATGGAAAGGATTTGACTTTAATTTGTCTTTCCAAGGCATAGGACATCAATTAGTTTATTGGTCATGGGCCGATAAACCATATAACAATCAAGCTTATGCATGTCCTTTGAATTTAATAGAAAGCCATTGGAGTCCAACAGCAACAGATGAGGAAAATGCAAAAGCAAAATATCCGAAACTAACAACTAATGATGCTAATATTTATGCCAACAGTGATTTCTATCTATTTAATGGTGCATATATGCGTATCAAGAATATCTCTTTAGGCTATACAATTCCGTCAAATATTACTAAGAAGTTTTTTGTCAATAAATTAAGGGTTTACTTCAGTGCCAATGACCTCCCAGCTTTCTCTAAATATCCGGAAGGTTATGATCCAGAATGGGACCGCAGTAGTGATCTTATCACATCTTCTTATATATTTGGTCTTAATGTATCATTTTAATTAAAAACAGCAATATGAATATAATAAATAAATTTTTAACAACAGGGATCATAGCTCTTTGCTTGACATCCTGTGCTGATCTTGATTTAAATCCTCTGTCTGAAGGATCAAGTGAAAATTGGTATCACGACGAAACCGAAATCGAAATGGCTCTTAATGATTTATGGCGTCCAGACTTTTTCCCTATTGATGCTATCTATTGGGATGACGATTTATTAAATAGAAATGGCTCCAATGAAGTGACATTAGGGACCATAACTTCACAATGGGGAGAAGCTTCAACCCGCTGGAATTCTCTTTATAAGGCAATAGCCCGAGCTAACAAAATTTTGCAAGCTTTGGATAATGGAACAGCAAGCGGGCTAAGTGAAGCAAAAATTAACCAATATAAAGGTGAGGCTTATTTCATGATTGGATTTGCTTATTGCGAATTAGCCACATATTATGGCGATTGTGTATTAAATAAAGGAATGACATTGGAAGAAGCATATACTGCTGTTCGTACCCCTAAAAGTGAAATCTTGGCTTACGCCTATGAGTGCTTAGATAAAGCAGCAGAATATTTACCTACTTCATATACTGGGCAACAACGTCCTACTAAAGGAGCCGCTCTTGGTTTCAAAGCTCGTTTTGCTCTTTTCCACGAAGATTGGGAAATAGCTATTGATGCAGCTGAAAAATGTATGAATTTAGGCGTCTACAAATTACATGACAACTATTTAGAAATGTTTAAAGCCAACAGTTCTCCTGAATTTATGTTTTACTTTAAAGGAGATCTAACCTTGAAAAAAGGTTATGGATTTATGGCAAATGTTAGAGATTTTGCTATCCGCAAAGTTGGAGGGCATTGTAACCAGAGTCCCTCACTAGAGTTGTTCTGTTCATATACTTGTACTGACGGACTTCCTATTGATGAATCACCCCTATATAACCCAAAAGATCCATTTGTTAATCGAGATCCTCGCCTTACAATGTCTATTCAGCCATTTAAGACCAAATATTCTGCCGATTATAAAGAATATGAACAGTCTAAAATAGATGGAACATTTCCTGAGAAGTATCCTGATTACATCACTCTTGGATATGAATATAACCCAAATCCTTATGCTAATAAGGTATATGAAGTATCTTCAGGGCAAATGGTCTTAAGTACAGACTCTAAGGCATCCAATCAGCATTCTGCTTATAATGGACTCATCATACGCAAATTTGTTAAAGATGATTGGAAAGACTTTAACAATCATGGTTTAGTTGCAGACAACTGTTATCCTTATCTTCGGTATGCTGAAGTTCTAATGACTTACATTGAAGCCAAAAATGAATTGGGGCAATGTACACAAGAAGACTTGGATAAAACTATTAATCTGATTCGAGAACGGGCTTATCGTGGTACAGGAATAAATTATCCTCGTGTCGAAATAACTTCACAAGCAGCATTACGTAAAATTATTCGAATGGAACGTCGCTCTGAATTTGCATTTGAGGGATTACGCTATCGCGACTTGTTACGTTGGCGCATAGCAGAAAAATCCCATAACAAATCTATGTATTATTTATCTCGTGCATGGTCTGGTTCAGCAGACTGGAATGGATTAACTGGAGATGAATCGAATCTGGTTTTATCTTCCGACTTCTTAACTATATTAAAAAATTGGGATGACGGAAACTTTCCAATCGGAGGTATTCCTGAGATCGATGAAGACGGATTACCAGATCTTTCACCGATGGAAAAAGCAGGATACATTACTACATTCTACAAAATGTCATTTGATCCTAATAAAAATTACCTATGGCCTATTCCAGCTGATGACATATTAGTTAATAGTAATTTAACTCAAAATGAAGGATATTGATGCAGGCTTAATCATCTATAAATAAAACATCATATGATGTTTAGTTGAATTTAAGGCCCTAGTTACATATCTGTTTAATTATTACTTATCAGATACTAACTAGGGCTAATTTATAATAATCAATTATGGCATAATAATATGAAAATAAAATATTTACTTATCATTTCCTCATTATGTTTGTTTATCTTTTCGTGTCATAGAGAGCAAACAACGAATCCTGTAATAGACGTTGATATCTGCGTTTATGGCGGTACATCTGCAGGAGTAATTGCAGCATATTCTGCACATAAAATGGGAAAATCTGTAGTTCTTATCGAACCTGGAAAATATTTAGGCGGAATGACAACAGGAGGATTGGGCATGACAGACATCGGGAATAAATATGCAGTTACGGGTTTAGCTCGTCTATTTTACAGACAAATAGGTAAACATTATAACAAATTTGAACAATGGACATTTCCACCAAGTGTTGCTACAAAAGTAATAAATCAGTTTGTAGAGGATGGAGATTTGAATGTTCTGTATAACAGACGCATCATTAGCTCTGTAGTCGAGAATAAAAACATTAAAGCTATCACCCTGGAATCTTCAAAAGAGTCAGATACAAAGAGCTTAATTGAAGTCCATGCCAAACAATTTATAGATTGTTCTTATGAAGGTGATTTAATGGCTAAATCAGGTGTTTCATATACAACTGGACGAGAAAGCAATGCCGAATACGGAGAAACTCTAAATGGCGTACAAATCTCATATTGGCATCAATTTCCCGACGGAATTGATCCTTATAAAATAGAAGGTGATTCTACAAGCGGTTTATGTTGGGGGATAAGCAATAATACGCTAAAAGAGAAAGGTTCTGGGGATAAATTAATCCAAGCCTATAATTTCCGTTTATGCTTAACGGATGTTCCGGAAAACCGAAGACCTTTTGAAAAACCAGAAACTTATGATCCGAGCAAATATGAATTATTGGCAAGGGCTTTAAAAAAAATGGAGCCTACTATAGATAATTTCTTATTATTCAATTGGGGAATAATGCCTGATCATAAATATGATGTAAACAATAAAGGACCATTATCCACGGATATGATAGGGATGAACTATGAATATCCGGAAGGCAGTTACGTAACACGGGAAAAAATATGGAAAGATCATGTAGAATATACAAAAGGATTACTCTATTTTATGACACATGATGAAAGAGTACCTGAACAATTGCGAAATAAAATCTCAGAATTCGGATGGGCAAAAGACGAATTTGTAGACAATGACAACTTTCCGACTCAACTATATATTCGGGAATCGAGACGTTTAATTGGCGAGTATGTTATGACACAGAAGAATTGTCAAGGAACTGTAACCGTTGATGATGGAGTTGGCTTTGGAGCATATGGAATGGATTCACATAATTGCCAACGTATAGTCATCAATGGGATGGTAAAGAATGAAGGAGATGTACAAGTTGGAGGCTTTTCACCCTATCCAATTTCATACAGAAGTATTGTACCTAAACAAAATGAATGTCAGAATCTTATTGTTCCAGTTTGCTTATCTGCAACGCATATAGCTTACGGATCAATAAGAATGGAACCTGTTTTTATGGTCTTAGGTCAGTCTGCTGCAATAGCTTCCTCTTTAGCTATTGATGACAAGAAAAGTGTGCAAAACATTGACGTACACAAGTTGCAGACTATTTTAGCAGATGATCCTTATTTAGACGGCTCAATTCCGGAAATACTGGTAGATGATACAGACTCGTTAAAAATTAAAATGACAGGAAACTGGTCTAATAAATCTGGGCACCAAAGCTATAAATCAGGTTACAAATTTGCAAATGGGAAAAATGCTTCATTTACATTTAACCCTGTTATTAAAGAATCAAGTAAATATGAGATTTATTTCTTCTGTCCATCTTTACCAGAGCAGGATATGCCTCAATCTTTATCATTCGAGATTAAGCATGCAGATGGAACTGAAATAAAACAAATAGACCTTTTGAATAATAAAAATTCATGGGTATCTTTAGGCGTTTATAATTGCTCAGAAGGTAAATCGTCTTACGTTAAACTTGCAACAACTCGACCAACGGACAGATTATTTGCAGACGCTGTTCTTTGGGTTCCACAACAATAATAAATTAAAACTATGATAACACGACGAGATTTCTTTAAGATTACAGCAGCAAGTGGAGCTCTTGCCGCTTTTGCCGATATAAAAGGGGCCAAAGCCACCATCAATAAAGTTATGCCTAATTCAGACTATTGCCTGGAACAAAAAAAAGAGATTCCTATAATAGCAGATGTTGACTTAATTGTAATCGGAGGAAGTTCAAGAGCTGTTGCAACGGCTACAGTTGCTTCAAAAAACGGATGTAGTGTGTTTCTAATAGCTTCATTACCCTACTTAGGGGATGACATTTGTGGATCATTCCTATGTGATGTTCAAGAAGGAGAGATATTACACACTGCACTATCAAGAAAACTCTTTTTTGGGAGAAAAGACTTTTGCCCATTATCTGACAAAACTATATTAGAAAAAGAGCTGATAGATAATGATGTTAAGTTTCTGTATAGTAGCTATGTTTCAGATGTTCTTGTTGAATCATCATCTGTGCTGAGAGGAGTAGTTATTGTAAACAGATCAGGACGTCAGGCTATCCGAAGTAAAATGATTATTGATGCTACACAAGATAGTATAGTTTCTTTAATATTAGATTTGCCACGTGAACAAAAAGGCAAAGGATTTATTGACTATTATTACACCGTTGTCGGTAATAAAGTCAAAGAAGAACCAGACTTCTTCTCATCTGAGACTCTTAAAGAATCCGCACTATCAAAAGGAGAAAAATATCCTATAATCCGATATAAATACCGGAACAACCAATCTTCTCATACGTATGAATCTCTAATGGAAATTGAGCAGTTATTACGTTCTAAAACCTGGGATCCAGATCAAGTAGATAGTTCTGATCAGTTGTGGTATATACCTGATCAGAATGTCATCTGTGAGAATTATTATCAAGATAATCCTTCATCCGTTCGCCAATATCCTTTAGATGCATTTCGCCCCAAAGGCATATCGAATTTATGGATATTAGGTCCTTGTGCTGGAATATCAAGAGATTGTGCAGAAAAGATTATGCGGCCAATACAAGCCATGTGGTTGGGGGAACTTTTAGGAGAACAGATTGCCTTAAGGGCAAATAAAATTCAAGTATCAAACAAATGTCAAATCTATTCGAAAAAAATCGAAGCATTAAATTTAGGTTCTATCGGAGAAAACTTGTCTCCTTTACGGCCAATCGTACAAAAGGAATTTGTATCCTCTGACGTTTCTGCACTACCTATTTTAGGTGAATACGATGTAGTCATTTTAGGAGGAGGAACAGCTGGAGCTTCCGCAGGAATTTCTGCAGCTAAACAAGGTGTTAAAACTATCGTTCTTGAATACTTACATGGATTGGGTGGTTTAGGCACTTTAGGTTTAATTGGCTGCTACTGGGATGGTTTCCGGGAAGGGTTTACTGCTGTCATTGATGAAGGCGTTCACAATATGGCTCCTTCTGATCATCCCCGGCAAGAAAAAGACTGGAGACATCGGAGTGTATCAGATTGGAAAATGGAATGGTACCGGAAAGAGTTATTAAATGCTGGAGGTAAACTATGGTTTGGTGTATTAGGCTGTGGAGCTTTAGTTGAAAACAATACTGTAAAAGGAGTCGTGATAACCACTCCTTTTGGGCGAGGCATTATCTTATCAAAAATTCTAATTGACAGTACTGGAAGCGCAGATATTGCTATCGCAGCAGGTGCTCAATATGAATATACGGGAGCTAAAACACTTGCCATACAAGGTGCCGGCGCTGGTATGCGCAACTTAGGAGATTCATATAACAATAATGACTGGTTGTTTATTGATGATACAGACATTTTAGATGTATCAAGAACTTTTGTACAGGCTAAAATTAAAATGGCCGGGAACTATGACATTGTAAAAATACCTCAAACGAGAGAACGTAGAAGAGTCATTGGAGAATATATTGTTTCCGTCTATGATGTACTGAATCATCGTCGCTATGCCGATACGATTTCATTCCATCAAAGTTCTTTTGACACTCACGGAATGATTGTTGATCCCTATTTTATACTATCTCCTCCAATGAAACGGCATGTAATCTACAATGCTGATGTTCCTCTTAGAAGTCTTCTTCCTAAAGGAATAGAAGGAATATTGACTACAGGATTAGGAGCAAGTGCAAGTCGGGATGCGATGCCTGTAATCCGGATGCAACCTTGTCTTCAAAATCAGGGTTACGCAGTTGGATATTTGTCTGCACAATGTGTAAAAAAAGGAAAGACACTTCGTACTATTGACATAAAAGCTATCCAAAAGCATTTGGTAAAAATAGGGAATTTGCCTGAGCGGGTTTTAACCGACAAGAACTTTAAAGCATTTAGCAATGCTGAAATGCGTCAGGCCGCAGATAATGTAACAGATAATTATAAAGGATTGGAAATATTACTGACTGATCCGACACGCTGTATTAAATTCATAAAGCAAAAGCTTCCTCAGACAAAGATTGATGAGGAAAAGGTTATTTTAGGAAGTATATTATGTATCTTAGGAGATAGTTCTGCAGCTGAATTTCTGGCCAATGCCATACAACAACAAGGACATTGGGACCAGGGTTGGCATTATACAGGAATGCATCAATTCGGAATGAGTTTAAGCCCATTAGATGCTTTAATTATGGCTTTAGGAAAAAGCAAAGCAGCCCAATATCTGTCTGTCGTCTTAAAAATGGCAGAACAATTGTCCCCAGAAGATTACTTCTCTCATTTTAGAGCGATATCAATGGCTACAGAGTCCATGAAAAGTAAAGATTCTGTTCCAATATTATATCAAATGTTAACGACACCGGGAGTTCGGGGACATTCCATAAAATCATATCGGGAAGCTTGTAATGATGTGGTCCCGGGAGATATTGATGTATCAACCCGAAATCTGGCATTAAAAGAATTACACTTGGCCAGAGCCCTATATTTATGTGGAGATAAAGATGGAACAGGCCAAAAGGTACTGGAACAATATGCCAAAGGTCTGCAAGGACATTATGCACGTTATGCTTATGAAGTTTTACAACTAAATATACAAAAATGAAAAGACTTGGTTTTATTATAATAGAATTGATAATATGCGTACAAATACTTTGTGCACAATCGTACTATGATTTAGTTATCATTGGAGGTAATCCGGGAGGAATTATGGCAGCTATTTCTGCAGCCAAATTAGGGCAAACTTCTGTTATTTTAGAACGGACAGAATATATTGGTGGTTTGCCAGCCAATGGGTTAGGAGCGACAGACATAGCAACAAGAAATGCTACAACAGGACTTTTCAAGGATTTTGTTGATAGAGTATACCAATACTATGTTTCCACTTATGGGGAAAAATCCTCACAAGTTCAATTATGTAGTAATGGATACCATTTCGAGCCCTCTGTCGCTACCACCGTTTTTCAAGACATGATAGCTGAACATAAAGATAAAATAACCATATTGACCATGCGTCAATTTGATTCAGATCCTAATAACCTCATAGTAAAAGACAATAAAATCAGCAAGATTATTGTTACCAACCGTATAACGGGTGATAAAGAGATTTACGAAGGTTCGGTCTTTCTTGATGCCACTTATGAAGGTGATTTAGGTGCAGCTGCAGGAGTTCCTTTCAGAGTAGGGCGCGAAGGGAAAGATGAATTTAACGAACCTGGCGCAGGCCGAGTATATAAATATTGGGGAGGAATTGAAGGTGAAGGTTCTACATTCCAAGGAGACAACGCTGTTCAGGCTTACAATTATCGTTTATGCTTGACAAATAATCCAAAGAACAGAGTCCTATTTCAAAAACCTAAAAATTATAATAGAGAAGAATATGCATCAATCATCAATGATGTTTGGACGGGACGTAATACAGATAAAGCGATGCAGTCCATAACACAAAAGATGATGGAAGAAAACAAAATCAGCATTCAAAAAGGAAATGAATCAAAATTACCAGGAGATAAGTGGGGAATAGCCAAAGCCACCAATATTGTGCATTTACCGAATATGAAAAGTGATGCAAATAATCAGCATGGGGTATTTGTATCCACCGATTTACCTGAAGAAAATTGGCCTTGGCCCACTTCTTCATGGGAATGGAGAGATAAATTTGCCAAACGCTTGAGGGAATATACAGAAGGCTTGTTCTACTTTATCCAAAATGACCCAGAACTTCCTGACCAATTCATCCAGAATACCCGTGAATGGGGATTAGCTAAAGATGAATATACGGATAACGGGAACTTTCCACGCCAAGTATATGTCCGTGAAGGACGCAGGTTTGAAGGCTTATATTTCTTCACAGCTCATGATGCATTGCCTGTTAGTATTGGATCTCGCCCACCTATACATCAACAAAGCATTACGGCCAGTCATTATGCTTTAGATTCTCATGCTGTCAGGAAAAGAGAAGAAGGACGTATCCATCTGGATGGTTTTCTAAGTTACCCGACTGCAGTTTATACAGTGCCTTTTGGAGTAATGGTTCCCAAGTCTGTCGATAATTTATTACTACCGGTTCCTGTATCCGGATCTCATATCGGTTTTTCAACATTACGCATGGAACCATGCTGGATGGCTATCGGACAAGCAGCAGGAATTACGGCGTCAATATCAATTCAAGACAAAGTAAAAGTTCAAAATATCAACATTCAGAAATTACAGGACTATTTAATTGATCAAAATGCAACATTAATATATTACAAAGATGTTAACGTCAGCTCTGAAGATTTCAGAATGGTTCAATATATGGGACTTAAAGGTTATTTACCCGACTGGGAAGCTTGTTTAAACGATCCTATTGATAAAGAAACTTTTAATGCGTGGATGAAGCTATCAGGCATGAACTTGGATTATACATCCGGGAAAGTAACTCGCAAAGATATCTTATATAAGATATACCAGTTCTTACGAAGCAACGAATAATCCAAGCACGAGAACTTCCATTATCAATGGATATGCCACAATCGAAAGTGAATATGAGAATAGAGATTCTCACATGAAACAAACTTTCTTGATGCCGGGCACAGATTATTTCAGCCCATAAGATGGTGAATTGACTTGCCCTCCGCAGTTTACAATTCGTCCAAAAACTCGTACAGGATATAAATTGTGGAAGTTTATGGCAGAAATATCTTTTCTGATTATCATATCACCCGTTATCCAGAAGTTTTACTAATTTTGGCAGAAGCAACATTTGAAAAAGACAAATGCATAAAGATAACGGATTAAATATGCAAACCGAAATCAGAAGAGAATAAATCATAGAATTGACATTTGAGGGTTTCTGGCGAGCAGATTTAAGATTCCGGCTATTCACATCAAATGAATAGCCGGAACATTATAAAGAAACACTTATTAATTATAAAGATATGTCATTCAAAAGTTTAAGTTCTTATATTGGGATATTGCTTATTTTTAGTCTGAGTAGTTGTCATTTATCAACAAAAAAGGACGACATTTCAAAAACCCAGGCTCCACGAATTATCAACATCATTAATTTTATCCGACAAACAGACTATCGGATAGAAAATTCTGACTCATTATTATATCAAACAGTAGAAGAACAATTAAATCTCATCAACCGATATAACCTGCCTGCAACATTCTTGTTACAATATGATGCATTAATCAAACCAGAGTATCAACAACTATTAAAATCTCAATTAAACCAACAATCGGAAATAGGAGGTTGGTTCGAAATCACACAACCGCAGGTAGAAGATGCAGGATTGGAATGGAGAGGTGAACATTCATGGGTTTCTCACGCCAATATTGCGTTCAGTACAGGATACACAAAAGACGAAAGAGAGAAATTAGTTGACGTGTACATGGAAAAATTCAAGGAAATATTCGGGGAATATCCAAAATCGATGGGTTCATGGTACATCGATGCACATACCCTTAATTATATGTATGAAAAATACGGCATAATAGCTTCTTGCAACTGCAAAGATCAAATCGGGACCGATGGTTATACGCTTTGGGGCGGATATTGGAACCAAGCGTATTATCCAAGTAAACTAAATGGATACATGCCAGCCCAAAGCCAAGAACAGCAAATTCCCGTTCCTGTATTTCGTATGCTTGGAAGTGACCCGATCTATCAATATGATGATGGATTAGGAAACGACAGACAAGGTGTGATCTCGTTAGAACCGGTATATACACAAGCAGGGAAAAATAGAGCGTGGGTTCATTATTTCTTCAACGCGATAGTTGACCAACCCTGTCTGGCATTCAATTATGCGCAGGCCGGACAAGAGAATTCTTTTACCTGGGATGCAATGAAAGATGGACTTGAAATGCAGATTCCTATCATTGACTCTCTCCAAAGAACCCAGAAGGTACAAGTATTGACATTAGCTGAAACCGGAAAATGGTTTAAAGAAAAATTCTCTATAACTCCGGCAACTGCAGTAACCGTATTAAATGACATTAGGAATGAGAATAATAAAACCGTCTGGTTTAATAGCCGATATTACCGTGCTAATTTACTTTGGAAAAATCAGGACTTCAGTTTCAGAGATATTCACTTATTTGATGAACGTTTTAAATCCCAATATGTAGATAAACCAGGTGAAAGCAGCCAATTTTTCTTCTATACGTTACCGATGGTCGACGGATATATGTGGAGTACTCCTGAAGATCGTGCTGGAATGCAAATTGTTCAGCATAGTGCATCCGGAGAGAAAAAGGTGGTCCGGCTCAATCCTCCTACAATAACTGAACCCGATACTAAAACATTGGTAGTAACTTGTACAGACGTGGAAAACCATTCTTTCAAGATGACTTTTACAGAATCAGATTTTGAAATAACTTGCGATACAAATGACAAAGATTTCAGATGGAGTTTAGACTTGCATACAGCCTCATCTGAACTTCCTTTCAAAGAAATTGAAGGACAAAATATCATGGCAGATTTTCAAGGATTTAAATATGTCATTCGTTGTTTGGATGGAAAACCGGAAATATCCGGCGACTGTGCATTACGTATCTCTCCGGTACAAAATCGAATAAAAATTGATTGCACCAATAACCGATAAACATAGATATAAACATGAAAAAGAAAAGAATACATAATCTTTGTCGTTGCTTGCTGAGCCTGCTACTAATAGGTTCAAGTCTGTATATCCATAAAATATCAGCGACTGAAAATCAGGGTCAGCCTCTTCAATTAAAAGGTGGCAGATTTGTAACTTTGTGCATTATGATTCGCACCTCTCCATGGGAAGTTTCCCGAGATGTAAAGCTGCATCCCCGTGATGAAGGAAATTGGCATTCACTCGAACAAGTAAAGGCTTTACGAGAGGCTTTTGCCAAAAATAATCCGGATGGAAGATTAACATGGGGTTTTACATTGAATGCGTTGGAAGATCAACGGCCTAATTACCAGGAGATACGGGATTTTGCCGTAGAATGCCAGAAAAAATATGGAGATGAAATATCTTATTTCCCAGGATATTTCCCGGCCATGTATTTACCTCGAGAAAGAGTTAATAAAGAAATGTCTGAAGCTATTCATGAAATTTCAGAAATGGTTGGAAATGGATACCGACCCAAATGTATCATGGGTGGCTTTCTGTCGGCCGATAACTTGAAATACTTAGCGGAAAAAGAGAATATACATGTTGCCCATGCTGTTATATGGAGCCAGCACAGTATTGATGGAGGTGGAGCCGACGGTTCTCCATCATATCCTTATTATCCGTCAACACAGCACTTTTGCAAACCTGCACAAAGGAAAGATGATTTTATTGATTGTGTGAACTTAGACGGATGGACAATGGATTTCATTTGTGCACGGCAAGCCGGACAAAAAGGTCATGCGATTACAGAATATAACAGCCGCAGAGGCGTCGGGCCCATTGAAACTTATAAAGGATGGGGACTGGATTTAGGTCACTATGAAGTCATGCATACTCAATCCATCCATTTTGATAAAGGAGTCGAATTAAACGGTTTCGGTTGGGTCACCAACATTTGGGAAGCTCAGATGTATTATGAGTTTGGAAAAGAGTTTATCTGTCAGGCCATGGAGAAATGGGTAACTGATACCAAAAAACGATGGCCCGATGTTCACTTTGTTACTTTTGGCGAATTCGGAGAATTATGGCGCTCCGAATACAAATCCAATGATGATTGGAATTATAAATTCGAAGAACGTGGTTCAGGATTTGGAGATTCCTACAATAACTTAGAAATAAAATGGTTCATGAACAAAGAATTCCGTTTAGCTTTATTGCGAGACTGGCATAAAGAAGGTTCTCCAACTTACGTCATCGATTTTACCCGCTATGATTTACCAGCCCATGAACCCGCAGATCCTTCTCCAGAATATCCTATAAAAGACTGGAGCTTAATGAACGTAATCAACCAAAAAGGATTACGGGAACAAGATAAACCAAGGCAGTTAAATGAATTAAATCCTACAGATCAGGATTTAATCAAGAATTTTTATCCGGAATTATTTAAACTTGAGTTCAACTTATAAATGCAACTTTTTGGGTGCGGATAATAAGCAATAAAAACATTTATTTTTCAGAGAGGAAAGAGAGACAATGTCCCCCTTTCTCTCACTCTGAATGGATAAAGTTTGCTATCTTTGCTTTAATTGTCCGTCCAAAGAAAAAAAAGTTGCAGATGAGCAAACATATAACCGAGGAACAAAGGTATGCAATTTCTATGATGTTGCAAATACCGATGAGCAAAAAAGCAATAGCGGAAGCTATCGGAGTAGATAAAAGCACTGTTTACAGGGAGATAAAGCGCAATTGCGACGCCCGAAGTGGTAGCTATAGCATGGAGCTTGCCCAGCGAAAAGCAGACAGGCGCAAGCAGCAAAAACATCGCAAGGAAGTGCTTACACCGGCAATGAGAAAACGGATAATAAAGCTGTTGAAGAAAGGATTCAGCCCGGAGCAGATTGTCGGCAGGAGCCGCTTGGAGGGAATTGCGATGGTATCTCACGAAACGATATATCGCTGGATTTGGGAGGATAAGCGGCGGGGTGGCAAACTGCACAAATATCTTCGCAGACAAGGTCGCAGGTATGCCAAACGTGGTTCTAAAAATGCAGGGCGAGGATTTATCCCAGGCAGGGTGGATATTGATGAGCGTCCCGAGATAGTGGAACTGAAGGAGAGATTTGGTGATTTAGAGATAGATACAATTATTGGTAAGAACCACAAAGGTGCCATTCTTACCATTAACGACAGAGCAACAAGCAGGGTCTGGATACGCAAGTTGTCGGGAAAAGAAGCCATCCCGGTAGCTAAGATTGCAGTATGGGCACTGCGGAAAGTGAAAAACTTAATACACACAATTACGGCTGACAATGGAAAGGAGTTTGCAAAGCACGAGGAAATTGCGCAAAAATTGGAAATAAAATTCTATTTTTGCAAACCATACCACTCATGGGAACGTGGTGCCAATGAAAACACCAACGGGCTTATCAGGCAGTATATCCCAAAGGGTAAGGACTTTAGTGAAGTAACCAACAAACAGATTAAGTGGATTGAAAATAAACTCAATAATCGACCTCGTAAAAGACTTGGATACCTCACGCCAAACGAAAAATTTAAACAAATTATTAATCAGAATTCTGTTGCATTTGCAAGTTGAATTCAGCAAATAATAGGTAAGTTTCATGAAAAAATGCAGGAGCTATATTTATTTCAATTCTATATAAATATAATTCCTGTATAATATACGATATATTCTTTAATTCACCATTGTGATGTAATTAAATTATATAAGTGAATTAATCACATCACAATGGTGAATTAATTGATTCATATAGGCGAATTAATTAAATTGTAATAGGGAAAATATGAGATTTATCCTGTAAAACAACAATTTATTATGGATTCAGGACAAAGGTTTACAATAACTTTTCCCCTTATTTCATTTCTTCTTCAAACGAGCCATTCATAAGAATCAGAAAATCAAAAAACAAATCGGGAATTTGATTTTTTCTTTCGGATACGTATCTTTGTGGTAATTGTTCTTAAGCACGTGTAAGACTTGGGGAAATATGGAATGGAGTTGTGAAGAAGACATCATCCGTGATCTGCAACACGGAGACAGGAAGGCTTATTCTTTTCTGTTCAAGAAATATTATCCCTTGCTATGTGCCTATTGTTCGCGTTTTGTTTCACTGGAAGATGCTGAAGAGATTGTACAAGACACCTTGTTCTGGTTATGGAAGAGCCGGGAAGAGATCTGTATCAACAAGTCATTGGGGCAGTATCTGCTACGGACGGTTTATCATAAAGCCCTGAATCAGATTGAACACCAGAAGGTTCAGGCAAATGCCGAAACTATTTTCTACGAACAAATGCAATACCTGTTGCATGACACCGATTATTATCAGCTGGAAGAACTGAAGAAAGTGATGAAGCAGGCCATTGAAGCGCTGCCGCCCACTTATCGGGAGGCATTCGTCATGCACCGCTTCCAGCAGATGAGCTATAAGGAAATAGCCGACCAGCTGCATGTCTCAACCAAAACGGTAGATTACCGCATCCAGCAGGCCCTAAAACAATTACGGGCAGACCTGAAGGATTATCTTCCACTACTTGTTTTGTTATCGTTGCATTAAAAACAAATTTTATACATAAACAGCTTATATCTATAAATTTATCTGTGTATATTTGCATATGCCAACTTCGTGTTGGCACTAATCGTGTTTTTATAACTTAATTCAATAGAACTAGTATGCAGACAAAGGTTTTAGCTTTAGCTTTAGCCTCATGTATGACATTCAGTACAACTTCGGCTCAGAACAACGAAGGGAAAAAGATGAAAGCCTACATGGTGGCCGATGCCCATTTGGACACACAATGGAACTGGGATATCCAGACAACCATCAAACAGTATGTATGGAACACTTTAAGTCAGAATCTCTACTTACTCGACAATTATCCCAATTATGTATTTAATTTTGAGGGAGCGGTAAAGTATTCATGGATGAAGGAATATTATCCGGATCAATACGAGAAGATGAAAAAGTACATTGCCAACGGACGCTGGCATCTGACCGGTAGTGGCTGGGACGCCAACGAAACGGTGATTGTATCTCCTGAATCATGGTTACGTAATATCCTGTTGGGACAGAGCTTCTACCGTACGGAATTCGGGAAAGAAAGTACAGACATATTCCTGCCAGACTGTTTTGGATTCAGTTATTTCATTCCTACATTAGCTTCACATTGCGGACTGATCGGTTTCTCTACACAAAAACTCGGATGGAGAAACAATGCTTTCTTTGAAGGTGGGAAGAAATATCCGTTTACTATCGGACTTTGGCAGGGCATCGACGGCAGCCGCATCATGATGACTCACGGTTTCGGATACGGAGAAAGGTTTAAAGACAGCGATCTCTCTTCTAACAAGAGACTGATGAAAGAAATTTCTGAAAGTCCGCTCAACATGGTTTATCGCTATTATGGTACAGGCGATACAGGCGGCTCACCAAACCTGCCTTCTGTTCGTGCGGTCGAGAAGGGTATCAAAGGCCAGGGTCCGATCGAGATTATCAGTGCTACAAGCGACCAATTATACAAAGACTTTCTCCCGTATGAGAATCATCCGGAATTACCGGTATACGACGGTGAACTGTTTATGGATGTACATGGTACCGGATGTTATACCTCACAGGCAGCCATGAAACTTTACAACCGCCAGAATGAACAGTTAGGCGATGCCGCCGAACGTGCTTCCGTTGTAGCAGAATGGTTAGGACAGGGAGAATATCCGCAACGCGATCTTACCGAAAGCTGGAAGCGGGTGTTCCTGCATCAGTTCCATGATGACCTGACCGGAACGAGTATTCCGCGCGCATACGAGTTTTCATGGAACGATGAACTTATCTCACTGCAGCGTTTTTCAAAGAATCTGACCAACGCGGTCAGCGGAGTAGCCAACCGAATGAATACCAATGTATCCGGGACACCGGTTATCATATACAACACGCAGGCATATCCTGTTAGTAATGTAACGTCAATAACGCTTCCGGACATGGCAGTTTCCTATCATGTGACAGATGCCAAAGGACATAAAGTAGCTTCTCAGATAGTGACAGACTCCAAGGGAAACCGCAGCCTGCTCGTTGATGCAAGTGTACCCGGAACCGGATTTGCTGTATATAGTGTTAAGGCTGGCGGAAAAGCGGCTACTTCCGTATCGAAGGATGCCAATGTAATCGAGAACTCTGTTTATAAGGTTACAGTCGATAAACAAGGTAACATAGCTTCGCTTATCGACAAGCGTAACGGCAAGGAGCTTGTTGCTTCCGGTAAGTCTATAGGCCTCGTCGTGTTTGACGACTGCAAGTCGGAGGCATGGCCGGCATGGGAAATACTTAAACATACAGTCGACAAGGAACCAGTCATTATAAAGGAAAACGTAAGCGTGAAAATGGTTGAGAACGGTCCGCTGCGTAAGTCTCTGCTTATCTCCAAGAGTTATGGAGACTCAAAGATCAACCAGTACATTCGTCTGTATGAGGGAAGTCAGGCCGACCGCATCGACTTCTACAACGAAGTGGACTGGCGTTCGCTCAATGCACTGCTGAAGGTACAATTCCCGCTCAACGTAAGTAATGAGAAAGCGACTTACGATATCGGCTTGGGAAGTGTAGAACGTGGCAATAACCGCGACAACAGCTACGAAGTATATTCGCATGAATGGACCGACCTTACAGACCGTTCGGGCGACTATGGAGTAACTATTCTCAACGACTGTAAATATGGATGGGATAAGCCCAACGACAACACAATCCGTCTGTCGCTTCTCTATTCTCCGAAGCCGGGAAACGGTTATACCTATCAAGAACGTCAGGATTTCGGATACCACGAGTTTACCTACAGCCTCATTGGTCATGAAGGACGGCTTAATAAGGCAAATACAGTACAGAGAGCAACGGCCTACAACAGTCCGCTGCATGCTTTCGAATCGCCTAAGCACAAAGGTGATCTGGGACGTGAATTCTCTTTCGCATCATCAGATAACGACCATGTGATAGTCCGTGCGTTAAAGAAAGCCGAGAATGGCGACGAATATGTAGTACGTGTTTATGAAACAGCCGGAAAGGATACTCAGACCGCTACTATTTCTTTCGCTTCGAACATCGTAAAAGCGGTTGAAGCCGACGGAACAGAGAAGGAGATAGGCAGCGCATCATTCAGCGGTAACAAACTGAACGTAAATATCAAACCATTCAGCGTAAAGACCTACCGTCTGAAACTTGAAGGCAATGTTTCTGAAAAGGCCGGAACATGCTATGCAAATGCACAGAGCCTGGAACTTCCGTTCAACAAGAATTGTTTCTCACATAATGAATTCCGTTCAGCCGGCGACTTTGAAGGCGGTAACAGTTATGCGGCCGAACTCTTGCCAAAAGAAGGACTGACGGTAGACGGAGTACATTTCACTTTCGGCGAAATGGATACCTTCAACGGACTGGCTTGTCAAGGTGATACAATCAAATTACCGGCCGACGGCAACTATAATAAAGTATATCTGCTTGCGGCTTCATCGGCTGGCGACCGTACAGCTACCTTCACGGTCGGCAACAGCAAACAGACCGTGAATGTTCCTTATTACACAGGCTTCATCGGACAATGGGGACATGAAGGTCACACTCAAGGATATCTGAAAGATGCTGATATTGCTTATGTAGGAACGCACAGCCATTCGAGATTTGAAGACCGGGCATATGAATTCACTTATATGTTCAAATATGGCATTGATATACCAAAGGGCACTACAGAAATCATTCTTCCGACCGATAAGAATGTTGTCATATTTGCTGCAACTACCGTAAACGAAAGCAACACGGTCAAACCGGCAGGTGAGTTGTTCCGCACAAACAATAAGACAAATGAAGCGAATACACAGATGGCTCGTACCAATATACTCAAAGGCGCAAAGATCATTTCAGTATCAGGTGCCGTAAACGATAACGAAAGCGCCGAAAAACTGATTGATGGAGATATGGAAACCAAATGGTGCGACACGAACAACGCTCCCAACTATGTCGCTTTTGACTTGGGAAGTGAAAAGACTTTCAGCGGATGGAGAATTGTAAACGCAGGATCCGAAGAAACAAGCTACATCACTCGTGCATGTTTGTTGCAGGTTCGTAACTCACTTACGGAAGAATGGAAGACAGTCGACATGATCGACGGCAACAGAAACAACGACGTGGATCGTAACATCAAAGCGGCGAAAGCACGTTATGTACGGTTGTATGTAACCGGACCGGCACAGTCAGTCAATGAAAGTACAACACGTATATACGAATTCGAACTTTATCAATAAATCATACAGATAAAGAAAAAGGACTGACAGAGCGGCTGTCTTGCGGATATCGGCAAGACAGCCGCTGTTATTATATCACCGGACGAAAGATACATCAGACCAAAAATCAGTCGGAAATTTGAGTTTTCCAAACGGATACGTATCTTTGTGGAAATCATAGTTGACGGTTATAAAGCGATGCAGATACAATCACATATGCAGGCTTTATTACCAGAAAACGAGAGTTTCGGTATAGCAGTATCATCAATCCTCATAAATTATCATGACAAAACAAATTTATCTTTTCTTGCTGATCACTTTTTGCCTGATGTCTATCACCAACATACAGGCAGATATCAATCAGAAACCGTTTGTGATTCCCGAATTAAAGGAATGGAAAGGAGCAGACGGCGATTTCATTCCTACGAATACGACTCGTATCACTTACTCGGAAAAAGAGAATGGAAGCCGCCAGATAGCTGAACAACTGGCTGCCGATTATCAGACTATGTTTGGGAAACAGATTCAGGTTGTTGCCGGTAAAGGAAAAGCCGGAGATTTTGTCTTACAGCTGAAGGCTGACAAGAAGCTGGGAAATGAAGGATATGCCATCCAGATTAAAGACCGGGTGATTCTGACTGCACCTACTACTAAAGGACTTTTCTGGGCAACACGTACCTTGCTTCAGCTGGCAGAACAGGACAAACAGCAGGCATTGCCTAAAGGAGAAATCCGAGATTTCCCGGATTATGCCATCCGAGGTTTTATGTTGGACTGCGGACGAAAGTTTATCCCAATGTCTTTCCTTCGGGATTATGTCAGGATCATGTCGTATTATAAAATGAATACCTTCCAAATTCACTTGAATGATAACGCTTTCAAGCAGTACTTCGAACACGACTGGATGAAAACCTATGCGGCTTTCCGCCTGGAATCGGAGACTTTCCCCGGTTTAGCTGCTCCCGACGGACACTATACCAAGAAAGAATTCATCGAACTGCAATTACTGGCTGACAGCTTGGGCGTGGAAATCATCCCGGAAATAGATGTGCCGGCTCACTCGTTGGCCTTTACCCAATATTGCCCGGAAATAGGAAGTCAGGAGTACGGCTTGGACCACTTGGATTTATTTAACCCGAAGACATACGAATTTGTCGATGCTTTGTTCAAGGAATATTTGGAAGGAGAAAACCCGGTATTCCGAGGGCCACGCGTACATATCGGTACAGATGAATATTCCAATAAGAAGAAAGACGTCGTAGAGAAGTTCCGTGCCTTTACCGATCATTATATCCGTTATGTAGAAAGCTTCGGAAAACAAGCCTGCGTCTGGGGTGCTTTGACCCATGCTCAAGGCGACACGCCTGTCAAATCAGCAAATGTACTGATGTCGGCCTGGTATAATGGATATGCCGACCCGGCGGAAATGATGAAACAAGGCTATCAGCTAATCAGTATTCCGGATGACTTTTTATACATTGTTCCGGCAGCCGGTTACTACCATGATTACTTAGATACCGAACAACTTTACCGGGAATGGACACCGGCAAAGATAGGAAAAGCTGTATTCGATGAGCAGCATCCACAAATATCCGGAGGAATGTTCGCTGTATGGAATGATCATTACGGCAACGGAATATCCACCAAAGATATTCATGACCGTGCTTTTCCTGCCATGCAGACATTGGCCGTCAAGATGTGGACAGGCACAAGTACTGCTCTGCCTTACCAGGAATTCGATGCTGCCCGCATACATCTCAGTGAAGCTCCGGGCGTCAACGTAGCTGGTCGGGTAGGGAAGAAGCCCGCTTGTGTGATGGAACTGGCGCAAGTACAATCCGGACAAACGACTGAACTAAAGGAAATCGGTTATCCTTATTCCGTCTCTTTCGAAATCGAAGGAGCGAAAGAAGAACCTGGAACCGTCTTGTTCCGTTCACCCGATGCCGTGGTTTATCTGGCTGATCCGATTACCGGACGTTTAGGATTTGTACGTGATGGGTATCTGAATACCTTCAATTATTACCTTCCGGTAGGACAAAAAGTAAAGCTAACTATTTCGGGAGACAATAAACATACAGCATTATATGTCAACGACCAACTGAAAGACGATCTGACGATCCAGACACGTTGGTTCAACGAAGGAAAAGACAAGATGAGTTATGTCCGTACCTTGGTTTTCCCTCTGCAGAAAGCCGGACAATTCAACAGTCAGATCCACCAATTGAAGGTGTATAATTATTGGGTAAATGACTGAATAACTTCAGATATTCATAAATAAGACGATTAATCAAATTACAAAGGTAAAGCATGGAAACAAAGAGCTTGAATAAGATCATGTTCGATTCTTTACCTTTGTTCTTACCTTAACTAAATATTCTTATTCATATTTATATACTCCATTTTTAATCTCTAAAAAACAAAACTACCATTATGGCAAAAATTAAAGTTCAAAATGCAGAAATATCTGTCGTATCATACAATGACAATGACTATATATCGCTAACAGACATGGCCCGTAGCCAAATGCAAGACCATATTATCTTTCGATGGCTCAGTTTAAAAAGCACACTAGAATATATTGGAGAATGGGAAATCTTGTATAATCCTCATTTTAATTGTACCGAATTCGGTACAATTAAAAATATGGCGGGAAGTAATAGTTTCGTCCTTTCTGTGAAAACATGGATAGAACAAACTAATGCCATCGGTATTATCTCAAAAGCCGGACGATATGGAGGAACTTACGCACATCGTGATATTGCTTATCATTTCGGAATGTGGATAAGTCCACGTTTCCAACTGCTTCTAGTTAAAGAATACCAACGTTTGAAAGAACAAGAGCAAGCTCAAATAGGTTGGAGTGCTAAAAGAGAACTCTCTAAAATAAACTATCATATTCACACTGATGCTATAAAACAAAATCTTATTCCTCAAGAAATTACTCAAGCACAAGCAAATATGATTTATGCAAATGAAGCAGACGTTTTGAATGTAGCAATGTTTGGTATTACAGCTAAAGCATGGCGTGAACAGCATCCAGAACTTAAAGGAAATATTCGTGATTATGCTTCCATTAACGAACTTATTTGTCTCTCCAATATGGAAAACCTAAATGCAGTCTTTATAGAGCAAGGAATGCCTCAAAACGAACGAATACTTAAGCTCAATCAAATAGCTATTCAACAAATGAAAATACTTGAAGATGGTGGAAACAGGAAATTATTGAAATAAAAATATTCAATAAATAATTAAAATCCAGATAAATATAATCTATCTCACAATTTATATTCAAATTAATGAGCTTTTTTTGCAACCAAACTATTCTGAGGTGCGTCTTATAGATAAACAAATAAAATAAACAGATATGAAAACAAAAGGAATGATTGCATGGATTGCTCTGATAGCAATGATCATGGGAGGTTTCACAACTCCATTACAAGCGGAAAATATCGAAGGAAATGAAAAGCTAGTAACAAAGAATATTCAAATTGACGATTATACCGCAATTCAGATAGGTAATATCAATCAGTCGGGAGGTTCTTTCAAGTCGTTGTTTTCACTCATCACTTCCGGCGGAAACTCATCCTGCTTCCCTCAAGTATATTATCAGCAAGGGAATAAAACAACCCTGAAAGTAACAACCGACGAAAACATCTTACCCGTATTGACTTTTCAGGTAGAGAATAATGAGCTCAGAATACAGGCAAAAGAAGGAATATATATTTCTCCTAGTAAGTTATTGATAGAAACCTCGTCCAAAGACTTGAAGAAATTATCAATTGGCGGAGGAACGGATTTCTTTCTGAAATCAGCTTTAAACACAGAATCGTTAGAAGCGAATATATCTGGTGGCGGTAACATGGAGTTTAAGGAATCAGCAAAGATACAATCTGCCAGTTTCTCAATTAGCGGAGGCGGGGATTTAGATGCAACCCAATTAACATGTGAAGAGATTTACATAAAAGTATCAGGAGGTGGCGATGCTAATGTCGCCGGGAAAGCTCAACGAGCAGAGATGAAAGTATCGGGAGGTGGTGATTTAAATGCCCGCGATTTACAAGTAGATCATGTAATCTGTGATGTTTCCGGCGGTGGAGATATTACCGTTTACGCCGTAGAACAACTGGAAGCCCATGCATCTGGTGGAGGCGATATTTATTACAAAGGTAATCCAAAAACAGATACTTCTTGTTCTGGTGGTGGAGATATTCATCATATCAACTAAATTTTTCCTACATTTGTACAGGTTTGTGTAAATAGAGTTGATGTACAACTGTAAATGAAGGAAAAATGAAAACAAAAGGATTCTTATTGCTGGCATTCCTGTTCGGTCTGTTCTTGAATGCCAAAGCAGCCGACAATGTAAACGGCAACGGTACGTTGAGTACCAAGACCATTAAGATTGATGATTTCAACGAAGTGCGGATCGACGGAATCATGGACTTCAATTATGTTCAGTCAGACGATCCCGGTAGTTTGGAAGTAACATTAGATGAAAACCTTCATCAATATTTGAATGTCGATATTCACGACCGTATCTTGACTTTAAGCTTCGATAAGAAAGTAAAGGTTATTAAACTGACTAAGTTTGTCGTAAAGACGAATTCAAAATGGCTGAAGAAAGTAAAAGCGGCTGGTAATGCCAATTTCATGGTAAATAGTAAGCTGTCTGGCGATGAACTGGAAGTAAAAGCAAACGAGAATTGTTTGGTTCAGTTTAAACAGCCAATTGAAGTAGGTGTCTTGAATTTAGACGTTTCGGGCAGTGCCAATATGGTCGTTGAAAATATGAAGGTCGACAAACTGAACTGTAATATGGGCGGTTCGGGTTCCATCCGTCTGAAAGCCGGATCTGCCAATCAGGGAAATTATACGGTATTAAGCAGTGGTGACATTCATGCTTATGGTGTTGCAATCCCGGATGTAAAATGTAAAATGGCAGGCAGTGGTTTGGCAGAAATCCATCCGACAGGTAATCTGAATGCTACCTTGGTCGGTAAAGGAAACATCCGTTATAAAGGTCCGACCGCTGTACAACAACGTATCATCGGAAAAGGAACAATAGAAGAAGTGAAATAAAATACCTATAATCCGTGCGGAATGGAACCGTCCAAGTAGTTTTCCGGTTCCAATCCGCGCGGATTTGCATTGAAAAAGTACTTGGACGGTGAAAATCCGCAAAGAATCGGACTGAAAAAGTACTTGGACAGTCAGAATCCTGACAGAATGATACTAGAAAAGCCTTTTCTAATGAAAATCTTTGCGGATTCCTCTTAAAAAAGCACTTGGATGGCAAAAATCTTGGAAGAATGCAACTTTCCAAGAAATAAGAGAAAGATATTTCCGGCAGAGTAGAACGGTTCAACCCAGCAGGCGGTCGGTTTCGCAGCGGTCGGTTTCCAACTGCGCCTTCAAATCGGCCAGCGAAGGGAATTTACGGTTTGCCCGAAGCTGGTAAACGAACGAGACTTCCATTTCCGCGCCATACAAATCTCCCGAAAAATCCAATAAATACACTTCTATGGACTGACTATTCCCATCATCCAGTGTCGGTCTGTTTCCTATAGAAAGCATGCCTTTATAACGTTTACCGGAAAGAACAGCCCAGACTGCATAAACACCATTTCCGGGTAGGATCTTACGAGAATCTTCTACCGAAAGGTTGGCTGTCGGGAAACCGATTGTACGTCCTACCTGGTGTCCTTTTACAATCTTTCCCTTCAGAGAATAAGGATATGATAACAGAACTGCCGCCTGTTTCACCTCGCCTTCTGCCAAGAGCCGACGAACTTCAGAAGAACTTACTTTCGTCTGCCCATTATCATAAGGTAGAGCCTGGATCACATCCATTCCCAAAGCCTTCCCATATACAACATACTGATCAAATCCTTCGGCCCGATCATGCCCGAAACGATGATCATAACCTATCAGTAAAGCCTTTACCCGAAAAGCTTCGGCCAGTATTTTAGTAATAAATTCAGCTGCCGAAAAACGGGATAACTCCAACGTAAAATCGAGAACCAGACAATAATCCACACCTGTCGTAGCCAACTGGGTTTGTTTTTCCTCCCATGTATTCAATAATTTCGGCTGATAATCCGCATGCAGAACAGCCCTGGGATGTTCCCGAAACGTGATGACAGCCGAAGGCAAACCTTCCTTATCCGCCACCTTCTTCAACTGGTCTATCAGGAAACGATGGCCCAGATGTACACCATCGAAAAAGCCTATCGTTGCAACCAGTGCTTCCGGAAGTTCAACTTGTCTGCTTCTATCTATTACAATCATTCTTTACTCTTCTCCCTATTTTTACGTGCCTCTTCACGGGCTTTCAGCTCGGCTTTACGTGCTTTTTCCCGTTCCTTCAGTTTCTGTTTATAGGCCCGTTCTTTTTCCTTACGTTCTTTTTCCTTCTGCTTCAGCCGTTCTTTGTAAGCCCGTTCTTTCTCCTTACGGAGTTCTTCACGAGCCTTCAGCTTCGCTTTCCGATCGGCCTCAGCCTGTTTCAGTTTTGCTTTCCGGTCGGTTTCCAGTTTCCGCTCGCGTTCTTCTTTCGCCTTCAACAGTCTTTCTTCTTCAGCCTGCTGCTGCGCTTCTATTTCAGCCCGGATCTTCGCATTCAGCTCTAATTCTACCTGTTCGGCTTCCTGCTCTGCCTCGAATACCCGACGAGCTTCTTCTTTCTGCATTTCTTCAGCTTCCGCCTGCAAACGACGGATCTTTTCGATATCTTCCAATGTCAAGCCTTTGTCTTTCTCCGGTTTAGGAGCCGTAAAGTCAGGCTTTTCCTTTTCAGGCAACAGCTGTTCTTCCAATACAGGCTGAACCGTATCATCCGGCAGAATAACGGAAGTATCCGGAACAGTTACAACCGTACTGTCAAGAACCGACGGTTTTTCTACTTCCGGTACTGGCTGTTTCTCATCAGCTGGTATTGGAGATTCCGGAACATGCTGACGGGATGAGACTGAATCCGCCGGAACTGTCAAGGAATCTGCCGGAGTTGTTTCCGACGATTCATTGGCTTTCTTCTCAGCTTCTTCGGCCTGTGCCTCTTTTCGTGCTGCCCAGCGAGCTGCCAATTCCGGAGCTTTGTCATGGAAATGTTCATCGAAGAAAGCGACATACTCATCCAACGTCTTGCCATGCATCAATGTCTCGTAATTATCTTCTGATATAGGCAAAATATCAATAGCCTTATCCAAGTTTGAAGCATAGCCGCCTTGACCATAAATCATCTTATAATAATGCCAGGCCTCATCGAAATTATAGAAGCCGCTCAGCACAAAGATACTTGCAATCCCGGATTCTTCAAACGACATATCCAGCTGTTTTACCATAAAATTGGCGAAGTTATAGGCTGCCACGGTAAAGAGCAGCTGATTCCGATCGATTAATCCGGTCGGATAAATCATAACCATCCGGTAAGGAACATTCGGTTCTGCCTTAAAGGTCCGGGCCGAATCAGCCGCAGACAAAGAGCCGTCGTCGCCTGTTCCAAAACGAAGATTCCACGTCATTCCCGTTACGCCGCCCTGAACCATCTGACGACCCCGTAAAACACCTTTCAGCATCTCACCGGCCAGTTCCGAGACATCTTCTGAAGGATATTTATCCAGCAAGGCTTTCAAAGCAGTCTTGAAGCCTTCAGCATCGCCGGCCTGTACATAAGTCAACGCATCCAGGAACATAAACTTAGGTAACAGTTTTGCCAATGGATATTTCTGACTGACCATTCGGTAATTCCGGCGTACAGCCGAAGTATCTTCTGCCAGATAACGCTCGTATGTCTGTTCATAGATAGAATCCTGAACGACATCCATCATCCGCATATTATATTCATAATTCGGGTCGGAAATTGCCACAGCATAATCACTGCCCGGGAACTTCGCCATCATCTTCTGTTTATATTCCTCAGCTAAACCTGTATCTTTCAGGCGCAAAGCCATCAGATAAATCTGATAATAACTTTCCATCAGGTGCGAATTATCCGGGAAACGCTTCTCTAAATTCTGGAAAGCCTCTATGGAGAGCGATAGATCTTCCAGTTTATCCTTATAAATCATGGCCATGTTATACAAACCGTCCTCAATGATTACGTTCGAAGCTTCCACATCTTCAGGAGTCATAGGCAGCTGCTGCAAATAATATTCCCGCGACTTCGGATCATCCGAGCTTACGACAGAAGATGTATCTCCGGCACCACCGGCAGCTAAGTCAGCCAATTGTCCGCCTTCCATGCCTTCTTGGTCGGTTTCCTCACCCATATCATTCGGATCATTGAATGTTGTGAGCGTTTTCTTTCTCCGGCGCCAGTCATCTTCCAACGGGCGACGTCCCCATTTCCGTTGGAACTGAGTCTTTCCCTGAGCTACAGCCTGCGGATTATAGAAATAAAACGACGCGCTTCCTGAAGCCGTTGGCAGTGTAACCGTATTCGCTTCCGTACCCGGACGATTAATACCGGTTCCTTTTGCGCTCTGTTCAGCCAAGAATGCTTCTTTCTCGGCTTCCTCCTGCGCTCTCTTCTCTTCTTCCTTTACCTGTTCGATAATCTTATCAATCACGGCCAGACGTTCTTTCTCCGGCATCTTGGCCAACGTCTGCAAACTGTCCTGCAAATGGACGGCTTCTACATGGACAACCAGTTCGTCCAATACAGCCGATAACTTAGAAATACGCTCATAGTCTTTATATTCCTTCTGAATGCCGGCCAAAGCCCCACTGAAGTTCGGCTGCGCCTTTACATAGTCTCGTTTCTCGAAATACAAATCGCCCAAACGGATCTGGCAAAGCGCCTTGTCCAATCCATTCTGCGTACTTTTCTCAACACCTAATTCATAGTTCTTAATGGCATTGGCCGTATCTTCCCGGCTCATATAAACATTACCCAAAGCATAATACACCTGATCCAGCATGTCTTTATTCTTCTGGTTCTTGGCCATCCGTTCCAGACGCTTTACCACCTTCTGGTAATCACTGCCCGAAAAGACTTCCGTCTGACGGATACGAGCCGCAAATTCCAGTTCATAAGGCGGATTAGAACGAATAACTTCACCAAAAGTTTTATACGCCATGCCGTCCATTTCAAGAGAAGCATACATTTGTCCGAGTAAATACCGCATCCGGCTCTTCTGTAATCGGTTCTTTTCCGCTTTAATAGCGGTTCGCATATAAGGAATAGCGTCTTCAAACTGCTGATTCTTGATCAAATAATCCGCATAAACGGCAGCATACTGATTCAAGCACTTCTTCGGGATACCGTTTGTATTCAGTTTCCCCAAAATATCTTCTGCCTCATAATTCCAGCCCATCTCGGCATAACAACGAGCCTGCCAGAGTTTGGCTGAAGCAACCAGTTCTTCATCTTCCTTATAATGGCGGGTAATATAAGAGAAAGTTGCAGATGCCTGCAGAAAGTCGGCGTTATAAAACTGAGCTTCGCCCATTAACATCCAGCATTTCTTCAGGAACGGATTATATTCTTCCTGATTCTGCCATGTAACTTGTTTAGGATCTTTGCGCCAGCCGGCTTTCTTCTTCGGCTTGGTCTTGATGGAGTGTAATTTGATTGCCTTGTTGCTTTTCTCTATAGCCCGGTCGAAAGGTCCGCCTGTCTCAGCCTTTTCTTTCGGCTGTGCACTGATCGGATACATCAGAATCATATCAGAATAATTCTCCTTATAGCCAGTTTGCATCGACAACAAAGCCTCATCAAACGATGTTTTCCCGTTGTAATAGATATTAAAGCGAGAATTCAACGCATGATAAAAACGATTGAACCGGGTGTTTTTCTTTGTACTGCACGACCAAAGCAATGACACCACAAACAAAGCGACTATATAATAAAATCCTTTCTTCAAAACAACAAACGACTAACGACCTCTCATAAGAAGTAAATGCGTATATATTAACGTATCAGAAGCGCTTTTATTGCCTTTACAGCCAAAAAGAACAATACCAGTACCAAGATAATAAACGCGCCTGAAGGTATATTCAAATAATAAGACAAGAACAGACCAACGACGGAACCTCCAAAGCCGATCAGCACGCTGCCCCACATGATCTTCCTGAAATCGGAGGTTAATAAATTAACCGTGATCTGCGGTAATGTCAGCAAACTCATCAGCAACATGATACCAACCATACGGATCGCCAGTACAATCGTAACAGCAATCAGGCACATCATCATATATTCAATCAGACGGACCGGCAATTGCTGTGTTTTGGCAAACGCCGGATCAAAAGCTACATATATGATCTCTCGCGTAAAGATGCCGAACAGAAGAAGTACAACAATCGACAAAACTGCACTCGCTAAAATATCAGTTGGAGCTATGGTCAGGATATTTCCAAAAAGATAGGCTGACAGATTCGGAGCATAACCTGGTGTCAGAAAGATAAAGATCACACCTAAAGCCATTCCTAATGACCAGACTCCAGCAATTGCCGAATCTTCACGTATCTGCTGAGATTTACTGGCCCATTCTACACCAAAGGCAGCCAGGACGGCAAACAGCATAGCCGATGCGATCGGATTCATCCCTAAGTAGAATCCCAAACCCAAACCACCAAAGGACGCATGTGTAATACCTCCGCTGATGAATACCAGACGCCGGGAAACGATATATGTTCCCACCAGTCCACAGGCTATGGCAGTAAACAAACTACCTAACAGGGCATGTTGGAAAAAAGCATATTGAAACAATTCCATCTTTCTTACTTTCTCGCATTAATGAATTCTCCGCTCACCGACAATCAGAAAAGCCTCGTCCTTCAGTTCATCCGGCAAATTGATTCCACGCAATTGCAAACTGCGCAACCATCCGGCGACTTCAACTTCCTGTAAAGTAAACAAGACGTCTCGGAATTCATCTACAGCAGCTTCATCATAAGCATCCGCCTCCACACCTTTGAAGCGGTCAAGCTCTTCGTCATTATAATATTCAATTGATTTGCTGACGGCAGCCAACAAGCTATCCCGCTCGCATACTTCATGCTGTCCGCAGCATTCTTCAGGAATTTCCTTAGGTTCCGGTATCTCGGTAATTTCTCCCCGCTCCAGCATCTTCTGCAGTTTCCGGTTACGGAAATAACCTAAAATAGCAGCAACAATACCCAATACAACCAGACTTAATATGATATACCACATGGCTTCGTATGTTTTATACTGATTTTTCTTCTATCTGGAAACCGGCCTGTGCCAAATGCTCCCAATAATGAGGATAACTCTTACTGACTACTTCCGGATGAGCCATCTCAATTCCTGCCGGACGTACCAATGCCAGTGGAGCAAAGGCCATCGCCATCCGATGATCCTCGTAAGTTGCTATCACCGGATTTTCTTCTGCTTCACACCTTTCTCCATCCCATTCCAGGATGCTGTTGCAGCTGTCTTTCAACACATAGCCTAACTTACGCAATTCCTGCTTTAATGCTTCCATCCGGTCTGTCTCTTTAATCTTCAGACTTTGGAGTCCGGAAAATCGGAACGGTATATTCATGCCCGCACATGTTACCACAAAGGTCTGCGCCAGATCCGGTTCATTTACGAAATCATACACTAACTTACGCGTTACATTTCCGGTCTTTTTCAAGACAACACCGTCTGACGTAAACGAAGTTCCCACACCCAGCTGAGCAAACAGCTTGGCTCCGGCAGCATCTCCTTGCAAACTATGTTTAAACAATCCGTTCAGCTGTATGTCGGCCTGGCGTGACAAAGCCATCATTTCATACCAGTAAGAAGCCGCACTCCAGTCTGATTCCACCGTAAAAGGAATCGGATGATATTCTTGCGGTGCTACACGGATGGTAGCTCCTTTCCATTCAGCCTTCACTCCAAACTGCTCCATCAGCTGAAGTGTCAGTAAAATATAAGGCCGTGAAACAATATTCCCTTCCAGATGAAGTATCAAACCTTTCTCCATTAACGGTGCCACCATCAGCAAAGCAGAAATATACTGCGAACTAACGCCACCAGATAAAGAAATTTCTCCGCCCTGAAGTGCACTACCGAAAATCCGTAAGGGAGGAAAACCTTCCTTCTCGATGTACTCAATCCGAGCTCCAACCGCATTGAGTGCGTCTACTAATATCTTTATCGGACGATTCTTCATCCGCTCTGTCCCGGTAATTGTCCATTCACCTACGACCTTTGCCAGGAATGCTGTCAGAAACCGCATCGCTGTTCCTGCTGCCTGAATATCAAAATCCCGGTCGTTCGAGTTTAAAGCCTTAACCAGGACAGCCGTATCATCACAATCCGAAAGATTCTGGATAGGATAGGGGCTATAGCTAAGCGCATTCAGGATTAATGCCCGGTTGCAGATACTTTTCGATGAAGGCAGCTGCACAACAGCCTTCAGTGCTGCTTCCGGAGACTTTATTTTGTAATTCATACTTCCTCGTGTTATTTGGCTACAAAAATAAGGATTTCCACACGCATAAAAAAACAGAGAGCTGTCTGTTTTCATAAACTGCCCGTAACTCATGCCTCAAAACAGATTTTTCTGTTTAGTTTTATATCTTTGTGTTCACTAAAATGTATCATTATGCGTATAGGTCTCATCTTCATTCTGCTTGGATTTTCATTCCTGACTTCTACAGGTCGGACTCAGACAGAACAATCATCATTAAAAGTAGCTCTTGTACAAGCCCAACTTGCCTGGGGAAACGTAGATGCCAATCTGGAAGCTTTTGACAGACGGATCAGGCAGTGTACAAACTGTGACCTGATTGTTTTTCCCGAACTATTTACATCCGGCTGCGAAATGAAAAAGAAGAATGCACAGGAAAAGGCAGACTTAAAGGATCTGGTCGCCGCTCAATATCCCCGCATTATCCAATATATGCAGCAGTGGGCCCGGGAAACTCAGGCGCTCATCATCGGATCAACCATTTACAAAGAAGAGAATCTTTATTTCAACCGTCTGCTGGCCGTCTTTCCGGATGGGAAATATCAGATTTACGACAAGCACAACTGTTTCAAGAAAGGAAGCTTCTCGCCGGGCAAAGAACGCCTGATCTTTACCTGGAAAGGACACCGTTTTTCTCCTTATATCTGTTATGATCTCCGGTTTCCTAACTGGAGCAGAAACCAGGATGAATATGATACAGCCATCTATATTGCCAACTGGCCCGAATCCCGTCAAAGTGATTGGGAAAAATTACTGCAAGAACGAGCCATGGAAAATCAGGTAAACGTGATTGCCGTCAATTGTGTGGGAACTGATTCTGCCGGTATTGTATATCAGGGAGGCAGCCGTTTGTTAAATGCCGACGGAGAAATCGTAGCCCAATGTCCGGACAATGAAGAAACAGTCCTTATCGGCGAACTGAAGCAATAAGCCACGCAGCTGCATAAAATAAAAAAAGGTGCATTCCGACGCCTAAAGGAATGACACCTCTTTTAGCTCTGCAACGAAACAATCTCACGATTCCTTCATACAAAGACTTGTTAACCTTAGATCTAAAATACTATGAAAAAAACTCGACACAAAGATAATGTATTTCTTACATCATATATTGTCCGAATGTATCAATTTATTATAAAAACCAGGGAGTAAATTTATATATTCCTTTAAAAAAGGCTAAAACCATCTCAAATTTCGAATTTTTCGGGAATTGAATCCATTATTTCGAATAATTCTTTCACGGTTTCCGCCCGCAACATCGCCACGCGTGTCTGCTTAAAATCCGGAATGCCTTTAAAGAGAGAAGTGGCTGCCAAATGCCGGCGAATATGCAAAATGCCCCGCCGTTCGTCAAGTCGGTTCACACTGTCTGTTACCTGTTCTTTCAGAATATCCAGGTACCAATGAAAAGATTCAGGGGGCAATAATTCGCCCGTCGTCAGATAATGCTTGACTTCCCGGAAAATCCACGGCCGACCGATACTTCCTCGACCGATCATGACGCCATCAACGCCATACGTATCAAAGCGTTGCCTGCATATTTCCGCAGATGTCACATCTCCATTACCGATAATCGGGATCGTCATTCTCGGATTATTCTTTACCGCACCAATCAAAGTCCAGTCGGCTTCTCCGGTATACATCTGGGCACGTGTACGACCATGTATCGACAAAGCTGCAATACCGCAATCCTGTAATTGTTCGGCCAGTTCCACAATAATCTTATGATCGGCATCCCAACCCAAACGAGTCTTGACCGTAACCGGTATATTGACGGCTTTTACTACTTCCCGTGTGATTTCGAGCATTAAGGGAATATTCTGCAACATACCGGCTCCGGCTCCTTTTCCGGCAACACGTTTCACCGGACAACCGAAATTAATATCCAATATATCAGGGTGCGCTGCTTCGCAAATGCGGGCAGCTTCTACCATCGAAGCTACATCACGACCATAAATCTGGATGGCCACCGGGCGTTCTTCGTCTGACACAATCAGCTTCTGCTGCGTTTTGCTGACACTGCGGATCAAAGCGTCGCTCGAAACAAATTCCGTATAAACCATATCTGCCCCAAAACGCTTGCACATCAAGCGAAACGCAATATCCGTTACATCCTCCATCGGTGCCAGAAACACCGGCCGTTCTCCCAAATCTATATTTCCGATCTTCATATATTTACCTTACACATCATTATTCTGTGCAAAGGTACGGAATTTATTTGTGGCCTAAAAAAGATCAACCCTCGCTTCAATGCAACAAGATGGCCAGCGTCGGATTAAACGAAGCTTTCTGAACCGACAAACGGAACTCATCTACCAGCTGTTCGCAGTCTTCAATGCTCATACCCTGTTCCGGCTGATTCCAATGCCACATATTCACCTGTTTCTTTTTATTTTCTTTCTGTTTCATACGTTTATTCATTATTTATTGATTTGTAGTTATCCGTAAACTTTTATATGTTGTTTACCCATAAGACACATTCTTCCGAAAAACCCCTATTTGTCTTTCTTATTTTTCCGTACCACCTATGAAACAGAAAAAACAAAGTTTATGTTTACCAAAAGGCCATCTATTTTCTTTTCTTTATAACTTTGCCATATTATGTTAGGAACGATTGTCAATACCATTTGTATCATGATAGGCAGCACGGTCGGCAGTGTAGCCAAACGTGCCATCAAGCCTCAATATCAGAGTGCATTGTATCACGCCATGGGTTTGGCGGCCTTAGTTTTAGGAATCAATGCCGTTACTTCACATCTGCCGGAAAGTAATTATCCGGTCCTGTTTATCGTCAGTCTGGCATTAGGTACGTTAGTCGGTACTTTATTAGACCTGTCCGGCAAGTTCAACCGTGTCGTGCAACACTTCTCCAAGTCCAATCTGGCAGAAGGACTCTCGACAGGTATCTTATTATATTGTATAGGAACCTTATCGATGGTCGGGCCTATCATGAGTGCCCTCTACGGCGACAATACATATTTGTTTACCAATGCGACCCTTGATCTGGTGACTTCGACCGTCCTGGCCAGTACCTACGGATTCGGAATGATCCTGGCTGCCCCAGTATTGTTCCTGTTCCAAGGATCAATTTATCTGATTACTTCTTTGGCTGGTGACGTGATTTCAGAAGAGCTGATGAATGAGATTTCCATTGTGGGTGGTGTATTGATTGCCAGTTCCGGTCTGGCTATTCTCGAAATCAAAGACTGCAAAACATTGAATATGCTTCCGGCCCTAGCAGTTCCGGTATTTTTCTTCATAGCCAAATATCTGATTGGTTTTTAGAAGTTTAGACACAATAAACAAATTCTTAATATATGTAAATAAAAAAGCCGGCGTATTTTTGTCAATTTGCGCCGGCTTTTCATGAAAATACGCCGGCTTTTGCCCCAAATATAACGTCATTAAAAACAAAAGATACGAGAACTGAAAACGACTCTCATTAGTTTCGTTTTCGATTCTCGTATCTTTTAAAACGGGATATGTATATCTTATCGGATATTACCTACCTTCAACAAATATTCAGCAATTTGAACGGCATTCAAAGCGGCCCCTTTACGGATCTGATCGCTTACAGTCCAGAACGATAAACCATTCGGATTTGTCAGGTCCTTACGGATACGACCTACATACACTTCATCGTGATCGGCAACGAACAACGGCATCGGATATACTTTCTTAGCCGGTTCATCCTGCAGAACCACACCATCCATCTGAGCAAAGGCCTGACGAACTTCTTCCAATGAAAGCGGACGTTCTGTCTCAACCCATGTAGCTTCACTATGAGCACGCATAACCGGAACACGCACACAAGTTGCACTTACTTCGATATCTGAGTGCATAATCTTACGTGTTTCGTTATACATCTTCATTTCTTCCTTTGTATAACCATTATCTGTAAAGACATCTACATGCGGAATCAAGTTGTATGCCAACTGATAAGCGAACTTTTCAACAGTAGGCTCTTCACCATTCAACAACTGTTCGAATTGCTTCTTCAGTTCAGCCATAGCTGTTGCACCGGCACCACTGGCAGCTTGGTAAGTAGCCACATGTACACGTTTGATGTGCGACAGGTTTTCAATAGCTTTCAAAGCAACGACCATCTGGATTGTTGTACAATTCGGATTGGCAATGATGCCACGCGGACGATCCAGCGCATCTTCCGGATTTACTTCCGGAACTACCAGAGGAACATCCTTTTCCATACGGAAAGCACTTGAATTATCGATCATTACAGCGCCATGCTTTGTAATTGTCTCAGCAAATTCAATGGAAGTGCCGCCTCCAGCTGAAACGAAAGCAACATCGATACCCTTAAAATCGTCGTTGTGCTTCAGCTCCTTGACAGTATACTGTTTACCACGGAACGTATAATCACGTCCTGCACTACGAGACGAACCAAATAATACCAGGTTGTCTATCGGAAAATTTCTCTGATCAAGCACACGTAAGAACTCTTGTCCTACTGCACCACTTGCACCAACAATTGCTACATTCATTTCAGCGAAAAATTTAGTTTAAAAAGTTTGTATATTCGTTTACAATTTTTTATCTTTGCAATAAATTAATAACAAGCTGTTATCAAACAGCGTGCAAAGATAAACAATTCTAAAACAAAACTGGCTGGCTATGAAACAAATTTTACTTCTCTTACTCGTTAATCTTCCACTTTTGGTATTTTCACAGTTTCAGGAGACATTTGGATCTCATGAATTACCCGTTTTATGGACAGGCGATCGCCAGCAGTTTGTCATAGACAATGGCGTTTTAATGGTGAACGGTCAGGAACAAACTGAAACAGTTTCTTTGTCTTATCCTTATTCAATAGAAGGAGATGAACAGGAATGGGAATTTTATTTGTACCTGAAAAGTAAACCTACAGCCAAGAATCGTATTAAAATATTCCCTGCTTCTCCAGCTAAAACTCCTGCCGGATTTTACATCTGTGCCGGATATGACCGTTCTAACCGGTTAAGATTCGGAATAGATAATCAGGAAATCCAGGCCTTTAATGACTTTGATGAGGAAGAAAAATGTATTCTACATCTTATTATCACTTGCAAAGATCAAAAATATTGGACCTTATATGCCGGAAATGCGTTATCAGAAGAGGCAACTAAACAATCGGCTTCATTTGAATACAGTTATACATTCCCGGAACAAGCCCATTTTTGCATTCTGGTAACACATACGAAAACCAAAACAGATGATTTCGGTATAGATGATATCAGTTATCGGACAAAAATAACTGAACAAACGGAAGAGCCGGAACAAACCGAACAAAGTTCCGTAGAATTAACGGCTATTCAACCCATCAGTTTATCGGAAGTATCCTTTGAATTCAGTGGCCCCGTTTCGTTAGACGGAGCAATATATGCAATCTCAGGCTATGGCTTTGACGGGAAATGCGCTGCTATTCGAAGTATGTACCAAGATAGCAACCACCAGATTGTTACAGTCCGTTTACCTCAAGCAATGACTCTTGACCACGAATATACATTCTATATAGAAAATCTGAAAGATGAACAAGGAGGCATTATACCGGACAATTCTTACACGTTTCTTTTGCGTGAAGCAGAAGAAACCCCTGAAACTCCGGAAGAACAACCCGAGGCTCCCATTGAAAGTTATCCGGAAAAAGCCGTTAGGATAAATGAAGTCATGGCCGATCCGAAAGGATTGACAGCCTTACCCGAGACAGAATATATCGAATTGTATAATACATGCGACTCATCGATCGATCTTTCAAACTGGGAACTGCATTATGGCAATAACTCTGTGGCTTTAACCGGAATTAAAATCCCGGCACACGAATGGATCGTTCTGTATCGTTCCGGACAGGAAATAGAGGCGGGAAACGGACAAGTCTGCCCTTTAGATAAATTCCCTTCCGCCTTAGCGAATACCGGAAAAGAACTTTCTCTATACGATGGCAGCGGAAAACAGATTGATCAATATACTTATCCGAAAGCGAAACCCGCCTGTTCGTGGGAATATAGTGAGGAAGGCTGGCATCTTTCAACCGATCCACGCGGAGGAACACCGGGTGAAGCCAATTCGGGAGCAAAGGAGAATGAAGAAGAACCAGAAGAAGAGCCAAACGAACCGGAGGAAGAAACAAACCCAGAACCGGAAATTCCGGAAGCTCTGCAACCTCAACCCGGTGATATTATCTTCAATGAATTATTACCGGAACCCTTTGTCGATGGCAGTGAATACATTGAACTGTATAACCGCTCCAAGCAGGAATTAAGTCTGAAAGACGTATGCATTTCTACCCGAAAAACGGACGGTTCCTTGAATACCCGTTATCCTTTGGAAGCTTATCCGCAAACATTGCAGGCAGGTGATTATCTGTTGCTGACCAAATCGATCGAAGGTGTAGAGAATTTCTACTCACTACCGGCTTCCTTAAATTGGCTGGAATGTAAATTACCGGTACTTTCCAATACCGGTTCAACTATAGTTCTGTATCGGGAAGATGGAGAAATAATTATCGACGAAGTAAGTTATTCTCCCAAATGGCATGCACCCACTGTCAAGAACAAAAAGGGAGTAGCTTTGGAACGGAAAGATCCAGATAAAGATTCACAGAATGCCGACAACTGGACTTCGGCCGCTTCGTCGGCCGGTTTCGGCACACCTGGCTTGGAAAACTCACAATATCTGAGTGAAGAGACAGAAACAGATTCAGAAGAAATTGATGATCCGATTTATCAGCCAACCGGAACTTTTCAGATTCCGTACCGGCTCAATCAATCAGGCTATATGGCACGAGGATGGATTTTCGATTTATCCGGCAGAAAAGTAGCTTTAATAGCCGACAACACCTTGCTCGGAACGCAAGGATATTTAGAATGGAACGGAAAAGGGCGCGATGGTTCGCCACTCAATACAGGTATTTATATCATATATCTTGAACTATGGCATCCCGGCGGAAACGTCATCCGTAAGAAACAAGTATTATTAAATCCATAGGCTTTATTGTTTTCATAGTTCTTTTCAACAAATGAGTTGAATTTAGAACATGGAAGGCACAGCATGCGATATGTTGTGCCTTCATTTTTTTCTCCGCAGATCTTTGAAGTACTTCAAAGAACTTTTCTCTTCCGATAAACCCACAGAGTAACACAAGGATTTATAATTTCACTTTCTTGCTCTTCCCCTTCGGACTTTCATTATGGAAACGATCGACTGCCGTCACGACATAACGATATTTGATTTTGCCTTCATCGTAAGGCAGTTTATAGAACGTATTTCGGGTAATCCCTACGATCTTAGCCGGATTATTCAAATCTACTTCTTCCTTAGGATCGAAACGATAGATCACAAAATACCAGGCTAATTCCGGATTCGTCTTACTTTGTTCAGCTTTCCAATGCAGCAAGAAACCATCGGCCGTCCATTCTGTCTTCAGTTTCTTGACTTCTTCAGGAGCCCGGTTATGCATATTCGTATAAGCCGGGATCAATGCCGGATACCGATGATAATGACGCTGCAGACTATCAGCTACACCTTTGTTGTTCCAAAGAATTTCATTGGCCGGCCAAAAACAGTTACCTTCAATATGCGGCAAACGACGTTCATAACGCATCTTCCCGGTCAACTGATCCGCTTTCATCGTACGCGCTACATCTTGTCCGATATATAAATGGCCGCCATACGCATGTTTACTCCACCATTTAATCAAGGTTGTATAATCGGCCAGCGGATGTCCCATCTCCCAATAAATCTGAGGAATATTATAATCTATCCAGCCTTGTTTTACCCAATAGGTAATATCAGCATACAAGTCGTCGTAGTTCTGCAAACCATTCGTATTACTGCCGGAACCGTCCGGTGTATTCTTCTTATTCCGATAGATACCAAAGGGACTGATACCAAAGCGAACCCACGGTTTATTCAGCAAGATTGTCCGCTTGATCTCACGAATCAGCTTATTGACATTCTCACGCCGCCAATCCGCTTTCTGTTCAGGTGTATATCCTTTGGCTAAACCATACTTACGGAAACTCTTGTCGTCCGGGAAGAACTGTCCGGCTGCCGGATACGGATAGAAATAATCATCCATGTGAATGGCATCCACATCATAACGGGAAACAATGTCTTTTACCACCTTGCATATAAACTGACGAGACTGTGGCAAACCCGGATCAAAGAGAATCTGTTTGTTATAAGTAACAAACCATTCCGGATGCTGGTGATAAATATGCGAATCGGCAAACTTGGTATTTCCGGCTGTACTGATCCGATACGGATTTAACCAAGCATGAAACTCCATATTCCGTTTGTGGCATTCCTCAATCAAGAAAGCCATCACATCGAAGTTTCCTTCCGGAGCACGGCCCTGTTCTCCCGTATAGAAACGGCTCCACGGTTCCAGTTCCGAACGATAAAAAGCATCGGCTTCCGGACGTACTTGGAAAATAATGGCATTCATACCGCATTTCTCCAGGAAATCGAGTTTACGGATAAAGCTCCGCCGCATTTCCTTTACCGACATTTCCTTGTATTCTCCCTGAAAAGCCGTCTGAATCCAGGCACCCCGAAACTCCCGTTTCGGATTTTCTCCCAATACCAACGATTGTTTAACAGGCTGTTGTGTTGTTTTACACGACGACAAAACCGCTACAAACAAGACGAACATCCATTTCCAATACTTCAACATAAATAATCTAGAGTTAGCAAGTTCCTTCATTTATACGTTTTCAATATAGATAGATACAAGCAAACGAGTTGACAAGGTTTTCAGGTAATCTTTATAACAGAAAAGAACCTCACACCCTGTCAACTCGTCCACTTTTCAACTTATCGCTTCTAATTATAATCCTTGAATCAGATAAGGCATACGAGCCTGAATACCGGTCTGCGATTTCATGCGCTGAATGTTGGAATAAACGGCGAAGTCTTCGTCACCTAAAGCCGTACGAATGAATGAAACCTTCGCATCTCCCATCATTTTTTCCATATATTCCGTAAAGAAGTCTTTCTTGGTATTGGCTGTTGTTACTGTATAAGCCGTAACACCTGCCAACGAAGCAGCCTCTTCAATCGCAACGTCCATACCACCTAATTTATCAACCAAGCCACGATCCAGAGCCTGTTCGCCTGTCCACACACGGCCTTGTCCGATATGGTCAATCGAATCCTTCGGTAAACCGCGTCCGTCAGAGCAACGAGTCAGGAACAAATCATACGTATGTTCAACTCCTTTCTGCATCAATGCTTTTTCATCTTCGCGCATCGGGCGACTTATATCACCTAAGTCTGCATACGTATTTGTCTTTACAATATCCGTCGTTACATCCAACAATTTAAAGGTTCCTGCCATATTCCGGACAACACCAAAGACACCGATAGAACCTGTCAGTGTAGAGCGTTCAGCAATAATCTTATTAGCGGCACACGAAATATAATAGCCACCTGAAGCTGCATAGTCACCCATAGAAACAACAATCGGTTTCTTCGCTTTCAGATCTACAACTTCTTTCCAGATCTGTTCGGAGATATAAGCACTACCACCCGGAGAATTCACACGGAATACAACGGCTTTCACATCATCATCTTTAGCCAGCTTCCGCAATTCTTCAGCCATATCTTCCGAAATGACAGCTTCATCCATACCCATTGCAGAATTGCTCTTTTCGCGGATCTCACCTTCTGCATACAGAACAGCTATCTTATTGCTGCTTTCTTTTGTCTTTTCCGGAATAGCAAGCATCTTTTTCACATCGGCAGATACCATTTTATCATCAACCGGTTGTCCGGCCATCCGTTTTACGCAATCTTCTGCTTCCTTCCGATAAGCTAATGCATCTACCAGCTTGTAATCGACAGACAACTTCGCATCCCCTAAAGCCAAACCCTGATTCAGGAATGTATCCAACTCGGAAGGAGCGATATTACGAGACGCACAAATAGCCGATGTCATATTTCCCCAGATATTACCTAAGAAAGAAGTCAGCTGTTCCCGATTCGCATCACTGAACTTATCCGTCATATACGGCTCGACCGCACTTTTATAAGTACCTACTTTGAAGATATAAAATTCCATTCCCACTTTAGCAGCCAGGTTCTTGAAGAAAACTCCCTGAGAAGCCAATCCCACCAGACTAACGGCTCCTTGTGGATTTACAAATACAGAATCAGCAACACTGGCCAGATAATAGGTTCCTTGTGTATAATTATCCGCATATGAAACAATGAACTTTCCGCTTTTCTTGAAGTCCTCCAATTCCCGACGGATTGCTTCGAAACTGGCAAAACCGCCCGACATGCCACTGGCATCCAAATAGATTCCCTTGATCTTATCGTTTGTCTTTGCTTTACGAATCGCTTTTGTTATATCGACCAGCGACATAGATTCCGATCCATCACCAAACAAACCTTTAAAAGGATTCTCGGTTACCTGATCCGAAACCGTTCCTTCCAGTTTCAACTTAAATACAGTATTCTCCTTAGGTTTATATTCGGCTGACGAATTACTGGAAGCAGCAACGCCAACCAAGAAGGAAATGCCACCCAAGATAAGCAGTCCCATTGCAATCAGCACTCCAAAAATGGAGGCAAACATGGTTTGAAAAAAATGTTTCATAAATACTTATATTAATTATCAGATTCGTCCTAAAAATTCATCCACCGTATAATTTAAGAAACGGTTAAACGGCAATAATAATTGAAAATCAGCTACAGTCTTTTCCATCCAGTCCGGTTGCGTAAAGAAGCTGTCAGGCTTCTCCGCACAAACGCAAAAGTCTTTATGGCGTAAAATCTCACCATGAGCAAAATCTGCCGGATAACCGACAGGCATGCGTTTTAAGGTTTCTCCTTCCAAAGCCGGATAGGTCGCACGGAAAATAGGATCTTCCAAAATAGAAACAAATTCATCTATATGATCAAAGATATCACGACGCAGCATTTTCAGTAACTTGGGCGGCGGACACCATACACCACCCGACAACATACAATGTCCTGGTTCCAAGTGAAGATAATATCCACCTCGCATACTGGCATGCCCACCCAGCGCTATATAAGCGGCAAAATGATTTTTATAAGGTGTTTTATCTGGAGAAAAACGAATATCCCGATAAATACGGAACAGACAACCTTTCGCTTCTACATTCTTTATTTCCGGATCGAATAATGCGATCCGATTGATCAGCTCCTGTACTTCATCGATAAATGCTTCGCGCAGCCGATCATATCGGGCTTTATTCTCCTGAAACCAGATACGATTATTATTTTCTTTCAATTCCGTTAAAAACTGAATGATTTCTTCATTCATAACTTCCACATATTAAGTTCCCGCAAAGGTAAGAAAATTCAACTACCAGCTCTCTATATCTTATAAATAATTTAAAACAAGCTCTTTTATCCTACTTATGCAAATGAGCTATTGACAAAACTAACGAGAACCGTTATTGATTCTCGTTAGATTCGTTTTCAATATTCGTTAGTTTTATACCCGATCTTCTTGTTCAATGATCCAAAGCCATTACAACAATACAGTCTTGATAGCATATTCCAGATCAGACTTAGGCATAACACCACGTCCCATCTTCGGTTTACCTTCCATCGGAATAAATAATAATGACGGTACAGTACGGATATTAAAAAGCGCCGACAATTCTTCTTGTTGGTCAACGTCTACTTTATATACGTAAATCTGATCCTTATACTTGTCGGCCACTTCGTCTAAAATAGGCGACAAGGCCTTACACGGGCCACACCAAGTAGCGAAAAAGTCGATAATAGCCGGTTTATCTCCCAGATATTTCCATTCTTCACCATTCCATACATTTGCCACCTTAGCCGTAAAATCTTCCTTATTCAAATACGTTACACTCATATTCTATCCTCCTGTTTTAATTTATATTCCTTAGTAATTTGATAACACAAAAATAAGAAATATCCAGTTGAGAATCAAATATATAATATTTATGGCCTTATCAATTCTATTTATATATCCGTAAAAGAAGATCAACTTTGTATCTGTCCGACCTGTATTTCAAACTGTGTCTTGTCTTTGGCCTTGTTCCGGACTTTACTCCGATAATTATAAATCGTTGTCAGTGAATAACGCAAGAAACGGGCAATCTTATTACTATCCGTAATTCCCAGACGAATCAGGGCGAAAATGCGTAACTCAGTCGACAGCAACTCGCCTGGATGTGGATATATACGTTCCTCATCACGCAATAACGCATTGAATGATTCCACAAAATGCGGAAATAGACTTAAAAAGGTTTCATCAAAACTCTTGTAGAACTTTTCCCGTTCTTCTGTGATAAACGATTCAGATTTAATCGCTTTAAAAAGGTTTTTTAGATCTTTTGAAATCGACAAGTTTTCCAAAGAGCGCCGATAATTCTCCATCTTATCCAGATACATCGTGCACTGGTCCAAATAATGTACGATGTATTCCTGCTTAATCATATTGGCAGAAGAAAGCTCTTGATTTACCTGATATAACTGTTTGTTTACATGTTGCAGCTGCTCATTCATATTACTTAGTTCCAATCGGGCAATCTTCAGTTTGTGCATCTGTCTGGAAATATAAAGAACCATAACAGCTAACAGTAACATAACCCCTAAAGAAATAAACATAAGTATCTGACGCAAATGTTGTTCTTGTGCAGATTTGACCTTATAGGCCCGGTCAATAATCGGATAAGACTGCGTGATACTGATGGCCCGGAAGCGGGCATTGCAGAAAACTGCATCAGCCATTGAACGATTCAGATATTTATAAGCCCGCTCAATGTCTCCTTTCTGATACAATAAATAGGCAAGTTTATGTAGGGCTATATATTCTTTAATAGACAATTTCAAATCAACAATTGCCGATTTAGCCAAATAATACATTTCCAGCTCGACGTTACCTAACCCTTCATAAGCAGTCGACAGATCGAAGGCCACCAGACCTACTGTATGCCCTTCAATTAATTCAGGAGGAACACGCTGTAATACATCAACAGCTTCCTGATAAGACTTCCGTGCCATCAGCTGTCCGGCTTTCAACCGATAATAAAATTCCGTATCAGGAGTATACAAAGGGAGTAGCGAATCCCGATAGCTTGTAGAAGCCTGATAATATTTTTCCCGTTCTTTCAATGTTGACGAATAACCGGCTACCAATCCATATAAAGAACTACACATGGCATAATAATATTTCAACTGCCTGGTTGGCAATCTTTTGGAATCTATTTCCTCCAGCATATCAATAGCTTCTTTATACATTCCCATCGTAGAAAAAAGTTCCGAACGGTTCATTCTCAGTTCATCTTCATAATTCCAATGTTTTGCCCTTGCTAAATTTTCCTTTAAAAACACATAATGCAAAGCCGAGTCGGTCTGGTAATTAAAATATTCCCGAAACAGCTTATTGTAGATTTCATAACGGACCGAATCATTTCCGGCCAGTGAAATCGATTCCTTCAGCCGTTCAATCTTCTGCTCTTTCCGATTATCATATACTTTCCGATTATCTACCACCAGGTCCAACTCTTGTAAGACCGTGCGTAGACTATCCGAATAAATCGGTCTGGCTCCAAGAAATGAAGGCCAGAGAAAAAGTAATAGGATAAAAAAAGACAGACGTAACATGATTTGCAGGTATTAAATAATTGTCAGACCGTGTAAAAGTAATGATTTTCTTTTGAAAGAGCCACTTTTTCTCTCTAATAAAGCTTATTTAGTTTATATTTTCACTTTTAATTTATTACATAATAGCTTTGAAAACCAATATATTAATATAAATATTAATTTATATTCTATTTACTCAAATAAAAAAGAGCATATTCTCAATTTATTTTTGCAAATGTAAAATAAGGAGAAGAGGGAAAAAGCGATTTATGCCATAGGCAGATGGCAAAAGGTTGACGTTTGAGGACTTTTTTCTCCAAAGATACAAATTAGTGCTTAATCAAAACTTATCCTCTGTACCTGACTGCGTGATGCAGGTAGGTGCAGAGGTTTCTTTTTTCAAATACTTTTCGTAACTTGCCAGCTCAAATATAAAAACATTGTTTTAATACCGAATTAATAACTGAATCTATATGGATAGAACATTCAAATCGAAAATAGGCTGGTGGTATCACCTGATCATCTGGATCCTGGGAATATGTACGATATTATCATTCGTTAAAGGTCAAAGTCCGGTTAACATGATAACGCTACTGCTCGTAACCTTATTTCTGATCCATCTGATGTTGACTACCTGGTACAAAATAACAGCAGACGGAGTTTTAATTGTCCACTGCAGTATCTTTCCAGAAAAGAAACTTCCAGTAGAAGAAATTACAGCCGTCGAACCAAGCGCTCTGCCAGTTTCGAGTTATGCCTTGTCTTTAGACCGGCTTATCATTTATAAAGGAGACCGGCAATGGCTATTGATATCGCCGGTGAATAAGAAAGAATTCCTGAAATGCCTCCGAAAGTATAATCCGGATATTCAGGTAAAGGAACCTTTCCTCATGTAATTATAACCAGATGTCACCTTTATCCTCAGGATAATAAGGTTTCATCCCTGCATTGATAGATATTAATCCGTATATAAAAATTCAATCAATCTAATGAACATGAAATACGATGTAGCTATTATCGGCGGTGGACCCGCCGGATATACTGCTGCCGAAAAAGCAGCTAAAGGTGGTTTATCAACTGTTTTATTCGAGAAGAATGCCTTAGGTGGCGTATGTTTGAATGAAGGCTGTGTACCAACCAAGACGTTACTATACTCAGCAAAGACCTACGATCAGATCAAACATGCATCCAAATATGCAGTAAGCGCAGAGAATCCTACTTTTGATTACCCGAAAATCATTGCCCGGAAGAATAAAGTAGTGAAAAAGCTGACGGCCGGAATCCGCATGAAGATGAAAGAAAGCGGCGTGGAGGTTGTTGCCGGAGAAGCCATGATTCAAGGGAAAACTGCTGAAGGAGATCTCTTGATCCAGTGTGGAGAGCAGATTTATGAGGCCAAGAACCTGTTGGTATGTACAGGCTCTGAATCAGTTATTCCACCGATTTCAGGTGTAAATGAAACGGAATACTGGACCAGTCGGGAAGCATTGCAGAGTAAAGAGTTGCCGGCTTCTCTGATCATCATCGGTGGCGGTGTGATCGGAATGGAGTTTGCTTCGTTCTTCAACAGCATGGGAACTGAAGTTCAGGTAGTCGAAATGCTCGATAAGATCTTAGGTCCGATGGATAAGGAATTATCGGATATGCTTCAGGCAGAATATGCCAAACGAGGAGTTAAGTTCTACCTGGGACATAAGGTAACCGGTATTCACGGATCGGAAGTTACCGTAGAAAAAGACGGGGAGAGCTTTACTTTACACGGTGAAAAGGTATTATTGAGCGTAGGTCGTCGCCCGATTACCAAAGGATTTGGCTTGGAAACCTTAGCGTTGGAGCCATTCCGTAATGGGATAAAAGTCAATGAATATATGCAGACTTCTTTGCCAAACGTGTATGCATGCGGAGATATTACTGCATTCTCCTTATTGGCCCATACAGCCGTCAGTGAGGCAGAAGTGGCAATCGACCATATTTTAGGGAAATCCCGTGCGATGAGTTACAAGGCTATTCCTGGCGTTGTCTATACGAATCCGGAAATTGCCGGAGTAGGAAAGACGGAAGAGGAGCTGAAAGCCAGTGGAACGCCTTATCAGGTAAAGAAAATACCGATGGCTTTCTCCGGCCGTTTCGTTGCCGAAAATGAAATGGGGAATGGCGTTTGCAAGTTAATTCTGGCTGAAGACGGCACATTGATCGGTGCCCATCTGCTAGGAAATCCGGCTTCAGAATTGATTGTTATTGCCGGAATCGCTATTGAAAAAGGAATGAAGGCCGAAGAAATCAAATCTTTTGTCTTCCCACATCCAACAGTAGGTGAAATTATAAAAGAAGCTTTATAAAGTAAGTATAAACAGACGATGGGCAATGAATGATATCGCCCGTCGTCTGTTTTTAAAACTGTTCTTATTCTTTTCCGACACTTTCCCAGGCTTTTGCCACAGCTTCATTGATATTGCTGCAAATATTGTCTTCGCCTAATAGTTCATAGAATCCGGAACGTTCCAATACTTTATGCACCTTGTCATTTACTCCCGATAAGATGATGTGAATATTTTCTTTCTGCGACATGACACACAGATTAGTCAGGTTATGAATACCAGTTGAGTCAATGAAAGGGACTTTACGCATACGGATAATACGGATCTTCGGACGATCGCCCAACTGCGACATGATTTCCTCAAACTTCGTGGCTATACCGAAGAAGTAAGGACCGTTGATTTCATATACTTCTACGCCTTTCGGTAAGGTAAGATGTTCCTCGTGTACTTCCAAATCAGATTCTTTGTTCGGGTCGATTTCATCCCGAATCACAGAGATTTCGGTTGTCTCCATAACTCGTTTCATAAACAGAACGCAGGCAATCAAGAGGCCGACTTCAATAGCAACTGTCAGATCGAAGATAACAGTCAGGAAGAAAGTAATCAGCAACACGGTTACATCCGACTTCGGATTCTTCATCAATGCCAGGAAAGTACGCCAGCCGCTCATATTATAAGAGACAATAACCAGTACACCGGCTAAACAAGCCATCGGTATATATTGTGCCAACGGCATCAGGAATAGAAGGATCAGTAACAATACACCCGCATGAACAATACCGGCAATAGGTGAACGTCCTCCATTATTAATATTGGTCATCGTACGGGCAATGGCTCCCGTCGCCGGGATTCCTCCGAAGATAGGAGAAACGATATTGGCAATTCCCTGGGCAATCAACTCAGTATTTGAATGATGACGGTCGCCAATTACACCATCAGCTACGGTAGCCGACAACAACGATTCAATAGCTCCTAACACTGCAATCGTAACGGCTACAGGGAACAGGTTCTTGACAGCTTCCCAGTCTAATGCCGGAACAACAGCCTCCGGTAACTGTGCCTGGATACTAAATCGGTCACCGATCGTATCAATCGAAGTAATTCCGCCATAAGCCTTCATTAAATAAACGGCCAATGTCACGACAATTATGGCAACCAGCGAACCCGGAATCTTCTTGGAAAACTTCGGAGTAATCGCAATAATAAAAATACTGGCAAAGCTGACTAAGGCATTCCACCAGTTCACCGTATCAAAGTGACGGGCATAAACCAGCCATTTTCCAATGAAGTCGCCCGGAACCTTTTCTCCGTCGAAAGTAAGACCAAAAACATCGGCAATCTGGGTAGTAAAAATAGTCACCGCAATACCACTGGTAAAACCGACAATAATAGGATAGGGAATAAACTTGATGACTGCGCCTAACTTAAAGACTCCCATCAAAACCAATAAGATACCAGCCATCAGCGTAGCAACAGTCAGACCTTCAATCCCGTATTCCTGAATAATTCCATAGATGATAACGATAAAAGCTCCTGTCGGTCCGCCAATCTGAACCCTACTGCCACCTAAAAATGAAATGATAAATCCAGCCACGATAGCTGTAATGATACCTTTTTCAGGTGTTACACCCGAAGCAATACCAAAGGCAATTGCCAAAGGCAACGCCACAATACCTACAATAATTCCGGCCATAAGGTCGGTACTGAAATCCGCTTTAGAATAATTCCGGAACAACTCGAATAACTTAGGTTGAAAATCAATCTTATTACTCATCTTACTCATTTTTCTGCCTGTTATAGAATGAAGGCGCAAAAGTAGTAATAAAATATGAACAAATGTTTATTTTCCATAGATTTCTCTATATCAGCAAGAGAAATACAGAACGGAAATTGTTATATTAAAAAGAATAAGTAAATTTGTAAGAAGTATTTCCGGTTCCGTACACAAGATAAGCGACCCCAACTTATCCGTACAATCTAAAGCCGGCCTACAAAGGCAGGCTTATTCAACTTAAATAATTCACGTTAATAGTATAGCATTATGAATGCGAAGAAGAAAGATAAGGAGAAGAAAAAGGATAAAGACAAGAAAGGGAAAAACAAACGGATGAAAAAAGACGACATGCTGCAACGCATTACGTCACTGTTTGAATCATCTCCGTCTTTACCTCTCAATTATAAGCAAGTAAGCAAAGAAATAGGTGTTGATTCGCAGGTACAGAAATTACAGGTATCTGCTATGCTGGAAGATTTAGCTTTAGGCGGTTATTTAAAGGAAGTTGACCGCGGACGTTACTGCCTGAACCATATCGGAACAATCGCCGAAGGTACTTTTGTTCGCCGAAGCAACGGAAAGAATTCCTTTATCCCCGATGGTGAAGGAACGCCTGTATTTATTGCCGAACGAAATTCTGCTCATGCGATGGACGGCGACCGTGTGAAGGTTCAGTTGTTTGCCCGTAGAAAAGGAGCCGAGCCAGAAGGAGAAGTAGTTGAAATCCTCGAATCCAAAGAACGGGTATTTGTGGGCAAGCTTCAGGTTGCTAAAGGATTTGCCTTCTTAATCACCGAGAATAAGACCTTGGCCAATGATATCTTCATCCCGAAAGACAAGCTGAAAGGCGGGAAGAACGGAGATAAGGCTGTAGTCCGTATCATGGAATGGCCCGATGATGCCAAGAATCCGCTGGGCGAAGTAATAGATATCTTAGGAAAAGCCGGCAGCAACAATGCCGAAATGCACGCTATTCTGGCTGAATTCGGCTTACCTTATAAATATCCGGAGAATGTAGAGAAAGCAGCCAATAAGATTCCGGATACCATTCCTCAGGAAGAAATTGCCAAACGGGAAGATTTCCGGGATGTACTGACGTTTACCATTGACCCCAAGGATGCCAAAGACTTCGACGATGCCCTTTCAGCCCGCCAGCTGGATAACGGGAATTGGGAAGTCGGTGTACATATTGCCGACGTAACGCATTATGTAAAGCCGGAAAGTCTGATTGACCGCGAGGCTGAATCCAGAGCGACTTCGGTTTATTTGGTAGACCGTACGATTCCGATGCTGCCGGAACGGTTATGCAACCAAATCTGTTCGTTAAGGCCCAACGAAGAGAAACTCTGCTTCTCTGTTATCTTTGAATTAAATGCAAATGCAGAAATCGTCAAGTCGCATATTTGCCGGACCATTATTAAAAGTGACCGCCGGTTTACCTATGAAGAGGCTCAGCAGGTGATTGAGACAGGTGAAGGCGACTGCAAAGAAGCGATTTTGGCCCTGAACCAGCTGGCGCAGAAGCTAAGAGAGAAACGGTTTAAGAACGGAGCCATCAATTTCGACCGCTATGAAGTGAAGTTTGAAATCGATAAAGACGGAAAACCGCTCAGCGTCTACTTCAAGGTTTCTAAGGAAGCCAACAAGCTGATCGAAGAATTCATGTTGTTAGCCAACCGGACGGTAGCTGAATTCGTTGGTTGTCCACCGAAAGGGAAGAGCAAAAAGACATTTGTCTATCGTATTCATGAATTACCGGATCCGGAAAAGATGGAGAACTTTGCTACCTTCATCCGCCGGTTCGGTTACCGGTTCAAGACGGAAGGAAAGAAGAGCGAGATCTCGAAAGGCATTAATTCCCTGCTCGATCAGGTTCAAGGCAAGCCGGAAGAGAATCTGATTGAAACGGTTGCGATCCGAGCTATGCAGAAAGCGAAATATTCGACCGACAATATCGGGCACTATGGCCTGGCCTTCGATTATTATACCCACTTTACATCGCCCATCCGCCGTTATCCGGATATGATGGTTCATCGTTTGCTCGACCGCTACATGCAGGGAGGCAGAAGTGTGATCAAGAAGAAATACGAAGAACTCTGTGAGCATTGTTCAACGATGGAGCAGGTAGCAGCCAATGCTGAACGGGCTTCTGTCAAATACAAGCAGGTAGAGTTTATGAGTGACAAGCTCGGACAAATCTTCGACGGTGTCATTTCGGGCGTAACCGAATGGGGCTTGTATGTTGAACTGAACGAAAACAAATGCGAAGGCTTGGTTCCGATGCGTGACCTGGATGATGATTACTATGAGTTCGATGAAAAGAATTATTGCCTGATCGGCCGACGGAATAAACACCAGTACCGTTTGGGCGATCCGGTAACCATCCGTGTAGCTCAAGCCAACCTTGAACGGAAACAGCTGGATTTCCAGTTAGTATAAAAGCTGAAACCGCCAGAGAAGTTTCGGGAAAAAACCTTTCTCTGGCGGTTTTTATTAGCTGTTTGTCGTATCTGTCCTTTCTCTCCGCTACTTCTCTCAGAAATAGACGACATAATTCTTCTTATAAAACCGCGGCTGGAAGATGACAATCCCAATCTGATATAAATCGAACGTCAGAATGACATCTTTCCGGTTACAGATCTCTTTCCACAACACACGCATCTCCTGATTCGCCCGGATTCCTTCCAGGAAAAAGACGGTATCAGGCTGAATATGCTTCATTGCTTCCTCAAAATAAAAGCGGTTCTTCTCTTTTTTCTGAGCAGCCTGGAAGAAAACAAAATCGACCTGTCCCAATTCCTGCAAGGCCGCCGGTAATGTCTGCTCATAATCACCCGGGCACAACCGGGCTTTCGAATGATATTTCTGCAGGCTCCACGCCGTTGTTTCAGCTGATGAGGCGTCCTTTTCAAGGACAATGGCTTTCAGATCTGAAGCATAGGCCGTCATATATAAAGAAGCGATGCCGGCCGGCGACCCGATTTGCAACAGCGTTTTAGGCTTAAAGTAATTGACCGTACGGAACAACAGTTCGCCGTGCGTATGTTTTATATCTTTCCCGGCTAATTTGTTCCCTTTATGTACCAGTTGCCTTCGGATTAATTCAATATCTTGATAACAATAATAGCCGCACCGTTCATCAATCACCTTGGTAATAAAAGAAAAGGCAAAAGGAGAATGTACGCCAAAGCCCTTGCGGTAACGCAGAAAACGATATAACAGTATGGTTTCTCGCCAAGTATTGCTAAAAGGAAATAGATTCATTTTTATATGTCATAATTATAATAGAACTCAAACACGGATTCCATCGCGAAAACGACAGAATCCGTGCCAAATATACAGATAAACCGGATGATTCTGCATCATCCGGACGGTACTTAATTCAAAATAATTTCATCAACAAACAAGAATCCCGGCTGACCTTTTCCTCCATGCCAAGACGGAATCTTCTGTTCTGACAAGGCTTTTACCTTGACATAACGGGTCTTTACCGGATCAAACTTCAATTCATGTGTATAAACCTGGTTCGGATCACTTTCCTTCATCGCCGGATATGATTCGGAAGCCACTTCCTTGAATGTCTTATTATCGTCAGAAACAGCTACAGTAATACCACGGGTGTCAAAGATCCAGTCGCCTTTCTCGACGCAGGTATGCAACGTCATGGAAGAAATCTCTGTCGGTTCTTTCAGGTCAATGACAGCTTCCATATCGTTGGTATAGAAAGCGATCCAGCGGCCCGTCTTATAATTGCGGTTACCTGTCATACCATCTACCAGCACTGTTGCACCCGTAAATTCATACTGTTTGTTGATCGGTTGCAGCATGGTAATCGGTTTCATCGACGATTTACTGAAACTGATTTCATCTTTGGTTATCTTCGAGCTGCCCGACGGGCGGATAGCTACCGTACGCAACGTACAAGGCTTGTCAATCTTGATGACATCCGTATATTTCTCTGAAGAAGCAGTAGGTTCACTACCGTCTAATGTATAATAAACCGGAGCATTATCAATCGTACGGGCCGTCACATCCAACGTACCTGTCTCGGTGTTCGGTGTCAGATCCAGCATCACATCAAAGATATGTGTAGCATAATTCCATCCGTTCTTCGCATAAATATCAACCAGACGACTGACACGCTGCAGAAAGGTATCATAATTCTTCTTTTCAGGCGCGCACCATTGTGATTCACACAAAGCGGCCATACGCGGCAATACCATATATTGTACCTGCTTGAATTCAGGCATATATTCCGTCCATAAGTTAGCCTGCACACCGACAATATGCTTCTGTTCTTCCGGAGTCAAACCTTTCGGCATCGGTTCATAGCTGTAAACCCGCGCCATCGGCAGGTAACCGCCAATAGCTATCGGCTCTGTCTCGGTATCTTTCGACTGGTAATAATCGAAGTATAAGTACGTATTCGGAGTCATGATTACATCATGATGCTGCTTGGCTGCTTCGATACCTCCAGCTTCTCCCTGCCATGACATAACAGTTGCATTAGGAGCCAGACCGCCTTCCAGCGTCTCATCCCAACCAATCATCTTACGTCCTTTTGAATTGAGGAATGCCTCTGCTTCATGAATCACATAGCTCTGCAGACGTTCTTCCTTGGTATGCTTCGCGTCACTCTTCAAACCCAAGGCCTTGATCCGGGCCTGACATTTCGGACACGTTTTCCATTTATCTTTCGGACACTCGTCGCCGCCCACATGAATATATTCAGACGGGAAGATTTCTACAATTTCTGCCAGGACGTCTTTAATGAACTGAATCGTCTGATCATTACCGGCACACAATACATTGTCGGAGACGCCCCATTGTGTCCATACTTCATACGGACCGCCTGTACATCCGAGTTCCGGATAAGAGGCCAAGGCTGCCTGCATATGACCCGGCAGGTCGATTTCCGGAATAACCGTGATATATCTTTCTGCCGCATAGGCAACGATTTCTTTCGCCTGCTCCTGCGTATAGAATCCGCCATACGGTTTGCCGTCGTACTTACCGGAGTTATGGCCGATTACAGTTTCCTTGCGCTGAGATCCGATTTCCGTCAGTTTCGGATACTTTTTGATTTCGATACGCCAACCCTGGTCTTCCGACAGATGCCAGTGGAAACGGTTGATATTGTGCAAGGCCATCATATCAATATATGTCTTGATTTCATCGATAGAGAAGAAATGACGGCCCACATCCAGCATCATTCCCCGGTAACCGAAACGGGGTTGGTCATTGATTTCGACGGCAGGCAATTCTATATTAGCGCCTTCAGACACATCAACCGCCTTGCGCAACGTTTGGATTCCATAGAAAACACCGGCTTCACTGGGAGCTTTGATAACAACCTGACCAGCATCTACTTTCAGCTGATAAGCTTCTGGATTTTCGTTGGCCAGACCCAACTGCAGCAGAATGCCTCCTTTCCCGCCTTCACCTTCCTGTACTTTCAATTCGATACCGGTCTGCGTCTTTATATAAGAAGCCAAGAATTCGGCATTCCGTTTCATTTTCTCATTTCCGGCCGTATAATAAACAGTCACGCCATTCTTCAACAAGAAAGAAGAGGGCTGTGTGGCACTGATTTCCAAAGGCATGGGGACGACTTCGTAGTTGGCTACCGCCGTGGGCTGGTTTGAACAGGCAGTCATCAGCAGACCTGCTAACGAGCATCCCAAAAGATGTAACTTCGATAAAATTTGCATGATAATTGTATTTATAAATTAGTAAATTTAGATCTAACGTATTTTATCTGCTAATTTATTAAAAACTTTTCAAACGGACAAGAAAGAAGGATAACTTTCTCGTATTTTATAGCTGCCGACAAGGTTTTATCATCGTGCATTATCAGACAGATTCTTTTCAAACAGAGATAAATCTCCCTGTATGTATGGCCGTTTTCCGTTAACTTTTTATCGTTTCACCCGGGTGAAACGATCGTATCACGTATGTGGAACGATCGTACCACAAGGGTGGAATGATCGTACCACAGCTGTGAAACGATAAAAAATAGTTTGTTTCCGGCTTGAATTTATACAGATAGGGATAAACCGGACATGATAAATCTCTTTCTTTCCCCAACCAAATCCAACCGAATTATGTAACTTTGTGAAATAATTGCGAAACAGAAAAAGGATGGAAGACGACTTTGATATAAGAGACGCCCGGATGCCGGAGAGTGAAAGAGAATACGAAAATGCCCTCCGTCCGCTTTCGTTCCACGACTTCAGTGGGCAGGCGAAGGTGGTGGAGAACCTGAAAGTATTCGTCATGGCTGCCCGGATGCGTAAAGAAGCTCTGGACCATGTGCTGCTACACGGGCCTCCAGGACTGGGAAAGACTACACTTTCGAATATTATCGCCAACGAATTGGGCGTCGGTTTTAAGGTGACATCGGGTCCGGTACTCGACAAACCGGGTGATTTGGCTGGAGTATTGACTTCGTTGGAGAAGAATGATGTACTGTTTATCGACGAGATTCACCGACTGAGTCCGGTGGTGGAAGAATATCTCTATTCGGCGATGGAAGATTATCGGATTGACATCATGATCGACAAAGGCCCAAGTGCCCGCTCGATCCAGATAGATCTGGCTCCGTTTACGCTGGTAGGTGCTACCACCCGCAGCGGGTTGCTGACGAGTCCTTTGCGGGCCCGTTTCGGAATCAACCTGCATCTGGAATATTATGACGTATCGACATTGACACAGATCATCCTGCGAAGTGCCGATATCTTGAATATTTCGTGCGAGCTGAATGCGGCGAAAGAGATCGCTTCCCGCAGCCGTGGAACGCCCCGTATTGCCAATGCGCTGTTACGCCGCGTACGCGACTTCGCCCAGGTAAAGGGAAGCGGAGCGATCGACAAGGCGATTGCATGCTATGCCCTCGAAGCCTTGAACATCGACCGCTACGGACTGGACCAGATTGATAATAAGATTCTGACAACGATTATTGATAAGTTCAAAGGCGGACCGGTGGGATTGACCACGATTGCTACGGCTTTGGGTGAAGATCCCGGTACGTTGGAAGAAGTATATGAGCCCTTCCTCATCAAGGAAGGCTTTCTGAAGCGGACACCTCGCGGACGCGAAGTGACAGAACTCGCTTATACCCACTTAGGACGTATGCACGACGATGGGAACCAGGGATTATTGTTTTAGCTGACAAGTACATAACTTGACGAGAAAGCAAGTCGGCGAAGACTATCCATGTAGTTGGAAGCATGGTTGCTCCGCCAGCTTGCTAACAGACAAACTACTGATAAAAGAGAACAGATTATGGCGGGAGGAATGAAGCGGCTGGCTAAGGAAACAGCCGTTTATGGATTGAGCAGTATTATCGGGCGCTTTCTGAACTGGATGTTAGTGCCGATGTACACACGCGTATTTACCGATACCGGCGATTTTGGTATTGTCACTAACTTATACGGTTGGGTAGCTTTGTTATTGGTGCTCCTAACCTTCGGTATGGAAACCGGGTTCTTTCGGTTTATCAACAAGAAAGAAGAAACAGAACCGATGCGGGTTTATGCCACAACAATGGCATGGGTAGGCGGTTTATCCGGTGCCTTCCTGATATTGGTATTGCTGTTCCTGCGTCCGATAGCCCATGCTTTAAGCTACACAGCTCCGTTGGAATACTTAGGCATGATGTTGGGTATCACGGCCGTCGACGCATTCTGTTGCATTCCTTTTGCCTATCTGCGTTATGCGGGCCAGGCCTATCGGTTTGCCGGTATCAAACTGCTGAGTATCTTCCTCAACATCTTTCTCAACATCTTCTTCCTGGTGATTTGTCCGTGGTTATATACCCGTATGCCAGAAACAATCGGCTGGTTCTATCGCCCCGATTACGGAGTAGGATATGTATTCGTAGCCAACGTGATTACCACAGGTATTACATTCCTTTGCCTCTTGCCGAGTATGATGCCCGGCTTCAAGGCACGTCCGGACGGAACCCTACTGAAAGAGATGCTGCATTATTCATTTCCCATCTTGATTTTGGGTATTGCCGGTATCTTCAATCAGACAGCCGACAAGATTCTCTTCCCGCTCTTGTTTGACGACAAGACGGAAGCCTACCGCCAGTTAGGAATCTACGGCGCCTGCTTTAAGGTAGCCGTGGTAATGGTGATGTTCATTCAAGCCTTCCGTTATGCCTACGAACCCTTCATCTTTGCCAAGAACAAAAGTGAAGGAAATACAAAGGCATACGCTGAAGCCATGAAGTATTTTATCATCTTCTCCCTGTTTATCTTCTTAGGTGTCATGTTTTACATCGACATCATCAAATACTTCGTCGGCAGCCGGTATTACGACGGTCTGCAAGTCGTACCGATTGTCATGCTGGGCGAATTCTTCTTCGGTATATACTTTAACCTCTCTTTCTGGTATAAACTGATTGACCAGACCCAATGGGGCGCTTATTTCTCGATCATCGGCTGTGCTTCGACGGTAGCCATCATCATTCTTTTTGCTCCGACCTACGGATATATGGCCTGTGCCTGGGCATCATTCTGCTGTAATCTGCTGATGATGCTGCTCTCATACTTTATCGGTCAGAAGAAATATCCGATTCAGTACGACCTGAAGTCGGCAGCCATCTACTTTAGTCTGGCAGCCGTCTTATACATAGTCGGTATGTATCTCCCGGTTCCGTCGACAGCCGCGAAGTTGGCCTTCCGGACAATCCTGCTGATCGGCTTTCTCTGGTTTACCGTCCGAAGAGATTTACCGCTGACAGAAATCCCATATATCGGCAAGAAGCTAAAGAAATAAAGGGAAATATCGTAACAGGAAGCCGGTAATAGACGGATAAACTCAAATTATTCATACCTTTGTAATTTCTAATGAAGAAAACAATGGAGAAAGACGCGGTGAATAAATCAATCAAGGCTTTTTTTACTCGTATGCTTGACATCCGGCAGGAACAAGAGAACGAGCAGGAAACCATTGAGTCGATCAAGAAAGGAGTAGAGTTTAAAGGAACCAACTTATGGGTCCTGATCTTTGCTACTTTCATCGCATCGCTCGGCTTGAATACCAATTCGACAGCCGTTATCATCGGTGCGATGCTGATATCTCCGCTGATGGGACCGATTATGGGATTCGGTCTCGGATTAGGCATTGCCGACTTCGACCTGATTAAACGGTCTTTCCGAAACTTTGCTACTGCTACGTTGTTTAGTGTGATTACTTCTTCTATCTATTTTCTGATATCACCTATTAACGAGGCCCAAAGCGAACTGTTAGCCCGCACACAGCCGACATTATACGATGTATTGATTGCATTCTTCGGCGGACTGGCCGGTATTGTTGCCAGCTCTACCAAAAGCAAGGGTAATGTAATACCAGGTGTTGCCATAGCAACCGCCTTGATGCCGCCCTTGTGTACTGCCGGATTCGGCCTGGCTACCGGCAATCTCTACTATTTCTTCGGTGCCTTTTATCTTTATTTCATTAACACCGTATTTATCAGTCTGGCCACATACCTTGTCGTACGTGTTCTTAAATACCCGAAGAAAGTATTCCTCGACAAAGAAAGAGAAAAGAAGGTTACCCGATATGTCGGAATCATCGTTGTCTTTACCATCGTACCCAGCTTGTTCTTGAGCTATCGGCTGGTGAAGACGACTTATTTCAACCAGCAGGCACTGAACTTCATCAATACTGAATTGGCATTCCCCAATACGCAGGTATTGAGTAAAAGCATCACCGATACATCCGATAAGAAAGAAATCAAAGTGGTTCTGATAGGTGATAATGTGGCTGAAACGACAATTGAAGATGCCAGAAACCGATTGCCACGTTACGGACTGAAATACGTCAATCTGGTTGTACAGCAAGGATTCTCAGAACAGGAAACAGATATCAACCAATTGAAAAGCCTGCTTATGCAGGATTTGTATAAGAACAGCGAAGAAGTACTGCGGGCACAAACCTTGCAGATAGACTCGTTGCAACGCGAACTGAAGAGTTACCGGGACGACCGGCTTATGGCCGAGCAGTTGAAGCCCGAAGTTAAAGTTCTGTTCCCGTATATCCGGGAAATTTCCTGCACCCATACAAGTCTTATTCCCATCGACTCAGCAGCCCAGAAGCCGATTATGCTGATTTATGTCAAGAGTGCAGAAAAGGTATCAGCCGATAATAAAAAGAAACTGACCGACTGGCTGTCGGCCCGAACTGGAGTAAATACAATTAAATTACTAATAGAAAACGAATAAAAGAATGAATTTAAAGAAACAGATTTGGAGTGTTTTGCTTCTGTTTGCTGCTTTAGGCCAAGTATATGCCGACGAAGGCATGTGGGTATTGAAGGAGCTGAACAAACAGAACTTGGCTCGCATGAAAGAGCTGGGCTTCACGCCTACGTATGAACAGCTGTACAGTGAGACAGATCCGTGTGTAGCCAATGCCGTTGTCATCTTCGGAGGTGGTTGTACTGGAATCACTGTATCACAAGAAGGTTTAATATTTACGAACCATCACTGCGGATATGGTGCTATTCAACAGTTAAGTAGTGTTGAACATGACTACCTGAAAGATGGTTTCATCTCACAAAGTAAGGAAGAAGAATTGCCTGTTCCAGGACTGACTGTTAAGTATCTTCGCCAAACAATTGATGTATCAGAACGAATCAACAGTGCCATCAGCAAGATTGACGACGAATACAAACGGCTCATGGCTGCCGATTCTATCGGAAACGTATTATGTGATTCTATCGGTGTCGACGAATTCAAGCAGGCAAGCGTTATTCCGTTCTATTCAGACAACAAGTATTATCTGATTGTTTACAACGTATTCCGTGACGTCCGTATGGTATTTGCTCCACCCAGTTCAGTAGGTAAGTTCGGTGGTGATACCGATAACTGGATGTGGCCGCGTCATACTGGCGACTTCTCAATCTTCCGCGTTTATGCCAACGCCAATAATGAACCGGCTGAATACAGCAAAGACAACAAACCGTATTCTCCGAAATATGTAGCCGAAGTATCTTTGCAAGGATATCAGGATAAAGATTTCGCTATGACCATCGGCTTCCCGGGAAGCACCAGCCGTTATCTGTGCTCATGGGGCGTACAACAGCGTATTGAAGACGAGAATGTTCCTCGTATCGAAGTACGTGGCATCAAACAGGAAATCTGGAAAAAGGCCATGTCTGAAAGTGATGCTGTCCGTATCAAATACGCCTCTAAGTATGCAGGAAGCTCCAACTACTGGAAAAATTCCATTGGAATGAATAAAGGGTTGGCCCGTTTAGGTGTAATTGCCCGCAAGCAAGAGCAGGAACAGGCTTTTGCTGCCTGGGTAAATCAGGATCCGCAACGTAAGGCTAAATATGGTGAAGTACTCGACTTATTGAAAGAAGGATATACATCTGCCAATGAATACCAGCGTGCTTTGGTATATCTGTTGGAATCACTCGAAAGAGGAACAGAAATTGTCGGTCTGGCACGTATGGTAAACAGCTTCGACGCTGCCGGCTCAACCGATGAAGAACGTCAGATCTTCCTGGAAGATCGTATCAAGCCTTTCTTCAAAGACTACGAACCAACACTCGACCAGCAAGTACTGGCAGCTATGATGCAGATAGCAAAAGAACGTATTCCTGCACAATACCTGCCGGATGAATTCGCCAAGATCGACAAGAAATATAAAGGCGATTATAAAAAGTATGCTGCCGACTTATTCAAGAAGACCAAGCTTTTGTCATACGATAATATTGTAAAGCTGATCTCAGATCCGAAAAAGAATGCTAAACTGAAAAAAGACCCGGCCTTCTCTTTAAGCCTTTCTTCGTTTGTCGCCTTAATCGAATTAAGACAGAAGATGAACGACTCGTCTGATAAAATCTCAAAAGGCGAACGTCTGTATCTGGCCGGATTAATGGAAATGTATCCCGACAAAACATTCTATTCGGATGCCAATTTCACCATGCGTGCCAGCTATGGTAGCATTGGCGGATATCGTCCGTATGATGCTGCCTGGTACGATTATTACACAACCGAAAAAGGAATCCTCGAAAAGCAAGATCCGACCAACGACGAATTCTGGGTACAAGAAGAAATACTCGACTTAGTTCGCAGCCGTGACTTCGGACAATATGCAAACAAGAACGGTGATCTCCAGCTTTGCTTCCTCACCAACAACGATATCACCGGCGGTAACTCCGGTAGTCCGATATTTGATAAGAATGCCCGTCTTATCGGTCTGGCATTCGACGGTAACTGGGAAGCCATGAGTGGCGACATTGCCTTTGAACCGGAATTACAACGCTGCATCGGTGTTGATATCCGCTATGTTCTGTTTATGATTGATAAATGGGGAAAGTGCCCTCGATTAATTCAGGAGTTAAAGTTGGTAAAATAATTCTTCATTCTTTTATCTGTTATAAAAGATAAAGGAGTATTAAAACCTCATCTAGGCACAGATATACGGGAAAAATGGTATATATGCATCAGAAGTATCCGTTATATCTGTGCTTATTTTATATTCAACGACAACTATTTATTATTAATTCTCAATTTTCTATCAATCGGACCATCATTTCTGTACAAAAAATCACAAAAGCGTTTCCATTATTAAAAATTAATATGTATGTTTGTAACATCATTAAGAAAAAGTAGAAATATGGAAAAGATAAAAGGACTGATCGATGCTCCGTTTACTCCCATGCTGCCCAATGGAGAAGTAAACTATGAACCCATTCAGGCGTATGCAGATTTACTGGTAAGAAATGGGCTGAAAGGTGTTTTTATCAATGGTTCTTCCGGAGAAGGATATCTGCTTAGCGATGAAGAACGCATAAAACTGGCTGAATGTTGGATACAAGCTGTTCCAAAAGACTTCAAAGTTATTGTACACGTAGGCAGTACTTGTGTAAAAGCCAGCCGTAAACTTGCAGCACATGCCGCAGAAATAGGAGCATGGGGCATTGGAGCGATGGCAACTCCTTTTCCTAAAATCGGTCGCATAGAAGAACTGGTTAAATATTGCCAGGAAATTGCTTCAGGCGCACCTGCATTACCTTTCTACTACTATCATATTCCGGCATTCAATGGTGCCTATCTGCCTATGACAAGTTTCTTGGCTGCAGTTGACGGTGTTATTCCTAACTTTGCCGGAATTAAATATACATACGAAAGTTTATACGAATACAATCAATGCCGATTATATAAAAACGGTAAATATGACATGCTTCACGGTCAGGATGAAACATTACTTCCATCGTTAGCAATGGGTGGTGCACAAGGTGGTATTGGTGGAACAACCAATTATAACGGCCGTGAATTGGTAGGAATATTAAACGCCTGGGCTGCCGGTGACTTAGAGACAGCTCGTGAGAAGCAGAACTTTGCCCAAGAAGTGATTAATGTGATCTGCCACTATCGAGGGAATATCGTTGCAGGAAAACGAATTATGAAACTGATCGGTTTAGATTTAGGTCCTAACCGTATTCCTTTCCAGAATATGACTGATCAGGAAGAACTACAGATGAAATCAGAATTAGAAGCCATTCATTTCTTTGACAGATGTAATAAATAAAGAATTAGAAGGCTTGCTATGCCTTTACATCTTAAATACATGAATAAAACTCATTGATTATCTGTCAAGAGCTACAACTGTTAACGCCAGTTTGGAGACATAACAGATAAGTTCCTAACTTGAATCTATATTAACAACCAATAAATGATTGTAAGTGTATGAAAAAACACAAATATTATCCTTGGATCGTAGTTGGGCTGCTTTGGATTGTAGCCTTGTTAAACTACATGGACAGACAGATGCTTTCCACCATGAAGTCTGCCATGATGATTGATATCGAGGAATTGCAGTCGGCTGCCAACTTTGGACGACTGATGGCTATCTTTCTATGGATATACGGATTCATGAGTCCGGTAGCCGGAATGATTGCCGACCGAATCAATCGGAAATGGCTCATTGTGGGAAGCCTCTTTGTCTGGTCCTTCGTAACTCTCATGATGGGATATTGTTCCAACTTCCAGCAACTTTATATATTAAGAGCAGTTATGGGAATCAGTGAAGCTTTATATATTCCGGCAGCCTTATCTCTCATTGCCGATTACCATACCGATAAGTCCAGATCTTTAGCTGTTGGCCTACATATGACCGGTTTATACATCGGGCAGGCTTTAGGTGGTTTTGGCGCTACTGTAGCTTCTTCTTACGGATGGGAAGTAACTTTCCATTGGTTTGGTCTTATCGGCATCGCCTATAGTATTATACTGATTCTGTTCTTAAAGGATATGCATAGCGGACTTATCCGACAGATCACCAACACTACCGAAGAAAAGCTATCAGCCAAAAGCATGTTCGGCGGTATTGGTATGCTCATGGCAAATATTTCCTTTTGGGTTATTCTGTTCTATTTTGCGGCTTCCAGTTTACCAGGTTGGGCCACTAAGAACTGGTTACCCACTTTATTCGCTGAGAACTTGAATTTAGATATGGCAGAAGCCGGTCCGTTATCAACCTTCACCATCGCTTTCTCATCGTTTGTTGGTGTCATTGCCGGCGGTATTCTATCAGATAAATGGGTACAGAAGAACATCAAAGGTCGAGTTTATACCGGAGTCATCGGCTTAGCTATGACTATACCAGCCTTGTTGATGTTAGGTTTCGGACATAATCTGTTCCTGATTTTGAGTGGCGGACTTTGCTTCGGATTAGGATATGGCATGTTTGACGCCAATAATATGCCTATTCTTTGCCAGTTTGTTTCAGCCCGTCAAAGAGCTACAGCTTATGGAATCATGAACATGACAGGCGTTTTTGCCGGCGCCCTGATCACGTCTTTCTTAGGAAAATCAATGGATGGCGGTCATTTAGGCTACGACTTTGCCTTACTGAGCATAGTTATTGCCGCGGCAGTCTTATTACAATTATTCTGCCTGCACCCAAAAGTGAACAACAAGACGGATGAATAAATTTAACGGGGTTGATAAAAGAACAAAAATCCCTGAGCTAATCGACTTTGAATGTCAGTTGATGGCTCAGGGATTTTAGTTAGTTATGCAAACGAACTATCAGATGATATGTTCCAATTCACTCAGATTCTTCTTCACATCTTCATCAGTTACTTCATAATTCAGCAAGTCGCCTGCCAGATACAGATCGTATGCTGCCATATCAATTAAACCATGACCAGACAAGTTGAACAAGATTGTACGAGGTTTTCCTTCCAATTTAGCCTGGTTTGCTTCACGAATTGCGGCAGCAATCGCATGAGCTGATTCTGGAGCCGGAATAATTCCTTCGCTTTGAGCAAACATAACAGCAGCCTTAAATGTATCCAACTGCTGTACATCCACGGCTTCCATCATCTTATCTTTCAATAACTCACTGACAATAGAGCCGGCACCATGATAACGCAAACCGCCGGCATGGATATTGGCCGGAGCAAAGTTATGTCCTAATGTGAACATCGGAATCAACGGTGTATAACCAGCTTCATCACCGAAGTCATATTGGAACTGTCCACGAGTCAGCTTCGGACAAGAAGCTGGTTCAGCAGCAACAATACGAATATTTTTTCCTTCCTTGATCTTATGACGTAAAAATGGGAAAGAAATACCCGAGAAGTTAGAACCACCACCGAAACAAGCAATCACTACATCCGGATATTCACCAGCCATTTCCATCTGCTTCTCTGCTTCCAAACCAATTACTGTCTGGTGAAGCATAACATGATTCATGACACTTCCTAAAGTATATTTACAGTTCGGTGTACTCATGGCCAATTCAACAGCTTCCGAAATAGCAGTACCCAAACTTCCCTGATAATTTGGATGATCGGTTAGAATCTTTCGTCCGGCACGTGTACTCATACTTGGCGAAGCGATTACCTGCGCACCAAATGTCTGCATGATCGAACGACGATATGGTTTCTGATGATAACTAACCTTTACCATATAAACTGCCAGTTCCAAACCAAAGGCTTTGGCTGCATACGAAAGGGCAGCACCCCATTGTCCGGCACCAGTTTCAGTAGTAATATTGGTGACACCTTCCTGCTTGCAATAATAGGCCTGAGCCAAAGCTGAATTCAATTTATGTGAACCGATTGGGCTGACACTTTCATTCTTGAAATAAATATGAGCCGGCGTATCCAAGGCTTTTTCCAATCCGTAAGCACGAACCAGCGGAGTAGGACGCCAAACCTTATATAAATCACGAACCTCTTCAGGGATTTCAATCCAAGCATCTGTTGTATTCATTTCCTGATGAGCAGCACCCTTTGAAAACAACGGATACAAATCTTCTTCTACTAACGGTTTTTTTGTCTGTGGGTTCAACATAGGCATGGGTTTATGCTCCATGTCGGCTACAATGTTATACCAAGCTGTAGGAATATCCTTTTCCTCTAATAAAAACTTCTTTGTGTTCATCTTATTATCATGTTAACAATATAATCTGTTTTTTTCATAGGCAAAGGAACAAATAAAATTCCTTTATTCAAATGGATTTAAAAGAAATATATATATTTGGGGCGTAAACAGAAATAATTCGTAACAAATTGAAGCATGAAACCTAAAATTCTATTACTATTAGCCACCTTATGCTGTAGTTTTCCAATCTGGGGACAAAAGGAAAACTTCTCATACAAGTTTTATGGCTTCGTACGGGCCGACTTGTTTTATAACACACGAGCTACCATGGCGCCTGTCGATGGAAACTTCTATCTGTATCCTTTAGATAAACTTCCGGATACAGAAGGCAAGGACATCAATGCCGGTCCAAACGGTAGTTTCTATACTTTTACGACCCGATTAGGCCTGGATATCAAAGGTCCTCATGTCGGAACAGCAATGACTTCAGCAAAAGTAGAGACAGATTTTGGCGGATTCTCCAAGAATGTGGCCTTGTTGCGTATCCGACAAGCCTACGTTGCCCTCGATTGGGAAAGACATCAGTTACTGATTGGACAAACCTGGCATCCTTTGTTTGGCGCAGTCTTCCCGGATATTCTGAATCTTTCAACCGGAGCTCCGTTCCAGCCCTTTAACCGAAGTCCGCAGTTACGCTATCAGTATCAGACAAAAGAGATAACTTTAACCACATCGGCTATCTGGCAGATGCAATATACTTCCAGCGGACCAGACGGGATGAGCGAAGATTATATGAAGAACAGTTGCGTACCCGAATTCTATGTCGGTGCAGACTGGCAGCATGATAACGAATGGATTGCCGGAGCCGGCGCTCATCTGATTTCTCTTTCACCACGCAAACAATCGGAATGGGAAGGAAATATCTATAAAGTAAATGAACGAATGACAACTACTTCCTATGAAGCACACATTAAATATACCGGAACTAATTTCACAGTGGCAGCAAAGACCTTACTGGCCTCAGCCTTGGATCATACAGCCCTCTTAGGAGGATATGGAATTCATTCCGTTGATCCTCAAAATGGAAAACAGGAATATACCGCTTTCCGGCAATCAACTTCGTGGATTAATTTTACCTACGGGCAGAAATGGAAACCCGCCTTGTTCATCGGTTATACCAAGAATCTGGGAACCGGACAAAGCTTAGCCGATACAGAAACATTATATGGTATGGGATTGGATATTGACCAGCTGCTCATCACCAATCTAAATTTATCCTATAACCTACCACATTGGCAATTCGGTTTCGAAGGATCTGTCGGAACAGCCTGGTATGGCGATGTCAATGCCCGTAACGGACGAGTCGAAAATACGCATCAGGTAACAAATTTCCGTATTTTAGGGCTGATGATGTACTATTTCTAAGCCAACAAAGTCCTATAAATACAAAATAAAAGGCTACTTTTGCATTCAGCTAAACAAAAGTTTGATATGAACAGGAAATGGTGGCTGGCAGGATTTTTGTTCTGCCTGGTGTTTACAGGTGCTGCACAAAAGAAAAACTTCACGTACAAATTTTACGGGCAAGTCAGAGGTGATTTGTTCTATAACTCACGGGCCAATGGAGAAATTGTGGATGGTTTGTTTCATCTTTATCCGAAAGATCATGCCTATGATGCGGATGGAAACGACTTAAATGCTCAGTCTAACAGTAGCTTTTACGTATTATATTCCCGCTTGGGTATTGATATGACCGGACCTTCCATCGGGAAGATTGCCACATCGGCCAAGATTGAAACAGATTTCCGCGGAACGGGTACTTCGTTTGCTATTCTGCGTATCCGTCATGCCTATGTGAATCTGGCCTGGAAGCAGTCGGCTTTATTGCTGGGACAAACCTGGCATCCATTCTTTGGTGATATTTATCCGCAGGTATTGAACCTGAATACGGGTGCGCCGTTTAATGCTTTCAGCCGGGCTCCGCAAATCCGTTACCGCTTTGACAACGGACACTGGCAACTGACCGGTGCGGCCCTCTGGCAATTACAATATCTGTCGAACGGACCGAACGGGAAAAGCGAAGAATATATCAAGAACAGTTGTATCCCGGAATTCTATGCCGGCATCGATTACAAGCATGAGAACTTCCAAGCGGGTATTGGAGCCGAAGTATTATCTCTGAAACCCCGTACACAGAATACGGGAGACGGCAAGGTGTATAAGCTGGACGAACGAATCACATCCATGAGCTTTGAAGCGCATCTCCGGTATAAAACGCCCGACTGGTTAGTGGCTGCCAAAAGTACGTTAGGCGAAAATATGACGCATACCTGCATGCTGGGCGGTTATGGTGTAACGAGTATCGACGCCCGAACCGGCGAACAAACCTATACACCGTTCCGGCATTCGATGACGTGGCTGAATGTGGTTCACGGACAGAAATGGAAACAAGGCCTCTTTGTCGGCTATATGAAGAATCTGGGTACAGGCGAAGACATCATCAATCAGTACGGAACCGGACTGGAAGTCGGACAATTACTGACCGTTGATCTCCAGCTTTCTTATAATTTGCCTCATTGGAAATTCGGACTCGAATACAGTCCTTCGACCGGCTGGTTCGGTACAGCCGACAACCGCGGATGTATCCACGACACACATACTGTAACCAATCACCGTATTTTAGCGGCGATGATTTATATGTTCTAAGCGTATGAAGAAAATCTTGATTATCGGAGCCAACGGCTTTGTAGGGCGGCGTATCCTGACGCACCTGACTGGAAAGGAATATGACCTGACGGCTGTTTCCCTTCATGCCGACATACTGCCTCAACCGGGCTATCGGTTTGTGGAAGCAGATGTCAAACAAACAGATACCATCCGTCAGCTGATCTTATCAGTACAACCGGATGCCGTGATCAACACCTCAGCCTTATCTGTTCCGGATTACTGCGAACAGCATCACGACGAGGCGTATGCCATGAATGTAGAAGCAACTGCCGTTATGGCCCAGGCCTGCCAGGCATGTGGAGCACGCTTCCTGCATTTGTCGACCGACTTCGTCTTTGAAGGGAAAGAAGATTGCCTGCATCGGGAAGAAGACCCGACACAACCGGTTAATTATTATGGTGTCACCAAAAGGGAAGGAGAGAAGCGTATCCAAGAGATTTGTACCGATTATGCCATCCTGCGTGTTGTCGTTGTCTATGGAAAAGCATTACCCGGACAGCATGGAAATATTTGTCAGCTGGTGAAAAACAGGCTTTCTGCCGGACAAATCATCCGGGTGGTAGCCGATCAGTGGCGAACGCCTACTTGGGTAGGTGATATTGCCGAAGCAGCCGAACGGTTAATTCATCATTCAAAGTCAGGTATTTACCATATCTGCGGGGCAGAATACCTCTCGATTGCCGATATGGCTTATCGCGTAGCCGATTATTTTCACCTCGACCGTTCTCTGATTCAGCCCGTAACTACCGAAGAGATGCAGGAAAAAACTCCGCGCCCCCGTTTCAGTGGCCTAAGCATTGAGAAAGCCCGTCTGGAAATAGGTTATAACCCGCATACGTTTGAAGAAGGACTGGCAGAAATGAAAGACTGATCTACAAATAGCGTTGGCAGAAAAGACAGGATTCCTGAGAAAAAACGGACAAATTGATCTTTAATCGTCTTTTCTGCTAACGCATAAAAATGGATTCTTCGAATAAAATCCGTAAGAAAAGAGGGCTTTTTCCGGAAATTACCTGAGTTTATCTACAAAACTCGTTACTTTTACAAACAAATACGCCGGCTTTTGATGAAAAGATAGGCATGAATTTCAAGTTTCTTCGGCAGGAATTGGATGAAAAATGACGAGAAATTCGGGAAAATCCTTCGGTTTTCGTCGGAAAAAGGAAGTAATTTTCTCTTTTCAGGGCTTTTTCTGTGTATTTTCTTCAGAAATCCGAGATCAGCAAAACGGAGGATATCATACTTACAACCAAATATTTAAGAGTAAAAAACGACATTTTAAACCCTTCAAAACGCTCCTATTTTCAAACACATCGTACATAGGTCCGAAATACGCCCGTTTTGAAAGGGTTTCATTGACATTTTGACAATCTGAACAAATTGTCACTATTCGTTCTTCTTGAATGTATATTTCTTGACACCTAACTCTTTATACGATTCAAGCAGGGCTTTGTCGTCATCCGAAATCATCAGGACTTTATCGTCCTCTTTCAATACAGTATTCCCTTTAGGAATAAAATACCGACCTTCCCGTTTTACCATCACAGCCAACGTATGATCCGGAAGTTTTAAATCCATCAGACGATTACCATGAGCCAATACCGCCGGAGTCAGGTCGATTTCACTCATCACACTGCGGATATCTTCAGACAGTTCGATGCCAAACTCTTCCTTGAGTGCAGGCTTATCTATCAGCTTCAGCTTCCGTGCCATATAGGTCACCGTGGTTCCCTGAACCAACAACGAAAGAATGGTAATAAAGAACACGATGTTGAAGAAAACATGAGCATGTTCGATCCCGGCCAGCAATGGATAAGTAGCAAAGATGATCGGAACCGCACCACGCAGACCGACCCACGAGATATAAGCCCGTGCCCGCCAGGAGAAATTGCGAAAAGGAAGCAAAGAAATAAAGACACTAAGCGGACGAGCCACCAGAATCATAAACGCACCAATAAAGAGGCCTATATGTGTTACCGGTATCAGTTCGTGCGGATTCACCAGTAAACCTAACGTGATGAACATCACAATCTGCCAAAGCCAGGTAAATCCGTCGAAGAAAGTACCAATGCTCCGTTTATGGACAATCTTGGAATTACCGAAAATCAAACCGGCTATGTAAACAGCCAGATAACCATTGCCCTTTACCAACGTAACTACTGAAAACGTAAAGAACGAACAGGCCAATATCAGAATCGGATACAAGGAAGCATTATCTATATCTATCTTATTCACTAGCCATACAATAGCTTTTCCAAACAGGAAACCGCCAATCGCACCGATCACCAGCTGAAGAACCAGCATCAAAGCCGCCTGCGGCACACTCATGCCTTCCGATTGGATAACTGCAATCAGAATCAAAGTCAGCATATAAGCCATCGGGTCGTTACTACCACTTTCCAATTCCAAGGTCGGACGAAGATTCTCTTTCAGCAAAACACCTTTACTGCGCAATATGGAGAAAACCGAAGCCGAATCGGTTGACGACATGACCGCCGCCAATAACAACGATTCCGGAAAAGTCAAGGTAACGTATTTCGATGCCAGCATCGAAATGACATAAATAAATCCTCCGGTAATAAATGTAGTCAGTAAAACGCCTACCGTTGCCAAGACAATCCCTTGCGGAGCAATGGGTTTGATTTCAGCAACTTTCGTATCCATACCACCCGAGAACAAGATAATACTCAGAGCCAAAACGCCAATAAACTGCGTCAGTTTCGGATTATCAAACTGAATACCCAATCCGTCGCTACCGAATAACATACCGACACCCAAGAAGAGCAGCAAAGCAGGTAATCCGAAGCGATAACCAGCTTTACCGGCAAATACACTAAATATTAAAATGACCGATACGATCAACAAAATGCCTTCTGCACTTTCCATTATCCCTAAAAATATTAAAATTAGAATTATACATAATTTCAACGTAAAGTAAACGAAAAAAATCAAAGAAGAATCACTAACTTTGCATAAATCTCATTATTAACCTAAATATGAACAAAAAACATTTAATCACTTTTGTGTCTGCCTTGTTCTTATGGACGAGTTGTTCCAACAATTCTTCCTCTCATTTCATTTCAGACACCGCCTACAGAACTCAGGTAGAAACAGACTTCCAGTCCAGACAAACAACCTTGAGCGAGGGCAATTTGTTTACAGTATTCGATCAGTCTATGACGCCGGAAGAAAAGGAAGCTATGAGTTTCCTGTATGCTTACATGCCTGTTGGCGACATTGCTGATTACAGTGGAGAATTTTTCCTGAAGAATGTCCAGACTTCCTTCCAGGCCAAACAGGAAATGCCGTGGGGGAAACAGATTCCGGAAGATATATTCCGCCATTTCGTTCTGCCGATCCGTGTGAACAATGAGAACCTCGACGAAAGCCGTATGGTCTTTTATCAGGAACTGAAAGACCGTGTAAAAGGACTCTCATTGCACGATGCGGTGATCGAAGTCAATCACTGGTGTCATGAGAAAGTAATTTATACGCCATCCGACGCACGCACCAGTTCTCCTTTAGCCTCTGTCAAGACAGCTTACGGACGTTGCGGCGAAGAATCAACATTTACCGTAGCGGCTTTGCGTTCGGTAGGTATTCCGGCACGTCAGGTTTATACGCCCCGTTGGGCACATACCGACGACAATCATGCCTGGGTAGAAGCCTGGGTGGACGGACAATGGTATTTCTTAGGAGCTTGTGAGCCGGAACCTGTCCTGAACCTGGGATGGTTTAATGCTCCGGCAAGCCGTGGTATGCTGATGCATACGAAAGTATTCGGTAAATATCAGGGACCGGAAGAAGTCATGGTACAGACTCCGCTCTATACAGAAATCAACATCATCGGCAACTATGCCGACACAGCCAAGGCAACCATTAAAGTTGTGGATGCCAATCAGCAGCCTGTTCCGGACGCCCGAGTCGAATTCAAAGTATATAACTATGCGGAATTCTATACCGTTGCCAGCAAAACAACCGATGCCAATGGCGAAACCTTCCTGACATCCGGTAAGGGTGACATGCTGGTTTGGGCATCAAAAGACGGACAGTTTGGTTATGATAAAGTATCATTCGGTCAGCAAAACGAACTGACTGTCGTATTGGATAAGAAAGCAGGTGAGGCTTATACCATCGATTTGGATATTGTTCCTCCTCCAGAGAAAGCGAAACTGCCGGAAGTAACTCCAGAGCAAAGAGCTGAAAATACCCGCCGTATGGCTGAAGAAGATTCTATCCGCAATGCTTATGTGGCCACCTTCTTTACAGACCAGAAGGCAAAAGACTTTGCTAAGGAAATCGGTATGGACGCCACTGTTGCTACCAAGCTATTGGTTGGTTCACGCGGAAACTATCAGACTATCTCCAGTTTCCTGAAAGAGGCTTCAGCCAACGAAGAACAGAAAAAGGCAGCTATCGACCTGCTACAACGTATTTCAGCCAAAGACCTGCGTGATGTTTCCCGCGAAGTACTGGATGATCATCTGAAGAACAGTCCAGTTGTCGGAGACATTGATCCGGAAATCTTTGCACAGTACGTACGTAATCCGCGTGTGGCCAACGAAATGATCACGCCGTATAAGGCATTCTTCCAGAAAGCCATTGCGGAAGCAGACATGAAAGTATTCCAGGCAGACCCGATGAAGCTGGTAGATTGGGTGAAAAACAACATTACGATCGACGAAGAATGTAATTTAGGCGGAGCACCTATCTTTCCGGAAGGTGTCTGGAAAGCTCGTATAGCCGACAAACATTCTCGCGATATCTTCTTTGTTTCTTTATCGCGCGCTTTAGGAATTCCGGCACGTATTGACGAGGTAACTCGTAAGGTACAGGTATTTTCCGGTAAGGATATCATCGACATTAACTTCCAGGCTGCTGAACAGACAGCTACGGCTACCGGTACTTTACAGGCAGATTATAAACCTATCAAGGCATTGGAAGACCCGAAATATTATTCTCATTTCACCATTTCCAAACTGACCGACGGACGTTTGCAGTTATTAAACTACGAAGAAGGTGATGTAGATATGGGCAGTGGTGCAACCTGGAGTAATCTGCTAAAGAAAGGAACGCAAATGGATACAGGCAGCTACTTATTGGTTAGTGGTACACGTATGGCCAGCGGAACCGTATTGGCTCAGCTGACTTTCTTCAACATCGAAGAAGGAAAGACAACAAAAGTTCATCTGAATATGCGTGAAAACAAAGATGATATCCAGATAATCGGAAACTTCAACTCAGAGAATAAATACATCTCGGCTGAGACTGGTGAAGAAACCAGCCTGCTGGCTACAACAGGGCGCGGTTATTATGTCGTTGCTATCTTAGGAGCTCGTCAGGAACCGACGAATCATGCGATGCGTGATATCGCTGCAGAGAAAGATCAATTGGAAGCCTGGGGCAGAAAGATGGTGTTGCTCTTCCCGAATGAAGAAGGCTACAAGAAATTCGATGCGGCAGAATTCAATGGTTTACCCAATACTATTGTTTACGGTATTGACAAGAACCATGCTATCCAGAAAGAAATGGTAGCAGCCATGAAGCTGGAACATGCCAATACATTGCCGATTTTCCTTATTGCCGATACATTCAATCGTGTTGTATTTGTCTCTCAAGGTTATACAATTGGTTTAGGTGCTCAGATGATGCAGATCATTCATAAATTAGAACAATAATATTCTTTCTCCTTAGAGAATAGAAGGAAGCTAATCCCGGTCGTATTTAATCTCACGAATACGGCCGGGATTTATTTATTTCCACTATCTTTGTTTTTTATTGGCGGCCCATACAATGATTTACGGGTAAATACGTTATTGTACATATAAACATCTAAGTTTACATCTTATGAAATTAGTATTCGCAACCAACAATAAACACAAACTGGATGAAGTACGCAAGATTACTTCACATCATCCGGTCGAAATAGTCAGTCTGGCAGAAATCAACTGCTTCGATGATATACCAGAAACAGCCGACACATTAGAAGGAAATGCGCTCCAAAAGGCTCATTATATCCAGAAAAAGTTCGGACTAAACTGTTTTGCTGATGATACTGGTCTGGAAGTAGAAGCATTGAATAACGCACCAGGTGTTTATTCTGCCCGTTATGCTGGTCCGGGTCATGATTCGGAAGCCAATATGAAGAAGTTATTGCACGAGATGGAAGGAAAAGAAAACCGGAAAGCCCGTTTCCGGACAGTCATAGCTTTGGTTTGGAATGGAAAAACGTATACATTCGAAGGTATTGTAAACGGAACCATAACAACAGCCAAGCGGGGAGAAAATGGTTTTGGCTATGATCCTATTTTCATACCGGAAGGATATGATCAGACCTTTGCCGAATTAGGAGACAATATCAAAAACCAAATCAGTCATCGGGCAAAGGCCGTAGAAAAGCTGGATGAATTCCTGACTCAATTATCCGATCTTAAATGAACTGTCGCATGAATAAAATAGGTTTTCTGCTTCTGCTATGCTTTAGTTACATCTCGTCTGTTTATGCTCAATATGATAAATGGACGATACATCAGGCGTATAATAACACGGCATTAGTAACCGAGACTCCAAATTATGTGTTTGCTGTAGCCGACAGTTCGCTGTATGCTTATGGAAAAGAAGACCAGAGCCTGACAACCTATTCAAAGAAGAACGGATTAAGCGATAATAAAATAAAGGTAATTCGTTATCATGCCAATAAACACACGTTGGTGATAGGTTATCGCAACGGTAATATCGATCTGTGGAATGAAGACGGCATTTACAATCTTCCTTATCTGAAGAACAGTACATCCATACAAGATAAGACAATTAACGATATCTACTTCTCCGATAATTATGCCTATATATCGGCACAAGTAGGTGTTGTCGTCGTCAATCTCTCGAAAAAGGAAATTACAGATACGTACCGTATCGGAGCAGTCCGCTCGGTATGTATCATCAACAATACGTTGTATGCATTAACAAACACAGGCATCAGACAAGGAAAGTTGAGTGATAACTTGCTGGATGAAGCCAATTGGAATCAACTGGCAATACAAACTGATCAGTTTGAATTAAGCAACATCACTAAAATAGCCGACTTCCAAAATAAGCTATGCATGTGTGTTTCTGCAAAAGGAGTTTATTACCTGAACAATAACAACGTCACCAGATTCCTTCTTGACTACAATTTATCAGGGATGAAAGTAGAAAACGGAAAACTGATGGCATTTTCTCCGTATGGATTCTATGTATCTACTGATTTAGTCAACTTCCAAACCATTACAGGCGGACTTAATTCCTTAAAAGATGTCACTTATTTACAAACTGCCGATACGTATTGGTTAGCTTGTGGAATCAATGGAATCATGGGAGTTAAGAAGAAATCTGGCTCGAATTCATATGATGTTTTAGTTGACGGACTAACCATCAATAGTCCAAAAAGAAATTATGCCTGGGATTTAAAGTATGAAGGAGATAAACTTTGGGTAACTGGAGGCGGAAGATGGTTAAACCGATATTTTCGGACAAATACCATCATGACGTACGCCAACGGCCAATGGATTAATTACGATGAGCAGAAAATTGCCAAGCAATTAAATGCCTATTACATCCAAGATGCCTTAAACCTAGCTGTTGATCCGAATGATCCGACGCATACTTACGTAGCTTATTACGGCGAAGGTATTTTGGAATTGAAGAACGATACGGTACTTAACTGGTACAACTTGACTAATAGTCCTTTGGAAACATCCTTAGGAACAGACAGCCGGTACATCCGTATAGGAAGCACGACTTTGGATAAAGACGGAAATCTATGGATTACCAATTGTAATTCTACCTATTCCATTAAAATATTAACAGCAGATGGTCAATGGATCAATTATTCCAACTCAACGATTGCCGAAGCCCCCATCATTGACAAAATATTAATTACCAAACAAGGATATAAGTTTGCCAACTTCATTCATTCATCCAAACCGGGTTTTTTTGCCTTAAATGACAACGGAACAATTACAGATCAATCGGATGATGTATCTGAATATTATGTAGCTGTCAGTGATAACCAAGGAAATACTTTGGATGCCAGTATGTTTTACTGTATGACAGAAGATAAAGACGGTTATATTTGGGCTGGAACCAATATCGGACCGATTGTTTGTTATAATCCATCAAAGATAGAAGATTTACGGTTTAACCGAATTGTGCTGGCCGATGAATCCGATTACCTGTTAAATGGAGTCCGAGTCAACGCTATAGCTGTTGACGGCAGTAATCAGAAATGGATTGCAACCGATGGTTCCGGAGTTTTCCTGGTTAATGCCGACGGAACGGAAGTGATCGAAAACTTTACAACCGATAATTCTCCGCTTCCTTCCAATTCAATCAACAGCATTGCTATTAATCCGGAAAGTGGAGAAGTTTTCTTTGCAGCTGATGGCTATGGCGTTTTATCCTATCAGGGAGAAGCTACTGAAGGAAAAGAAAACTATTCTGATATACATGCTTACCCAAATCCTGTCAGACCGGACTTTGATGATAAAGTAATCATTACGGGATTGATGAGCAATTCCAATGTCAAGATTACGGATATCGCAGGTAACTTGGTTTACCAGACAAAATCAGTAGGCGGACAAGTTTCCTGGAATTGCCGGAACAGCAAAGGAAGTCGTGTGGCAACCGGCGTTTATTTGGTCTTGGCTGCAACACCTGAAAGTAAGGAAAGTGTTGTGACTAAAATCATGGTCATTAAATAAATGATTCAATCTGAAATGGAAAAACAGAGAATAGAATTTATAGATTTAGCAAAAGGCTTATGTATTTCTTTGGTAGTCTTGTTTCATATACACAGTTTTGAAACGACTACAGAAACGGCTCTTCGCTTTTTCAGAATGCCTTTGTATTATTTCCTATCCGGTATTTTCTTCAGAGAATATACTGGACTTCTATCTTTCTCCGTAAAGAAGATTAATAAGTTGATCATTCCTTATTTATTTTTTTTTCTGGTGGCTTATTTAGCTGGTATTGTCTGTCATTTTCTTCACTTCTATGAAAAAGGTATTATTGAAGAACCTTTCCATTGGAACATGATATTTGATATCTTCACCAAATTAAGTCGAGGAGATAATATTGGTTACAATTCTCCTATCTGGTTTCTGATTTCCTTATTTGAAGTGAATATTCTGTTTTATATCTTGCGGATTGGTATAAAGAATGATCGTATTTTATTACTTAGCGCTTTTCTGATTGGTATCTTATCTATCTTGGCAGGATTGAATAAGCTTCCTTATTTCATTGACAGATCGTTAATCGCATTTCCATTCTTTGCCGTTGGGTATTACTGTAGAAATCTTATTCTAACAACAAAGGAAATCGGGAAAGGGAAATTATATCTGTTTGCAGCATGTTGTTTTGCCTTTATTTATTTTTGTGCTACACTCTCAGAGCCAACCAGAGATACTTTCTTTATTCATTATCTGGCCGGATTATCGGGTATCGGCATGATTTTGTCGGTATCCAAAGCCCTCAATAAACTTCCCCTTATTTCATATATAGGAAGATATTCATTAGTCGTATTAGGTTTTCATACTTTCTTGGTCGGTCCCATGCGATTTATCTTTTCTTTCGCATCGCCAGTAGGTCAGTATATTTTATCTTTTATAGCCATAGCTATTCTGATGAGATTTTTGATAATTCCTATTTCCATCAAGTTCTTTCCATACTTTACGGCTCAGAAGGATCTGATTAAACTACCAAACAAAGAATAATAAAACAAGTATTGCTTACCGAGCAAAAGTCGTTCAGTAAGCAATACCTTTCATTTATCTTTCTTCTCATCACAAGCCTAACTGGGCGGAAATATCGAGCATACGCTGAATCGGACGAATGGCTTTTTGCTGAATGGCTTCATCCACAAAGATTTCGGGAAGTTCGTATTTCAACGTATTATAGAGTTTCTCCATCGTATTCAATCGCATGAAGTTACATTCGTTGCAGGCACATGTACTGTCGTTGGGCGGCGCTGGAATAAATTCTTTATCCGGACAAGCCTTGCGCATTTCGTGTAATACGCCGCTTTCGGTGGCTACGATGAATTGTTTGCCGGAAGACTTGATGACATGTTTCAGCAGTCCGGCTGTCGAACCTACATAATCAGAGATTTCAACGATGTATTTCCGGCATTCCGGGTGACAAATAACTTCGGCTCCGGGATGTTGTTTCTTCAGTTCCAGGATTTTTTCCAACGAGAATTGTTCATGTACATGGCAGGCTCCGTTCCAAAGCAGCATGTTCCGACCTGTAATGCTGTTGATATAACTTCCCAGGTTACGATCCGGACCAAAGATTATCTTCTCATCGACTGGCAGACTCTCAACAATCTGACGGGCATTGGTAGAAGTAACCACAATATCGGTCAAGGCTTTTACGGCCGCACTTGTATTGACATACGAAATAACGGTATGACCTGGATGTTCTTTTACAAAGGTTTCAAATTCGGAAGCCGGGCAACTGTCGGCCAACGAACAGCCGGCATTCAAATCGGGTACCAGTACTTTCTTGTTCGGACAAAGGATCTTGGCTGTCTCGCCCATGAAATGAACTCCACAAAGCACCAATATGTCGGCCGTTGTCTTGGCAGCCCATTGCGCCAAGGCTAAACTGTCGCCTACAAAATCAGCAATATCCTGAATCTCTGCTGTCTGATAATAATGAGCTAAGATAACGGCGTTCTTCTCTTTTCTCAGTTTATTGATCTCTTCTTTCAAATCAATCCCTGCCGGAACAGGTATATTCATATATCCGATAGACTGTGTTTGCATATCTCTCTTATTATTGGTTATATCCTTTTCTATTCCATGCAAAAATAAAAGGAATCGACTCATTTATACCATGGTTTCCCGACGAATTAAGTTAATCCAACAATAATTTAATTCGTTTTTATTTTATTTGCAGATTTGGTCCTACAGTATTTGCTAAAAAACCGATGAAGCAAAATCTGAAAAGTCGGATATTATTCTTGTCATTCAAACGAACAATTCTTTAGTTCACGGCGTGAACTACTTAAACCACGGCGTGAACTATAGAATTTCATTAGACTTCCGAAAGAATTATAAGGCAGATTTGTTTCTTTATCGCCTGCAAAAATGAGATATAATTCAACTCTTAAAATGAAAAGAGGAATCAAATAAATTTGTACTTTTGAAAACAACTTTAAAATCAAATCATATGAAAACACGTTCAAATTGGTTGATCTTACTGATCATTACTTTTTTATCCTGTAATCTGTATGCGGGAGACAAAACCAGCTTTTTGAAGAAACAGTTTACAACTTCCAATGGCTACAAACTCAATTATCGTATTCTTTATCCGCTGAACTATTCGCCTGACAAGCAATATCCGGTGATCCTCTTCCTGCATGGTGCCGGAGAGAAAGGCAGTGACAACGAAGCCCAGTTGCTGCATGGCGGAGATATGTTTGCTTCGTATGAGAATCAATCCAACTATCCTGCCATCATCATTGCTCCGCAATGCCCGGAAGGAGAAACATGGTCGCCTTATCTGCATCCGAGTCAGAATAACGGAAAAAGAGAATTTCCGTATTCAGCTCCGGCAACCAAAGCCATGAAGGCTGTAAAGGAAATGCTGGACAGTTATATTGATAAAGGAATTGTTGATACCAAACGCATCTATATTACCGGATTGTCGATGGGAGGAATCGGTACGTTCGATGTAGTTTGCCGTTATCCCAACTTCTTTGCTGCTGCTTCTCCAATCTGTGGAGGCGTAAACCTGAAACGTCTGGAAAACTTCAAGGGGAAAACAGGTTTCAGCATTTATCATGGTGCTGCCGATGATGTAGTAGATCCGCAGTTTTCAAGAGATGCTTATGCGACGCTCCAAAAGATTCATGCAGACGTTCGCTATAAAGAATATCCGGGTGTCAAGCACAACAGCTGGGACAATGCGTTTGCTGAGCCGGATTATCTGAAATGGATGTTCCAACATAGTCTATAAAAGAAAGATGAAACCTATCGGGTTATTTCTTTTACTGGTCTGTATTTTCGGTATGAAGGTACAGGCTCAGTCGTTTCAACCGGAAGAACATGCTACTTTTCAGACGAATCGGACCGACGGACGTTACGTTAGTTCGAGGGCCGTTGCCCATCAGCTGATGAAAGAACTCGAACCGGCTTTCAGTTTCCGGCCTTCGATGCAGGCAGCCGATTTTAAGACCTGGCAGAAACATGTCCGCCTGCAGATGGAACGATTAATGAAGCATCCACAATTACAGAACTTACCCGATCCTGTTTGTATTCGTACTGAACAACGGGATGGTTACCGGTTAGAAAAATGGGAAGCTTATCCATTGCCGGCTTGTGTTGTGCCGTTCTTAGTTCTGATACCGGATAATCTGGACGAAAAACATCCGTCTCCGGCTGTTCTTTGTATTCCCGGTTGGGGTGGAACCAAAGAAGAACTGGCTGGCGAACCACAGCTGTACGCGCCTGATAAACCGACCCAAGAAAGTAAGAACTCCATGGCTTATCAGTATGTCAAGGCAGGACTAATTGCTGTTGCCGTAGATAACCCGGGAAGTGGAGAGCTAGCAGATCTGGAAACAGAAGCGAAATCGTATGCATACGACTTCCAAACATTTGCCCGTTCGTTACTGGAATTAGGATGGAATTACTTGGGATATTCGTCTTATACCAACCAACATATCCTGAATTGGATGAAACATCATCCTCTCATGCGGAAGGATCGTTTGATCGTCAGTGGCTTTTCTTTCGGAACAGAACCGTTGATGGCGTTGGGAAATATGGATGAATCCATTTACGCCTTCGTCTATAACGACTTTCTTTGTCGTACCCGCGAACGGGATCTGGTATTGACGATGCCCGACGAGAAAGGACGACGTGGCTGGCCCAATGATATATCTCACCTGATTCCTGCCTTCCTCTGCAACTTTGACTTTCCGGATCTGGTAGCAGCCCTGGCACCTCGTCCGGTGATTTGTACCGAAGGCGGATTGGATCGAGATTTAAACCTGGTCAAACGGGCATACGAACTGGCCGGACATCCGGAGAACTTTACCTTTTATCATTATAAGGACTTACAAGACTCTACAAAGAGAAAGAATCTGATGACTTTACCCGAAGGTTTGGATGGAGAGACTTATTTTAAGCTGGTCAACGTACAGCCGGAAAATCATTATTTCAAGTCGGAATACATTATTCCCTGGATCAAAGAACTACTGGAGAAGGATCACCAGTAAATAAAGCCGACAACGCCGCACGCTATCAAAGCGATTCCCAAAAGGACATAAAAGATGCGTGCGCCGTTGCGACCAAACCGTTTGACAAATATCCTGGCTCCGTCGGTCTGGAAATACCAATCCAAATTCAATACCGAAGCTATGATGGAGAAAACACCCAACACTATAAACAAAACCAAGATGAAATATTCAGACAGCTGCATAATTAATTACTGTATTTCGTATTCAATCAATTTACTTCTACCGTTCGTGAGCCATCCGGATTCTCTGTAATCGTTACATCCACTACATCTCCCGGCAACAGATCTTCTACCTTTTCCGGCCATTCGATAAAGCAAAGCGCTCCACTGTAGAAATAATCTTCTGTACCGATATCTTCAGCTTCGCTCAACTTGTTAATACGATAGAAATCGAAATGGTAGATCAGTTCGCCCGTTGTTTCCGAACGATATTCGTTGATGATGGCGAAAGTCGGACTGTTGATGACATCTTCAACGCCCAATTCTTCACACAGAGCCTTGATAAAGGTTGTCTTTCCGGCTCCCATTTTCCCATGAAAGGCAAAAACCGTACGGTCGTCCATATTGGCAATGAACTCTTTTGCCGCTTCATGAATCGTATCTAAACTTGTAATCTGAATCGTTTTCATACTCATTTACTATTGTTATCTGCAAATATAGAGAGAAAGATAAAAAGGAACAACACTTATTTCCTTTCCTCCATCAAATCTTAGGCATCATCGTAATAAACGGAATGAGCATTTCTTCCATGGAAATACCACCATGCTGGAACGTATTCTTATAATACGACACATAATAGTTGTAGTTGTTGGGATAAGCGAAGAAATTCTCATTCAAGGCAAAGATGTATTTGCTGCTCAAATTCGGAGAAGGCAAACCTACCTTTTCCGGATCCCGGATCTCAAAGACTTCTTTCGGATTATAGTTCAGGTTCTTTCCAACCTTATACCGCAAATTGGTATTGGTATTCCGGTCACCGATTACTTTCACCGGCGTATCTACCCGGATTGTTCCATGGTCGGTCGTAACAATCACTTTATATCCCGACTTGGCTATACGCTTAAACAGTTCCAAAGTGGTAGAATGCTGAAACCAGGAACGAGTTAAACTCCGGTAAGCGGCTTCACTTTGAGCCAGCTCGCGTATCATCTTGCTTTCAGTTCGTGCATGAGAAAGCATATCGACAAAGTTCAATACAACTACATTCAACTGATTTTTCAACAACGAAGGAATCATTCCCAACAGCTTTTCTCCGTACTGCGAATCGTGAACTTTATTATAAGAGAACGTATATTTCTTTCGGAAACGGTCAATCTGTGTCTGAATCAAAGGCGCTTCATTCAGGTTCTTGCCTTCTTCGCTTTCTTCGTCTACCCATAAATCCGGAAACATCTTCTCGATCTGTGCCGGCATTAATCCGGAAAAGATCGCATTCCGGGCATATTGGGTCGCCGTCGGCAAGATACTGTAATACAAACTCTCATCGAAAGTATAGAATTCAGCCAGTAAATCTTTCACGACACGCCACTGATCCATCCGGAAATTATCAATCAGGATAAAGAATACTTTCTCTCCTTCGTCAAGCAAAGGGAAAATCTTCTTCTTGAATAAATCCGGACTCATCAACGGACGTTCGGCCGGATTGTTTATCCAGTCTACATAGTTTCGTTTGACAAACTTACCGAAAGCATTGTTGGCTTCTTCCTTTTGCATCAACAACATATCTTTCATGGTTACCTGACTGCTTTCCAGTTCCAGTTCCCAATAGATAAGCTTCTTATACACTTCCATCCAGTCGTCGGTCGTCAACGAATCATTAATCTGCATACCAATCTTGGCAAACTCCTGCTGATAACCTTCAGTAGTCGTCTGCGAGATAATGACATTCTTATGCACATTCTTCTTGATCGACAGTAATAATTGATTCGGATTAACGGGTTTGATCAGATAATCCGCAATCTTATTGCCGATAGCCTGGTTCATAATGCTTTCTTCCTCGCTTTTCGTTACCATTACTACCGGCGTATTCGGAGCTATTTCCTTGATTTGTGACAAAGTTTCCAAGCCAGTGAGACCAGGCATATTCTCGTCGAGGAAAATAATATCAAAACTTTGCTCCCGACAACAGTCGATAGCATCTTGTCCGCTGACTACCGGCGTTACTTCATATCCTTTTTCCTGCAGAAACATCATGTGAGGCTTCAGCAAATCAATCTCATCATCTGCCCATAAAACTTTGTCTTTCTTCATTGCGATATGTTGTTTTAAGTTCTTGAGTTTATAAGTCCTGAGTTATCCGTCAGCTATTTCTTCTGTTAACTGGTTAATAAGAAACCGAAACCTGGAATCCTATTTTCCGGGCACGTTCAGCAATAGCATCCAAATCTTCTTTAGAAACCTTGTACAATGTCTTTAACGGAGTTTCCCGGTCAATCGTATAAATCATTACCTGATTAGGATTTATTGCCTTCAAGGCTTCCAACCAACCGGTAATTTCCTCTTCGGTTGTGTTGTCCACTTTCACACCATCTTTTTCACCACGTAAAAACATCGTCTGAATAATTACCTTACCATTGAAGCGACAAAGGTTTTTCAACAACTTATCAAAACAGAATCCCGGTTTGTTAGGATTATCTATTTGTCGGATGCGGCTATCCAAGACCGAATCCAGTTTCATGATATTATCATCTACCTTGCATAAGGCTTCAAAGACTTCTTCCTTATCCAACATCGTAGAATTAGATAAGACAGCTACCTTGGCCGACGGACAATGTTCGTTACGAATGGCGATCGTATCTTCTATAATTCCGGCAAAATCCGGATGAATGGTTGGTTCTCCGTTGCCGGCAAAGGTAATCACATCTGGAACAAGTCCTTCTGCCCGCATTTCATCCAGCTTCTTGGTCAGTTGTTCTTTCACTTCTTCCCGCTTCGGCAGTGGCGTGCGCGTCCGATGATCTTCATTATATCCACATTCACAATAAATACAATTGAATGTACACAGCTTACCATCTTTAGGAAACAGATTAATGCCTAAAGAAACACCTAACCGGCGGCTATGTACCGGACCATAAACAATCTTGTCAAAAAGAATCGTTGCCATAACTTATTATTATTAATTCTTGTTTCTTCATTCGTTCATGAGCAAATGTACGAAAATTAGACATTACATGCACCCGAATAAACCTTCTTTTCACTTTATAATACCCACTGAACATAATCTGATAAAAATCCACCTCAGAACTTCCAGCGAAGCAATACGTTCAAATCGGTTTTGCCTTGTCCTTCAATTTCCTCCGTATCTGTTCCAATCCGGTCTCGATCTGTGTACCAGGTATGAGCGAACTTGGCAGATACAGTGAACCTTCTTTTCAGATCCCAACGGAAAGAGATGGCTGCCCGAAGTCCTTTTCCATAAAACGAAGGCATGTAAAAAGCATATAGGATATTCTTTTCATACGAACTGATGCGTGTCGCATAATTGTCGGTTGAAAACCAGGCGAAGTAAGTATCCAACTGCAACGGATATTTCACTGGTTTCCAGCCGGCACTTTGGGAAATCATATAACCCTTACTGGATTCTTCCGTATTTGCCGAGACAATACCATCTGCCGACGTTCGTAATTTCCAGGAATCACCTAATACATAAGTCGCCTGCCAGCGAAACCGATGTTGCCTGCTCCCTTCATCCTTCTCCTTTCCTTTATAACGAAGATAAGAGGAGAAATGTTGACTCGGTGTATAATCCAATTGAAACAAATACTCTTTCCCGGTCGAAGGAAAATCGATCTGGTATTTCAACCAAGGAAAACGATAGAAATCGGCATACCAAGACAGCTTCCAATGTCCGAAAGGTGTCCATTGGCAACCCAAATAGATTCCATGTTCGTTCTGCACCGTGCTGTTCTGTGCAAACGCATTTCCAAAGAAAGCCTGGTAACGGCGGTCATAATACCGATGCAACACCAGCAATGAGAAATAAGAAGCCGGTGTCAGTTGCAAAGCATTCAGTGTAGCAATGGCTTTATTGGCAGAGACAGCCGTTTCGCCATATAGTTTTCCCCACCGGTTTTTCCACATATAATCCACACTCATGTTGATATTCTTTTCTCCACGGAAAGCAAACCGATTATATAATTGCTCTTGTGGATACATGGTCTTTCCACCGAACGTATAATATACGGCCGTTATACCCAAATGATAATTCGGATGTGCCCAGCGGACGTTTCCACCAAACGTATGCATCGTGACCGTATGCCTTTTTTCCCAATCCCGTTGTAAACGATGCAAGCCGTCTGTCTTGATGGTTGGAAAGGTATCATTCTCTACCGCAGCATCCAGTTTCCGATACGAATAAAAGAAGTTAGCATCCCAAGCCTTCCAAGTAAGCGTTAATCCGCTTCCCCGGAAGAAATCCTGTTCGTTGGTTGAGAAATGTCGTCTGAAACCATTGTTCCTTCGTTCGGCCTGTGCTACCAAAGCCGAACGACTTGGCGAGAAATCGTTACTGATAACCAGCCCTTGTCCGAAAGAAACCTTATAATCTCCCAATACAAAGGTTTTCAACACCCCTTGTTCTTTTATCAACGCATGGAAGGAATAATAATCATATCCTTTCTGCTTTCCTGTCCAGAAAGGTTCGCCGGCATCTTTCTCGGCCACCAGACCAGCCTGTAAATAATCGTCAAATTCATAGGCATACCGCAAGGAAGTATAGAACGGTTCGCCCAGGTATTTCCGATTCGGATAACGGGCTAAAACAGAATCCGGATATGAACCATATCCTTTCTTTTGTTGTAAACAGCGGTCGTACCTGATTTGCAATTCATTATTTCCATATTTCAACAGGTTTTTCACTATAAGAGGCCGCTTATCAACCGTTTTTTCACCAACATAAACAAAGGGCAAAAGCAACTGGATGGTCTGATAATCCAAACCATTGACACCTTTCAATTCATAGATAGAAACCATTTCTCCATATTTCTCTCGATAGGCAACCAGCTGTCCGATCTGTCGGTCTGTCAGGAACGGCAAACGAGAAAGTTGTTCCGCCGTAACCTGATTCAAATCCATCGGATGTTCCGACAAGTAGGAGAGTTCGGTATAAAGAGCTTCCAACTGACTCTCGTTTGCTGATTCTTCAGCTAATTCTTCTATATATTCTTTCCACTTATCAACAGAAATAGATTCCTGGGAATAAGCATTATAACCACTTATAAACACGGTTATCAAAAGAATTATCAACTGCTTTTTCATACGTATCTGATTAAAAAGAATAAGACAAACCGACACCTGAACTCACACCCAATACCGGATGCCACAACGCCACTGCGTCCAATTGCCAATGATGAAAGGAAAAACCGACTCCCAAACTGGGAAGAAAAGGATCGGCTTGCAGACCTGCTCGTAATTGAAAACAATTCCAAACTTCGTACTCCATACCGAATCCGCCTTGTATCCGATGGTTTTCATCCACTCCTGCAAACGAAGTTATGAGCAGATTGTTGAGAACTTCCCAGTTGAAACCTATCTGAACAGCATACGTCCTAAGTTCTTTCAGATTCAAATCTTTAGCACTTGTACGCACGGAAGGCAAATCTCGTACTACACATCCAATCAACAACTTATCAAAGGGAATATAAACAATTCCGATATCGGTAGACAGACGGGCTGGTATCTCTTCATATAACTCCGATTGTATCCAGGTATATTGAAAAGAAACGCCCATCATCCAACGGGTATTCAACTGCTTTCCCAAGAATATCCGGGCCATGTTCTGCCGATACCGTTCGTATCCGAACGAAGCCAGATGAATACCGGTTGACAAATAAGCATTCGGGTATTGAAAACTTCCGTTGATACTGCCTAGTTCTTTTAAGGCATAGCGGTTAAAATAGTCCAGATGAATGACTTTCCCTGTTGATAACTGCACCAGAGCCGGATTGGAAAACGAAGAAAGAGTAACACTGTTTCCTCCTAAAGCCAACGCTCGTGTATCAGGCAAACGGAGATTTTCTTCTGCAGAAACAGAAAACAGGCAAATGAACAAAATGGATAGTCCCAACAGTTTCATAGTTACAGGAGTTTTGGTTATACATACTTCGCAAATATAAACAACGGAAACGAGTTCATCAAGTTTATCCGGTCGAAACTTGAATTAACAAATTAAACTCACAAGTTATCAACAGGATTTATACATTTGCATCGACTTATGAAACAGAGTACTATACATATCATGTTCGTCATTGGACTGAGTTGCTGGTTAGGCATATCCGAAAGTAAGGCACAATCCATCCGGATGAATACCTTGCCCGAAGGATATCACCGAGCGTATGTAGAAGGAAATGATACGATTGCCATTTTCAATCTGCGTGAAGTCTATATCTTTCCGCCAGTAAAGTTCCGCAACAAACGGGAAGAAGCGAAGTATTGGAAACTGGTACGTGATGTGAAGAAAACACTTCCATACGCTAAAATGGTATATGAAACCCTGATAGAAACATACGAATATATCGAAACCCTGCCGACGGAGAAAGAACGACAGGAACATCTTAAGCGGATGGAAAAGGAATTGTTTGCCCAATATAAGCCGGAATTGAAGAAGATGACGCTTTCGCAGGGTAAACTGTTGATTAAGTTGATCGACCGGGAGTGCAACCAGACCAGTTATCATCTGGTAAAAGCGTTCCTGGGAAGCTTCCGTGCCGGCTTCTGGAACCTGTTTGCCGGTATGTTTGGCGCCAGCCTGAAAACAGAATACGATCCGAAAGGTAAAGATGCCTTGACCGAACGGATCGTTGTCCTGGTAGAAAGTGGGGCGTTATAAACAGGTTTATAAGCCCAGCTGATTGAAAAACTCCCAAATGACAATACCGGTCGTCACCGATACATTGAGGGAATGTTTCGTTCCGTATTGGGGAATTTCAATACATAAGTCACAATTATCAACGACCGACTGTTGAACGCCTTTTACTTCGTTTCCCATGACGATCGCATACTTTTTCGTCTTGTCTAACACCAGTTTATCCAGCATGGTACTGCCTTCGGCCTGTTCGATGGCACAGACTGTATAACCCTGTTGCTTTAAGTTATCAACAGCTTCCAGCGTATCTTTGAAATACTTCCAGTCCACCGAATCTTCCGCTCCCAAAGCCGTCTTATGGATTTCTGCATGGGGCGGACATGCCGTGATACCACACAGATAAATAGATTCTACCCGAAATGCGTCGGAAGTACGGAATACCGAACCCACATTATTCAGGCTTCTCACATGATCAAGTACCACGATCAGAGGAATTTTCTCACTATTCTTGAAGGCTTCCGGTGTCAGCCTGTTCAATTCTGTTACCTTTAATTTACGCATAGCTTTATCTTTCCCGCAAAAGTAGTGAATAAATGTGGATAGCCCGTTAAAAACCTATTTATAACTCGTGCATACAAAATGAAAAATAAAGCTTGCAGAATCCAAAAAGTCGTCCATACAAGTACTTCTTCAGAATATCCAAAAAAGTAAATCATTAGTTTTGATGAAATATCCACAGGGTATTTTCACCTTTCAACGGCCTTTTCGGGTAATTAACTTTTCCACTACAGCTGTTTTTAACCAATATGTCCTTTATAATACTATCTGATTATAAATCAATAAATAAGAATAGTTATAACCTGTTGGTATCTTCTTGATATCTATTTACCGCATATTAATAACGAGACGGACAAGTATTCATTCCAAAAAGTTTTAACCAAATCAACCGACATATATTATCATCTAAGAGATTTAAAAATTAAAGAATAAAAAAGATATAATAATCATGATGAATGAAATCGTTGATAACGTTTGAAAAGTTGACTTTTGCTGTTGGATGAGGTGATTGGCGGTTTCTGTTCTTCATCCAAGGAAAGACAACCCGGTAAATGAATAACCGGAAAACAGGACAACCTGATCCGTGGATAAGCGGATGTTTATGCCTTTCTCGTTACATTGTCTTTTTGTAAATAAGGTTGACTCCTAAAAAACAAGAAGATGAAAGAAAGCAATTATGAACAAGAGAAGTTTCGGAAGAATCAGGAAAGAGAGATTTTCCGTTTGGTAAAGCAAGACAACGTCTCCATCCAGGAAGTGGTTCAACAATATGGAGTAAGTCGTTCGAGCATTTATCGAATAATAGCTACCTTTGAACGAGAAAATCCTCTAGAAGCAGAACTCATGAAAAAGCAAGGAAAAGACGTGACGCCGGAAGACTACAAGAAGCTCCTCGAAGAGTTGTCGTCACTGAAGAAAGCATTGGCCGAAGAGCGTTTGCGCGCAGATTTCTACCAAGAGATGGTCGCCTATGGCGAGGAAGTGTATGGCATAAAGCTAAAAAAAGCTGGCACCAAGTAGTCCGTAGGCTGCATGAAAGGGACAGGGAACGGTATAAGGTCGTTCCCCTGTGCCGTCTGCTTGGTGTGAGTAAACAAGCCTACTATAAGCATGAGGACAAGGTACTGCAACGTCTGATGGAAGAATCTTTCGTTGTGGAGTTTATCAAGGAAATCCGAGGGAAAGATCCGGGCATAGGAGGGAACAAGCTTTGGCAGATGTACCAGAGCCGGTTTGGTTCCCATAGCGTGGGTTATAACCGTTTCTATGACATCATCGAACGTTATGGCCTGAAAGTCCGTAAACGGAAAAGACGCGTCAAGACAACCGATTCCGACCATGAGTATCCAGTCTATCCGAATCTGATTAAGACATACATTCCGGATCGTCCCTGCCAGCTGATAGTCAGCGATATCACCTATATACCTTACTGGACAAAGCCGGAAACGGGCGAGTACGATTTCTGCTATCTTTCTTTAGTAACGGATTACTACACAAAGGAAATCATCGGTTACAGTGTGGGCGACACGCTGGAAGCCCGTTATCCTTTGGACGCATTGAACATGGCCTTGGCCTATTATAAGGGCAAGGATCTTAATGGATTGATCCATCACTCGGACCGTGGTGTCCAATATGCCTGTTACAGTTATATCTCCCGGTTGAAGGAACATCATATAAAGATAAGCATGACCGAAAGCGGCAATCCCAAAGATAATGCCGTGGCGGAACGAGTCAACAATACAATTAAGAATGAACTCCTTTTGGGGCAATCCTTTTACGGCGTATCGGAAGTTAAATCAGCTATAAGGATAGCGGTCGATTTCTATAACAATGAGCGTCCTCATTTGAGTCTGGACGGTATAACTCCTGCTGAAGCCTCCGCAATGAGGGGAACAATAAAGAAACGCTGGAAGAGTTATCGGGAATTAGCCATCCAAGGAGAAATGTCTAATGCCTTCGTTTCTGCCAACCAGGTGGAGACAAACTCTTTGGAGGCTTCGCGCCTCCAGCCGTAAGGCAAACCACCGCGGTGGTTTTTTCATTATTTTTATCAGGATAAAAGATCTTTGTTTATTTTTGCCCAAAATAAGAAAAGACAACCTGCAGGGTGAATAACAAAAAAATGAGTCAACTCAGTATATAAATAAGTTAAACTACAGTCAACCCCTTCTATTTATAAAGAGATTTTAAGTCAACCAAATTCGTTAAATGACACATTTATATCGTTCCACCTTAGTGGAATGATCGTACCACATAGGTGGAACGATTTCTTCACCCTTGTGGAACGATCGTTTCACAAGGGTGAAACGGTATAATTTTACCGAAAACCGTTTCAGATGAAAGTTAAACGGACTGATCTGCCCTCCGTTAAACAAGATAAAATCCTTATTTTTCTGTTGGTCGGATATGAAACCTGCGAAATCAACATACTTTACTTCTGAATTTTTTTCCTTAACTTTGCCAGTCAAAGCAGAAGAATCAATGAGCGTAATAATAAGAGAAGTAACGACAAAGAAAGAACTTAAGAAGTTTGTTAAGTTCAATATCGACTTGTATAGAGGAAACCCTTATCATGTACCCGGATTGATTGAGGAAGAAATGATGACTCTCGACCCGAAACGAAACCCGGCTTTCGAGGTTTGTGATTCCATCAGTTTTCTGGCTTATCGGAATGATCAGGTAGTCGGACGTATCACCGGAATAATCAACCGGGGAAGTAATGAAACCTGGGGACAGAAACGCGCCCGCTTCGGATTCGTTGATTTTATCGACGACCAGGAAGTGGTTGATGCCCTTTTCAAAGCGGTGGAAGACTGGGCCCGGCAGAAGGGAATGGAAGAGTTGCAAGGGCCGATGGGATTTACCGATATGGATCATGAAGGCATGTTGATAGAAGGATTTGACCAGATCGGAACCATTGCGACCATTTATAATTTCCCTTATTATCCGCAACACATGGAGCGTATGGGATTTGTGAAAGACCAGGACTGGCATGAGTTCAAAATCTTCGTTCCGCGTGAAGGCATTCCAGAGAAACATCAGCGGATTGGCGAGATCGTCAAGAAGAAATACGGCTTGAAGATCATGAAATTCAAAAATGCCAAGGAAATCATGCCATATGCACATAAGGTGTTCAATACGCTGAATGAAGCGTATGCTCCGTTGTATGGTTTCTCCAAACTGACACAAAAGCAAATTGACTACTATATCAATATGTATATTCCGATGCTTCGTTATGACCTGGTAACGGTAATTGTCCGGGAAGAAGACGACGAAGTAGTAGGCTTTGGTATTTCTTTGCCGAATCTTTCACATGCGATGAAGAAGGCAAACGGACATCTTTTCCCGTTCGGCTGGATCCATTTGCTGAAAGCCCTGAAGACGAAACCGAAGGTAGTCGATCTGTATCTGATGGGCGTTTTGCCTGAATATCAGAGTAAAGGGGTAAATGCCCTGCTGTTTAATGATTTGATTCCTATCTATAATAAATTAGGAGTTGAATATGCTGAAAGTAATCCGGAATTGGAAAGCAACAATGCTGTTCAGGCACAATGGGATTATTTTAAACGGGAACATCACAAGACCCGTCGCGCATTTATCAAGAAAATAGGATAATGGAAGAGGAGACAATATGGAAGAACTGAAAGAAACGTCACAGCAAAATACTGCATCGTATGATGACGACGATATTAAAACCCTCGACTGGATGGAACACATCCGCCGTCGACCGGGTATGTATATCGGTAAATTAGGCGATGGAAGTTATGCTGACGACGGAATTTATGTGTTACTGAAAGAGGTGCTCGACAATTCAATTGACGAATACATGATGGGATTCGGCAAGACAATTGAAGTGACCATCTCCGACGGTACCGTAACAGTTCGCGATTATGGCCGCGGTGTGCCGTTGGGCAAAGTCGTTGATGTCTCCAGCAAAATGAATACCGGTGCTAAATATGACAGCAAGGCCTTCAAGAAATCGGTGGGTCTGAATGGTGTCGGTATTAAGGCTGTCAATGCCCTGAGCAGTTATTTCCTGATTGTCAGTTGCCGTGACGGAGAATGCAAGCAGGTTGAATACAACAAAGCCATCATTACGAAGGAATCTGATATACAACCTACCACCGAAGCCAATGGCACGAAGGTGGTATTCGTACCTGATAATACGATATTCAAGGATTATCAGTATAAAGACGAATTTGTTGAAACCTTGTTGAAGAATTATGTCTTTCTGAACAGCGGACTGACGATTCTGTACAATGGGAAACGCTTTCATTCTAAAAACGGACTGGTGGATTTGCTGAATGAAAACATGACAACCGAGCCACTTTATCCCATCATTCATCTGAAAGGAGAGGATATTGAAGTGGTGATTACCCATAGCAACCAGTACGGAGAAGAATATTATTCGTTCGTAAACGGCCAGCATACGACGCAGGGCGGTACGCATCTGTCGGCTTTTAAGGAAGCTGTCGGACGTGTTATCAAGGAATACTACAACAAGAACTTCGATTATGCCGATATCCGGGCCGGTATTGTGGCGGCCATCAGTATCAAAGTGGAAGAACCTGTCTTCGAGAGTCAGACGAAAACCAAGTTGGGTTCGAAAGATATGGGACCGGATGGGCCGACTGTATCCAAGTTTATCAACGACTTTATCAAGAAGGAACTCGATAATTACCTGCATAAAGACCAGGAAACATCGGATATTCTGCTTCGTAAGATCCAAGAGTCGGAAAAAGAACGCAAGGCTATAGCAGGAGTAACCAAACTGGCGCGTGAACGTGCCAAGAAAGCCAATTTGCATAATAAGAAACTCCGCGATTGCCGGATTCATCTGAACGACGCGAAAGGTGACCAGAAAGAAGATACATGTATCTTTATTACCGAGGGTGATTCGGCCAGCGGATCCATCACTAAAAGTCGGGATCCGAATTTCCAGGCTGTATTCAGTCTGCGTGGAAAACCGTTGAACAGTTACGGACTGACGAAGAAGATCGTTTATGAAAACGAAGAGTTCAACTTGCTTCAGGCCGCATTGAACATTGAAGACGGTTTGGACGGTCTGCGTTATAACAAGGTAATAATCGCAACCGATGCGGATGTCGACGGAATGCACATCCGTTTGTTGCTGATTACATTCTTTCTTCAGTTTTTCCCGGATCTGATTAAGCAGAAACATGTTTATATTCTGCAGACACCTCTTTTCCGAGTCCGGAACAAGCAGAAGACCATTTATTGTTACAGCGAAGAAGAGAAGCAACAGGCTATCCTGGCCTTGGGAAAGAATCCAGAGATAACCCGATTCAAAGGATTGGGAGAAATTTCACCGGATGAGTTCCGTCATTTTATCGGAAAAGACATCCGCCTGGATCAGGTATCGATGAAAAAGGAAGACCTGGTGAAGGAAATGCTGGAATTCTATATGGGAAAGAATACGATGGAACGCCAGAATTTCATCATTGACAATTTGGTAATTGAAGAAGATTTGATCAACTGAGTATATGAAAGAAAGTGGACAGAAACAGGAGAGAATAGCTCTTTTTCCGGGATCGTTTGATCCGTTTACCATAGGACATCAATCATTGGTAAAAAGAGGACTGGCGTTGGCCGACCGGATTATCATTGCTATCGGCATCAACGAAAACAAACAATCCTGTTTTCCGTTGGAAGAAAGATTGAAAGCCATCCGTTCACTTTTTCAAGATGATTCGCGAATAGAAGTAATAACTTATCATACACTAACTACCGACCTGGCAGAAAAGACAGGAGCCCAGTTTATTTTAAGAGGTATTCGTTCTGTCATTGACTTTGAATATGAAAAAACAATAGCCGATATTAATCGGACATTGACCGGCATTGAAACTGTTTTCTTGCTGGCCGAACCGCAATATGCGCATATCAGTTCGAGTGCAGTGCGCGAATTGTTGCATTTTGGAAAAGATGTTTCGGCATTTCTTCCATAAAATTAAATGTGTTGGTTTATAAGTTTTTTAGTTAATGAAGCGAATAGCGTTATTGTTCCTTGGAATTGCAGCAGCATGTTTTTCGGCTGTTGCACAGAAACCGGATATGGATGCCCGGAAGTTACAGATGGCTCTATATGCGATCACCAACTTGTATGTGGATCCGACTGATGAAAGTAAGCTGGTGGAAGATGCCATTACAGGTATGTTGGAAAAACTGGATCCTCATTCTACGTATACCGATCCTGAAGAAACAAAAGAGATGACAGAACCGTTGGAAGGTAATTTCGACGGAATCGGTATTCAGTTTAATGTTTTGACAGATACGGTGTATGTAATTCAGGTTATACCTGGCGGTCCGTCGGAAAAAGTAGGTTTGGTTGCCGGTGACCGGATTGTACAGGTAAACGACACGGTGATTGCCGGCGTGAAGATGAAAACCACCGATATCATGAAACGTCTGCGCGGACCAAAAGGATCGGAAGTCCGTGTAAAAGTAAAGCGTAGTGGAGAACCGGAACTGTTGGACTTTACCATTGTTCGAGGAAAAATACCGGTGCATAGCATCGATGCCGTTTATATGGCAGACAAGTCGATTGGATATATCAAACTGAACCGTTTTGCCGCTTCTTCTACCCAGGAATTTAAAGAAGCCTTGAAGACACTTGATAAGAAAGGAATGAAGAAGTTAATTCTTGATCTGGAAGGTAATGGCGGAGGTTATTTGAATGTAGCCATCGAACTGGCGGATGAATTTCTGTCACGAGGAAAACAGATTGTATATACACAAGGATCCAAACAGAAAAGACAAGATGCCATTTCTACCTTACAAGGTTCTTTCGAATCCGGAGATTTGGTTATTCTGGTGGATGAATCATCTGCCAGTGCCAGTGAAATCCTTTCAGGAGCCGTACAAGATTGGGATCGGGGTGTGATTGTTGGTCGTCGTACCTTTGGCAAAGGATTAGTTCAGCGTCCGTTACCGCTTCCCGATGGTTCAATGATTCGTCTGACAGTAGCCCGTTATTATACGCCTACCGGACGTTGTATCCAGAAACCATACGAAAAGGGGAAAGGTGAGGATTACGCCCATGACCTGATTGACCGTTATAATCGGGGAGAACTGATGAGCGCAGACAGTATCCATTTCCCGGATTCGATGAAATACAGTACGTTGGCTAATGGTCGTACAGTTTATGGTGGCGGTGGTATTATGCCGGATGTATTCATTCCGATGGATACGACACGTTATTCAGATTATCATCGTGACATTGTGGCAAAAGGTTTAGTAAACCGGGTAGCCATGAATTATCTGGACCGGCATCGGGAAGAGTTGGGTAAAACATATAAAAAACCGCATGTCTATAAGGAAAAGTTCGTTGTGACAGATGAAATCATGAATGAACTGAAAAAGATGGCTGATGAGGCAAAGATAACTTTCAAGGAAGAAGAATATAATCGTTCGCTGCCTCTGATCCAATTACAGATCAAATCCCTGATAGCACGTGATCTGTTTGACATGACGGAGTATTTTCATATTATCAATGATGTAAATAACAGTTATCAGGAAGCATTACGTATCCTGAATGATGAAGAAAGGTATCACAAAATATTAGGAGTTAAACAATAATGTACTGGACGTTATTTCTGACATTTGTCAAGATAGGAACATTTACCATCGGTGGTGGCTATGCCATGCTGCCTTTGATTCAGCGGGAAGTTGTAGATCATGGTTGGATGACGAAAGAAGACTTTATTGATATTTTTGCCGTTACGCAATCGTTACCTGGTATTTTTGCGGTGAATATATCTATCTTCGTCGGATATAAATTGCGTAAAAATTTAGGAGCTCTCTGTTGTGCTTTAGGAACGATTCTTCCTTCTTTCCTGATTATCTTAGCCATTGCATTGTTCTTTACACATGTACGGGACAACGAGTGGATAGAGAAAGCATTCAAAGGCTTGCGTCCGGCCGTTGTTGCCTTGATTGCTGTTCCGTGTCTGACGACAGCCCGTTCCATCAAGCTTTCTTATAAACAATTGGTTATTCCTATTGGAGTCGCTTTGTTGATTTGGTTAGGTGGTGTTTCTCCGGCATGGATTATTTTGGCTGCTATTGCCGGTGGTCTGATTTATGGATTAAAAATTAAGAATTCGAAGTTAATCAAGTAGCTTTAAATTTATTGTTGATAAGTTTCTTGGATGGAATATAATTAAACTCAAAACTTATGATCTGGTTACAATTATTATATGTATATCTGAAGATTGGTATATTGGGATTTGGCGGAGGATACGCCATGTTGTCATTGATTCAGGCTGATGTGGTAGACAGGTATCAGTGGATTTCCTTACAGGAGTTTACTGATATAGTAGCTATTTCGCAGATGACACCCGGACCGATTGGTATCAACAGCGCGACTTATATTGGTTATACAGCAATTCATAATGCCGGTTATTCTCCGGCGATGAGTATATTGGGGTCATGTCTGACTACCTTTGCCGTATGTTTACCTTCATTCCTTTTAGTCTTATTAATTTCTTACTTCTTTGCCAAATTCAAGAATAATAAATATGTAGAGGCTGCCTTTTTAGGTCTTCGTCCGGCTACGGTAGGTTTGATTGCGGCTGCTGCCTTATTGTTGATGAATCATGAAAATTTCATAGACTATAAAAGTTTCTTGATTTTCGGTGTCGCTTTTATTTTGACATGGAAATTTAAGGTACATCCTATCTTGATGATCTTATTGGCGGGTCTGGCCGGAATTGTGATTTATTGGTAAGACGATTCAATTAGAAATAGTAACCTAAATTGAGGAAGAACTGAAGTTTTTGGGTTCTGTTTGATAGGCTGAAGGAAGCATTCATCGGACCAAACATACTGTTATAGGCATAGCTTAGACTGCCGCCCCAGATGTGATGTCCCTTCAGCAGATTAAAGAAGTTGTCTTCATGTACACCATAGTTGCCGGTCAGTGAAATATAATGCCGGCCACTGATGCGTTGCCGTAATTGCAGGCGTAACGAAAGAAAGGCATTGTCCAGAAATTCTACGTGATTAATTCCTGCGAAAGGTAACTGATGATCTAAGTAATGACCTTCCGTTTCTCCACCGACGGCATTTAGATATGGATAGGCTGCATCTCGTCCAATCAATACACGTCCGTAGACGGCTGGAAGAATACTAAAGTGACTGGTGACAGGTATTACAGATAAAAAATTAGCACTTAAAGCAGAAAAAGGCGTATGACCCTGATAGCCGACGAAATTATCGGTATATACCGTATAATCAGCTTTCAGTGAAACGCCCCGGTTCGGATAATAACTTCGGTCGAGTGTCTCGAAATGGGCCGAAACAAAATAGTTGATAAAGTTTTGTGTCTTGAGATCGATGGGAAGTTCTCCATTATTCAAGACCGATTTGTAATTGTAATGTTCATATCGGATGCCTGTCTGTACTTTAAAGCAGAGCCAATTCATATCAGAATAGGAAAACTCGGCAAAATGGTTGCGGAAAGTTGTATTGAGGGCTTTCTCTCCATAGTGGTAAATATCCAAATCCTGGTAAGTGAATTTATATGACAGATTCAGATTACGTAAGGGATTACGTTCGATAGAATAATCAACACGTCCGTATGTCTTTTTCCCTACGCGTCCCGTAATCGCAAATTTAGAGTGAAACTGAGTATGATAATCGAATTTTCCATTTAATAGGACGGCAATGATTTCTTCTGAATCAAACCGTAAGCCAACATTCACCGAACTGGCTGACTTGGGTTCTACAATTAAATGTAGGTCATGAACATCTTCGCCTGTCAGTTTGTAACTTACGTTAGAATAAGCATTGGTACCAATTAAAATAGACATGGCATGATGCAGTTTCTTGAGTGATATCCAGCTGTTTTCCTTTAATTGGCTGATTTGTAACAGCCACTTTTCATCTCGAGGATCAGCTCCTTCGAAATATATTTTACGGATCAGAAAAGAATCCTGAGGTTTAAGAACGGATGTTTTCGAATACGTATGAGGAAAAATACTGTCTGTTCCTATCTTTTCTTTAAGCGCAATCAGTTCATTCCATTGTCTGCGGGCAGCTTCTTCTCCACGTATAATCAATGTATCCAATGCTGTTGAAGTAAAGCTGGCCGAATTATAAGGAGCTGTGTTAGGACGGATAAGTAAATCGGTAATGGATGTATTGTGGGTATATTTGTCATAACCGTGTAAGGCTACAATTTGTCCGACTACATCAATCGTTGAATTTATATTTTGCAGGCTTTTCAAGTCGCTGGTTCCTAAATCAACACCAATGATTACATCAGCACCCATAGATTTGACAACATCTGCCGGATAATTATTATTTAGGCCGCCGTCGACCAAGATCATACTGTCTAATTTAACAGGAGTAAAAGCTGCCGGAATAGCCATACTTGCCCGCATGGCAACAGGTAAACTGCCCTTTTGGAAGACATAATCTTTGCCATCAACCAAATTTACGGCTACACAGGCAAAGGGTATCGGAAATGAACGGAAATCGACAGAATCATGGTAACCGATAGTTAAGTTGGAAAAGAGATTTTGCAGGTTCTGTCCTTTAATCATACCATCTACCAGACGATCTTTCTTATCAATACCGAAAGGAAGCGAGATGACATAACGTTCAGAATTTTCTTTTTCCGGGAACGTCAGGTTATCTCGTTTTACCCGGTCACTTAATAATAATTGCCAGTCTTGAGAAGCCACCATGCTGTCTATTTCTGCAGCTGAATATCCAATAGAATACAGTCCTCCGACAATAGCACCCATGCTCGTACCAGCTATATAATCAATGGGAATCCCTGCTTCTTCCAATACTTTCAGTACACCAATATGCGAAACCCCTTTTGCTCCGCCACCGCCTAAAACTAATCCGACCTTTTTACGGGCTTGGATTGAATCTGGACAGAAACAGACAATTATTAATATGTAACAGATGAGTTTTAGTAGTCGCATATTATTCTTTTTAGGACTTTAGATGGCAAAGATACTATATTCGATTCAATGAACGCTGTGCCTTAATTGTAGGAATGTAGGTTAATTTGTAGGGAAAAAGGATTTGTATTGAATAATAATATGTAATTTGGAGGCATTATTTAAAATACAATTTTATGGATATAACAAAGTATATGACAGGAATCCAACATGTTGGAATTCCAACAAACGATCTGGATAAGACGATTGCATTCTATCAGCGTTTAGGATTTGTAGTAGCTCATCAGACAGTGAATGAAAAAGCAAACGAAAAAGTAGCTTTTCTGCAATTTGGTAATTTAACCATTGAAACTTACGAGAATCATGCAGCAACATTGCGTTCAGGAGCCATCGATCATGTGGCCATTGACGTCAAGGAAGTTGATAAGCTGTATGAGGAAATCAAAGCGGGCGGTTTTCATATACTCAATGATTCAGTACAGTATCTTCCGTTTTGGGAAAAAGGTGTTAAGTTCTTTACTATTTTAGGTCCTAACGAAGAGCGAATTGAATTTTGTGAACGGTTAGCATAAGAAAAAGAAAATCTGCAAGAATTATATTTTATGTATACAATTCTTGCAGATTATTTTCCCCTGAATGCATCAATCGCTTATTCAGGGGAATTTTATATTCGGTGATAAGAAGTTATCTTAACCTATTAATGAATAGCCCACCACAACGGAGTCATTACATTATCCGGTCCACCTAACAATTCAATTGCTTTAGCATAACCTGTAGGGTCAGCATTGTTCAAGTTTGACGGGAATCTCAGACGCTGTGGATATAATTGCCAATTCTGACCTTGTGTATAAGAAGACGGCTTCCAATACGGTTCCATATCAGAACCTGTCAAAGTAGCTTCATTGGCTGGTATATCGAAGAACGGAAGACCTAAACGACGATAATCATTCCACATTTCCAATGCTAAGTAAGGAGTCTGAGCAATATATTTCTGAGTAATAATCTTAGTCAGCTGGTCATTCAGTTTCTTGCCCTTATACAGAATCTTATTAGCATCCGGATATTGGTAAGTCATTGTCTGAGCTGCATTTGTATAACCATCAACATAATTAACCGTCATATTTGTTGGTTCTGTAGTATGTGTAAAGCTAACAGAAGTACCTACACGGTTATAATCAGTAGAAGCCAGATAATTATCAACATACTGAGATACACCGAAATATTCAAAGCTGCTTCTTACACCACTTTCATAAGCTTCCTGAGCAGAAATACCTGTATTCCAACCATACAAAGAAGCTTCAGCTAATAAGAAGTATGTTTCCCACGGACCGAACCAAACACGTTTGTTACTACTGTTACAATAGTTTTTACCAAGCAGAACACCTGTATCCCAAATAGAACTTAATACTTGGTTTTTAGCAAATTTAGAAGACCAAGAACTATTCTGACCTGCAGGATAGTAATTCCAAGTAAACTGAGCATCCAGTTTGACAACTTCATTACCTTTCTCATCTACTAAAGCATGAGATGCATGTCCTTTGGATGAACCTTTATCAATATAGTTTTCGGCAGTCTGATCATTAGGTAAACAGAATATTTTCAATCCACGCGGATCAATATTCTCAGGAATACCATCCATCCAGAACTGTTTAGTTGGGTTATCCGTATTTTCTGCATAGTGCTGATCGAACTTCAATCCCATATAATTCATTGGCTTAATATAAGAAGCTAAATCTGGGCGTTGTTCAGTAACAGGAATACCGCCTAAACCAACCAATATATTTGACATAGTAGAAGACAAAGCCTGGTCATCCCAAGTACGCGTATAAACACCTGCCCATGCATTCCATTGATCATATTCCTGAATAGCATACATGTCATTTAATGTAGTAATAGAGGCTCCTTTTGCAGCATCCTCAAATTCTGATTTGGCTTTAGAAGGATTAACTTCAGATAAACGCATTGCATAGCGCATACGTAAACTATTACCTAACTTCTGCCATTTTGTAGCGTTGTATCCAAATCCCGGATCACCCTTAGCTTCGTCAGTTGTAGGTTCAACAGCCGTGTTGATAGACGCAGTTGCTTCTTTTAATTCAGAGAGAATATAATCATAAGTTTCTTCAACACTATTGAATGTTGGATTATCAACCATGAAAGCATCAAGAGGATAAGGACCGAATGTATCAGTATATTCTGCAATCAGAAGAGCACGCCAAATACGAGCAAACGCTTTAATATTGGGATAAAATTCAGCTTCATGACCAGTAACATCAGTCATGTTATCTACTCGTTCGACAGCAAATGTAGCATACTTCAACCAGTTAGTTACTTGATTAAAATAAGCTTGGTTATATCCATCATTATAACGACCTACGTTCAAGAATGACATTTCACCACAAACACGTGCTGCACTTGCCCAGTTATAAACTACTACACGCTCAGCCACATCTGGATCTTGCTGAGCCAAGTAAATGGCGTTATTCAAAAAATAATCAGGCTTTACATATTCTTCACCCACTTGTTCAGGACTGATATTCACATCTTCGAAATCAGAACAGCCTGCAAGTCCAAGGGTTGTAAAGCATAATCCGATAAATAATTTATTAATATTTTTCATTTTAGTCAATTTAAATAATTTAGAAACCAAGTGTTACGTTAAACAAGTAAGTACGAGAAGTTGGAGCTGCTGCATTTTCAAAACCTGTAGCATTCGTACTTGTGGCATAAACAGATTCAGGGTCTATACCATTCAAGTAGCTCTTGATCATCCAAACATTATTACAAGAAACACCTAATTTAACTTGCTGGAACGGTGTTTTACTTAATGATGCTTTAGGTATCGAGTAGTTTAATGATACATTACGCAAACGGATGTTGGTTGCATTGTATATATTTGCTTCACCGATACCTAAGTTACCACTAGATGTAGCTATGGCAGTCCAGTAATCCTGAGGTGTTACAGCTATTGTACTTGGTGTGTAACCTCCATTTCCATCAGAAATAACGCCATCAACAACAAAACTTTCACGCTGTCCGTTAGGTGCAGTGACGCCAGCAACACCATTAGCTTGTAAGATACGGTTAGTTCCAGAGAAAATATCACCACCAAAACGTCCATCAATTAAGAAACTAAAGGTGAAGTTTTTGTATGAGAATGTGTTGGTCCATCCTAATAAGCAGTTAGCCTGCTGATCACCGATTTTCTCTGATGAAGAAGTTCCCTGTGGTAACCCACTGTCATTTAATAACAGTTTTCCATAATAAGGACTGCTTTCGTCAGTAACACGTTGGAATTTAGTTCCCCAAATTTCACCGTAGTTTCCTCCGGCAACAGCATAAACATATAAGTTATCATAACCACCCAAAGAATAAGTCATGTTCTTATATTCTTCACCAGGCAACAATTCTATAATTTATTGCGGTTGGTAGAGAAGTTCAAGTTCATGTTCCATGCAAATTCTTTTGTTTGTACAGGCGTTGCATTTAACATGATTTCCACACCAGTATTCTGGATATCACCGGCATTGACCTTCATTGATTCATAACCAGACAAACGGTTCATCGGAATATTCAGCAACTGACGACGAGCGTTTGATTTATACCAAGCAGCATCTAATCCTAAACGGTTGTCAAAGAAACGAACTTCAGCACCGACTTCCCATGATGAAATCAACTCACTACGTACATCTTCGTTATATAATACTGTACCGTTGGTTTCACCCATGATACCACCTGTAGAACCATTGGTAGAGATTTTATATAAGTTATACAGCTGATATGGATCCAAGTCGTTACCTACCTGAGCGAAAGAAGCACGTACTTTAGCATATGTAAACCAGTCAGGCATGTTTTTATCTATCTTATTCATCATATCACTGATAACCCATGATACGCTGACTGACGGGTAGAAGAATGAACGGTTTTTCTTGCTCAAAGCTGATGACCAGTCATTACGGAAAGTTCCATCCAGGAATACCCAACCATCGTAGTTAATACCTAAAGTTCCATATAAAGAGTTGATCTTTTTATTCTCGAATGTTTGCTCTTGAGAAAGATCTCCTTTATCACCATTTGTAATCCAGAACTGATCAGGAACGGTCAGTTTTCCTAAACTGTTCTTTAATCCAGTTTTACGGCGCTCCATTAAGTTACCACCAAAAGTAACAGTACCACCCCATTTTCCGAATACATTATCTTTCTGGGCTGTGATTAAGAAGCTATAGTTGTTTTCGTAGAACTTTTGTTCTCCAGTACTATAGCGTCCATTATCCTGCAAAGGACTACCGTCATACAATTTAGTTTCTGTTTCTGTGAAGTACATATCACTACCGGCTTTGATTTCAGCATTTAACCAGTCTGTGAATTTATATTTCAAAGAAGCGTTCATCAAGAAACGGTTACGACTATCTTGGTTCAAGTTGTAATCTTGTGCCCAGTAAGGGTTCAGACCACTACCTCTTTGCCACCAGCGCATATCCCCATTAGCATCTTTGTTATTCTTAAAGTCAGTAATATCCAAAGAAATTGGAGTCGTATACATGGTAAGGAAGGTATTGGAATCATTATTACCTGATAACGGACGGTTTTTAGCAATGGTGTTGATGTATTGAATTTTTCCATCAAAAGACCATCTGTCATCCTTACCAAATGTAGAAGATGCACGCAATGTCATGTTTGTACGATGCAATTTAGCACTTGGGATCTTATTGGCATCATCCATACGGGTTGCAGAAGCATAGATTGATGTCTTATTATACATCTGAGAGAAAGAGAAACTTTCAGTTGTATTGATACCCGTATTGAAATAATTGTCAATATTATCGTAGTAAGTCATGTTTTGTGTATTACCTTCCCAGTCAGTATAGCTTTGGCCTTCGATTCTTGGACCCCAGCTATAACTTGAAGTTCCATCGTAAAGACCTTGTGTACCTTGTCCGAATGTTGTCTGACGTTCAGGTTTCATGAAGATTGTTTCAGCAGAAACAGAACCAGAAATAGTAATACCTAAACCAGGATTCTCACGTCCTTGTTTTGTTGTAATCAAGATAACACCATTACCTGCTCGAGATCCATACAAAGCTGCTGCTGATGCTCCTTTTAATACAGACATTGATTCAATATCTTCTGGGTTAATATCTGACAGACCGTTACCCATATCGATAGAAGGGTTCCACATATCATTGTTGTCTGCACCCGTAAAGTTATCCATAGGGACACCATCGACTACGATCAACGGTTGGTTCAGACCCGTAACAGAGTTACTACCACGTAACTGGATTTTAGAAGAACCGCCCGCACCGTTACTTGAACGGATGATCTGTACACCTGATACTTTACCAGTTAAAGCGTTAGCTAAGTTAGTTTCACGCGCTTGTACCAAATCGTCTCCTTTTACTTCCTGCATGGCATAACCCAAAGATTTTTCAGAGCGTTTGATACCTAAAGCGGTTACAACAACTTCTTCCAACTGCTCTGAATCTTCAGCTAAAGTAACGCTGATGGATGGTTGTCCAGTGTAGGGAATTTCTTGTGTGGCATAACCAATGTAAGAGATTTGAATGACATCGCCATTCTTCAAGCCTTCCAATGTGAATTTACCATCCAAATCGGTAATGTTTCCATTGGTTGTTCCTTTAATGATTACAGATGCTCCGGTAACCGGACCAAATGAATCAACAACTGTACCTGTGACTTTCCCGTCTTGCTGTGAAAAATCAATGCCAGGTTTAACCGGAGCTATTTCTGCATAGATATTACCAGTGAGGCTCAATGCAGTAGCTACTAGCAGTAAGCTAATCGATTTAGTTCTTCTCGGCATAGTAGATAAATATTACATTTGTTTATAAATAAATTGCTTAATCAACCTTTTTACGTAAGTTCAAACCAGACTACGTTAAAAACTGCATAAAAGCACAAACTATTTTTATGTCACACCTATGTAATAATGGTTAATTTTTTGTAATGGATAGATATTTAACATATCTCTATCTATTTATCTTGCAATATTATCAATTTAATAAGTTAGCATCTAACTCTGTTTCTTGGAAAAGTGGGCGTTTATTTATATTAATAGTGCTTATTTATCAAAAATAGGATGTATAGAATAATCTTTTTGTTTAATATATAAGTTTATTTCTTATTTTATTAAACCTGTGTTGCTTGTAATAATTTTTAGGTATGCAAATATACAAAGGCACGGGAAAAAGGACTCTTATGTGAGTTCTGAATCCGTGCCTTATAAATATATTCAATTGGGAACTATTTTTATTCCATTCTTCCCGACTTCCCGATCATGTCGCGGATACGGTCATTGAGGGCTGAACATTGCATCAAATCTTCGAGCGTGATGTGCATCCGGTACCGCCAATAATGACGTGGATTGGCAGGAACATTGATTCGTTCGGCATCTGCATCCGGATAACGTACTTCTTCATTGATCGAAAGCCAATCCTGCAGTGAGAGAATGCAGAACATGGAGTTGCCCAGCAGATGTTTCAACACGATGGAATCGCATAGCCAACCTGGTGCTTCAGCTGGATAATCACCCCAACCACCCAATACATCGTAGAAGAAACGGCGGGTGAGATTTGCGTCTTCGTGCCACCATCCGCGAAGGGTTGACATATCGTGGGTTGAAATAGTACATACCGAACGATATGGATAGTGTGCCGGATCACCAAATGTTTCGGCCGGATTCTTCGGCATACGTTGGATTTCAAGACTGAGGATACGCAATTCGTCCATTACTCCTTTCACACAATCCGGGATCATTCCCAAATCTTCACCACAAACAAGCATACGGGTCGAGTCAGTCAGTTCCGGCAACTTCTTCATGGCTTCGTGATACCAGAAATCATTATGGCGATGATAGAAGTAGTGCGTATAAAGCTGGTCGAAGGCTGATTTCTCTGAAGGAGTCAGACTTTCATATACCGGTTCATTCTGAACGGCAATACGTGGGTGATAAAGGTTCGGGTCTTTTCGGTCGACAACGAACAAGACGTTGTTGATCAACTCAAACAAACCTTTTCTCAACAGATTGCTCTGCGGATCGTTCTTCCCGTTGAAATGTTGTTCAACCAGGCGTTGTGTATTGTATTCTGGCCGTAAGGCATATTCGTGCGGTGTGATCTGGAATAGATATTCCTGCTTGACCTGGTCTTTTAGTTCTCCAAACTTTGCTTCCAGAATGTTTTCAGTTATATAAGGTTTGGTGAACGCTTCTTTGCGGAAGAACAAACCAAAACGATTGATCTCTTCGGCCGACATAGGCAGGGCAGGAACAAACTGGCCCAACAACCCTTGCACGGAATGTGAAGGAATTTCCCAAATACGGAAGAAACCTAAGATATGATCGATACGATAGGCATCGAAATATTCTGCCATTTTGCGGAAACGTTTTTTCCACCATTTATAGCCATCCTGTTGCATGGTATCCCAATTATAGGTAGGGAAACCCCAGTTTTGTCCGGTTTCAGAGAATGGATCGGGTGGTGCTCCTGCTTGTCCGTTGAGGTTGAAGTAATACGGTTCTGTCCATGCTTCTACACTGTTCGGACTAATGCCAATAGGAATATCACCTTTTAACAGTACACCTTTGTTACGGGCATATTCACTGGCTGTCCGCAATTGAACATGTAAAATATATTGTAGGAAATAATTGAAGCGGGCAACCGGTCGGCATTCTGTATCTTCCTCAGCCATTCGTGAAATAGTTTCTTCGTGATAAACCTGATGTTCCGGCCAGTTACGGAATACCGGTGTTCCGTATTTGTCTCTCAAATAGCAGAAGACGGAATAGGGCACCAGCCAGTGTTTGTTTTCCTTGAAGAACAGACGAAACTCGGTGGATTCCAATAATGTTTTTCCCATCTGTTGGAATAGGAGATGAAGATATTCCAGTTTGTATTGGTTTACAGCTTCATAATCTACTTGTGGCAGAGCATTCAATTCCTGTCGATGTTGTTCGAAACTTGCCCGTTGTTCAGCATCTTCTAATGTTTCCAACTGGTTAAGATCGATATACATCGGATGGAAGGCATAAATGGAAATGCTATTATATGGATATGAGTCGGTCCATGTATGTGTTATAGTAGTATCGTTAATCGGAAGAATCTGTACAACCTTTTGTCCGGTCAGGACTGCCCAGTCGATCATCTTCTTCAAATCTCCGAAATCACCGACACCGAAACTCTGTTCTGATCGGAGTGAAAAGACCGGTACTGCCACACCGGCTGCTTTCCAGGCTGGCAGATCAAAATGTACTTCATCATCAGAGATTACTAATAAATCACCTTCTTGCAGAGGTAAGGAAGATATCTGACGATTATTACCGCTGATCCATTCTCCTTCACAGTTATTTTCTGTATCCCATGCTAAGTATTTATATTCGAAAGGATATCTAATGCCCGTAGCATCAAGTAAGATACACCATTCATTGGGTCCGCAGGGTTGCATCATCTTGGGTGTTTTTACATCCCATTCACCTAAAATACGCTGGTTGCCACTAATGGCCAGTTGCCACTTCTTGTGTCGGAAGCGTGGGCAGCGTACTTTCAACAAGATAGATTTCGAATGGCTTATTTCCGTTCCAGATGGATAATAAGGAGCTTCTTCTCCGGAAAAAGCAGAACTGTAAAAGTATGAATCTTCCGGACGGTCGCGCCAGGCATCGTTCAGGATTAAATGAGTATAAGCTTGGTTCAAATTCAGACGTCGTTTAACCCCATTCCATTCCTTACGCGTACAAATTCCATCTTGGTAGATGGCATATTGATAGTTGATTTCTGTCGGGCAAGTAATCGGATCTAATTCCAGGCTGCCGCGCCAGATTTCACCATTACGGGTATGAAGCGGAAACTCCATACCGTCGGAGAATAGAATTCGGACATCTTCTCCCCAATGTGTATGATAAGGTAGTTGAAAAGAAATTTTCATATTAGTTGGATTTAGATGTTTCTGTTGAATGTTGTTTGATAAAAGAGACGCAAACCGCTCCAATCAGCAGGAAAATACCGGCGATAACCAACATATTGGTTTCAGGAGGTAATGAACCTGCTTCAGTTTGCATACGTAATAAAGAGCCTCCTGTAGCAGCTGCTACAATCTGTGGAACGCATATTGTACAGTTGAACAATCCCAAATAAGCCCCCATATGTCCGCCTTTAAGCGCATTAGTCAATAAGGTAAATGGTAAGGCCAGCATAGCTGCCCATGCACAACCTATCAGCAAAAAGGAAACGAACATACCATAAGGATTATGGATAAAATAGATGGAGATAAATCCGATGCCTCCTAAAATGAGGCTTAACGTATAAGCTAATTTAACTCGCTTGATATTCGGGATGACAACGGCCCAGATAACAGAACCGATTGCTTGTACGGCAAACAGAATACCAACCCAGTCGGCTGCATTCTGATACTCTACAGACTGCGTATTCAATACTACAGAAGAGATTCCGTCAATAACTTTTTCGACTACGGGTGCGTGAAAGGCTTGTGTAGCGACAGCACCGCTCGTATAGGTCCACATAAACATGAATGCAGCCCAGCAGAAGAATTGAACCAGTCCAACAGTCCAGAATACCGAAGGCGCATGTTTCAATAGAGTAAAGACATTGGTCTTCTCTTGTGGATTTTCTGGTTCTATCTGATGGTATTCTGCATATTCTTTCGGTGGATATTCTTTGACGGTAAAGGCTGTATAAAAGACGCACAAGACCAGTATTAATGCTCCTATATAAAATGAATAGATGACAGAATCGGGAATGACTCCTTTGGGAGCAATATTACTGATGCCTATCCAGGTAAAGATAAACGGAAAGAGATATCCTACCAGACTACCGGCATTACAGAGAAAGCTTTGGATAGAGTAGGCGAGACTTTTCTGCTTCTCGTTCACCATATCGCCTACCATCATCTTAAAAGGTTGCATGGCGATATTAATAGATGTATCGAGTAGCATCAGGGCAAACAGACCGAAGATCATAGCTTGGGCAACAGTAAATCCAAAACTCCCGGCATTAGGCAAGAGGCACATGACGATCAGTGCTAATGTCGCTCCGAGAAATAAATAGGGAATACGCCGTCCCCAGCGCGTCCATGTCTTGTCACTGGCAGCACCGATGATGGGTTGTACAATCATACCAGCCAACGGTGGCAATAACCAGAAATAACTTAACTCATGCGGATCGGCTCCCAGGGTGGAAAAGATCCGGCTGATATTGGCGCTTTGTAAGGCATACGCAATTTGTACACCAAAAAATCCGAAACTGATATTCCATAGCTTCCCAAAACTATGGTCGGGTATTGTCTTCATGTATTCAATGTGTTTTAGATGATTATTGATTCTTGATTAAGATGGTGGCCGACTGTGCATCCACTTCCAGATTCGGGCCTGTATGAGTTCCCAATCCATTGCGATCAGCTTTTCCATTTTTTACAACTACCTGATATGTATCATCCGGAATTTGTACTTTCCTATTAGTCTTATTGCTGTTCAAGACCACAATGATCCGCTGTGCTGAATCGACTCCTTGTATGTCCTTCAATTGAAAGGCTACTAAATTATCACCTTCCACTGGCAGGAATTCCAAATGCTCGCGTACTTTTTCAGCTGTTCCCAAATAGAAAGCTGGATGTGCCCGACGGATGGCGATCAGCTCTTTATAATACTGATATAAATCATGATACTTTGTTTTATTCGTCCATGGAATCGCATTGATGGCATCCGGACTTTTATAACTGTTGCCTACTCCTTGCTTGGTACGGAATAATTCTTCTCCACAGAAGATAAAAGGAATACCTTGTGAGGTCAATACGGCTGTCTGAGCCAATTTATCCAATTTAAGTACGGTTTCTTCCGACGTATCATTTCCCAATGTATTTATTAAACGGTCACGCAGGCAATGGTCGTCGTGGCAACTTACATAACTGATATGTTGGGTTGGTTCGGCTGCCCAGAATTCGTTGGCTTTTACTTGTTTATGTAAGACACCTCCGGCAATACCGAATTTTACTTCTTCTTCGTGTCCCGGCAGGCCTACTATAAAGGCTCCTTTATGATGATCAGAGAACGGACCGCGTAAACCGTCACGCAGATTATCGCTGAAAGCAGCAATACCTGGCATGCGATACGTATATTTCTTATAGGCAAGTTTATTTTCATCATATCCTAACTGACCGACAGCCCAGCCTTCGCCGTATGTCAGGATGGTTGGATCAATGGCGTTCAGTGCTTCCCGAATAGCGTTCATGGTTTCTATATCGTGGATAGCCATCAAATCAAAGCGGAATCCGTCAATGTGGTATTCTTTAGCCCAGTAACAAACCGATTCAACCATGTATTTGTGCATCATCCGGTGGTTGCTGGCTGTCTCGTTTCCACAAGCCGATCCGTTACAGAACTCTCCGTTCTCGTACATACGGAAGAAATAACCGGGAACTGTCCGTTCAAACGGGCTGTCGGCAGCTGAGTATGTATGATTGTATACGACATCCAGTACAACACGGATACCGGCTTTATGCAAGGCTTGTACCATTTCCTTGAATTCCTTGATTCGTGTGACCGGATTATAAGGATCAGTGGCATATGAACCATCAGGCACATTGTAGTTCTTCGGATCATATCCCCAGTTATATGCGTTCTGATCTAATTTTGTTTCATCTACCGAAGCAAAATCAAAAGAAGGCAGAATATGTACATGGGTAATGCCTAATTCTTTCAGGTGATCAATTCCTGTTTTTTCTCCATTGGCAGTGGTTGTTCCTGTTTCTGTCAGTGCTAAGAATTTTCCTTTATGTTGTATCCCTGATGACGGGTGAATGGAGAAATCGCGATGGTGCATTTCGTATAAGACAATATCTGCCGGATTTTTCATTTCCGGTCGGGTATCGTTATTCCAATCCTCAGGATTGGTTTCCTGGAAATCTATGATGGCGCCCCTGTCGCCGTTTACACCCACAGCACGGGCAAAGATTCCGGGTGTCTCTTTTTGCCATACATCATCGATATTCACTCTAAAGGTGTAGAATTTTCCTTTCAGGTCTCCTTGTACGGTTTGATTCCAACTTCCTTTCAGATCGGGATCGAGGGGAATGATCTGTTCCGGTTCCGGACTGTCGTATAAAGTGTAGATCCGGATTTCTGCTTCGATAGCAGAGGGCGCCCATAAAGAAAATTGTGTAGCTGCCGGCGAATAATTCATTTCACAAATTGGTTGATTTGGAATGGCGTAATCTGGTTCTGCAACAATTTGCATTCCTTCAACAGGTGGTATGGCATAAGTAAATTCAGTCATACATATACTCATGCAAATAAGTGTAGAGAGCTGGTTGATTTTCATGATCCTTGGTTTATTGATTAGCAATTAAATCTGGAACAAAGCTAATGAATTTCAAAATAAGAAAAAAGTTAAGGTTAGGTTTTTCGTATGTATTAAATGAATCAGGCACGGACAGTATAGATGTACACCATTGATGGGATATCTATACCCTCCGTGCCTGAAGAACACGTTAATTATATGTTTGCTTGTCTATTTTTTAATTACTGAAAGCTGCATAACCCGGATTCTGAGTTAAATTCGGATTTAACTGCCATGCATCCTGAGAAATAGGCATTAATTTCAGATGTTCACCTGTAAGACGAGCACAATTTGATTCTGGCCACATACCTTGGTCGTAACAACCGAAACGGATATCATCCTGTCGTGAATAGCATTCCCATGCTAGTTCTAAGCGACGTTCAAGTTGGACATCGGCAAGTGACACGCTTGAATAATCATGATCAGAATTGCCGTATGCACGTTCACGGATCGCATTAACTAAGGTTGTAGCTTCACCGGCATTACCTCCTCCTCGTAATAAAGCTTCTGCTTTCATTAAATATACATCAGCCAAGCGGAAAATATGGAAGTCATTTTCCATTGACGTTGTTAAGTCCGTAGCAAATTCCCATTTGAAGCAGCGGGCTCCATCATGCTGATTAACTGCACCCCAGTTAGAACCGGCATATTCTGTGCCAGGGATAATGGTAACATCAACTGTATGATTTAATTCATATCCATGGTCTGTTATAACAGGTTCTCCAGTAGTTTGATCAATAATCATTCCAATTAAGAAACTACCTTCACGACGAGGATCATCTTCCGGGAATAATTTTACATAATCCGGCTGGGCACAAATACCATTCCATGTATTTGCTGCATCAATTCCTAACGCTAAATAATCTTTATAGTGCAAGGTATTGTTGTGTAGTTCCCACTTGATATTACCATCGCTACCTGTATCGGCACTGCTGAAAGTAGCTGCTAAGATAGCTTCTTTTGAGTTCTGGTTGTTGACACTAAAATTATCTTTCCAATTAGGTTCCAAGGTATATCCCAACGACATAACTTTGTCGCAGTACTCAACTACCTTTTGATAATTGTTTTCAGATGTAGTTACGCCCCAAGCTTCTGCATTCAAATACAGTTTAGCTAATAAAGTATAAGCAGCACCTTGTGTAAATGAACCATAATTAGCAGTAGATACTGTTGGACAAATATCTTTAATCTCGTTTAGCTCTGTTGTTAACCAATCAAATACAGTCTGACGAGAAGAATTGTTAGGATATACTTTGTCTGTTGCACTGTATTCAACTAGTAAAGGTATATTTCCCCAATAATCCATCATAACATAAATCCAAAAAGCACGTACACCTCGTACATCAGCTATTTTAGTTTGTTTATCTGTTTCACTTAGTACTGTCGAATTCTGGAGCAGGTCGATTGCTGCGTTGCAAGTAGCAATTGATTCAGTAGCTGCATCCCAAGAGTCACGGATGCGAAGAGTCATACCTGTCCATGAATGCATATACATTTCTGCATACTGACCACCATCGTACCAGTCACCGCCTAAACGAGTCGGGACAACAGCCATAGAGCCGGCACATTCAGAGGTGTGCATGAAAGTTGTAGCAAAACGTTTCATTGTATTATGAGCGTTGCCTACCAGTGCGTTGATTTCAACATCTGTTTGGCCGAATGTTTCTGCAGGAAGTTTGTCATACACCGTTTCATCCAAATTAAAACATGATGTTAAACCTCCTAACATACATATTCCTGTTAAAAAAGATAATATAGTTTTTCGTTTCATAAGTAAATCTCCTTATTAGAATGTTAAGTTAACACCAAATGTAAATGATCTTGCTTTTGGCATATAGTTACGTGGTTCAATACCTGGATCCAGACCGGCATTATTATCAGTTGCTTCACCACGGAAGTTTTCTACTTCAGGGTCAAGACCTTTATAACCTGTAATTACGAACAAGTTTTGTCCTGCTACATATACACGTGCTTTTTCTAACCAGTCAATTTTCTTTGTATTGAATGTGTAACCTATTGACATATTGTCTAAACGAAGGTATGAAGCATTTTCAATGTAGTATGAGCATATACGAGAGTTCTCACGTAATACTAACAAATCATCATTGTCCATTGCATTGTTACCATCAATATACGTGTTGTTACCATAGGCAGCCAGCGGGTTATTCAAGACTTTGTTGCCGATAGTTCCACGGAAGAAGATGCTAGCATCCCAGTTCTTCCAAGAGAAGGTGTTATTCCATCCGTAAGTCAAATCCGGCTGGGCATCACCACAGTATGTACGGTCATCATCTGTAATCTGACCATCGCCATTGATATCTTCGATGATATATTTACCATTTTCATCTAATCCATTACATTTCAGCATATAGAATTGGCCGACAGGATGACCAACTTCAAGGACATGAGAGGTTACACCTGAACCACCACGGATCCATGGATCACCTACATATACTTTGCCTGTAGAATATAATTCGTTAGACAATTTTGTGATTTCATTTTTATTGTGTGCTAAGTTGATAGAAGTATTCCATGTGAAATTCTTATTACGGATAACGTCTAAATTCAATAAAATTTCAACACCGGTATTCTTCATATCACCTACGTTGGCAGCAATGGTATTATACACATAGGTAGGAGTAGAAACTTCATAATTATACAACATATCTGAAGTTCGTTTGTCATACCATTCGATAGTACCGTTCAAACGGCTGTTGAATAATGTAAAGTCTAAACCGATATTCAACATAGCTGTCTGTTCCCATTTTAAATCAGCATTGGCATTCTGTGACATTCGATAAGCAATAGGCCATGCTCCATTACTGTAATAAGTTCCGGCTGCTGAATACAGATCCAATGATTTATAAGGCTGTAAACCGTCTTGGTTACCTGTTACACCATAACCGGCGCGCAGTTTCAAGTCGTTTACCCAATTAACATCTTCCATGAAAGATTCCTGACTGATACCCCAAGCTGCAGATACGGATGGGAAAGTACCCCACTTATGATTGGCACCGAACTTAGAGGAACCATCTCGACGTACTGTAGCGGTGATCATATATCTTTCCAAATAGCTATAGTGGGCACGGGCAAACAAAGAGATCAATTTATATTCATTTCGGCTGGAAGTGATGTTACCAATTTGTAATAAGTTACCACTTTGCAGATTATCTGCTCCCATTCCTACCACAGCGAAGTTTGAAACTTGTGATCTTTGATCGGCATATTTATTACTTTCCCAAGAGTAACCGATGATAGCATCTAATTTATGCTGTTCGTCACTTCCGAAAGCTTTGTTATAATTACCTGTCCATTCCAACAAATCACGATCCCAAGTTCTTGCTTGGCGGACACCTAGACCTGTGGAACCTTGCCCTCTGGAGTTACGAGGATCTTGCCATTCACTATAATCAGAATTAAAACGACTCTTATACAATTGAACTTTGGTTGTCAATCCATCTATGATAGTGAATTGTACATCACCAGCTCCATAGAAATAGTTGTTTGTTCTTTTCTTATAGTTCTGATCCTGGTTCTGTACCGGGTTACCTTGGTCGTAATTGTGGTTCGCATCGGTGAAATAAGAACCATCTGCATTATAAACCGGATATACAGGCAACATGTTGTAGGCCAAGATGAAGTCATCTGCAAACGGCATCTGCATATCAGTCAGGGTAGCAGAACCGGTTAATCCAATACGCAAACGATCGTTAATGGCACGCTGCTGGAACTGGAAACGGAAGCTATGGCGCTTCATCCAGTTATCACGGGCAACACCGTTACGGTCCATATAGGTATAGGATGCACGGTAGTTGCTCTTTGATGAACCACCCGACAAAGACAAAGAGTGTTGCTGAGAAATACCTGTACGAGTCATTTCATCGAACCAATCAGTGTCATTGTTATATTTATCATAGATAGAAATATCTTTCCCTAACGCTTCATTGGCAGCTCTCCATTCGGCTGCATTCAGCATGTCGGGCTTGTTGGCAACAGTTGAAGCGGTTACATAACCGTCATAATTAATTTGCGTCTTAGATCCTGATCCACGTTTAGTCGTAATCAAGATAACACCACCGGCGGCACGTGATCCGTAGATGGCGGCTGAGGAAGCATCCTTCAAGACAGAAATTGATTCAATATCTGAAGGAGAAACTGTTGACATATCACCACCTGGAATACCATCGATAACGATCATCGGGCCCTGGTCGTTCTGTAAGGTTGAAGTACCACGCAACTGGATTTGTGAGCCACGGGTTACATCACCCGAACCAGAAGTAATGGTCAAACCGGCAACTTTACCTTGCAACAAGTCGGAAGCATCACGGGTTACACCTTTGTTGAAGTTTTCTTCTGAGACATTGGCAACAGAACCGGTAATTTCTTTACGAGTCTGTGTACCATAACCGATTGCTACAACTTCACCCAAGTTTACTACGGAAGATTCCAGTTTGATAGGAACAGTGTTTCGTCCTTTTACAGCTTCTTCAATGGAGTTATATCCCACGTAAGAAACTTGCAGGACTACATTTTTCATGTTTTCCACGTTAATAACATAATTACCGTCCATATCGGTAATTGTGCCATTAGTAGTTCCTTTTACTAGGACGTTCGCACCGATAACCGGTTCACCGTTTTCGTCCACTACAGTACCTTTAATCATACCTTTCTGTGCAAAGACAGCTCCTGTCATACAGAAAGACATCAACATCGAGACTGCTGCAGTCCTCGAATGTTTGAAAGAAGAGAACATTTTCTTTCTAAGCATAGACATCCTTTTTTCAGGTTAACTAAAAAATTTGTTATTCACGATTAGCACATAATCGTTATAATAAATCGAGTACAAATAGGCTAACTTTAACTAGAATTGTACTCTTTTCATTACGACGCTGTAAAAATAATAAAAAAAGTAATTAAACGGTATGTTTAACACTGTTTTTTTCTGAATTTATTTTAATGTTAGCTCTTTCGGTATGTATATATAATATAAGGTATAGGTTTTTATTTAAGTATTGTTGGAGCTTTCCCTTCGAAAACTCCTTTTCTTATATAGATTTATTTATAAAGTAAAAAAGCTGTTGCACATATTGTACAACAGCTTTTTTGTTAAATTTATCAGCCTATTATATCTTTTATGTTGATTAATAGTTTTGCTTCATCGGTTCGAAGTAAGCCTGCGGATGTAAACATGCCGGACATTTCAGCGGAGCTTTCTTGGCACTCAATACGAAACCACAGTTACGGCACTGCCACAAGATTTCTTCGTCTCTTTCAAATACTTTATCAGCTTCAACACGGGCCAACAGTGTGCGATAGCGTTTCTCGTGTTCTGCTTCTACCTTGGCAATCATACGGAAGGCAACTGCTATTTCCGGGAAACCTTCTTCGTCGGCTACCTTGGCAAATTCAGGATACATATCTGACCATTCTTCGTTTTCACCAGCAGCGGCAGCGGCTAAGTTTTCTTTTGTAGTACTGATGATACCAGCAGGATAGGAAGCTGTGATTTCAACCATACCGCCTTCCAGGAATTTGAAGAAACGTTTAGCGTGTTCTTTTTCCTGTTCAGCTGTTTCCATAAAGACAGCTGCAATTTGTTCGAAACCTTCTTTCTTGGCTACGCTGGCAAAATATGTATAACGGCTTCTTGCCTGTGATTCGCCTGCAAATGATTTCAACAGATTCTGTTCTGTACGTGTTCCTTTAATACTTTTTCCCATAACTATTTACTTTTTATTGGTTGATAATTTATTTATTCGCTTTATTTTTACAACAGACAAAAGTATAGATTAGTTTTTAATTGAAAGAATATATTTAAGTGGTTATTTTTATGAGTGAATAGAAGGAATCTATAAGTCTGATTAAGTGTAAAATACTTCTTTTTTTATTCCATGCCTATAAATGAAATAAAACGCGCCGGCTTTTGATCAAAATACGCCAGCTTTTCATGAAAACACGCCGGCTTTTTTCTGAAAGTAAATAGACTCTGCATTTAAAGCCAACGAGAATTGAAAAAGAAACCAGTGAAGATTGAAAATGATTCTCGCCAATTCTGTTCGGGCTTTGTTATATAAAAGAAAAAGCGCCTGTTATCTGTTGATAATAAGCGCTTTCTGAATTGTGAGTTGTCTCACGAGGATTCGAACCTCGACAGACAGAACCAAAAACTGTAGTGCTACCATTACACCATGAGACAATCCGATGCTTTCTTAAAAGCACTGCAAAGGTAAATACTAATTTTTACCTTTGCAAGTATTTTTCTGTTATTTTACAATTATCAAGTAATAATTTTTCTTGCCACGCTGTACGAGCAGATACTTATCGTCTAATAAGTGGCTGGTATTGATAATCATATCGGTGTCGCTGACTTTTTCTTTGTTGACGCTGACACCTCCGCTTTGGATCAGTTTACGCATTTCACCTTTCGACGGGAATATATTTGCTTTTTCTGTACAAAGATCAATCAGTTTGACACCGGCTGCAATTTCATCACGTGATACTTCAAACTGAGGAACACCGTTGAATACGTCGAGCAAAGTTTCTTCATCCAGTTTTTTCAACGCTTCTGAAGTGGCATTGCCAAACAGAATATTGGAAGCTTCGACTGCTGCTTCATAATCTTCTTCGGAATGAACCATTACGGTTACTTCTTTTGCCAATCGTTTCTGGAGCGGACGCAAATGTGGTGCGGCTTCCTGTTCAGCTATCAGAGCTTCGATTTCATCTTTAGGAAGAGCTGTAAAGATCTTGATGTATTTGGCTGCATCGGCATCACTTACATTCAGCCAGAACTGATAGAATTTATAAGGTGAAGTATAACGGCGATCCAACCAGATGTTACCTGATTCTGTTTTTCCGAACTTGCCACCGTCGGCTTTCGTAATAAGCGGACAGGTCAGAGCAAATACTTCTCCTCCGTTGGTACGGCGGATCAGTTCAGCTCCGGTAGTAATATTTCCCCATTGGTCTGAACCACCCATCTGAAGTTTGCAGTTTTTATGTTCGTAAAGATACAGGAAGTCGTATCCTTGCAACAGCTGATAAGTAAATTCTGTGAATGACAGACCATCGCGGGCTTCACCATTCAGACGCTTCTGTACAGAGTCTTTTGCCATCATATAATTAACGGTAATATGCTTACCTACGGTACGGGCAAAGTCCAGAAACGTGAAGTCTTTCATCCAGTCGTAGTTATTTACCAGTTCTGCTTTGTTGGGAGCATCTGATTCAAAGTCCAGAAATTTGCTCAACTGTTTTTTGATACATTCCTGATTATGACGTAATGTTTCTTCGTCTAACAGATTTCGTTCTGCTGATTTACCAGACGGATCGCCAATCATACCGGTTGCACCGCCTATCAATGCCAGAGGTTTATGTCCGCACCGCTGGAAATGTCTAAGGATCATAACGCTTACCAAGTGTCCGATATGCAATGAATCGGCTGTCGGATCAATACCCACATAAGCAGTCACCATTTCTTTTTCCAACAATTCTTCAGTACCCGGCATCATGGTATGAATCATTCCACGCCATCTTAATTCTTCTACAAAATTCATCGTATTAGTTCATTATAAATATGTTTAGTGTGGGCAAAGATACGATTATTAATTGATTTACGCCGGCGAAGTGTCACTTTTTTGTTTTATCGATAGAAATCGGGAGTTTGTCGATAGAAAAAACGCCTCTTTCTATATTAATTGGTTAGGAAATGAGTGGCTTGTACTTTTGCTTTCGTAAAAAGAAAACAGATATGATGCGGACATTAATAATAGGTTTATCAATTGGACTGTTGGCGGCGGGTGTACAAGCCCAAGAAAAACCGGCAGAATGGACGCTCCGTTCGTGTTTGGATTATGCGTTGGCAAACAATATCCAAATTAAGAAGAGTCGGGTGAATGAATTATCGGGACTGGAAGATACGGAGCTGGCTAAGGCTCAGTTATTCCCTTCTTTATCGGCTTCGGTAACACAAGGTTTTGTAAACTATCCTTCGTCGGATGCAGAGAGTAACAATAGTTATACAGGTAATTATGCTGTCAATGCAAACTGGACGCTTTTTGATGGGGGACAACGATCGAAGACGATCAAGCAACAGAAACTGCAGAATGAAGTGGATAAGTTGTCGACAGAACAAAGTGAGGATGACATCCAGATAGCAATTGTCCAGACATATCTGCAAGTGATGTATGCGATGGAATCTGTAAAGATCAACGAAAATACAGTAGAGACTTCGAAGGCAGAGCGTGATCGGGCAGAAGAGCTGTATAAGGCGGGTTCGATTTCTTCGGTCGATCTGGCTCAACTGGAAAGTCAGTACAGTACAGATAAATATCAGCTGGTGGTTGCTCAGACGAACTTAGATAATTATAAGCTGCAGCTGAAGCAATTGCTTGAACTGGATATTACAGAAGATATTTCATTGAATATGCCGGATGTGGATGAATCGGAAGTAGTGACTCCTTTACCGGATAAAGAATCTATCTATCAGACGTCGCTGGCTGTCATGCCGCAGATCCGGAGCAGTGAGCTTTCTATTGAAGTAGCTGAATTGGAAAAGCAAAAGGCAAAAGCAGCTTATTGGCCTACCTTATCCATGAATGCGGGTATCGGAACAGGACATCTTTCTGGCACAAACTACACTTTTGGTAGTCAAATATGGAATAAATTCAACGAGAGTGTTGGATTAACAATTAATATTCCTATATTTGCGAATCGGGAAAAGAAGACAGCTTATAATAAAGCGCAGCTGGCCATTACAACCAGTCAGCTGGATTTGTTGAACGCTCAGAAAGATTTGCTTCAGACGGTTGAAGGCATTTATTTGGACGCCACATCTGCTCAGAGTCAATATGTATCAGCCGTTGAACGATTATCGTATATCGAACAAAGTTTTAAACTAACTGAAGAACAGTTTTTCCTGGGAATGAAGAATACACTGGAGATGCTGACGGAAAAAAACAACCTGTTGAGTGCTCAGCAGGAAGTTCTTCAGTCAAAATATATGGCAATCATGAGTATACAACTTTTAAACATTTATCAGAAGAAGCCCGTCGATATCAATATTTAGACGGGATATTCACTCCACTCTCTTTTATGGGGTTTCCTGCGACGTGAGTCGCGGGAACCTTTTTACCAAAATAAGTTTATAAGTTGATCAAGGTATGAGTTTTTGAGTTGACAGATTAAAATTGTCAGACTTGGAAACAAGCCTCATGTTCGGATAAAAAAGTAATCAAACAATATGAATAAGAAAAAAGTTATGATCGGCCTGGCCGGAATTGTGATTATCGCAGGAGGATTTTTCCTCTTTTCCGGGAAAAAGGCTGGAGGAAGAATGGTTTTGGAAACAGAAAAGGTAGGTCGCACGTCTATCACGAATGTGGTGACCGCTACAGGAACTGTCGAGCCGGTAACAGAGGTTGATGTAGGTACACAGGTTTCTGGTATTATTGACAAACTGTATGTTGATTATAATGATGTAGTAACTGCCGGACAGTTGATTGCAGAAATGGATAAGGTGACATTGGAGGCTGAACTGCAATCGGCTACCGCGCAGTTGGATAAAAGTAAATCGGAGTACGAATATCAGCAGAAGAATTATGCACGTAGCAAGGTGTTGTTCGAGAAGAAGTTGATCAGTGACACGGAGTATGAGACAGCAACCTATAACTACGAGCAGGCGAAAGCCAATTATGAAGAGAGCCAGGCCTCAATGGTTAAGGTTCGGCGAAACCTGGAGTATGCTACGATCACAAGCCCTATTAATGGTGTGGTGATCAATAAGGCGGTTGAAGAAGGGCAGACCGTAGCTGCCGGTTTCGAAACTCCGACTTTGTTTACCATTGCAGCCGATTTGACAAAGATGCAGATCATTGCAGATGTAGATGAAGCAGATATAGGTAGTGTTCAGGACGGACAGCGGGTTTCGTTTACTGTAGATGCTTATCCGAATGATGTCTTTGAGGGAAAGGTTGAACAGATCCGTTTGGGAGAAAGTAGCGATAGTAGTACCTCTTCTTCAAGTTCGTCATCGTCATCGACGGTTGTAACGTATGAGGTAGTGATTTCCGCTGATAATCCCGACCTGAAATTGAAACCGCGTCTGACAGCAAACATCACAATTTATACGATGGAACGGAATGACGTGTTATCAATACCGAATAAGGCTTTGCGCTTTATTGCTGATGCTAGTATGCTGGAGCCGTTGGGATTGACGGTAGAAAATCCAACCATGCAGGCACCCGAAGGAAAGCGCCTGGTATGGGTAGAAGAAGGAAATCAGTTGAAGCCAAAGGCTATTACGGTTGGTTCAAGCAATAATAATGTAACGGAAGTTGTTGATGGTCTGCAGGAAGGCGAAGTCGTTGCTGTTGATTTGTCAGCGGAAGCGCCTGCAGTTGAAACGGTTGGTGGACAAGAAAGAAGTCCGTTCATGCCGGGACCGCCTGATAGCAAGAAAAATAAGAAATAATATTCCATATCGGAGTAATTTAAAATGTACGTACGTCATGAAAGAGATTATAAGACTGGAAAACATAAAGCGTAATTTTATCGTGGGCGATGAAGTGGTTCATGCATTGCGAGGTATTAGTTTTACGATATATGAAGGCGAATTTGTTACCATAATGGGAACTTCCGGATCAGGCAAAAGTACATTGTTGAATACATTAGGTTGTCTGGATACACCGACAAGTGGTGAATATTACCTGGATGGTGTGTCTGTTCGTACGATGGGGAAGAACGCAAGAGCCACGCTTCGTAACCGGAAAATTGGGTTTGTTTTCCAGAATTATAATCTGTTGCCAAAAACGACCGCGATTGAAAATGTTGAACTTCCGTTGATGTATAATTCGGCATATAATGCAGCGCAGCGACGGGAAAAAGCGATCAAGGCACTGATTGCTGTCGGTCTGGGTGAACGTCTGAACCATAAGAGCAATCAGATGTCGGGTGGACAGATGCAGCGTGTGGCGATTGCCCGGGCGCTGGTGAATGATCCGGCAGTAATCTTGGCTGATGAGGCTACCGGAAACCTGGATACGCGTACCAGCTTTGAGATTCTGGTATTGTTTCAGAAGCTTCATGCGGAAGGACGTACCATTATCTTCGTAACGCACAATCCGGAGATAGCCCAGTATAGCAGCCGGAATATAATGCTGCGCGACGGGCATATTACATCGGATGTAAAGAATGAGAATATATTGGATGCAGCCGAGGCTTTGGCTAAATTGCCGAAGACAGACGACTGATAACAGATAGCTTATACAGATATGAATCTAACGAATTTATTCAAGATAGCCCTCCGGGCCTTGGCCAACAATAAGATGCGTGGTTTCTTGACGATGCTGGGTATTATTATTGGTGTGGCTTCGGTCATTACGATGCTGGCCATCGGACAGGGTTCTAAAAAGAGCATCCAGGCAGAAATCAGTGAGATGGGTTCAAATATGATCATGATTCAGCCGGGTGGTGATATTCGGGGCGGTGTACGCCAGGAAGCTTCCAGTATGGAAACCCTGAAGCTTCAGGATTATCAGAACATCGTAGATGAGACGCGGTATGTAGCTGCTGTTTCACCGTCGGTCAACAGTAGTGGGCAAGTCATTTACGGTGCCAATAATGCGCCGACGACTATCTACGGTATCAGTCCGGATTATATGGAGATTCGCCGTTATAAGGTAGAAGACGGAGAAATGTTCACGGAACAGGATATCGCTGTCGCAGCGAAAGTCTGTGTCGTTGGAAAGACAGTTGTCGATAATTTGTTCCCGGGCGGCGAGAATCCGGTCGGGAAAGTAATCCGTTTCCAGAAACTGCCGTTCAAAATCGTGGGTGTATTGGAAAGCAAAGGATATAATAGTATGGGAATGGACCAGGACGACTTGATTTTAGCTCCATATACAACAATACAAAAGAAAGTCTTGGCCATTACCCATTTGCAAGGCATTACCTGCTCGGCTCTGAAAGAGGAATATACCGAACAGGCCATTGATGAGATTTCAGAAATACTGCGTCGCAACCATAAGCTCAAAGCGGATGAAGAGGATGATTTTACAATCCGTAGTCAGCAGGAGTTGAGTTCGATGTTGACAAGTACTACGGACATGATGACCGTTTTGCTTGCGGCTGTGGCGGGTATTTCATTATTGGTAGGTGGTATCGGTATTATGAATATCATGTATGTTTCGGTTACGGAGCGTACCCGCGAGATAGGTCTGCGTATGAGTATTGGTGCTAAAGGAATCGATATTTTGTCGCAATTCCTGATTGAATCTATTCTGATCAGTGTGACGGGAGGATTGATTGGTGTGATTTTCGGAGTAGGTTCAGCTATTGTAGTCAATCAAGTGGCGCATTTCCCGATTTACATTCAGCCTTGGAGCGTACTTCTTTCTTTTCTTGTCTGTACGGCAACGGGTATATTCTTTGGATGGTATCCGGCAAAGAAAGCTGCCCAGCTTGATCCGATTGAGGCGATCCGGTATGAATAGCGGGAATGTAAATCAGATTCGTCCGAAGTCTTGTCTGGTACTTTCCTTTGCGGGTTGATATCGGCCAGGATTTCGGACAAATCTTTTTCATGTGGTGTTAACCTTGTATAGAATTATTATTATGATTATTTTTGACTATCTGATAACAGGCAGAATTATGACAGAAGAAACAAAGAAAGAAATCATATCAGCTTTTATCATGCCGAAAGGATTGGGCAAGGTAATTCATATTGTGGCGTGGGGAATCTTGTTCGGTATTCCATTCTTTTTTACCGGACGTGAGTCTGAAACGGTTTCAATCGAAAGTTATATGCGTTTCGTCATTGTTCCTCTTTCTTTTATGTTTGTCTTCTATATCAATTATTGCATTCTGATTCCCAAATATCTTTTTACACGGCGTCTTGCGGAATTCTTTATAGCTAATGTGGTATTAATAGCCTTTGTGATGATGACTGTACATTTTTTGATGGGCTTATTGCCCGAACCCGAACATATTCATCATCGGGATCCACATATGAAAGAAGAACCACCTTTGCGGAATATTATCGGTTTCTTCATGGGAAATGCCATGTTGTATGTGCTGGTATCAGGATTAAGCGTTGCCATACGGGTCACAGGAAACTGGTATCATACAGAATCCATGCGGCGGGATCTGGAGAAAAGCCGGGTTGAGGCCGAGCTTCAGAACCTGAAGAGTCAGCTGAACCCTCATTTCCTGTTTAATACACTGAATAATATTTATTGCCTGATAGCTTTTAGTCCGGATCGTGCTCAGGGTGCAGTTCATGACTTGAGCCGTCTGTTGCGCTATGTCTTGTATGACAGTAATCAGAAATATGTTCCCTTGGAAAAGGAATTGGATTTCATTCGTAATTATGTAGAGTTGATGCGTATCCGCTTGCCTGAACATGTATCACTTGATTTACAGATTGATGAGCAGGTCAAAGGTGGCAGGATGATTGCTCCGTTGTTATTTATTTCCTTGATCGAGAATGCGTTCAAGCATGGAGTTAGCAATAATCAGCAGTCGTTTATCCATATTTATATTACTTGTGCAGAAAGTTTGATACATTGTCGGATAGAGAACAGCTTCTTCCCAAAGAATAAATTGGATAAGAGTGGCTCAGGAATCGGACTGGTTAATCTGGAAAAGCGGCTCCAGCTGATTTATCCTTCAGCTTATTCATTCCGGTACGGACAAGAAGGAAATATGTATATTGCCGATTTACAAATTAAAACCAGTGAACCATGAAATTGACTTGTGCGATTATCGACGACGAACCGCTGGCTGCCAGTCTGTTGGAAAGCTACGCCATGAAAACTCCTTTTCTGGAAGTTAAGGGAAAATATAACAGTGCGCTGAATGCGATGAATTCTTTGCACAACGAGCCGGTGCAGGTTTTGTTTCTTGATATACAGATGCCGGAGCTGAGCGGAATGGAATTTTCGAAGATGCTTCCTCCGGAAACAAAAGTTATCTTTACAACGGCATTCGAGCAATATGCTGTCGACAGTTACCGGGTCAATGCGTTGGATTATCTGTTGAAACCGATCAGTTATTCCGATTTCCTGAAGGCTGCGCAAAAAGCTTATCAATGGTTTGAATTGCTTCAGCGGAAAAATGAAGAACCGGCAATGACTTCCGGCACTGAGAATGAAGTGGAACGTATCTTTGTCAAGACGGAATATAAACTGGTACAGATCGAATTGAATCGTATCTTGTATATTGAAGGATTGAAAGATTACGTGAAGATTTACCTGGAAGGCGAAACGCATCCGGTTCTTTCTCTGATCAGCATGAAAATGGTAGAAGATATGCTTCCGTCAAGCCGTTTTGTCCGTGTCCATCGTTCGTATATTATCCAGCTGGAGAAAATCAAGGTGATCGAGCGCAATCGTATTGTGTTCGGAAAGGAATATATTCCGATTTCTGATAATTATAAACAGAAATTCTTCGATTTCCTGGCACAACATAGCATTCTACTGGCCAAATAAGCCTAACAGGACTTGTTCAAGCCGTCGGCTGATGCTCCAGCTGTTCATCGAATAGTTGTTGGTGAGCAAGACGACGCTATAGATCTTTCCCTGATTTTTTACATAGCCGGCATAGCATCTGACGCCGCTCATACTTCCACTTTTCAGGAAGGCTTTCCCGGAAAGAGCTGTATCTTTCAGAAAATTGCGGACCGATCCTTCTACTCCGGCCTGGGGCAATGACGCTATAAAGGTATTGGCGTGTTTGGATTTTGCCATATAAACAAGAAGATCGTTCAGGAAATGAGCGGTCACTTTATTGGCCGGTGCAAGGCCGCTTCCGTCGGTGATGCGAAGAGATGAGATATCCAGTCCTTTGCTTTTCCAATAGCTTTTCATGACTTCTATACCTTTCTCGAAAGAGGAGATGACACGTTTCTGCGGATTCTTATAACGTAATCCGATAGTTTTCAGCAAGGCATCGGCAAACAGATTATGACTGACATGATTGGTCTTTTCTACAATCTGCTGTAACGTGGGGGAATAGGTCGTGATTATCTCTGTCCGTTTACCGGGTTTCCAGGCATTCTTTTCATACAGAATTCGGTAGCAGGTTGCTTCTTTCTGTATGGATATGCCGTCTTTCTCTAATTCTTTCTGAACATATTGGGCTAAATATAGGGCCGGTTCCGGAATATCTCCTTTGAGCCGGTAGGAAGTCCGGTTGGCCGGGACAACTCCGTACAAATACCGTTCGTCCGAAAATGGCATACCGACAATATAGCTGCTGTCGCTCTTAACAGTTGCAGCTTTGAGATAATTATGAAAGTCCAGGTCGATATCCGGTTCAGTCCGTATGATGTTCGGACGTGTTCCGGCAGCGCCACTCTTCAGATAAAGGGCATACAGATTATCGTGAAACGAAAGTCCGTAACTTCCGGCACCATAATAGCTGCCCAGGTCCTCGCGCACCCATTTCATGGATATGCCTTCATTGTCGAAGATGCTTTCGTCGGCAATTATCGCTCCTTTGATTTCCCGAATGCCTTTTTCCCGGATGGCTTCTTTCCATTGATTGATGAATGTTTCCGATTCAGGGGCGAAATGTGATGAGCCTAAGGTCGGGTCTCCGTGACCTTGAATATAGATATTCCCATTCAGTACCCCATTGGTTATTGTACCCTCATAGCTGATTGTCGTCGGAAAGCGATAGGATTCTCCCAACAGTTCCAGCGCTGTGGCGGTAGTCAGCAGCTTAAGAACGGAAGCCGGAGTGAGTTGCAGGTCCGGCTGGTATTTTCCGATTGTTTTTCCATTGGATATGTCTGTTGCTAGACAGGCAAACGAAGCATGTTCCATGCCCGGCTGGTTCAGGAAACGCTCGATGACATTTGCCTTTTGCCCGAATCCTGGAGTAAAGCATAAAATAAATGCTGCCAGAATAAATATTTTTGAAAGTTTCATTATGAAGTTTTAACCTTTATGTTACCTTTGTGAAAAACAAAGATAGAAATAATTATGGATTCCATGTTTGATAAACCGTTTACATTTGATCGTGTCGTACGCATTGGAATAGGCGTTTTGCTGGTCGGTGCGATATTATATTTGATTGTCACCCTGCGAAATGCCCTTTTACCTTTCTTAATTGCTTGGCTGATGGCTTATATGTGCCAGCCTTTTGTGAAGTTCTTCCAGTATAAATTGAAATTAAAGAGCCGGATTTTGTCTATTTTAGCGGTTCTGATATCAATTGCTTTGGTAATAACCCTGATTACCGTCATGGTTGTGCCGTCTATTTCGGAAGAAAGTGAACGTTTGTTGCAACTCTTGAATAACCGGCAGGCTGCTCCTGGTTATATTCCACTGATACCTAACAGTTGGGTGGAGTATTTGGAAAACAGTATTGATCCTGAAGCTTTGCGGGAATTTGTCAATCGGGAAAACATATTGCAGGCAATCAAACAGATTGCTCCGAAAGCCTGGAATTTGCTGACGAGTACTTTCTCGGTATTAGTCAGTGTGACGATTATATTTGTTATTTTCCTGTATTTTATCTTTATCTTGTTGGATTATGAAAAGATAGCGAGCGGTTGGCTTCGGTTGATTCCAGAACGCTATCGTCCGTTTATCAGTCAGCTGGCAGATGATGTAGAACTTAGTATGAACCGTTATTTCCGCGGGCAGTCGCTGATTGCCTTATGTGTAGGTATTTTATTGGCCATCGGATTTAAGATTATCAATTTCCCTTTGGCTGTTACCTTGGGCCTGTTTATCGGCTGTTTGAATTTGATTCCTTATTTGCAGACGATCGGATTGATTCCGATGGCATTGCTCAGTCTGCTCCGTTCGGCCGAGACAGGAGAGAATTTCTGGATCTTGTTTGGCTTATCGTTATTGGTATTGGGCATTGTGCAGGCCATACAGGATCTGTATCTGACGCCCCGTATTATGGGAAAGGCCATGGGGTTGAATCCGGCCATTATTTTACTTTCCTTATCCATTTGGGGTACATTGTTAGGTTTTATCGGCCTGATTATCGCTTTACCGCTGACAACGCTCTGCTTGTCGTATTATAAACGGTTTATTTTGATGGAAAATTTAGATATATCTCCAGAAAATGAGGCTACCGATTCTGAAAATAAGCCCGAAAAGCCGGTTCAGACGAAAGAAATAGAAGAAAAATAGGAGAGAAGAAGAAAAAAATCCCCTAAAAACTTGCAGAGTCAAAAATTATGACTACCTTTGCACTCGCAATCGGGAAACGATGCAATATAGGTTTGATTCGCTAGCTCAGCTGGTAGAGCACAACACTTTTAATGTTGGGGTCTTGGGTTCGAACCCCAAGCGGATCACCAAAATAAGCTCTTTAATCCATTTGGGTTAAAGAGCTTATTTTTTATATATGTATTAAGTCCTAATAAAACAGCATCACGGGCTTGAATCACCGCATCTTTCAGTTTTACAAAAAGATAGATAAAAGGTGAAAGATGATTTTTTAAACTGAATGTCTGGTTTGGTACGAAAATAAAACTAACGGGAATCAAAAACAGAAGTAACGAAGATTAAAAACGAACCTCGTTACTTCTGTTTTAATTCATGCCTACCTTTTGATCAAAAGCCGGCGTATTTTCATCAAAAGCTAGGCATGAATGGATTAAAAGCTAGGCACCTTTATAAGACGATGTTGAACAGGTAACCTAAGAAGATGATAAACAGTGTGATCACGCCACAGGCGCTAGGTCATGACTTCCTTGAGAAGAGTCGCTTCGGGAAGTGACAATCCTACTCCTGCCATCATGATTATAAGCGGATTAATGGTTAGACTGCTGGCATGTACACGTCGGGATATGTTGGTATGTGATGACTGATGTCTATGCCGGCTTCTTGCATAACTTCGACAGCCATGGGATATACTTTCTCGGCCGGCTTGGTTCCAGCCGAAAATACTTCTAAACTCGGGTCAAACGATTGAAGGAAGCCATGCGCCATCTGACTGCGGCAGCTGTTTCCCGTACAAGTTGGCGCAGCCTGTTCCTAAAATTTTAATTTCCATTGTATTGTATATTGTATATGCAATTCGTAAAACAACGAATAAAATGAAGAAAAAAAAGGGCTGTTATTCACAGCAACCCTTTGATTTGCATATATCCTGACTGAAGAAATCGGAAAAGAGCTGTCTTGCTAATTTCCAGTTTTCCTGATTAATGCAGTATTTTACTTTTGGGGTTTCCACTTCTCCCTGTATCAAACCGGCATCTTTCAGTTCTTTCAAGTGTTGGGAAACGGTCGCTTTGGCTATGGGTAATTCTTCATGAATATCGCCAAAGTAGCAGGTTTCCTGTTTGGCTAAAAAGTGCATAATGGCAATTCTTGCCGGATGACCTAAAGCCTTGGCAAAGCGTGCCAGCTGTCCTTGAGTTGCTGTATATTCCTTTTTTTCTCCCATATTCTTATTTGTTGTTCGCGAATGTATGAATAGCCGGCCATATTTCCAACTTTTCTGCCTGATTTTTGGGTTGATTGGTTAAATGTGGTTAAAATAGGCCGATTTTAGAAGAAAAAGTATTGACGAGCTATGTTACATAACATAAAATGTCTATATTTGCATCGTGTTTTTCATGGTATTAGATTTAAGGTTAACAATGGAAATTGGCTGTCTGTGAAGATAGCCTTTTTTTGTGCCCTTTACTCACCTGAAAAGAGCAAAGAAAGATTCTGCTCAATTTGTCCTGCTAATATCTCTATCGGAACGGATAAGGCTGCCGCAGCCTTTTCATATATTTCCCGTATGTCCAGTTTTGATTCGTCTGTTTCCAGAAAAAGATGAGTTGGCCAGGCTGTTTGTAGGGCTGCCGGCTGGAATTGTTCGCCGAACGAAAGATAGATGTTTTCTTTCAGCAGTTGTTCGGCTAATTCTCTTTTCCCGCGGAAGCCATGAATGAGCCAGGGCGAAAGCGGGCGGATTTTCTTCCGTAAGGCAATCAGTTCACTCCAGGCTTTTACACAATGGATGATAAGTGGCTTATGGAGTTCTTCGGCCAGCAGGACTTGTTGTTCAAACAGATCGAGCTGTCGTTCGAGTGGAGTCTCATGGAGTTTGTCGAGTCCGGCTTCTCCGATCATCCAGACTTCCGGTTGCTTGGCCTTTTCCCACAGCAGCTTGAGTAATTGATCATTGTTTTCTCCGGAAGGAATAAACCACGGATGGATACCAACCGAAAACATTTCTAAATGGGATAAATCGTCCAACGTTTCTTGTCCGATGATCCGGTTGTAAAAAGAGATACGGTTTTCCTGGGCTTTGGGAATAACTGTATGCGTATGTATATCGATATATTTCATCTTCCTGTTGTTTGAATGGGGCAAAAGTACTAATATTGTATGCAAGTTAAACGGAGAAATTTAGAAAACACAAAAACGAATTACATGAAACGAATAGGAAGAATGTGGGGCTTGGCAGCCCTTTCAGCTTTTTTATGGATGGCGGATGCCTCGGCTCAACTGACACTTGTCAAAGACGGAAAGGCGGTTTCGCGGATTGTCTTAAGCGAGAAGAACGATATAAATCATCAGGCTGCTGATCTGTTGCAGGACTTCGTGCAGCGGATCAGCGGGGCTTCGTTGCCGATTGTGGAAGGAAAAGCGAAAGCCGGCGATGTCGTGATCGGTGGAAAATCGGCAGAAGCTGGCGAAGATGGTTTTACTATTTGTACCGAACAGAACCAGTTGCGGATTACAAGCGGCGGAGATAAAGGCTCGATCTATGGCGTGGTAACTTTATTGGAAAAATACATGGGTGTTTCGTATTATGCCTACAAAGCCTATACATTGACGCCTTCGAAGACGATTACCTTGCCGGAGATCCATTTGTCGGAGACACCGGCTTTCCGCTATCGCCAGTCGTTTAGTTACGGTTGTGATGATCCGATTTACAAGATGTGGTTCCGCCTGGAAGAACCGGATGAAGTTTTCATCGACAATATGTGGGTACATACATTCGACCGCCTGATGCCTTCGGATGTGTATGGAAAGGAACATCCCGAATATTATTCGTATATCAACGGCGAGCATCGTCCGGGTAACCATAGCCAGTGGTGTCTGACGAATCCGGATGTCTATAATTTCGTGGTGCAGAAACTGGATTCTATATTCAAGGCGAACCCGGATAAGAAACTGATTTCAGTCAGTCAGAACGACGGAAACAATACCTTCTGTACGTGTGAGAATTGCCGTAAGGTGTACGAGGAAGAAGGTTCTCCGGCTGGTGCCTATATCCGTTTCATGAACAAGCTGGCCGAACGCTTCCCCGATAAGGAGATTTCTACCTTGGCTTATCTCTTTACCATGCATCCGCCCAAGAAGGTGAAGCCGCTGCCGAATGTAAACATCATGTTGTGCGATATCGACTGCAAGCGGGAAGTGCCACTGACCGACAATGCTTCTGGCCGTGAGTTTGTAGAGGCGCTCGAAGGCTGGTCGGCTATCTCCGATAATATTTTCGTGTGGGATTATGGCATTAACTTCGACAACATGGTATCGTGTTTCCCTAATTTCCATGTCTTGCAGAAGAATATCCAGTTGTTCAAGAAGAATCACGCAACGATGCACTTTGCGCAAGTGAACGGTACGAAAGGAACAGACTTCTCGGAAATGCGTGCTTATATGATCGGGAAACTGATGTGGGATCCTTATCAGAATGCCGATTCGCTGATGCGCAGTTTTATGAATGGTTATTACGGGGCAGCGGCTCCTTATCTGTATCAGTATCAGAAGATCATGCAGGGTGGACTGTTGGCCAGCGGTATCGATTTGTGGATTTATGATTCGCCGGTATCCCATAAGAACGGGATGCTGAACGACCGGCTTTGCAAGACCTACGATGAGCTGTTCGATCAGGCTGAGGCGGCCGTGGCTTCGGATACGACTCTGCTCAACCGGGTACAGCTGTCTCGTTTGTCATTGATTTATTCTGAGCTGGAAATAGCCCGTACCAAAACGAATCAGGATGTGGCCAAGGTTCGTCAGCAGTTGGATTATTTCCGTCAGCAATGCCGTAAGTTCGGTATCAAGTCGCTGAACGAACGCAACAATGCCCCCGTAGATTATTGTGATCTGTACGAAAAACGCTTCTTGCCTCAGGCCGAGAAGAGCAAGGCGCTGGGCTCGAAGGTGATCTGGCTGCAAAAACCGGGCGAACGCTATCAGCAAATGGCTGAGACGGCATTGACCGACGGCCTGTTTGGCGGTACGACTTTCGTAGAGAGCTGGGTCGGCTGGGAAGGCGTGGACGGTTCGTTCATTCTCGATCTGGGCGAAGAAAAAGAATTCAGCACTGTGGAAGCCGACTTCCTTCATCAGTTGGGGCAATGGATTCTTCTCCCCGAAAAGGTGACTTATTCGATTTCGGCCGACAACCAGACCTATCAGCCTTTCGGTTCATTCTCGTTTGCCGAAGACCGGGATCCACAAGTCAAGTTCGTAGGCGGGAAAGTTACTTCCGATAAGCCTGTCAAAGCGTGTTATATCAAAGTAGAAGTCGATGCCATCGGGATGTGTCCGACTTGGCACTATGGCGTAGGTCATCCTGCTTGGTTCTTTATGGATGAAGTAACAGTGTTGTAACGTATTTGTATAGTTTTCATATGGAAAAAGAAAAGCGTAGAAATGCCCACCTATCAGCGGGTAGCCGGGAAGTTTCGGGGGTAATTATTTTGCTAACCTATAAGTAGCATCGCCGTTTTTATAAGCGATGCTATTTTTTTAGGAAACCATATTCATATACTTTAGGCTCTATTTTTTGAGCAAGTGTTTTGAGGTTCTCTCGTAAAGTGGCGATCAATTGGGTATAGCGAGCATCATTACTGCTATTGTTCATCTTACCTTTCTCGTTTTTCCCTTGAAAATACAACCGGATATCATAGAGGGCTGCGTTTGGATTGGCGTCTGGTTGTGCATGATAATAACGCCACAATTCCCGTCCGGCATCCATCACCTCTTGTGCTTCTTCTGAAAATACCAAAGGGGTTATTTCGTTTTTAGTCTGATCGAATAGTTCAATCTGAGTATGCTCTTTTTTGCTGCACTTTCCTTGAATATAATTACTCATGAAATTGCTTTGGAATTTTTCTTTGGCATTTACCTCTTGTTCTGTAAAAGGAATCCAGTGGTTTATGCCGAATTCGCTTTGAATATTGTTGTTGAATAGTGTATAGGCCAAACAATCTGCTTGAAATTCGTTGTCTGTCTGCCATCCATCGTTCGGATAGAGGAACTGATCACGGTCGTTGAGCCATGTGGCTTCGATACTTTTACGAACAGCAAAATAAACAGCCGCCAACCCTACATTATCATAGTTGATGTAAAATTGTCCTGCTTCTTTGTTATAGATCATGTTCTGATGAACGATTTGGACCATATTCTGATTTTGAAAATCATTTCCTTTAAAAGGAAACTTTCCAATGATATTTGTTGCATCCTTTTTCCCTCTAAAAGGTTTTATCCATTCGTTCATATAGAGAGCCAGATCATAGGCTTGATATGTTTTTTTTGTAATAAAATCCCCTTTTCTATTATAAACATCGGCTTCGGCAGAGATAAAAGGTATTTTAATTTTTGTATCCCAAACCATGAAACCAATAGGGAATTGTCCTTTTACATTATCGAATGTGTTGGCCGGAATCACAAAAAATTGACCGAGCTTCGCTCGAAAAAATTTCCGGAAATCGGCGAAGTGTGGTCCTTGCAGAATTTTCAACTTTGAAAATTCTGCAAGGACCACTGAGGGGATTTCGAGGTATATTCGCGTGAAAAATTGTACGAATAGCTCTGCATTTCCTTGTCCAAGCAATGATTTATATTTTTTATTCACCATGCTTTGTTCTACTGCATTTTTACCTTTTCCTCCTTTTAACGTCTTGGTATCGCTTGCCTCCGCATACGGAGGATTGATATAGATGACAAGTTTCTTTCGTTTTTCTTCATCGTTGATAATATCCTGCAAGGGTTGTGGCAATTTAGTAAACGGGTCATTCAAGAAGTCGAATTGAAAGACATGGTTATGTAAAAGATTGGCTCCGTTTTCAATGCGGTCGTGCATCACATCCACATCTGCCTGATCGAGCGTTGATGCCCAAATGTTATATTTGTTGCTAAGCCCGTTCAGCAAATTACCTGTTCCTGCCGCACAATCCCATATATAATACTCGTCTTGCCAGTCTTCACCCAATTCGGCGGCCAGATATTCTTGTGATAACTCTACCCATTGTTGGGGCGTGAAGTATGAGCCTTTACGCTCGCGCACATCTTGGGGGACGAGGCGGTCGCGGCGGGTGACGATACTTTCCCAATATTCTTTCTTGGGCGGTCGGACATAATGATTCCAAAACTGGGTATGAGCTACGCCGCCGTCCATAAATTCAGCTATCTGCTGTTCTGTCAGTCCTGCATCGTTTATTTTCCGGTCTAATATATACCGGTTGTTTTTCAACAAAACAAATAGTTTGTCTTTCAGGGTCAGGTTATCTTTCGACAAGACATCTGCTAAGAAGAAATCCGCATCTAATATACCGCTGGCTTTTGCCGTATCCCAACTGATGTTGATCGACGGTTTTACCAATTTACACCAATGCTGGTAGATATGTGTCAGGTTTGAGAGATTGATACGCTTTTTGGTGACCCGTTTGATGTTTTTTTTGAAGTTGGCCCGGATAAAAGCGCGCAGTTCTTTGTTGTTATCTTTAAAATGGTAGAAGAGCAGGTTCTTTTCGATCGTTTCTTTTACCATGTTATATAATTGGCGGAATTCTTTGCTGTCGTGGTTGCTGGGCGTGACGTTCCAATTAAAATCATTCTGATAAAATACTTCGCTTACATTTTCGTAAGGCAGGAAAGCTATTTTTTCCGCATCAAATGCTCCTAAGAAGAAAGGCGGCTGGTAATGGTCGAAAGTACGGGCTTTGCCGATCGTCAGGATCAGTTGAACGAATGACTCGTAGATGTCTTTCTTCGTTCCGGCCTTCGCTTCTGCCCAAAGTAAATATTCCGTTTCGAACAAAGCTGCGCTATCGTGTGGCATAGCAATACAGAAATCTATTTTCCCGATGATTTGTGTGCTGTCGAATTCGGCAAAATAATCGTGTGCCACTTTGTTTTTCAATTCTTCCTCTTGCAAATGAATGTCGTATGCCATGTTTTTCCCTTTCCCTATTGTTATTTTGCAAATGTAATAAATGTGTAGGATAAAAAAAGATGAAAGAAATAGAGGTTTTAGTGTTGGGAAAGGTTTTTTGGGGAAAAAACACCGGGAACTCTGTCGCTAACCCATTTCCTCGTAAAAAAGGGCTTCCGAGCCCGTCGATTGCCTATTTTTTAGAAAAAATCGGCTTGCGATTGCGTCGACAGGGCTTTTTTTGAAAAAAATGGGGTGTCGACGGAGTTTCTGGTGCTTTTTTTCGGAAGAATGGATTATCGACGGAAAATAAGCCTTACAATCCTTTCTTTTGTAGGAATAATCTGTATATTTGCCTCAGTGTTAATTTAAAAAAGGAGAATATTATGGTAAAGATCATAACTTTTAATTTGGCTCACCTCCGCATCGAAGAAGACTTCGCTTTCCACCAACGTGTTCAGCAATATGCCGAAGAATTGCCTACGACCGGGGCTTTGATTGCCGAAGGTTTGCCGGAAACATCGGTTACTTTCCTGACGACGGGCGTGGATACGCACAAAACGGCGGTGGATGGTTTGGACAGTGCGTTGAAGGTCTCTACTACAGTGCCTTCGGCCAAACGGGTAGCGGAAAAGGATGCGGAGCGCGATTATGCGTGGACGGGATTATACAACTATATCAAGGCGATGACTGCCCATCCGGAAGAATCGGTGGCGGTTGCTGCCGAGAAAGCGTTGGTTATTTTGGATAAATACGGGAATCCGACAGCCAAGCCACAACTCGAGGAAAGTGGTATCTTGCATAATTTGTTGCAGGAATTGAACCAGACGAAAGAGATGGGCGATTTCACAGACCTGGATATCGAACCGTGGTTGACTCGCTTGGAAAATGCGGAAACTTCATTCTTAAACGCTACGGATGCCAAGGTGCAGGAAGAGGCTGCCCGCGAAGTGGGGCTTTCGAAGCAGGCGCGCCAAGCTGCCGACGATGCTTATCGGAAGTTGGTAGATATTGTCAATATGTTGGCAGCCATGCACGGCGATGAGAAATTCGCGACCTTCATCGGCAACGTGAATGCCCTCGTCGAACAACAACGGACGAAATTGAAAGCCCGTGCTACAAACAGCGCGAAGAAAGAAGACGAAGGCATGATCAAGTTCTAAACGGACAGATACATCTGCAAACAAGGTTTCAGACATATCAATGGAAGATGATCTGAAACCTTGTTTTCTTATAATAAGACCTTATACATTATAATACTGTTCCCAGCCTTTACGTGGCGGTTCGCCTACGAGCATCTGGTTGGCAAATGGATCGTTGGTGATCTGTTTAGTATCACGGTCGAATACCAGCTTGCGGTTCAGTCGCTGCGCCAAAACACCGAGGCAGAATACCTGACTTAACGGACCGGCGATCTCGAACGGCGAGCGGGTCTTTTCTTTTCCTTGGCAAGCCAGCAGGAAGTTGGCATAATGGTTCGACGGACTCTTCGGAACTTCCGGTAATTTGGATGCCATTTCTTTTGCCTTTTCTTCCGGAATGATCGACAACGTGCTGCCGTGTGAACCACCTTTGAAGGTCAATGTCTTCGAATAGATCTCTTTACCCGGATTCAACTTGGCGGGTTGTATCTTTCCACCGGCTACGGTCGGGATGTTCGGATCGATTTCCGAAACGCCGTAACCTTCAGGTACAGCCGGAATATTATCCAGTCCGTCGTACCAGGTAACATCTACAGCCGGCATGTTGCCGCGTTCGGGGAAGCGGAACAACAGCGTAGAAGACATCGGGTAGAAGAACGGATTATGATCTTTCAGATAAAGCGGATTGACTTCTGTAGGTAATCCTAAGTCGAGGAACTCGTGGGCTGTATCCAAAATATGTGCACCCCAGTCGCCCAAAGCTCCCATACCGAAATCATACCAGCAGCGCCATTGTCCTAAATGATAATCGTGGTTATAAGCATGATACTGGCAAACGCCCAGCCAGGTATCCCAGTCCATCGTTTCCGGAACAGGCTCGCCCATTGGCATGTGTTTGATATTCGGGTTCCAGCCGTGCCAGCGGCGCGGACTGTTCATGTGTGCCGTAATGGCTGTCACATCTTTGATGATACCCGCTTCTTTCCAGGCTTTAAACTGGAAATAATTGGCTTCGGAGTGGCCTTGGTTACCCATCTGGGTGACTACTCCGTATTTCTTGGCGGCACGCATCATAACTTCGATCTCATTGAAAGTACGTGCCATTGGTTTCTCTACATACACGTGTTTGCCGTGTGCCATGGCTTCAATGGTGATCGGGAAGTGTGAATGGTCGGGAACACCCACTGTAACGGCATCGATTTTGTCTGCCATCTGGTCGAACATCTGCCGGAAGTCCTGGAAACGGGGAACTTTCGGGAACATCGAGATGATTTCCTGGGTATGTTTGGCTCCCATATCCACATCACAGAGGGCAACTACGTTACACAGTCCGGTATTATACAATTCTTTGGCAATTTCACCACCACGGTTTCCGATACCGATAAAGGCAATATTTACTCGGTCATTGGCACTGACAAAGGGATTCTTAGGCATGGTATTAGCTTTTGCCGGAATCCAGAAGGAAGGAATCACTGAAGCAGCCGATAGTGCCAGCGCGCTCTTCAGGAACTTTCTACGGGATATTTCTGAATGCATCATGATTAAAGGAATGATTTAAGTCAACTATTATAGATAATTTTGTCGTAAAGATAGCATTTTTATGGAAGATTCATTATGTTTTCCAACAAATTACAGAAAGAAGTGATAAAATATTTTGAAAAAATCGCTTACTTTGCAAGCTGATAAATCAAGCTAGAAAAGATTATTAAAAGATTCGATATGGCACAAGAAGATGTTTTTAAGAAATTAGTATCGCACTGTAAAGAATACGGTTTCGTATTCCCTTCATCCGAAATTTATGATGGCCTGGGTGCTGTTTATGATTATGGACAGAACGGTGTAGAGTTGAAGAACAACATTAAGAAATACTGGTGGGATAGCATGACTTTGCTGCATGAGAATGTAGTGGGCATTGATTCGGCTATCTTTATGCACCCGACAATCTGGAAAGCTTCCGGCCATGTGGATGCTTTCAATGATCCGTTGATCGATAATAAAGATTCCAAGAAACGCTATCGTGCCGATGTCCTGATTGAAGATCATTTGGCTAAGATAGAAGAAAAGATAAATAAGGAAGTTGCCAAGGCAGCCAAGAAGTTTGGCGATGCTTTTGACGAGGCTCAGTTCCGTGCAACCAATCCGCGTGTGTTGGAGCACCAGGCAAAGTGGAACGAAATCCACGAACGCTATTCAAAGGATATGAACGAATCGAACTTCGAGGACTTGCGCCAGCTGATTCTGGATTGCGACATCGTTTGTCCGATTTCAGGTACGCGTAACTGGACAGACGTTCGTCAGTTCAACCTGATGTTCTCTACTGAAATGGGTTCAACAGCCGATGGTTCGATGAAGGTTTATCTGCGTCCGGAAACGGCTCAGGGTATCTTTGTAAACTTCCTGAATGTACAAAAGACAGGCCGTATGAAGGTTCCGTTCGGTATTGCCCAGATCGGTAAAGCTTTCCGTAACGAGATCGTTGCCCGTCAGTTTATCTTCCGTATGCGTGAATTCGAACAGATGGAAATGCAGTTCTTTGTTCGTCCGGGTGAAGAAATGGAATGGTTCAAGAAATGGAAAGCTACTCGTTTGAAATGGCATCAGGCTTTGGGGTTGGGTAATGAGAAATATCGTTTCCATGACCATGAGAAGTTGGCTCACTATGCGAATGCTGCTACTGATATCGAATTCGAAATGCCGTTCGGTTTCAAGGAAGTGGAAGGTATTCACAGTCGTACTAACTTCGACTTGAGCCAGCATGAGAAATTCTCAGGAAAGAAAATCCAATATTTTGATCCGGAATTGAACCAGAGCTATACTCCGTACGTCATCGAAACTTCTATTGGTGTTGACCGTATGTTCTTGAGTGTGATGGCCGGTTCTTATTGCGAAGAGACTTTGGAAAACGGCGAAACACGCGTCGTCCTGAAGTTACCGGCAGCATTGGCTCCGATCAAATTGGCTGTTCTCCCATTGGTAAAGAAAGACGGTCTGCCTGAAAAAGCAGAAGAAATCATGCAGATGCTGCGTTTGGATTTCCGTTGCCAGTATGATGAAAAGGATTCAATTGGTAAGCGTTATCGTCGTCAGGATGCTATCGGTACTCCGTACTGCATCACTGTCGATCATGATACATTGAAAGATAATTGCGTAACCATCCGTTTCCGTGATACGATGGAACAGGAACGTGTCAGCATCGACCAGTTGCATGACATTATCTCTGAGAAAGTAAGCATGAGAAGTTTGTTGAAGAAAATAGTAGAAGAATAACATGAAAAAGTATTGGCACATTACATGGATGTTGGTAGTCATGCTGTTCACTTTGGCGGCATGCAGTGATGATGATGATAAAATAGTAATTGATGAGGCTTGGAAAGAAATAAATCTGGCCGCCTTCGATGCCCGTTTACAGGATGCAAAGACTGATACGACCTTGTTTACCATCAATTCGGAAAGTGGTAACGGACAAATCATCTGCAAGATTCTGAAGAAAGGCGAAGGTACGGAGACGATTTATTACACCAGTAAGGTTAAATGTTACTACAAAGGCTGTTTTGTGACCAATGAAGATGGAAATGTTATTAGCGACCGGAATAATGTACTGGCACAAGGCGAAGTTTTTGACTCAGCTTTGAGAGAGAACAGCGACGATCCGTTAGAAACGTCGGTCAGTGGTGTGGTAGATGGTTGGACAACCGCTTTGCAGCACATGCACGAAGGAGATATCTGGGAAGTCTGGGTTCCTTATCAATTGGGATATGGCGTTTCTGGATACGGTGACAATATCAAGCCTTATACGACATTGGTATTCCAGGTCGAAGTAAAGGAAATCGTTGAACAATAACAACATTTGTAAAATAGCCGGTTTTTCCCCGGCAAAAGGTTATTCCTAAAAAAGGAGAGCCTTCACCTCAAAGAGTTTATACTTTCGGGGTGGAGGCTTTTTCATATACGATACAAGCGCTTCTCTGGATTTAAAGATTTTCATTTTGTAAATAGTAAATCATTTTCTGATTCTCTATTTCTGCCCTCAGTTCTTCTTCACTCGGAAGATAGAGTTTATATTTACTTGCAAATAGCTGTTCGTTTCCATGTAAAATGGAATATCTTGCTATATCCTCATCTGTATCTGCACAAAGCACAATCCCTAATGTTGGATTATCTCCTTCGGTACGTTTTAATTCATCATACATCCGAATATACATATCCATTTGTCCTACATCCTGATGAGTTATTTTGTTTGTTTTTAAATCAATTAGGACAAAACATTTCAAAATGTAGTTATAAAAGACAAGATCAATATAATAATCTTGTTTCTCTGTATGAATATGTTGTTGGCGAGCTACAAAAGCATATCCTTTCCCCATTTCCATGAGGAACTTTTGTAGATTATCGATAATTGCTCTTTCAAGGTTAGATTCAGTAAAATCCTGTAAATCTGTTGTTATCCCTAAAAATTCAGCGATAATAGGATTCTTGATGAATTCTAATTTATTAGATTGTGGGAGTGGTTTCGTATTTTGTATTATTTCCTGTTTCACCAGTTCTTTATGTTGTGATAAGAGCAATCTATGATAATATTGAGATGAAATGTTTCGTTGTAATGTTCGTACATTCCATGTTTGGATTAACGCTTCATTCGCATACCAATTTCTTACATGGGTGTCATTTATCTGTAATAATACACGGTAATGAGTCCATGAAAGAAGGTTTGTAGATGATTTTCCACTCAGCGAGTGGAAAATTTCTGGAAACTTTCTGAAAAAGTCCATGAATTGATAGAGATTTGTTTTCGTAAACCCTTTACCATATAATTTCGTTAGTTGTTCAGATAATTGTTTTATTAATTCAGAACCGTATTTAGCGCGTTCATCTCCTTGTAATATTTCTTCAGCTATACGTTTACCAAGTAGCCAATTACGTTTCACTAATGCTATATTGATAGATTGATAGGCAAACGACTGGGCTGTCTCGATGATTTGTTTTGTATCGTCAAGAATGCTATTGGTTTTATTATATTGTATATCCTTCATTTCTTAATGCAAATACTTGTTTTTATTATGTATTCTTCCCTTCACAAATATAGTAATTTCCAAAATCTGCGTTTGAAGCTTTAGCTCGAAAAGCAAAAATTATTACGTAACGAACCGTTATGTGTGTTGTATAAATTCATGCCTATGTTTTCATCATTTTGTGCCTACCTTTTTATCAAAACACGCCGGCTTTTTTCAGTATCCATATTATCACTGCTGAAATCCTCATTTGCGCAGCTAAAACTTCGATTTTAACCGTGAAAAGTGCACAAAGTAAAGTATAGTAAAGTATATTTATTATTGAGAGAGAGAGTAGCGCGCCCGCGCGCGAAAACAATCAATCATGTAGATTGAAAATTGATGGTTCTTTGTTGTCCATTGTCCATTCTCAATTGGTTATTGTCCGTTTCCGAACACTTGTTAGAAAAGCCTGTCTTGTAAATCAATGATTTATCTTTTTGGCACGGCTTTTGCCTCGTAGGTTGGCAAATAAGATCAGTTAAGAAGAAAGTCGTATGGATAGAGAAATATCAAAAGAACAGCGGAATCGGGAGAAACGCCGGATGTGGATGAAATGGGGCGGAATGGTTGTGGTTGGTATAGCAGCCGTGATAGCCTTGATGCAGCTGATGCAGGAAAGTCTGCATGAGCGGGATATTGTCTTTTCGGTGGTAGATGAGGGCAGTATCGATGTGTCGGTGAGTGCTTCGGGCAAGGTCGTTCCGGCATTCGAGGAGATTATCAATTCGCCCATTAATTCCCGTATTTTGGAAGTGTATAAGAAAGGGGGAGATTCGGTGGAAGTAGGGACACCGATCTTACGCCTGGATTTGCTGAGTGCGGAAACGGATTATAAGAAGCAGCTCGATGAAGTGCAGATGAATGAACTGAAGTTGGAACAGCTGCGCATCCAGAACCGGAGCAAACTGTCGGAAATGGAAATGCAGTTGAAAGTCTCTCGGATGGAACTGAACCGGAAAGCGGTGGAACTGCGCAACGAACAATACTTGGATAGTCTGGGTGCCGGAACGACTGATAAAGTGCGTCAGGTGGAATTGGATTACAATGTGAGCAAGCTGAAACTGGAAGAGGATGAACAGAAGTTTATCAACGAACAGGCAACAGCAGATGCCGACCTTAAAGTGAAAGAACTGGAATTGAATATTGCCCGCAAGACTTTGGCGGAAACCAAACGGACCCTCGATGATGCCCGGATCAAAGCGCCGCGGAAAGCAATTCTGACATATGTGAATACAGATATCGGTGCACAGGTGGCACAAGGAGAGAAGGTGGCGATTGTATCGGATTTGTCGCATTTCAAGATAGAAGGCGAGATTGCGGATACGTATGGCGACCGTATTGCTGCCGGCAGCCGGGCTATCGTGAAAGTCGGAAAGGAAGAATTGGCGGGAACTGTGACGGATGTTACTCCGTTGTCGAAGAATGGCGTGATGTCTTTCTCAGTCCGTTTGGAGCAAGACAATCACAAGCGGCTTCGTTCGGGCTTGAAAACGGATGTGTATGTCCTGACAGCCGTGAAGGATTCGGTGATGCGTATTGCCAACGGCAGTTATTACGTCGGTCCGGGTGAATACGAACTGTTTGTCCGCTCAGGAAATGAGTTGCTGAAACGGAAAGTCCAGTTGGGCGACAGTAATTATGAACTGGTAGAAGTCGTCAGCGGACTGAAGCCCGGCGATCAGGTCGTTGTTTCAGACATGAGCAATTATAAGAATAAGAGAAAGATGAAATTGGAGAAATAGAGGAAACAAGTTGACAAGTTAACAAGGTCATGGAAAGGTGTTCAAAACCTTGTCAACTCGTCAACGGGTTAACTTATTAACTATAAACCTAACATATATGCTTAAACAATACATCAAACAGGCATTTCAGATGCTGAAAGAGAACCGGCTGGTGAGTACGATCTCGATTATAGGAACGGCCATTTCCATTACGATGATCATGATGGTCGTGCTGGTGCTGCAAGTTCAGGTAGTCAATTATTATCCGGAAGAACATCGTGACCGGATGCTTTATGTGGAAGATGGAACTTGTGTTAAAAGTGAGGAGTCACAAAATAACGGTAATATGTCTGACGAAGCTGTGAAGGAATGTTTCTATTCCCTGAAAATTCCAGAGGCTGTAACTGCTTATGTGAAGGAGACGGAACCCGTCTCTACTTTGGATAAGCGTAATTATACAGCTTATACCGTGAAGATGGTGGATCTTAATTTCTGGAAAATCTTTTCCTTCCATTTCATCAAAGGTGGACCTTTCACAGAAGCTGACTTTGAGTCTGGTATCCGACAGGTGATTGTTTCGGAATGGATGGCCAGAGAGTTGTTTGGAACGGTTGATGTTGTCGGAAAAGAAGTAAAGCTTAATGCGGGTATAGGACGTATTTGTGGAGTTGTGGAGAATGTCAGTAAAGCTGCTGCGACTGCCTATGCAGATGTTTGGTATCCTTATACTGCCTGGCCTTTATTGAAGACTTCGCAGGACTTGGAGAATATGATTGGAAATTTCAATGTTGTTCTGTTAGCAAAGAAGTCGAGTGACTTTGATGCTATCCGGAAAGAGTTACAACAGCAGATTGCCCGGTATAATGCCACTAAAGAGAAATATTCAATCTCGTTCTTTGAGAATCCCATTACGCAATGGGACAAGGCAATGGGGTCAATTGGACAGATTTATGTGGATTGGAAAGACTTTTGGTTGGAAACAGGTGGGGCAATGCTCTTCTTGTTGCTTGTTCCGGTATTGAACTTGTTGGGCGTGACGCAATCGTCCATCCGAAAGCGGCAGGCGGAAATTGGAGTCCGTAAAGCTTTCGGAGCCACGAGTGTACAAATTGTGCGCCAGGTCCTATATGAGAACGGATTGATGTCATTACTGGGCGGTATGTTGGGATTGGTATTTTCCTGGGCCTTGTTTCCTTTGTGTAAAGACTTCTTGCTTAAGGCAAGCAACACGGAGTTGAGAGCCGAAATGCTGTTCCGCCCCGAGGCTTTCGTCCTTGCTTTGCTCTTTTGTATGTTGATCAATCTGCTTTCGGCAGGATTACCTGCTTGGTGGATTTCGCGTAAGCCAATTTGTGAGGCCTTGAAGAATGGAGAAGAAACGAATAAATAACGATAAAACAGGATTTATATGATAAAGCATCTTTTGACTTTGATTTGGAACCAACGAAGCGGGAATGTTTGGATCTTCCTGGAATTACTATTGGTAACGGCTATGTTGTGGGTGATGGCCGATTCTTTATTGGTTGATGCGTATACCTATCGGCAACCTTTGGGATATGACATCACGAATACGTATAGTGTTGAATTTAACAAGGAGTTCGACTCCTCATCACCTGATTCTTTACAAGACGCGGAAAGTGATTCCGAAAATTTTCTTCGTTTACTGGATAATCTACGACATTGTCCGGAAGTGGAGGCTGTTGGTTTATCGGCTGCAGCCATTCCTTATACCTACAGTCGTAGATTCAGAAATGGGTTGATATCGGAGAATGATACAGCCTATAATTCGCAAGTGTGGAGATGGTATGTCGCTACACCGGATTATTGTCGGGTATTTCGGATGAAAACGCCTGACGGGAAACCTTTATACGACGAAATTATGCGTCATCCGGGAAATGTAGTTCTTCCTGAGAATGTAGTGGAAGGATTGTTTGGTACATCCATGGCTGTTGGTAAGAAAATAAAGACAGATCCGGAATCTAACCCGATGGAAGTAGCTGCCGTGATGCAGCCAATGAGGGAGAGAGAATTTGATAAAGCCATTGGTCATTATTTGACTTGTCTAAAGACCGATCAGGAAGTGAGCGATCTGATCACTGAACAAGGTGTTTATTATATCCAATGTCTTCTTCGGATGAAAGACGGCTTCAAAGCAGAAGATATGAATGCATTCCTGCAAGCGCAAGGAGATCGGTTACAAGTTGGGGATTTGTATGTTTCCACCCTGAAACCCATCAGTGAATACCGGGCTGATATGTTGAAGCCTCGTTTGGACAATCAGAAGAAAAAGATTGCCATGGTCGGGTTCATGCTGGTGAATATCTTCTTTGGGATTGTCGGTACCTTCTGGTTACGCACGCAGTCACGGCGGGCAGAAATCGGGTTGCGGGCAGCTGTCGGTGCCTCAAAAGCACAGTTACGCCGGGAATTATTCCTCGAAGGGCTTTTCCTGTTGGCGCTGACTTTACCTTTCCTGCTGATCTTCTTGGTAAATATGTTGTATCTGGATATGCCCGATACGTATCGGCTGGCTTATACCTGGTGGCGCTTCCTGATTACCTTATCGGTTTCTTATCTGTTGATGGGCGGTATGATTTACCTGGGTATTCGCATTCCAGCCAATAAGATTACCCGAATGAATCCGGCAGAAACATTGCATTATGAATAGAAGAAACAAGGGTACGAGTTGACAAGGGGACAAGGTCAGAAAGGTGTTCAAAACCTTGTCAACTCGTCAACTGGTTAACTTGTCAACTTATAAACTAACAAACTTTAAAACTTAAATAATATGATCACATTAACAAATTTAGAGAAAGTATATCGGACAAAAGAGATTGAAACCGTAGCCTTGGAAAATGTAAATCTGACAGTAGATAAAGGTGAATTCCTGAGTATTATGGGACCATCCGGTTGTGGAAAGTCAACCCTGCTGAATATTATGGGATTGCTTGATCAGCCAACGCGCGGAACGGTAGAGATTGCCGGTGTACAAACCGCATCGATGGACGATAAGCAACTGGCGGCCTTCCGTAACAAGACACTGGGCTTTGTCTTCCAGTCTTTCCATCTGATCAATTCCCTCAATGTATTGGACAATGTAGAGCTGCCGCTTTTGTACCGGCCGCATGTATCAGCCAAAGAACGCCGGGAAGCAGCCATCGCCGTCTTGGAGAAAGTCGGTCTGTCACATCGTATGCGTCATTTCCCGACACAGCTTTCCGGAGGTCAGTGTCAGCGTGTCGCTATTGCCCGTGCCATTATCGGGAATCCGGAAATCATCCTGGCCGATGAGCCGACCGGTAACTTGGATTCCAAGATGGGAGCGGAAGTAATGGAAATCTTGCATAAGCTGAATCAGGAAGACGGGCGTACCATTGTCATGGTAACACACAATGAAAACCAGGCAAAGCAGACTTCACGCATTGTGCATTTCTTTGATGGACGTCAGATTCAATAACGGAGGTACAAGTTGACGAGTTGACAAGGATACAAGCTATCGGATAAAGTGCCTTCTTGTTAACGGATAAACTAACAAACTGACAAACTTAAAAACTTACCAAGTATGCCAAGCATAAACTCATATATCAAACAATCCTGGCGGTTGCTGCGGCAAAATCGGCTGGCGGCCTTGCTTTCCATCTTAGGAACGGCTTTGGCGATTTGTATGATCATGGTCTTTGTGATCTTGTTCATAGCCAATACAGCAGCCTTTAAGCCGGAAAGCCACCGTGCGGATACCTATTACGTCACGTATGTAAAGACGGAAGGAAAAGCTGACGGGCGACGCATCGCCATGACGGGCTTAGGTTTACCTTTTATCAAAGAATGCTTTTATCCGTTGCAATCAGCCGAAGCTGTCACGGCAGTGGTGCGTGACATCTGGCAGAAACAAATCTTGCTGTCGATGGATGGAAGGAATACAGTTACTGCCTCTATTCTGGAAACTGATACGGCTTTCTGGCATGTGTATAACTTTGACTTTGTTACAGGAAATCCTTTCTCGAAAGCTACTTTTGAGAGTGGGTTGCACGAGGCTGTTATCAGTGAAAAAGTGGCCCGTTCCATATTCGGCACCGAACAGGTAGTGGGAAAAGAGCTGAAGATTAACTTCCAAGTGTATCGGGTGTGTGGCGTGGTGAAAGATGTATCGCGCTTTGCCGACAAAGCCTGGGCAGATGTGTGGATTCCTTATACAGCCGGAACGCATCTGTTTTATAACATGGAAGGAATAGGAGGATCCTTCGAATGCTATATGCTCTTGAAGAAAGGACATAACCGGGAAGATTTGCGGCAGGAACTACTGAAGCGTATTGACAACTTTAATGCCGGTCTCTCGGATGTGCAGGCCAATATCCTGCATCAGCCTTTCTCTCATCTGGAAAAGTGGATGGGTGGAGAAAATTCGGAAGTATCGGTAGGAAAAGTGTTTCTGCGGTTTGGGGTGATCGCGTTTATCATCCTGTTGGTGCCGGCATTGAATATTTCCGGTATTATCCTGGCATGGACACGTAAACGGATTCCAGAGTTTGCCTTGCGACAAGCTTATGGAGCCACACGGCAGCGTATTATGTCGCAAGTTCTGCTGGAGAATCTGTTAGTGACATTGATTGGCGGCTTGTTGGGATTTATACTTTCGTATGTTGCTCTTGCCTGCATGAGCGACTGGCTGATGATTACCTCGTTGGGACAGGAACAGCTTTCGCTCCAGATGGTAAACGGCTGGGTATTTATTGCCGTTTTTATTCTTTGTCTATTGTTAAACCTGCTTTCGGCTGTATTCCCGGCCTGGAAAGCGACTCGGCAGCAAATCTCCGAGGCTTTAAACAGTTAATGGTATGATCGCTTCAATGATTCGACAAATGTGGAACGAGCGGAAAGCCAATGTGCTGATTCTGCTGGAACTGCTGGTTGTCTTCAGTTGTCTGCTCTATGCGGCAGATTATCTGTATGTGAAATACAAGGAATACAAACAGCCTTTGGGATTTGACATTTCGCATGTGTATAAAGTCTGGTTGGGTGTTGTACCGGAAACGAGTGCGGATTATGATACAACCGCCGTGCACACGACGAATGGAATGGATGATTTCTTCACAATCGTAGACCGTTTGGAGAAGGATTCGCGTGTGGAAACTGTAGGTTATACTTCCGGTAATCATTTCCATTATATGTATTTCAATCGGTTCGCTACTTTTCATGGTATTAAAATGCAACGATATGGCTTTGTCCGGGATGTTGATCCGTCTTATTTTCGTGTGTTTAAGGTAAAGACTGCCGACGGACAATCGTGGGAAAAGCTGGAAAATGCACTTCGTAACAATCAGATTGTTGTGACTGCTACCGTAGCGGAGAGATATTTCGGTAAGGCAACAGAAGGACGGGGAAAAGATATCTGGATTACCAATCAGGGTGATGCAGATAGTATCGTCTATCACATTGGTGAGGTTTGCGAACCTCAGCGGTATCAGGAATTTTCCTCTTACGATTATGCTTATTACCGGAATCTCGGCGGACGGGATGAGTTGAAGAAATACGGGATTGAAATACTTTCAGGGAATATAAACTTGTTCGTGCGTATGAAACCTTCGGCAGACAAACCTGAGCTTATGCAGCAGTTCAGGAAAGATATGGAACAGCAACTGAGACTGGGAAACATATATCTGTCTGATGTCACTCCTATGAGTTATTATCGGGAAGAAGTGTTACGCTCTGTTTTGGACAATATCCGTTTATATGTGGTCGCTGTATGTTTCCTGTTGTTTAATGTCTTGCTGGGTGTTGTCGGAACATTCTGGTTCCGTGCTCGTCAGCGTATTCCGGAGATTGGTTTGCGCATGGCTGTCGGTGCTTCCAGAATGGTAATCTTTATCCAATTGATAGGAGAAGGTTTGATGCTGCTGGCTGTTGTCACCTTACCAGCTGTACTGATTTATGTCAATTTGGGTCAATTGGATGTGCTGACTACTACTTCGATGGATCTTTCCATGATAGATCGCCTTGTACATAGTTTTCTGATTGCTTTCCTGACATTGGCCATGATGATTGTAGCGGGTATCGTATTTCCGGCAAAACAGGCAGCCCGGTTAAATCCGACAGAAGCCTTGAAAGATGAATAAGGTTGACAAGAGAGCAAGTTAACAAGGTTATAAAAAACTTGTCACTTTGTTGGCTTGCTACCTCGAAAACATAAAACAATTAAATAAACGGACTAAAATGATAACCATAAATCTGTATTTCAAACAAGCCTGGCAACTGATGAAACAAAACCGTTTCTTCAGTGCCGTTTATATCATCGGAACCGGACTGGCGATTTCGATGGTGATGGTGCTAGCGGTAGTGTATTATATTCGTACTGCTAATATAGCGCCGGAAGTACATCGGGACAGGATGTGTTATCTGGATTTTGTCATCTACAAGTATAATGAAGGTAATGGCTCATACAGCAGCTCATTAGGTATACGTTATGTAAAAGATGTGGTTCTTACATTGAAAAAACCTGAAGCGATAGCCATAACAACTTCTCCAATATATCAGTATTTCCAAGGTGGTGAAATGTTTGCTTCTGTAGCTGGAAACGATGATGAGGCGAAGATTTCATATATGGGTTGTAATGATGTATTCTGGAAAGTTTATGAATTTCATTTTCTCTATGGCAAACCTTTTACTGAGTCTGATTTTGAATCAGGATTGAAAACGGTTGTTCTTTGTCGTTCAATGGCGAGGAAATTGTTCGGAAAAGAAGATGTTATAGGGCAAACAGTAATGCTGAATGAGGTGGAATATCGTGTTTGTGGTGTGGTAGAAGATGTGTCTGGTACTTTGGAGCATACTTATTCACAAGCATGGATGCCTTATACTTCCATGTCGAATGTTATTACAGAATCAGTAGATGAAAGAGAAAACACGGTAGGTAAATTACAGGCAAATATCTTGCTTCGCGACAAGCATGATATTACAGCCGTGCAGGCAGAATTGGAAGAGGCTGTAAAAAGGTATAATACAACATTGGTTGGAGGCCAGGTTACTGATCCTAAAATCAAACCGGCCACACTGACCATTATGGGAGTGAGTAGTTCCAAGGCGTATCTGGCGATTGTTCTATTCCTTTTACTCTTTCTGTTGGTTCCGGCACTGAATATTTCCGGACTGAACGCTTCTCATATTCAGGACCGTCTGGAAGAGATTGGTATCCGTAAGGCCTTTGGTGCTCCACGTGGAACTTTGTTTATGCAAATCTTTGTGGAGAATCTGATCCTGATGTTTCCGGGAAGTCTTGCCGGTTTGCTGTTTTCTTATGGATTGGTAGATATGTATAAGAATATATTACTTGCAAACAGTTACCAGCAATTTATAACGGAAGATGCAGATGTAATTACATTGTCAGCTGGAATGCTGATGAACTGGCAGGTTTTTCTTTATGCAGTTACTGTATGCCTTTTACTGAATCTGCTTTCGTCGATGGTTCCGGTCTGGAATGCCATAAGGGAGAATATAGTAAGCGCATTGAATAAATGAAAACAAACTCATAAACTCTAAAAACGTATGATAAGACATATTTTGAAGATTATACAGGCACAATTCCGTGGTAATCTGTGGATATTGGCTGAGTTGATGGTGGTGTTTGTCGCTTTATGGATTATGACTGATTATTTCATCGCCCAATATACTCTTTATCATCGTCCGGTTGGATTCGATACAGACCGTGTATATCAAGTGACCGTATCTAAACGATCTGTTGATGCTCCTCAGTTTATCGTTTATCCGGAAAACAGTGAAGAACCGAAGCAGAACTTCGATCGTATCGTGGAACGTATCCGGCAGCATCCGGATGTGGAAGCTGTGGCTTTATCGATGTTCTCGTTGCCCTATACACATTCCAATACTACGTATGGCTTTCGGAAAGACAGTGTAGAGTTATGGAATATTCGGCGGTATAATATCAGTCCAGACTATTTCCGTGTCTTCGATATTCGTCCGGCGGCAGGCGGTTCTCCGGATGAACTGGCGCAACGACTTGTTCAACCGGGATTGGTTATCTCGGCAAACTTGGCTGAAACCTTTTTCGGTCGGACCAATGTCGTGGGTGAAGAGTTAATACAAGGAGAGGATACACTTAAAATTGTAGCTGTCACGGAATCTGTCCGTAATGATGAATACAATGAAAGGTTACCTTATGCTTCGTTTAGCCAAATAGAGTTTCCTCGTGATGGTATTGTTCCGGAAAGTACATGCATTCAAATGCAAATCACTTTCCGTATCCGCCCGAATGTCGAGACGGCAGGTTTTGAGGAACGCTTTATGAAAGAGATGCGCCGCCAGTTACAGGCGGGGAATTTCTGGGTGTCTGATGTACAGAGTTATAACGATATTCGGGAGCAGTTCCTGGAGAGGACTTCCAATTCGAGCGGACAACAGGTGATTTCGTCAGTGATGCTCTTCTTGCTGGTTAATGTATTCCTGGCAGTTATCGGTTCATTCTGGTTCCGTGTGAACCGCCGGAAGGAAGAATTGGGATTACGTATGGCGATGGGCTCGTCGCGTGCCGGCTTACTTCGGTTTACCATCACCGAAAGTTTGCTGCTCCTTACACTGGCTGCGCTACCCGCCCTCTTCATTTGTGGTAACTTGGTGTATGCCGATTTGGTATCAGCCTCGGCAGCCGACGAACGACTTCTCCGCTTCTTGGAAGTCTCGTTGATCACCTGGCTGTTATTAGCCTTTATCATTGTCTTAGGAGTCTGGTATCCAGCACAAAAGGCAGCCCATATAGCACCTGCCGATGCCTTGCGGGCAGAGTAGTGTAAAAAGCTGGCGTATTTTTGTCAATTTACGCCGGCTTTTGATGAAAATACGCCGGGAAATAATCAAAACACTAAGCCTTTGTTTTGAAAGCTCGCGAGAATCAAAAATGAAAGTAACGAGAATCGGAATGGATATTCGTTACTTTTATTTTTATGTATTCTTATCATCCCGGAAGTGACTTTACTTTCAGTTTGTCAAATCATCTTTCGTCTTTTATCTATCTTTTTGTAAGACTGATAGATGATGTGATTCAAGTTATAAAGCATGTCCTGCTTGATAAGATGCGTATTGATAACTGGTATTTTCGTAATACATGGAGCTGTTGTAATTGTCAATTTTAGGAACAATCCATGAATTATAAACCTCAATAAGAGTAGTGATAATATCTTTATGAGACCTGCGGGCAACTTCAGAGATAAGCCGTTGCATTACTTTTCCAATATCCCAATAAGTCGGAATATTGTCTTCAGCATCAGCAATGTTGTTGTAGTTGCCGTTTGTAATACCATATTTTGTTACAATCTCGTGGGTTACTTTGTCTATATTTTCGCAGTGATAGACTTCTGCAAGTTCGTAATAATGTTTTATCCCTTTTGGACCTAACGCGTTTACGATGGTTTTCCGTTCATTGTTTGTTTGTCGCCCCACATACTCAATTAAGCTACATACAAAAAACAAATCGTTTAATTGTTTATCTTCTCGTCCATTCATTTTTTTATCTCCTCATATCCTTTAAATGTGAGACATGTCAATGCTTGAGATGTACAAAAATTAATTTGATGCGTTGGATATTTGAACTTGGCTAATACCCAAAATTGCTCTCGGGTAATTACACCATTCATAAAATCTGCTACATAATTATATATCTGATCATTAGCCATGGCTCCAATAACAATATCAAAAGTATGTGATTCCCCATTGCGACAGGCAATAATGAAATCAAGCCATTCATCTGTCATTTCTTTAAAGTAAAGAGTTTTCAGATGATTATTGGGTTGATATTCATATATGTTTACGATGGGAGTATCATAGCGCTTTGCCCATTTCTGAGCCTGTTTTCTTATCTCGGTACAATAGAATCCGTCTCCAAAATCTTTCGTAAATGGACCTTTCAAGATTTGGGGTGAAAGAATCTTTGTATAACTTCCATGATATATTTCCATATAGTTAACCTATGAATGATGCGTCATAATGTATTTGTGAATAAATATCCTTAGGATTATACAAAGATATAAAACTAACTATATATATCTAATGAGTATATTTAAAAAAATCCTCTGTCGTCCGAAAGTGAACCAACTGTCCGAAACCGAACACTATGATTATCCGCCTTGGATTGATAATCAGTTAGATATATTTATGGCATAGCATTTGCTTCTATCCAGGAAAATGAAATGGATATGAAACGAATTTGGATTTTGTGTTTAATTTATATCATAGGAATGTGTGATAACGGCTATGCTGATGACGTGGAGACTCGGACTGTCTCTCTTTCATTGACAGATGCTATTCGGTTAGCACAATTGCAGTCGGTCGATGCGGCAGTCGCCTTAAATGAATTGAAGACGGCTTATTGGGAATACCGGACACACAAGGCGGAGCAATTGCCGGAGATTATCTTCACCGGCACATTGCCTTCGTACAGCAAGCAATACTCCAAATACCAGCAGTCGGACGGATCTTATACGTATGTACAGAATAATGTCTTAGGTCTTAATGGAGAAATCTCGATAGAGCAGAATATCGCCCTGACAGGAGGTAAGATTGCCTTGAATACATCATTGGATTTTACCCGCCAATTGGGGAAAAGTGCTTACAATGAATTCATGAGTGTTCCGGTCAGCCTCACATTGACGCAGCCGATATTCGGAGTGAACGATCAGAAATGGAAGCGGCGTATCGAGCCGGTCCGTTATGAAGAAGCGAAAGCTGCTTTTATGGAAAGTGTAGAAACGGTGACCATTACAACTATTACGCATTACTTTAATCTGCTGCTGGCGGAAGATAACCTGGCCGTTTGTAAACAGAACTTAGAGAATGCCAATAAGCTTTATGAGATAGCAATTGCCAAACGGAAGATCGGCCATATCTCGGAAATCGAACTGATGCAGCTCAAACAGTCGGCCTTGCAGGCAAAGGCAAAGGTAACGGAGGCACAGTCTAATCTGAATTCGATGATGTTTCAGCTGCGCTCTTTCTTGGGATTAAGTGAACGGGACCGGATTGAGCCGGTTTTGCCCGAAGTCATTACCGGTGTGCGTCTGGATTATCAGCAGGTATTGGCACGGGCTCAAGAGAATAATTCCTTCTCCAAGAATATTCTGCGTCGTCAGTTGGAGGCCGATTATGATGTAGCTACGGCCAAAGGAAACCAGCGAAGCATCAATTTGTTTGCCTCGGTTGGTTATACAGGGAAAGATCTTTCCTTTTCGGGAGCCTATAATCCGCTGAAAGATAATCAGGTGGTGCAAGTAGGCGTTTCGATTCCGATACTGGACTGGGGCAAGCGGAAAGGAAAAGTAAAAGTTGCCGAATCTAACCGGGAAGTCGTGCTTTCGAAAATCCGTCAGGAACAGATGGATTTCAATCAGAATATTTTCCTTTTGGTAGAGAATTTCAATAACCAGGCTGCCCAATTGGAAATTGCCTCGGAAGTAGATTCTCTGGCAGAAAGCCGATATAAAACTTCTATAGAGACTTTTATGGTAGGGAAAATAGATATTCTTGAATTAAATGATGCCCAAACGTCAAAGGACAGTGCCAAGCAGAAACACATTGAAGAGCTGTACTATTATTGGCGTTATTTCTATAATATCCGTAGTCTGACGTTGTATGATTTTCTGAATAATTGTACATTAGATGCAGAATTTGAGAAGATCGTCAGATAAACGGAATATTACATGGATGAAGGGGAGATTGTATTATATCAGCCGGATGAGATAATAAAACTGGAAGTTCATTTGAAAAATGAGACCGTCTGGTTATCTATTGAAGAGATGTCTCAACTTTTTGGACGAGACATCAGTGTGATAGGAAAACATATTCGTAATATATTCAAGGAAGAAGAGCTGGTAAAAGATTCAGTTTGGGCAAAATTTGCCTATACTGCGTCAGACGGAAAGACGTATCGGGTGGATTATTATAATCTGGATGTGATTATCTCGGTGGGTTACCGGGTAAAGAGCAAGCAGGGCACCCGCTTCCGTCAGTGGGCCAATCAGATACTGAAAGATTACGTACTGAAAGGTTATGCGATGAGCCCGTATTCTCATCGCCGGATAGAAGAAAGATTGAATGATCATGACCGGCAGATCCGGGAACTGACTGATAAAGTAGATTTCTTTGTACGGACTTCCCTGCCTCCGGTAGAAGGGATTTTCTATAATGGTCAGATCTTTGATGCGTATAAATTCGCTGTAGATCTGATCCGGTCGGCCAGGCATTCGCTGGTACTGATCGACAATTATGTAGATGAATCGGTGCTGTTGATGTTGAGTAAGCGCCGGACGGATGTATCGGCTGTGATTTATACACAACGGATCATGCCGCAGATGCAGTTGGATTTGGAAAAGCATAACAGCCAGTATCTGCCGGTTGAAGTGAAGACGTACCGGGATTGCCATGATCGTTTCCTGCTGATCGACGGTCAGGAAGTTTATCACATCGGCGCGTCGTTGAAAGATTTGGGGAAGCGGATGTTTGCTTTCTCCAGGTTATCTATTCCGGCGAAAGTAATTACAGATTTGCTGGCAGCTGATGAGGGAAAAGAAGAAGTTATAAATAAAGAAGAAAAGATAATATGACAGATACTAAAATTCTGGTAGTTGATGATGATGCCGTGGTACGTTCTTCGCTGACGTTCCTGCTGAAGCGGGCCGGTTATCTGCCAGTAACGGTGGATGGACCGAAGGACGCACTTCGTCTGGTTCGCGAAGAAGAATTCCGGTTGGTACTGATGGATATGAATTTTACCCTGACAACAACCGGGGAAGAAGGTATCCATCTGCTGAAACAGGTCAAAGTGCTGCGCCCGGATTTGCCGGTTATCCTGATGACGGCATGGGGCTCTATCTCTTTGGCTGTACAAGGCATGCAGGCCGGCGCTTTCGATTTCATCACGAAACCATGGAATAATCTGGTATTACTGAAGGCGATCCGTAATGCTTTGGATTTATATGCGCCGGCAGAACCGGCAACATCAGAATCGGATGCCGGGCGTGCTCATCCGTGTTTTGATAAAATCATAGGGAAAAGTCCGGCGTTGCTAAGCCTGTTGGATACCGTGGCGCGTATTGCTCCGACAACAGCCTCTGTCTTGATTACCGGAGAAAGCGGAACGGGAAAGGAACTGATTGCCGAAGCCGTCCATACACACAGTCGCCGGGCAAAAGAGCCTTTTGTGAAAGTAAACTTAGGCGGTCTGTCGCAAAGCCTGTTCGAGAGCGAGATGTTCGGACATAAGAAGGGAGCATTTACCGATGCCTACATGGATCGGACCGGCCGTTTTGAGATGGCTGATAAAGGAACAATCTTTCTGGATGAGATCGGAGACCTGGAATTGTCCAGTCAGGTGAAGCTATTGCGGGTATTGCAAGACCAGACCTTTGAGGTGTTGGGCGATAGTCGTCCACGGAAAGTGGATGTGCGGGTTGTCAGTGCTACGAATCGGGATTTGTCGGCTATGGTACGCGAACATACGTTCCGTGAAGATCTGTTCTATCGTATTAACCTGATCACCGTCCATTTACCGGCTTTGCGTGAACGGCGGGAAGATATTCCGCTTTTGGTACGTCATTTTGCCCAAAAGCTGGCAGAGACGAATGGCCTGCCGCCAGTTGAATTTACTTCCGAAGCATTTACCTATTTGCAGCAATTGCCTTTCCCGGGTAATATCCGCGAGTTGAAGAATCTGGTAGAACGGACGTTGTTGGTATCCGGACGGCAGCGGATCGATGCTTCCGACTTTGAGCAGTTCGGAATGCCGCAATCTTCTTTATCCGCTTCTACCTCACTGGAAGGATTGACGCTTGAAGAGCTGGAGCGAAAAAGTATCCTCCAGGCTTTGGATAAATATGAACACAACCTGTCGCGAACCGCTGAAGCCTTAGGCATCAGTCGGGCTGCATTGTATCGGCGACTGGAAAAATATGGCATTAAGGTATGCGATTAAAGAATATCTTCCTCGGATTCCTGCTGTTGCTGGCAGTCTTGTTTGCCTTGATCTTCTTTCTTTGGAGCGGGGAAAACGCTGAGTGGATTTTCTTTGCCCTCGAAGGGTGGATTATCTTGCTATTGGTTTATCTGTACTATTTCTATCGTCGCATCATCAAACCGCTTTATACCTTGAGTAATGGTATGGACCTGCTGAAAGAGCAGGATTTTAGTTCGCGATTGGGGCATGTGGGGCAAAAGGAAACCGATCGTATTGTGGATGTCTTCAACCGGATGATGGAACAGCTGAAGAACGAACGCCTCCATGTGCGTGAACAGAATCATTTCCTGGACTTGCTGATACAAGCTTCTCCAATGGGTGTTCTGATCCTCGATTTTGACGGTCGGATCTTGTCGGTTAATCCGGCTGTTTGCCGCGTACTGCATCTGACTGATGAGAAAGATTTGCTTGGTTTACCCTTGGCTTTGTGTACACAACCTTTATTAGAAGAAATCCGGAACATACCACTTGACAGCTCCCGGAGCATCCGGTTGAGTGATGCCAATATTTATAAATGTTCGCATTCTTTCTTTATGGATCGAGGATTGCGCCATGAATTCTATCTGATAGAAGTATTGACGCATGAGGTCTTTAAAGCCGAGAAGAAAGCTTATGAGAAGGTGATCCGGATGATCTCGCACGAGGTGAATAATACCACAGCCGGGATAACTTCTACATTAGATACATTGGAGGCGTCATTTCAGGGCATGGAAGATATGGCAGAAGTGAGTGATATCTTGCGGGTATTGATTGAGCGTTGTTACGGGATGAGCCGCTTTATTACGAACTTCGCGGATGTAGTACGCATACCGGAGCCGCAGATCAAGTCGGTTGCATTAAATGAACTGGTCTCATCGTGTAAGCGTTTTATGGAGAACCTGTGTGTAGGAAAGCAAATCCGGATTCATATTGAGCTGGAAGAGGAACTTCCACCTGTCAAAATAGATCCGATCCTGTTCGAGCAGGTCATGGTCAATATTATTAAGAATGCTGTTGAGGCAATAGGTGAAAATGGTGATATTTATATTCGGACTTCTCATCATCCGCTTTGCCTGGAAATAGGTGATACGGGAGCTGGTATCTCGAAAGAGACGGAAGCTAAGCTTTTCAGTCCATTCTTCTCAACCAAGCCCAATGGGCAAGGTATCGGATTGATATTTATCCGCGAGGTTTTACTGAAGCATGGTTGTTCATTTTCACTCAAGACTTACTCGGATGGCGTGACTCGCTTCAAGATTTGGTTTTAGGAGATATAAAAAGAGGTACCAGGAGATTATATATTTCTTGGTACCTCTTTATTCAGATATATAAAGGATTAAAACTGATGTTCATGTGGAACAGGAGGATAATCCAATGTATAATGCAAACCACGGCTTTCCTTACGTTCGATAGCTTGGCGGGTGATCAGATAACCTACATTGATCATATTGCGCAACTCGCAGATTTCGCGGGAAGCGATAGAACGCTTGAACAGGCTTTCTGTTTCTTCATACAACAGATCCAAACGGTCCCAGGCACGTTTCAGGCGCAAGTCTGAACGGACAATACCTACATAGGTGCTCATGATCTGTCCGACTTCCTTCACACTTTGTGTGATCAGAACCATTTCTTCCGGCAGACGAGTACCTTCATCATTCCATTGCGGAATATTCTCCTGATAAGAAAGCGAGTCAAGGATACTCAAGCTGTGTTTAGCTGCCGCATCTGCATAAACTACGGCTTCGATCAGTGAATTAGAAGCTAATCGGTTACCTCCGTGCAATCCGGTGCAAGAACATTCACCTACCGCATACAGGCGGTTGATTGATGAACGGGCATTCAAATCGACTTTGATACCACCACACAGATAATGAGCAGCAGGAGCAACCGGAATATAATCTTTCGTGATGTCAATACCCAGACTCAGACACTTTTCGTAGATATTTGGGAAATGTCTCTTCGTCTCTTCCGGATCTTTATGTGTTACATCCAGATAAACATGATCATCGCCTCGGTTCTTCATTTCTGTATCGATGGCACGTGCTACGATATCACGTGGAGCCAGAGAAAGACGTTTATCATATTTCTGCATAAACTCTTTACCATCCATAGTACGCAGAACGCCTCCGTAACCACGCATGGCTTCAGTAATCAGGAATGAAGGACGATCGCCCGGATGATACAAGGCTGTCGGATGGAACTGAACGAATTCCATGTCTTTTACCGTTCCTTTGGCACGGTAAACCATAGCAATACCATCACCGGTAGCTACCAGCGGATTGGTAGTTGTCTGATAAACGGCTCCGATACCTCCTGTAGCCATCAGTGTGATTTTAGAAAGGAAGGTGTCAATTTTGCCCGTCTTCATATCCATGATATAAGCACCATAACATTCGATATTAGGAGTATGGCGGGTAACAGTCACTCCTAAATGATGCTGTGTCAGAATCTCAATGGCAAAATGGTTCTCGAATACGGTAATGTTCGGATGCGTCTGTACAGCGCGGATCAAGCTGTCCTGAATTTCAGCACCGGTATTATCCTTGTGGTGCAAAATACGGAATTCAGAATGTCCTCCTTCACGGTGTAAGTCGAAATTACCATTGGCATCTTTATCAAAATCGACACCCCAGCTGATCAGCTCCTTGATTTGTTGAGGTGCGTTACGGACAACTTGTTCTACGGCTGCCCGGTCGCTTAACCAGTCACCCGCAATCATGGTGTCTTGAATATGCTTGTCGAAATTATCAACAAGCAGGTTGGTAACAGACGCTACGCCTCCTTGGGCAAAATAGGTATTTGCTTCTTCGAGACCGGATTTGCAGACGAGGGCTACTTTCCCTTTATGTGCCACTTTTAGGGCAAAACTCATTCCGGCTATACCGGAACCAATAACTAAGAAATCAAATCGCTGTACCATTATGTTTATATTTAAGAAATCCCGCGAGTACTGGTTCGTACATGCGGGATTTAAGTTTGTTATACGTTAAAACGGAAGTGCATGATGTCGCCATCCTGTACGACGTAATCCTTACCTTCCACACTCATCTTGCCTGCTTCCTTGACAGCTGCTTCTGAGCCATATGAAATGTAGTCGTCGTATTTAATCACTTCGGCCCGGATAAATCCGCGTTCAAAATCTGTGTGGATTACACCGGCGCATTGCGGTGCTTTCCAGCCTTTATGGAATGTCCAGGCACGAACTTCATCAGGTCCGGCAGTCAGGAAGGTTTGCAGATTCAACAGCTTGTAGGCCGACTTGATCAGACGGTTGACACCCGATTCTTCAAGACCTATTTCCTGCAGGAACATCTGGCGTTCGTCGTAAGTTTCCAGTTCGGCTATTTCGCTTTCAATCTTAGCGGCAACTACCAGGATTTCGGCATTCTCGTCTTTTACTGCTTCACGCACGGCATCAACATATTTATTGCCGTTAACGGCACTGGCTTCATCCACGTTACAAACATAAAGAACGGGTTTGTTTGTCAGAAGAAATAAATCATGGGCTACTCTCTCTTCTTCTTTCGTCTCAAACGAAACGGTGCGGGCGCTCTTTCCCTGTTCCAAAGCAGCCTTATACTTACATAATACTTCGTAAGCGATTTTGGCTTGTTTATCTCCACCGGTCTGTGCTTGTTTCTGTACTTTGGCGATACGGCTGTCTATCGTTTCCAAGTCTTTGATCTGGAGTTCCATGTCAATGATTTCTTTATCCCTTACCGGATCAACGGAACCATCTACGTGAACAATGTTATCGTCGTCGAAGCAGCGCAGTACATGCAGAATGGCATCCGTTTCACGGATATTGGCCAGGAATTTATTTCCCAATCCTTCTCCTTTGCTGGCGCCTTTCACCAGTCCGGCGATGTCGACAATCTCAACCGTGGTTGGGATGACACGCTGCGGATGTTCAATTTCAGCCAGTTTGTTCAGGCGTTCGTCTGGTACGGTAATGACACCTACATTCGGCTCGATCGTACAGAACGGAAAGTTGGCCGATTGTGCTTTCGCGTTCGATAAACAGTTGAAAAGAGTGGACTTTCCGACGTTAGGAAGTCCGACAATGCCACATTGTAATGCCATAATCTATATGATTCGTTTTATTATCAGTTGATTTAAACCACAAAGATACGAATTCTTTGGCAAATCATCCGATGCTGTCTGCCATAAAAAATCCCTGACATCTATTTGATACCAGGGATTTGTATAGGAAAATCAATTATTCTGTCATCAAACTGAAGCCGCCACCAGGTGCCAGGTGGATCTTCAAGCTATTGGCAAGAGTAATGCTCTCCTTCTTATAGTCACTGGCCTTGCGATGAGCATTTGTTCCGTCTTGGAAAAGTGTCGCTTTCTTACCAAATATTTTTAGCGGATTCAAGTCAATAGTCAGATCTCGTGCATTCCAATTGGTGATACCTCCGATATACCAAGTATCTCCATGCCGGCGTGCAGTGACGATATATTCTCCTATTTTCCCATCGAGAATGATTGTTTCATCCCAGACCGTTGGGATTTTGGCGATATATTCCAGTGATTCTGTTTCACGCATGTAATTTGTCGGAGCATCACAAAGCATATTGAGCGGTGATTCAAGAACAACATAGAGAGCCAGCTGATGACAACGGGTTCCCTGACTCATCGGTTCACTGTTGCAAGGATAATAATTCTCGCGGGTAGCGTTGCGCATAGAGCCTTGTGTATAATCCATCGGACCGGCTACCTGGCGGATAAATGGAATAGATGCGTCATAGGTCATCTGGTCAACAGTATTAGGAGACCATTTCATTTGTTCCAGACCATGTACGCCCTCGAAGTTCAATACATTGGGATAAGTACGATTCAGACCGGACGGCTTGTACATGCCATGCAAGTCGAGCAGTAATTTGTATTTGGCACAAGTGGCTGCAGCCCGGTTATTGAAGGCAACCATTTCCTGGTCGTCACGATCCATAAAATCGACCTTGAAACCTTTTACACCCATATCAGCGTAATATTTGCATATATTCTCCATATCGCGGTTGAATGCGTGATAACCTGCCCATAAAATAATGCCTACATTCTTGCTTTTTCCATAGTCAACCAATTCTTTCATGTTGATTTCGGGAACGATTTGCATCATATCAGCTTTTAGGTTGACAGCCCAACCTTCATCGAGAATAACATATTCAATGCCATGATCGGCTGCAAAGTCGATGTAATATTTATAGGTTTCGTTGTTGACTCCTGTTTTGAAATCAACGCCTTGCAGGTTCCAGTCATTCCACCATTCCCAAGCAACTTTTCCGGGTTTGATCCATGAGATATCATCCAGTCGTGACGGTTCTGCCAGGCGGTAAGTAATATCTGTATTGGCCAGTTCCGCGTCTGTCCGGGTTACAATGGCTACACGCCAGGGGAAAGTGCGAGGACCATCTACTTTGGCAATATAGTTTTCCCGTTCTTTCACGACGAACTGCAGCATATTATGTCCGCCTTGTTCTGTTTTCTTCGGATAGGCAGCCATAACTCCGGTTAAGGCATTTGTTTTATCTTTGTTAGTAAGAAACATTCCCGGATAATTTTCCAGATTAACTTCGGAAATACAGATGTTTATTCCATCATCTGTTGTAGCTACGAGTGGAAGGATCATCAACCGCCCTTTATTCTGGGCAGATAATTTCTTCACTTCATACGTATTCTCGAATGAGTTCATGAACTGTGAATTAAAATCACCATCCTTTCCCCGGTTAGAGTAAGCAATGTGTGTCATCACATCCGAATCGAACTGATAAGCCACTTCTTCCTTTTCAATGGTGAAAGGTTGTTTTCGCTGGTTGACGAAACGATAGGCTATACCATCGTTATAGGCACGGAATTCAATGCCCCATTGTTTTTTGAATGTAAGTGACAGTTGATTGTACTGATCGGTAACCTGATCTCTTTTGTAGAAAGGAGAAGGAATTGTTTGATAGACACTTGTCTTTTTGCTTTTGGAAAGTTTAGCCTTGTCTCCCCATACTTCTCCATCACTTAACGTAATGGAAATAGGTGAAGGCGCTAAAACCTGTTTCCCGTCCACACTGATGTTGTACGTCAGTTTATCACCGATTTCGATATTGGTTTTAATACTTCCGTCGGGTGACGTCAATTGGAATTGTTTTTGGGCCCATGTCATGATGCTCATGGTGAATCCGCACAATAGTAGAAGAATCTTTTTCATGTGTAATAGGTGTTTTAAGATATAGAATTTGCATAAAGGTACGATAAAAACAATAACTATTGTAATAGTTATGTCATTTCTTTTTATTGTGACTGACAAATGAGAGCATTTGGCTATGTATTGTAATAAAAAGAGGCTGTCATAAGCTACAACTTACAACAGCCTCTTGATATGTTCAATAATTAATAATTATTATTCTTAAAGCGATGTTGGGCGATCAGCCGGAGCTGCACCGAAATCTTTATTCGGTGTATTACCCATTTCGAATGTCAGGTTACCACCTTTCATAACATCTTCGTAGGTGATGTATGATTTTGTATAAGGCTGTCCGTTCAAGGTAACAGACTGGATATAGATATTGTCGTGGCTGTTGTTGTGAGCAACAATCTCGAATGTCTTACCTTCCGGTAATTGGATTGTGGCTTCATTGAACAACGGACTACCAAATACCAGAATACCATGTGACGGATTTACCTGATAGAATCCTAATGCCGACATAATGTGCCAAGCCGACATCTGACCGCAGTCCTCGTTTCCAATCACACCTTCCGGTTTGTCTGTATAGAATTCATCCTGAATGTAACGTACTTTCTCGGCTGTCTTCCATTGTTGTCCGGCATACGGATACAGATAAGCAACATGGTGGCTCGGTTCGTTTCCGTGTGCATACATACCAATCAGTCCGCTGATGTCGCTGGAGGCTTGTTCTCCCATATCACCGTCGGCTACAAACAGAGAATCCAGTTTAGCATTAAAGGCGTCATCGCCACCCATCAAAGCGATCAGTCCTTCCGGATTCTGGGGTACGAAGAAGGTATAATGCCAACCATTGCCTTCGCAGAAGTCGCCTACACCGTGAACAGAACGGAACGGATCATACGGTGTGCGCCAAGAACCGTCGTCCATCTTCGGACGGATGAAGTTGATGCTCTTGTCGAAGTACTGTTCGTAGTAATGACCGCGCTTGAAGAATTCCTGATAGTCGGCTTCTTTTCCCATCTGCTTTGCCATCAAAGCGATTCCCCAGTCGCCAACGGCATATTCCATGGCGATAGAAGTAGCTTCGTGGAGCTTGTCACATGGAATATATCCTTTTTCCATCACATAAGGAACACCCTTCTGCTTGTCGTAAGTGGCCGAAGAAGTCATCGCTTTGAATGCACGTTCCGCATCAAATCCTTTGATACCTTTCAGATAAGCGTCGGCAATGATAGGAATAGAGCTGTAACCCGGCATACATTCAGTTTCTCCACCAACCAGTGGCCAGATAGGCAGTTTACCTTGCTGATCGTATATGCTCAACATCGAGTTGACGAAATCAGGAACATACTGCGGTTTGATGATGGTAAACAACGGATTCAACGTACGATATGTATCCCATAACGAGAAGGTAGAGTAGTTTGTCCATGTATCTGCCTTATAGACTTTATCATCATGTCCGCGGAACTCACCGTTCACGTCGCAGTATAATGTCGGTGCAATGAAGGCATGGAACATACTCGTATAGAAAATCTTCTTTGCCCGTTCATCGTTGGTATTGATGTCAACACAAGCTAACTGATCGTTCCACTTCTGTTTAGCCTGTTCGCGCACTTGATCGAAGTCCCAACCTGCCAGTTCTGCATCCATATTTGCCTGGGCATTGGCACAGCTAACGGATGAAATGGCGATCTTGCATTTTACTTCCTTCGGTGCATCCTTGAAAGTCAATACACCTTTGACCGATTCTCCTGTTAATTCGTCATTGCCTGCCGGCGTATCATCGTTGAATACTTGCAATGATTGAACCGGTTGTTCAAACTTCATCACGAAGTATACCTTATGGCGCGGGCTCCAGCCTTTTGAGAAGCGATAACCTTCAACGGTGTTATCGTCTACTTTCTTCAGGTAGGTGTCGTATGCCTCATCTCCGTTGCCTTCTTTCAGGTTAATCAGTAAATGACTTTCTCCTTCCGGATATGTATAACGGTGGATAGCTACACGTTCGGTAGCCGATAATTCTACTTTCACACCGTTGTCCATTAATAATGAATAATAACCCGGAGCTACTTTTTCATTCGCATGTGAATAGTAAGAAGAACAAGCGCCTTCGATATTGTCCTGTTCTCCGCGTTTGGTACGAACTTCGCCCATGAACGGCATAACCAGTACGTCTCCCAAATCAGCACAACCGGTTCCGCTCAGGTGTGTATGACTGAAACCGATAATTACGCTATCCGAATAATGATAACCCGAGCACCAGTCCCATCCTTTGTGAATATTCTGCGGACCTGCCTGAATCATTCCGAATGGAACGCTGGCTCCTACAAAAACATGTCCGTGTTCTCCTGATCCGATATAAGGATCGACATACGCTGTGTAATCTACAGCCTGGCTTGTCGCTTCTGCTTTCTTGTCTCCCGAAGTGCAGGACACAGCCCATAGTGCCTGGCATCCGATGATGGCAGCCACTGAAAGTTTTGTTAATAAGTTCATTGTATAATAGGTATATGTTTTAAGCGTTATGCAAACATGGTATATTTAATATGTCCCTGCTTTAAATCTGTTGCAAAGGAACGTATTTTTCTTCAAAGATGAATCGTTTTTCAGTGGAAATCTTCTATCTGTCGGAAAACACCTTTCTCTGTAATATACGCTGTGACTAACTCAGCCGGAGTCACGTCGAAGGCCGGATTATAGACCTGTACATGCTCGGGTGCCATCCGGTGTATATAATGTAAATCAGTGACTTCTGAAGCTGCCCGTTGTTCGATGACAATATCTTTCCCTGTCGGTGTATGCGGATCGAAGGTACTGGTCGGACCTAAGACATAAAAGGGAACATGATAATGATGTGCCAGCACTGCTACTCCGCAGGTGCCGATTTTGTTGGCTACGTCGCCATTGGCAGCAATGCGGTCGCAACCCACCATGATGAGATCGATCATTCCCTGACTCATTAAAGAGGCTGCCATGTTATCACAGACCAACGTCGTGTTCACGCCGAACTTCATTAATTCGTAGGCAGTAAGGCGGGCTCCTTGCAACAAAGGCCGTGTTTCGTCGGCATAGACTTTCGGATTCAATCCACAGGCTTGTGCCAGGTAAATCGGTGCCAGTGCCGTTCCATAACGGGAGACTGCCAAATGTCCTGCATTGCAGTGTGTCAGGATACGGCTTCCGGAAGAAATTAATCCGACCCCGTGCAAGGCTATCTGTTTGCACATTTCGATATCTTCTTCTTTGATGCGGACAGCTTCTGCCCGTAAAAGGTGTTTTATCTCCTGGAAATCGGACATGCTTATCTTGTCTTTACCGGCTATCCATTGCTTGAACAGGACTGTCATCCGATCAAGTGCCCACGAAAGATTGACGGCTGTCGGGCGACTGGCGCGAATCCGGTTGGCCAGAGCCTGGAATTCTGTCTGCATGAGTTGGGCAGAGGTCATATTCGCCAAGGTGCGGGCAAAACAAACATATAAGCCTGCTGCAGCAGCCACACCGATTGCAGGCGCTCCTCTGACCTTTAAACGGACAATGGCATCAATGAGTTCCTCTTCTTTATTTATTTTCTGGAAGACTTCCCGCGCAGGAAGCTGGGTTTGGTCGAGGATGACCAGACTATCTTCTTCCTCACATAAAGAAACCACATCAGGTAAGGAAAAAGTCTGTTCCAGTTTTTCTAATCCTATTTCTTTTGGGTTCTCCATCGTCTTAATATTTTTCTTCGTTTTCGCCCATGTTCTGCTTCGTCCACTCATCGGCACAGTCTGAGAGCATCTGATACCATTCTGCCCCGAATTTCCGGATTAAAGGTTCTTTCAAGAACTGATAAACCGGAACACCTTTTAGCTTTCCTAAAACGACTGCTGCCTTACATACGTCCCAGCGGTGATAATTGACGGCTGTATAAGGACCGTAATTCTCTATCCGTATCGGATATAAGTGGCAGGAAACAGGCTTGTAGAAATTACATTTCCCTTCGCGATAGGCTTTCTCGATGGCACAATAACAGCAGCCTTTCTCGTCGTAGCAAGTAAAGACGCAATTTTTGTTCCCTACAATGGAAGTTACCAGATCACCATCCTGATCGGTATAAACAACCCCTTGCTTCTTGATAACGGCTTGTGCTTCAGGGGAAAGTTCGTCCCAAATAACCGGAAGAACTTTTTCCAGTTCGGCAACTTCGTTTTTCTCGACGGGAGCTCCGGCGTCGCCTTCTATACAGCATTCACCTTTACAAGCCTCCAGGTTGCATATAAATTTTTCTGTCAGGACATCGCTCGAAACGACGATATCCTCAATTTGAATCATCATATTATTGAAATTGAAAGTTGAAAATTGAAAATGGAAAATTATTTATTGAGCTTTGATTTGGTGGATTTGACAATCGAAGCAAGGATTGCTACAATTTCAGTGCAATCATTGTTTATAGATTGATAAATAGCCTCATCCAAATATCCAGTGTCTTTCAGGAGAGAAATCCAATATAATGTTTCGTTGGCCTCTTTCAAAGCAATGTTCATTTTATTCAAGAAATCAGCTTCACTTTGTGCATGTTCAGCTTCTCTGATTAAGGCTCCTATGGATGTTCCGCATCGTAAAAGCTGTTTGGAAAGAACGAACTCTCGATGGGTTTGTCCTAAAAACTTGTATGCGTTCACTATACGGATAGCGAACGCATACAAATTTTTAGGACAATATTGTCTCGACTCACTTAATTTTCAATTTTCAATTCTCAATTTTCCATTATTAAGTCTTTTCCCGTCATCTCAGCCGGCTGTGCCATACCTAAGATGTGCAGGATAGAAGGAGCTACGTCAGCCAGTACACCGTTTTCTACTTTGGCAGCTTTGTTTTCTGTTACGTAGACAAACGGAACCGGATTCAGTGAGTGAGCTGTATTCGGAGTACCGTCAGCATTCAGGGCATGGTCAGCGTTACCGTGATCGGCGATGATGATCACTTCGTAACCGTTTGCCTTGGCTGCTTCTACGGTATCTTTTACGCAGTTGTCGATAGCAACGACAGCCTTTTCGATTGCTTCGTAAACACCTGTATGACCAACCATATCTCCGTTGGCATAGTTGACAACGATGAAGTCATATTTCTGCGTACCGATAGCTTCTACCAGTTTGTCCTTTACTTCATAGGCGCTCATCTCCGGTTTTAAGTCGTAAGTTGCTACTTTCGGAGACGGAACCAGAATACGGTCTTCGTTTTCATACGGAGTTTCGCGACCACCGTTGAAGAAGAAGGTTACGTGTGCATATTTTTCTGTTTCGGCAATGTGCAACTGAGTCTTGCCGTTTTTAGCCAGATATTCGCCTAATGTATTATGTACATTTTCCTTGTCGAACAGGATATGTACGCCCTTGAATGAAGCATCATACGGAGTCATGCAATAGTACTGCAATCCCGGGATTGTCTTCATGCCCTGTTCCGGCATATCCTGCTGTGTCAGTACAATTGTCAATTCCTTGGCACGGTCGTTACGGTAGTTGAAGAAGATAACTACATCACCTTCTTTGATGGTTCCATCGACAGAGGCATTGTTGATCGGTTTGATGAATTCGTCAGTAACGCCTTCATCATACGATTCCTGCATAGCCTTTACCATATCGTTTGCCTGTTTGCCTTTTCCTTCGATCAACAGATCATAAGCTTCTTTGATACGTTCCCAACGTTTGTCGCGGTCCATAGCATAGAAACGACCTACGATAGAAGCGATCTGACCGGCTGATTTTGCGCAATGAGCTGTCAGTTCTTCGATGAAGCCTTTACCGCTCTTCGGGTCGGTATCACGACCATCCATGAAACAGTGGATGAAAGTTTTACCAGTCAGTCCGTATTCTTTAGCGATATCGCACAGTTTGAACAGATGATCCAGTGATGAGTGAACACCTCCGTTGGAAGTCAGTCCCATGAAGTGGATATTCTTTCCGTGTTCTTTGGCATACGTGAAAGCAGAAACCACTTCCTTATTTTGCATAATGCTGTTGTCGGCGCAAGCACGGTTAATCTTTACCAAGTCCTGATAAACAATACGACCGGCTCCGATATTTAAGTGACCTACTTCAGAGTTACCCATTTGACCGTCGGGAAGACCTACGTTTTCACCACTGGCCTGTAACTGAGAGTGAGGATAGTTTGCCAATAAAGAGTCCCAATACGGTGTTGGAGTGTTGAAAATGACATCATCTTTTTTGTGGTCGCCACAACCCCAACCGTCAAGAATCATTAAAAGTGCTTTCTTAGCCATAATTGTAATTTTTATATATGATAAGTAATCTGTTATTTCGTTTCTTTAGTTTGTTCGTTTCTAAGTAACTGTAAGCATCCAACTTAGTCGCCCGAAAACAAACAAACTTATCTACTTATATATGTTTGTCCTTATTTTCAATTCGCCTGCAAAGATAACAAATTCGGATGTATTATTGTTAGATCCAAAGTATTACTTTTGCCTAAGAATTATGGAAAAGTATTTTGATGATAAGGAATTAGGACGGGTCGTTATCCGTTACAGTGAGCGGGCACGTAATTATACGCTCAAAATAACCAACGGTCAGGTATTTGCAACCATGCCGGTTCGGGGAAGCGAAGAGAAAATGCTGACTTTTATCCTCGGTAACCGGGAGAAAATCAAGGCGGCTTTGAAGAAACATCCGGCCAGGCCTTTATTGAATGAACAGACCGATTGGCAGACGGCTACTTTTCGGGTACGAATTGTCCGTACCGAAAGGGATAATTTCTACATGACCCTCAAGGATGGTGTTTTGCAAATCTCCTGTCCTCAGGCCACCAACTTCGCCGACGACGAAGTCCAACAACTTCTCAAACAAATGCTGGCCAGTGCATTCCGCCATGAAGCCAAGCGATACTTGCCCGGACGTCTATCGGCTTGGGCTCAGAAATACGGCTTTGTTTATAAACAAGTAAAAATCAATAGTAGTCAGACGCATTGGGGCTCATGTACATCAAGCAAGCATATCAACCTTTCTCTCTACTTAATGCTTCTTCCCTGGCATCTGATTGACTATGTTCTCTTACATGAACTCTGTCATCTGAAGGAAATGAGTCATAACGAACACTTCTGGAACTTGTTGGACCGACTGACAGACGGGAAGGCAAAAGCCTTGCGAACAGAACTGAAATTATATCACATGTTGAAGTAAGGATTGAGGCCTCCTGTTGATAAATCCCTTCTTAACTCCTGAATAACCTACTTATATTCTTGTATTTACAAAGAACAATTCCTCTTTTTCCTACTATATTTTAATTAATTCACACATGTGATGTAATTGAATCACCATAATGAATTGATTGCATCACCTCTGTGAATTAATTGATTCATATTAGTGATTCAATTAATTTGTCGGCATGAAAATAGGAATTTGTAACGGATTTGTAATAGTTCTCAATGCTTTTGTGAGAGCTGATTTTTTAGGTCTAAAAGCTTGGAAAAAGGTAATATGGTATTGTATCTTTACCTCAAAGAGAAACTGGTTACTTTCTTGATATATTTGCCTTTGCGCTCTTTGACATGTTGATAAATGAAATAAGAAATGGATAAACTGATCATTCTGAACTAACATTCAGCTCTTCAAAATCAGACAATGGAATGGCGTATCCTAAGTAGGACCATTCTACGAAGAGTTCATCCTTATGTTTGCAAATAATCAGTTCGTCAAAAACAGATAATCCTTTTAGGAAAGAATAGCTTTCCAATGAGATTCGATATTGTTTTTGCTTTTCATTTTCACCGATTACCAAAGAGAAAAAAGTTCGATTTAAACATACATCTTTTATGGGATACTCATCATCTAAGTATTCTACGTCTAATGTACGACAAAGACTTTTTACAAATATCTCCAGTGCATTGCTGTTATCAAATTTACCAATGAAGTGAGACCAGACTTTTTCCTGGGATTTTGTAGGTACGTCAAAACGGATTCTTTTTAGGCATAAAGGTAATTGATAGATATTATCCTCTTCGTTCGGGAAAGCCATCCACATTTCATCTGCCTCTTTTTCATATTTATATACACCATAATAGATGTGATATGAGTGCTTTTCGGTTGGTTTGGATTCTGAGATTTGTACGATGGCATCATAATCTTCATCATCATTTTCTTTATTCAAAAAGAGAATATTAAAGATTTGTTTATCAATAAAGGTTTCATTATCATTCCCTATTTCAAATTCTTGGACAATATAGCTACCATGATAAATGGAGTCTGATTCCCGACTCATGAATAACCAGAATCTGCTTCCTTTAGTGAAGTTTTCGTCTGCGTCATGCCAATAGCTAAAATCGCCCCATTCATGAAATATAGTTCCTCCACGGAGTGCTGCATTCAAAAAAAGAGGATCTGCATAATATTGCAAAATAAGTGTTGGATTTTCTACCAGACCCCATGTACAAGGAGGGACTACATCTAATAATGTTTCCGAAGTTAATGCCTGAATGGCTTTATAGGCTACATCATTTTCGGGATGTACGGAATGAAAATAATTATTCAAATGGATAATCAGATCAGACAATGTCTGTTTGAAAAGAGAATTGTAAGGATCCAGTTGTTTCGCTTTTACGTAAAACAACATAAGCATACCAAAAAATATATCTTTATTGTCTGTTTTCAAATCCTTTAGTAGAGGAACTACCTCCTTTACAAACGAGGTTGGTAAGTTTGCGTAATTTTCATCTATTAGCGCACAAAGTAATTTTTCAGTCCATAAAGGATCTTTCTTGTCAAATGAATATGACGCTACTACGGTAGTAAACCATTTTGCCTTTTCAACCGTAATGGCAACTTCAATTAATCGCTCATCCGTTAGGGCAAAGCTGTTACATACATCATTCCAAATATTATTTACAGTTTTTGGGGATACAGTTCCTTTCATAAACCGGTAAATACTACTTCTGCTTGTAGCTTCCAGGCTGGCTGAAAAAGTTGATGCCGATGAAGCAAAAATACAATTTTCAATCAGAAATTTCAGAATGCTTTGTTTAGTTTCAATCATAATTTGTATCAATAAACAGGCTTTTTGGTACAAAAAGAGACTTCTTTCAAAATAGAAATAGTGAGCTATTGGATGGCTAACAAGACTCTTTTATTTTTGTACCTGACAGGTGTAAAGGTAAATAAAAATCCCTTACGGGCGTCATGTAAAAGAAAAAATGTATATTTGCGATACGAAGGGAAGAGAAATACCCTTTCGGTTAGAAATGCGTTCTTTCATCTTTTATTCTAAGAAACGAAATCGCCAATTTCAATAAACTCAGACGGATAAAAGAAACATGACGCTCATCTGTATTGTCTATGCAAGCTTTTTGTATAGTCCGTATGGATTATACTTTTTGCATACCAAATATGGCGTGGGATTTTTGTTTTCGCTTGTCTCTGAGTTGGCGTTTGGCGATGCCTGTTTCTTGACAAAAGGAAAGAAGTCCTCACGCCTTTTTTATTATAAACAAGCTGGTTTCAGGGGACTTATCAGCATATAAAATAAAAGAATGATGTAACACACAGATGTAGAAATGCAGTAAAGAAACGTTTTTTGAATCATATAACGCTTTTGCATCGATTGAAGAAATAATTGTTATTAGGAGAGCGTCGTATTGAACAAGAAATGTATATTTGTATTAAAACAGTCGGAACAATAACTGATGTAATAATCACTTCTAAATATTGTAGAAACTGTTAATGGAAGAGTTGACCAGATATTGAGAATTAAAATGTACGATATTGAATTATCCTAATGGTTTATAAATTATTAGGATATAAACGTTGTATTTAGTTGTCGGGTTATAGATGTTGAAACTGTAGTCATTCTTGAGTATGAAATTATTATTGTAATAAATGTAGATATGTTTGATATATAAAGAACAAATAAAATATTTATAATATGGATGCAAATATTGAATTGTGGAATAAGGCCTTAAAAGGAGCTATGGCAATTCCTTTCGTAAAAGTTGATAGAGAGTCTTTTCTGAGAAAAGAATTATCAATTTATTGTAATGAGGATCAAATCAATTTAGCAATTTCAAATTCGCCCACTAAGGTCTTAACAAATAGACAAATGTCGAAAATAGCTAATGGTTGCATTAAATATCATTTAACATTGGTGTGTAGTGCTTCTGCATTAGCCGGATTACCAGGAGGATGGGCATTGGCTGGTACTATTCCTGCAGATATTGCTCAATTCTATGCTCATGTGTTTGCCTTGACACAAAAATTACTTTATATCTATGGATGGCCTGATTTGCAAAATCAAAATGGTGAATTGGATGATGAGACTGCGCAAGTTCTTACTTTATTTACTGGAGTGATGATGGGCTCTCAAGCTGCTACAGAAGCTGTAAGGAATTTAACAAAAGCTTTTGCGGGGCAAATTGCAGTTCGTCTGCCTAAACAAGCTTTAACAAAATGTGCCATATATAATGTTGCTAAACAGGTGGCAAAATGGATTGGAATAAAGTTAACTAAAGATAGTTTTTCTAAGGGAATAGCTAAAGTGGTTCCTTTGATAGGCGCTCCTATATCAGCAGGATTAACTTATTGGACATTTAAACCTATGGCTAATCGATTGAAAAAGCATTTAGATGAGCAAATGGACCTATGTTGAATAAATTGAAATTTTCTATAATGGATAAAAATGAAGTTATTCGTATATTTAAGAAAGACTGGTTATCTAAAGCAGATGATTATGTCCATACGCCAAAGAAGCTTCAATTTCTGATTCCTGAAATTAAAAATTATGTGTGCAAGAATGGCATTAAAGATGCTAAAGGTGAAATCACTCTTATTATTTCTTATATAAGAGATATATCTACTGGAAAGTATTCGGATTATAATGGAAAGAGTTTATTAATGCTTGTAGCGGGAATGATTTATTTACTAACTCCATTAGATATTGTCCCCGATGTTCTCCCTTTGGTTGGATTTGCTGATGATGCTGCAGTTATCACTTGGCTTTTTAAAGAATTTAGAGAAGAATTGGATCATTATAGAAATAAAAATATATAATTATGTTGCAAAAATATTTTGCCAAATGGGGAGATAAAATGTTTGAAGATGATATGGCTAAAATAGTTAGAAAACATTCTCTTTATGCTGCTATTGTTATGGCAGTTCCCCTCTTTGGATTAGGGATTTTTTTCTTTATTTACATTTTATGGCATATGTATTTTAAACTATGCGAAAAGTGTGAAACTACATTAAAGTTAAGTACGGTTATAGTTGGAATAGTTATAAATGCAATAATTGCAATAGCCGTTAACCTATTGTTGATGGCTTTGCCTATAATAGGATGGTTAGGAACAGGTTTTATTGTTTATGTTCAGTTTTATTTCTCTGGAAAAGCTTATATTGAAACATTAAGAAAAATATTGTCTTAAATTAAATGTAATGATGTGGAAGAATCGAAAAGTAAAGTATAAATCTGGAATTTGTATCTAAACAGGTATACGAAATATTATAAATAAGGATCTTAAGTTTGATATTACTTATGCTATAATATATATATGCAATATTTTTAGTTTATAAAAGTATTGCCAGTTTTTTATTTTATTGGTTTTATATGCTTTTGCCATTTATGTTTACTATAGGAATATTTCTTACTATTTAACAATTGATAATTGTTATTGGAAGAATTTGATGAGAAATCAATCTAAATATAAAGGGTTGGTTTTATTATAAAATGTTGTCAAAAATATTTGGTTTTTAACTATTAATGTAACCATGCCATTATTCAGAGTAACCGTGAAGACCGCGAAGAATAGTAACGGAATTCGCATTGAGAAAGGAATGAGTGTAGAAGTTGTGACTCCCTCAACAAGTAGTAATCCGTTAACAACCAATGGCGGTCAGGCTGTAACCGATGCTTTTATGCGTATATATGGCATTGATGCTAAAAAAGCGGGTATATTATCGACTGTATACTTAGATGTGCAACGGATTGGATGAAGATTTGTTTCCTCAAGGGTTTGATGTGATCAGCCCTTGGGGAAAATGTTCTTGCAATCGATAAGACCTTCCCTGGTACGTTTCCCGTAGAACAGTGCACCAGGGAAGGTTTTCGTGTTTTTTAATGATTAGATTAAGCGAAATGGAATCATCATTTTTGAATAAAGAATAAAGAAAAACCAGTGTATTCTGTCGTGAATGAAGTGATAAGTATTACCTTTGCGACAAACAGTGAAGGAATATGAAGACGATAGAGGAATGTATTCGTATAATTAATTCGCGAAAGCAAGAATTACAGCAAGAATATGGAATACGTTCTTTGCGTATATTTGGTTCTGTGGTAAGAGGTGAGCAGACCGAAGGCAGTGATGTGGATATCTGTATTGACGCAGATCCCACAGGCCTTATTCACTTTGTGCACTTGAAACATTTTTTTGAGAGTATGTTGGGCTGTCCCGTCGATCTTATTCGAATGAATCGGAATATGGATGTGTTTTTTAAAGATCAGATTGAGCAAAATGGAATCATCGTCTTTGGATAAGGACTAAAAGTCTTACATATACTTGACCAAGTAGAAAGAGTTGTCATTATTAAATGATGTTTATGAGAAAGATATTAAATGTAGTACATTCGTTTCTAATGGATGTGGAAAAAATAGAATTGGAATTAACCTGGATTAGAAAAGTATGGTATGTGGTAGTGTTGGTAGGAACAAGCATCTATGTTTTTAATAATTTCCACGAGTTGATAAATTTTACATTCTTCGATCAGTTTAACGGCAAAAACTTGATATTCATTTTGTGGTTAGCATTAATATTAATGCCTTTGTTTGATAATTTCGAAGGCTTCGGTATTCGTTTTAATACACATAAAATGATTGAATCTAATAAGATTTCAAGTCAATTGGCAGACGATGTGTTGAAAAAAGGACAAAAGACTTCTGATGAATTAAAAAGTGAAATGGAAAAAATTATCTCAAACGAAGAAAAATGATGAACAATTATTATAATCGAGATTTAGCTCTCAGATATATAAAGGATGTAATTGATGATGGCTTACAAAAAATGGGAGATAGTACTCTTTCACTTGAAGTGTGTAATGCCTGGATTGAATATTCAAAAAAGGTGTTGGAGTTGACAACCAAAGATTATAATCCATCAATATTGTTGAACTATTTGAGGGTGATAAACAATATTCTTTATACATCTTCTATTACACCACAAAATAAGTTGAGTATGTGTTTGGAATATTTGATTGGTATTTTAAAGTTATTATAAGGCGGAATTTATGAGCCAATTAAAGATTACGCCTCTTGGATTTATGTGCTTTATTGTAGATGTTTTGCAATTCACCCACAAGTCGTGGGTGGATTATTGACGGCATCATTGATCCTAAGCAAGAAAAATTGGCAACATACTATCGGTAATGCTGTGATAAATATTACCTTTGCGATATTAAATGATTGAATTATGGAACATCCTTTGCATATTTACAACACGTTGACCCGTAGAAAGGAACAATTTGTTCCGTTGCACGAACCTTTTGTTGGCATGTATGTTTGCGGACCAACGGTTTATGGAGATGCGCATCTCGGACATGCGCGTCCGGCGATTACGTTTGATGTCTTGTTTCGGTATTTGAAACATTTGGGATATAAAGTGCGTTATGTACGTAATATTACGGATGTTGGTCACTTGGAGCATGATGCCGACAGTGGAGAAGACAAGATCGCTAAGAAAGCACGCCTGGAACAGTTGGAGCCGATGGAAGTGGTTCAGTATTATCTGAACCGGTATCATAAGGCGATGGACGCACTGAACGTATTGCCTCCCAGTATTGAACCACATGCTTCCGGTCATATTATCGAACAAATTGATTTGGTAAAGAAAATCCTGGATAACGGATATGCTTATGAAAGCCAGGGTTCGGTATACTTCGATGTTGAGAAGTATAATAAAGATCATCGGTACGGAATCTTGTCGGGACGGAATATTGAGGATATGCTCAATACAACACGTGCTCTTGACGGACAGGAAGAGAAACATAATCCGATTGACTTTGCTCTTTGGAAGTGTGCACAGCCGGAACATATCATGCGTTGGCCTTCTCCGTGGAGTGATGGTTTCCCCGGATGGCATTGTGAATGTACGGCCATGGGAAAGAAATATCTGGGTGAAAACTTCGATATTCACGGTGGCGGTATGGACTTGATATTCCCGCATCATGAATGTGAAATTGCTCAGGCAGTCGCTTCTCAAGGACATGATATGGTACATTATTGGATGCACAATAATATGATTACCATTAATGGTCAGAAGATGGGCAAGTCATTGGGCAACTTCATTACGTTGGATGAGTTCTTTAACGGTAATCATGCAATGCTGGTACAGGCTTATTCTCCGATGACAATTCGTTTCTTTATTCTTCAGGCTCATTATCGGAGTACAGTCGATTTCAGTAACGATGCTTTGCAAGCTTCAGAAAAAGGGTTGGCCCGTCTGCTTGATGCTTATGCAAGTTTGCTGAAGTTGAAACCGGCAGCTGCATCGACAGTCGATTTGAAGGATTTAAGACAGAAATGTTATGATGCCATGAATGATGACCTGAATACACCGATTGTCATCTCTCATCTGTTCGATGCTTCTCGTACCATTAATTCTATTAAAGATGGAAAAGATACGATCTCAGAAGCCGATCTGAAGGAACTGCAAGACGTATTCCAGCTGTTCGTCTTTGATTTGCTTGGCTTGAAAGATGAAGCACGGAGTGGAGCCGATAACGGCAGTGTGGAAGCATTCAGCAAAGCGGTAGATTTACTGTTGTCGATCCGCCAGCAGGCTAAAGCCAATAAAGACTGGGCTACTTCGGATAAGATCCGGAATGAATTGACGGCAATGGGCTTCGAAATTAAGGATACCAAAGAAGGTGCCGAATGGAAATTGAATAAATAAGCATGATAGCGGGCGAGTTGACAAAGCGGAATATCCTTGTCAACTCGTCTTTTTATTAATTTGTTAACTCATTAACTTACTATGACTATACAAGAATTTTTACAAGGGGATAAATTTGCCCTATTGGCCGGTGTTGAATTACTGGAAGCCGGCAACGGATATGCAAAAGCCCGCATGGAAATCAAACCCGAACATTTGAACGGAGGCGGTGTTTGTCAGGGCGGAGCGATTTTTACCTTGGCCGACTTGGCTTTTGCGGCAGCCACCAACAGTCATGCCCGCCTGACATTTTCTATTACCTCTAATATTAATTTCTTCAAATCAGAAAGCAAAGGATTCCTTTATGCCGAAGCGCGTGAAGCCTTCAGTCATAAACGTCTTGCCAACTGCGAAGTCCGTATCACTAACGAAGCTGGTGAGCTGATCGCCACATTCAACGGAACAGGTTACCGGAAAGATACCGAATTACCTTTCAAGCCTCTTGAGTGAGCAACTTCTCGATGACTTGCGGATAATAAGTATATTCTAAGGCGTGTACCTTTGCCGCTACATCTTCAGGCGTATCTGTCGGGAGTAATTCGCATGACGCCTGGAAGATGATGGCGCCTTCATCGTAATGTTCATTAATATAATGTATGGTAATTCCTGATTCTCTTTCACCGGCAGCAACCACAGCCTCGTGTACATGCATGCCGTACATGCCTTTTCCGCCATGTTTGGGCAAGAGAGACGGATGGATATTGATAATCTTTTCCGGAAAAGCCTGCATAAGCGGATCAGAGATCTTGCTCATGAAACCGGCTAAGACAATAAAGTCAATGTGATATTCCTGCAAGACTTTGATTACCGGTTCGCCGGCCTCAAAGTCGGCTTTCGATAAAGTAATGGAAGGAATATGCAGACGGGCGGCCCGTTCGTGTACACCCGCTTTCAATCTGTTAGACACAATTAATGCCACATTAATCTTTTCATTCTTAGAAAAATATTCGGCAATATTCTCTGCATTTGTACCTGCTCCGGAAGCAAAAATGGCTATATTCTTCATGATAATTTCTGTTTTTGTGCACAAGAAAATAAAAAATGTGCAATTTATCTCATTTTTCGGTCTTTAAATTTGTATTGTAACGCAAAAAATTCGTTTCTTTGCAGTGCAAAAATAAAAAGTAATATTGTAATTATTAATCTAAATTCAAAAGTTATGTCTGAAATAGCTGAAAAAGTAAAGAATATCATCGTTGATAAACTGAGTGTAGAAGAATCAGAAGTTACAAACGAAGCAAGCTTTACTAACGATTTAGGAGCAGACTCTCTTGATACAGTAGAATTGATTATGGAATTTGAAAAAGAATTCGGTATCTCTATTCCTGATGATCAAGCAGAAAAGATTACAACTGTAGGTGACGCTATCGCTTATATCGAAGCTAACGCGAAGTAATCAACCCTTTTTATATAAAAAGGTATGGAATTAAAACGAGTTGTAGTAACAGGTCTTGGAACTATTACTCCTCTTGGAAATACCCTCGCAGAAACATGGGAGGGTCTTCTCAACGGGAAGAGTGGGGCAGGACCTATTACTCATTTTGATGCAAGTAAATTTAAGACACGGTTTGCATGTGAAGTAAAAAACTTCGATGCCTCTTTATATGTAGATCGTAAAGAAGCACGCAAATGTGATCGTTATAGTTTGTTAGCCATTGGTGCAGCCAAGCAAGCAATTGAAGATGCAGCAATGGACTTGGAAAGCGAAGATAAGGATCGTATCGGTGTTATCTTTGCTGCGGGTATCGGTGGTATCCAGACTTTTGAAGATGAAGTATTGGGTTATGCTAAGACTAAAGATACAATTGGTCCGAAGTTCAATCCGTTCTTTATTCCGAAGATGATCGCGGATATCGCAGCTGGTCATATTTCTATGATTTACGGATTCCGTGGCCCGAATTTTGCAACTGTATCAGCTTGTGCATCTTCAACGAATGCAATTGCAGATGCATTCAATTATATCCGTTTAGGAAAAGCTAATGTAATTGTAACAGGTGGAGCAGAAGCTGCAATCGCTGCTCCTGGTGTAGGCGGCTTCAATTCAATGAATGCTTTGTCAACACGTAATGATTCTCCTGAAACTGCTTCACGTCCGTTCAGCGGAAGCCGTGATGGTTTCGTGATGGGTGAAGGTGCTGCGTGTCTGGTATTGGAAGAATTGGAACATGCTTTGGCCCGTGGAGCGAAGATCTATGCAGAAGTTGCCGGTGCTGGAATGTCAGCCGATGCTTATCACTTAACAGCTTCTCATCCGGAAGGCTTAGGAGCTATCCTGGTAATGAAGAATGCATTGGAAGACGCTGAAATGAAACCGGAAGACATTGACTATATCAATGTTCACGGAACCTCTACTCCGGTAGGTGATATTTCAGAAGTAAAAGCTATTCAGAAAGTATTTGGTGAGCACGCCTATAAATTGAATATCAGTTCAACGAAATCAATGACAGGACACTTGCTGGGTGCTGCGGGTGCTTTGGAAGCTATCGTTAGTATCAAAGCCGTCCAGGAAGATATCGTTCCTCCAACTATTAACCATGCTGAAGGAGATGATGATCCGGAAATTGATTACAACTTGAACTTTACATTTAATAAAGCTCAGAAGCGTACAGTAAATGTAGCTTTGTCAAATACATTCGGCTTTGGTGGTCATAATGCCAGTGTAATCGTTAAAAAATTTGTAAAGTAACGTGTTATCACAACTATACAAAAAAATAAGGCTCCTTATGCATAAAGGTAAGGAGCCTTATTTGTCTATATATAAGATTGTAGGCTTTTATCCGGATAATATCCAGCTGTACAAGCAGGCTTTTCTGCATAAGTCACAATCTATAGAAGACGATGAAGGAAAATGGTTGAATAACGAACGTCTTGAATTCTTGGGTGATGCTATATTGAGTGCGGTGGTAGCGGATATTGTTTATAAGCATTTCCAGAATAAGAGAGAAGGTTTCCTGACGAATACACGTTCCAAGATTGTGTCTCGCGATTCGATGAATCGGATCGGATTAAGTTTGGGCATCGATCATCTGCTAAGGTATTCTATTAATGTGCATGCTCAGCACGAAGCGCATAATAGCAATATGCTGGGAAATGCTTTGGAAGCATTAATCGGAGCTATTTATCTGGATCAGGGTTTTGATGCGTGTTATCGGTTTATTGATGATGTCCTGATCAAAAAACATATTGACATTGACAAGATTTCGGAAACGGAAGTCAACTTCAAATCGAATTTGATTGAATGGGGACAAAAGAACCGCTTACCGATATCGTTTGAGATTATTGAGTCGTTCCAGGATGAACAGAGTAATCCGGTATTCCAGACGGCAGCCGTTCTTGTTGAAACCGGCGAACATATTGGAATCGGAATCGGATATTCTAAAAAGGAATCACAACAGAACGCGGCTCAGATGGCTATGAAAAAAATACGTACGGACCGGATTTTCCAACAGCATATTTTAGGCTTGAAGAAAAAACTTCGGGAAGAGAAAAAGTCTCGTGAAGAAGTTGAACAGACAGACGGGCAAAATATCGTGGTGGAAGAATCCTCGTCTGAGGTAGAAAGAATAGATCTTTCACCCATATCTAAGGAAGCCGTAGCTGAATAAGGTTTCCTAAAAAACAGGCAGAAAAAGAAATGGCATACAGATACCGGAATGGTAATTGATTCTGTATGCCATTTTTATGAATAGATGGTTTCTTTTAATCTTCTACTGTAATCTCACCAATTAGCGAACACTGCATATATTCTTTTACTTCTTCCGGACTTAATCCGCTTCCGAACAGAAACATCAGTTTGGTAACAGCACTTTCGGTTGTACTGTCGTAACCGCTGATTACTCCGTTTTCAAGTAAATGATGGCCTGTTTTATATCGTCCCATTTCAACACTTCCGGTATGGCATTGCGTAATATTGACGATCACAATACCTTTGTCGGTTGCCTCTCGGATCAGTTTGAGAAACCATTCCGACGAAGGCGCGTTTCCACTGCCGAAGGTTTCCATCACAACTCCTTTTAAGTTGGGCGTATTCAGCAGATTCTCAACAACCGAGGGCGACATACCCGGGAAAAGTTTGAGTATGGCGATATGGTTGTCGAAGGTATAATGCGGTTTCAAAGGCTTTCTCAGTTTAGACCGGTAAATATGGGGCAAGTTGTAATGAATACTGATACCTGCATGAGCCAGTACCGGGTAATTATAAGAATGAAAAGCATTGAAATTGTCGGCGCTCGTCTTGCTGGTTCGGTTGCCACGCATCAAATCATTCTCAAAGAAAATACAAACCTCCTGAATAAGCGGAGAATCACCGTCGCGGGCAGCAGCTATTTCAATGGCTGTGATCAGATTCTCTTTTCCATCCGTACGAAGCATGCCTAATGGCAGTTGTGAACCTGTTAAGATAACCGGTTTACTCAGATTCTCGAGTATGAAACTAAGGGCAGAGGCTGTGAAAGCCATTGTGTCTGTCCCGTGTAAAACGACAAATCCGTCGTATATAGCATAATTCTCGGTAATAATCTGTGCTATTTTGATCCATACATCTGGTCCGATTTCGGATGAATCAAGCGGATTCTCAAATTGGATAGTCGAAATGGTACAGTCTAAAGCATTCAGATCAGGAATAAACTGGGACAAATATTGAAAATCGAAAGGTTCGAGTAATCCTGTTTCCTGGCTTTGTATCATCCCGATAGTTCCGCCCGTATAGATTAAAAGGATGGATGTTGGTTTATTATTCTCTTTCATGTTAATAAGAAGTTGCGCTTAACAGTTTCGTGCTGCAAAGATAACTATCATTTTGTAACAATTTATATAATCCATCCGCTAATTTCATGCGGAATATATTACATTATGATTCTATTATGTCTGGAAATGAATTTGATTCTCGTTAGAAACGGGCTTTTCGATATATGTGAAAAGCTTCTTGACTTCTGTTCACCATTTATTTTCTGGCAAGAATTGAACTCATGATTAACAGGGTTGTGGTCTTTTTTCACAGGTTTTATTGAATATATACATATCATGTTATTTTTTATTGTAAGTTTGTAACGAAAAGAATCAATCTCCAATGAACGAACAAGGAATTAATTTGATAAATATCCGTAAGGTATTGGAACAGAAAGCCCCTTCTGCTGCGAAGAAGATCCCGGACTTTCTGGTTAATTATCTGGTTCGTACGGTTCATCAGGATGAACTGAATGACATTATACTTCGTTATCACGACAAGTATGGGGTTGATTTCATGGAATCTTTACTCGGTTATTTCGATTTGAAGCTGGATATTCACGGTGAAGAGAACCTGAAGTCCGACGGGCGGTTTATATTTGCTTCCAATCATCCGCTTGGAGGAATGGACGGGATTTGCCTGTCGGCTTATATTGGCCGGCGGTATGATGGAAAAATCCGTTATCTGGTGAACGATCTTCTGCTCTATTTACAGAATCTGCAATCTATTTTTGTCCCGATTAACAAGCATGGCGCACAAGGACGCGATAATGCTCTTCGAATTGAGGAGGCATACGCTTCCGACAATCAGATTATTACCTTTCCAGCTGGACTTTGTTCACGGAAAATAAACGGGAAGATTGTAGATTTGGAATGGAAAAAGTCGTTTATCCAGAAGGCAGTGCAATACAAACGGGATATCGTGCCGGTTTATTTTGACGGACAGAATTCTGCCCGTTTTTACCGGTTGGCCAATATTCGGAAAAAACTGGGTATCAAGATGAATTATGAAATGATTTATTTGCCGGACGAGATGTTCCGGGCCAAGCATAAAACATTCCATATCTACTTTGGAAAACCGATTCCGTGGCAAACCTTCACTTCCGGCCAGAAGTCGGTAGAGTGGGCGGAATGGGTAAAACAAATTGTTTATCATTTAAAAGGATAATACGATGCAAGATATCATTCAACCGATTGACCGCGGCTTATTGAAAGCGGAGTTGACGAAAGACAAGTTGCTTCGCCGTACGAATAAATCAAATAATGAGATTTATGTCATAACCGCTCACGATTCACCCAATGTAATGCAAGAAATTGGACGTCTGCGGGAAATCGCTTTCCGTTATTATGGTGGTGGAACCGGGTTCCCGGTTGATATTGATGAGTTCGATACGATGGAAGACGCATACCGGCAGCTGATTGTCTGGAATCCGGATGAAGAGATGATCTTGGGTGGTTATCGTTTCCTTTGTGGCTCGGATGTCCGGTTCGACAAACAGGGCAAACCTGTTTTGGCAACATCTCATCTGTTTAATTTCTCCGACCGGTTTATCCGGGAATATCTGCCTTATACTGTAGAATTAGGCCGTTCGTTTGTGGCCCTTGAGTTTCAGGCAACGCGTTCGGGCAATGCTCGGGGATTGTTCGTTTTGGATAATCTTTGGGATGGACTGGGGGCTTTGTCGGTAATCGACCCTACGTTGCAGTATTTCTTTGGAAAGGTAACGATGTATAATACCTATAATACTGAGGCTAGGAATATGATTCTGTATTTCCTGCATCATCATTTTGAGGATAAAGAACATTTGGTAACCCCGATTTATCCGTTGCAGACCAATACAGATGTAGAGCGGATGAAAGAGTTGTTCCGCTATGATAATTTCAAGGATAATTATAAGGTATTGAATCAGGAAGTCCGGAAATTTGGTATTAATGTCCCGCCATTGGTAAATGCCTATATGAGTCTTTCTCCGAAGATGAAGGTATTCGGTACGGCTATCAACCATGAATTCGGTGAAGTGGAAGAAACGGGCATACTGATTAAGATCAATGAAATATTGGAAGACAAGAAAAAACGCCATATCGAAACCTTCCTCAAAGAAGAATGCCAGCATCCTGAACTGATCCGGAAAGGATAAATGATGGGCTGAGTTTCGGGAAAGAGCATTTTTCCGTTTCCTATTTTTGTGCTAATTTTGCTCAGATTAATTTAAAGCAGGATAAATCGTGGCAAAGATAGTAGAAACCCCATTGATGAAGCAGTATTTTGATATCAAGGCGAAACATCCAGATGCTATTTTACTGTTTCGTGTGGGCGACTTTTACGAGATGTATGGCGATGACGCAGTCGTCGGAGCTGAAATATTGGGCATTGTCCAGACAAAACGGGCGAATGGAGTAGGGCAGTCGGTCGAGATGGCCGGGTTTCCGCATCATGCCTTGGATACTTATTTGCCGAAACTGGTGCGTGCCGGCAAACGGGTAGCTATATGCGACCAGCTGGAAGACCCGAAGTTGGCCAAGAAACTCGTGAAGCGCGGAATTACTGAACTGGTAACTCCGGGCGTTTCTATCAACGATAATATCTTGAACCATAAGGAAAATAATTTCCTGGCAGCCATTCATCTGGTAAAAGACAAATGTGGCGTTTCTTTCCTCGATATTTCTACGGGTGAATTCCTCACGGCCGAAGGAACGACGGATTATATTGATAAGCTGTTGAATAACTTCTCGCCGAAAGAAGTCCTGATAGAACGGAACAACAAGAAAAGATTCGAAGAACTCTTTGGTCCGCGTTATTTTACGTACGAACTGGACGACTGGATTTTTACTTCTGAAGCAGCCAACGACCGTCTGCTGAAGCATTTCGAAACAAAGAACCTGAAAGGTTTCGGTATCCAGCACCTGAAGTTGGGAATTATCGCTTCAGGGGCTATTTTGTATTATTTGGATCAGACACAGCATACCCATATTTCTCATATCACTTCGTTATCTCGGATAGAAGAAGAGCGTTATGTCCGTCTGGATAAGTTTACGGTACGTAGTCTGGAGCTGGTCAGTGCGATGAACGAAGACGGGAAAAGCCTGCTGGATGTCATCGACAAAACGATTTCTCCGATGGGTTCCCGATTGTTGCGCCGGTGGATTTTATTCCCGTTGAAAGATGTAAAGCCGATTCAGGAAAGACAGGATGTGGTGGAATATTTCTTCCGTCATCCGGAAGTGAAAGAATTACTGGACGAGCAGCTTGAACAGATTGGAGACCTCGAACGTATTATCTCGAAAGTAGCCGTCGGGCGTGTCTCTCCGCGTGAAGTTGTACAGCTGAAGGTTGCTTTGCAGGCACTTGAGCCGATCAAAGAGGCTTGTATGGCAAGCAACGAACCTTCTTTATGCCGGATTGGCGAGCAGCTGAATGTCTGTGCCCTGATTCGGGATCGGATTGATCGGGAAATTCAGCCTGATCCGCCTACTTTGGTTAATCGGGGTGGCGTCATTGCCAAAGGAGTTAACGCTGAACTGGATGAGTTGCGTTCGATTGCTTATTCGGGAAAAGATTATTTGCTGCAAGTACAGCAGCGGGAAATTGAGCGGACCGGTATTCCCAGTTTGAAGATAGCTTTCAACAATGTTTTTGGTTATTATATTGAAGTCCGGAATGCCCATAAGGATAAAGTTCCGGCCGACTGGATACGTAAACAGACGTTGGTTAATGCCGAGCGTTACATTACCGAAGAACTGAAAGAGTATGAAGAGAAGATCTTAGGAGCCGAAGAGAAGATTCTTTCTTTGGAAGCCCGTCTGTTCAATGAGTTGGTGCTCTGCCTGACGGAATATATTCCTCCCATCCAGTGTAATGCGAATCTGGTTGGGCGTCTGGATTGCCTGCTTTCGTTTGCCAAAGCAGCTGAAAGCAATAAGTATATTCGTCCGCTGGTAGATGAATCGGACGTGATCGATATTAAAGGTGGCCGTCATCCGGTTATCGAAAAGCAGTTGCCTTTGGGAGAAGTTTATGTGGCGAACGATGTATATTTGGATGAAGACAAACAGCAGATCATTATCATTACCGGACCGAATATGGCGGGTAAGTCGGCTTTGCTGCGTCAGACAGCTTTGATCACTCTGTTGGCTCAGATCGGATGTTTCGTACCGGCCGAGAGTGCCCGGATCGGAATCGTGGATAAAATCTTTACCCGTGTAGGAGCTTCTGACAATATATCGGTCGGAGAATCAACCTTCATGGTCGAGATGAACGAGGCGGCAGATATTCTGAATAACATGACTTCGCGCAGTCTGGTCTTGTTTGACGAATTAGGCCGGGGAACAAGTACCTACGATGGTATTTCCATTGCCTGGGCAATTGTCGAGTACATTCACGAACATCCGAATACACATGCCAAGACTCTCTTCGCAACGCATTATCATGAATTGAATGAGATGGAACGCTCTTTCCCGCGGATCAAGAACTTTAATGTCTCGGTAAAGGAAGTCGGCAATAAGGTGATATTTCTGCGTAAACTGGTTCCCGGCGGAAGTGAGCACAGTTTTGGTATTCATGTTGCCAAGATGGCCGGAATGCCCAAGTGCATTGTAAACCGGGCAGACGAAATATTGAAACAGCTGGAGTCTGAGAAACGCCAGGAAGGAGCGATATCGGGTTCATCGGTAAAGAAAACTCCGGTAACTGGGCAATCGGGAAACTATCAGCTCAGCTTTTTCCAGCTGGATGATCCGGTCTTGAGCCAGGTTCGGGATGAAATCAAGAATATGGACTTGAATAACCTGACTCCGCTCGAAGCGCTGAACAAGCTGAGCGAGATCCGGAAAATCATTACTGGAAAATAAAAGCATAAGCCGAGTTAAACCGGTTGAAAGATCAGGAAGCCTGTTCCCGATATTTCTGGAGAATCTTCATGAATTCGTCGCCGGTAATCGTTTCTTTTTCTATCAGATAAGAGGCTGCTTCGTGCATGACCGGAATATGTTTCGAAATGAGGTCACGAGCTTTCTGATGGGCTTCTTTGATGAGCCGTAATACTTCCTCGTCGATTTCGGCAGCTGTTTCGGCCGAACAGTTCAAGGTCGTATTTCCTCCTAAATAGGCATTATTGACTTGTTCCAATCCCATCATATCATATTTCTTACTCATACCGAAACGCGTTACCATGGATCGGGCAAGCTGCGTGGCTTGTTCGATATCATTGGATGCACCGGTGGTTACTGTTTGGCAAAGAAGTTCTTCCGCAGCCCGGCCTCCGGTGAGTGTAGCAATGCGGTTAAACAAATCTTCCTGGCTCATCAATACATGTTCACCGCGGTCTACTTGCATCGTATAGCCCAAAGCTCCGGATGTACGTGGTATGATGGTTATTTTATGTACCGGTGCGGAATGTGATTGCAGGGCAGCAACCAGGGCATGACCGATCTCATGGTAGGAAATGATTTTCTTCTCTTCGGGAGAAATGACCTTGTCCTTTTTCTGTGCGCCGGCAATAACAGTCTCTACACTTTCTTCTAAGTCTGCCGTAATCACACGCTGACGGCCTAAGCGGACAGCACGTAGAGCTGCTTCATTGACAATGTTTGCCAATTCAGCTCCTGACGAACCGGCTGTAGCCCGGGCAACGATATCCAGATCAATCGTTTCGTGTTTTACCTTTTTCAGATGGACTTGCAGGATTGCTTTTCGTCCTTCCAAATCGGGAAGTTCCATTTGTATACGCCGGTCAAAACGTCCGGGGCGAAGTAAAGCCTTGTCCAACATTTCTGGTCGGTTGGTTGCAGCTAAGATGACAACACCTTTTCGTCCGTCAAAACCATCCATCTCGGTTAATAATTGGTTTAACGTCTGTTCCCGTTCATCATTTCCTCCATAAGCTGAGTCTCGTTTCTTCCCAATAGCATCAATTTCATCAATGAATATGATGCAAGGTGCTTTTTCGCTGGCCTGTTTAAATAAGTCGCGCACTTTGGCCGCACCCATTCCAACGAACATCTGGACAAACTCCGAACCGGATATAGCAAAGAATGGAACTTTGGCTTCTCCGGCCACTGCCCGGGCAATCAAGGTCTTTCCGGTTCCCGGAGGTCCTACCAATAAAGCTCCTTTGGGTAAAGAGGCTCCAATATCTGTATATTTCTGAGGATTATGCAGGAAGTTTACAATTTCAGATAACATTTCCTTAGCCTCATTTTGTCCGGCTACGTCAGCAAAAGTTGTTTTGATATCTGAATCGGCGTAAATCTTGGCACCGCTGTTTCCAAATGACATGAAATTTCCGCCGGCTCCTAATCGGGCTTGAAGGCTTTTACTGGTTTGTTTCCAAATAATATAAAACAGTAGTCCTGGCAAAATCCACATCAGAATGAAATTCAGGATAGGTGAATTTTCCCGTGGAACAATTTGATTGAAGGCTATTTTCCCTGACTGATTTGGGCTTTTGGCTTGTAGCAGTCTGTCTACTAATTGAGGGTCGTTTATTGCTCCTGTCTGATAGGTCGTTTGTTGGCCTTTTTCATTGTCGGCCGTGAAATAAATCTGTTTGTCTTCAATCATGACTTCCCGCACTTGACCGCTATTTATTTTTTCAATAAAGTCGCCATAGTCGGTTTTGTAGATTTTCCGATCCATCAAGTTCGGAAAGACAAGTCCATTTAAAAATAAGACAATTAAAATACCCCACAAAAAGCCCATGTATGGATTTCCTCTTTTTGTGGGTTGTTTGGATAGATCTTGTTTAGTATTTTCCATATCACCAATAATTTGGCGATAAAATTAGGTATTCTGTTTTTCAGAATACTATCCAAAAGGTTTGAAAAAGTGTTCCGAATCGGTTTTCTTCCTTTGGAAAACCAGTTTTATTAGGTAAATAAAACCAGTGTCCAGATTATTTTTTCATACTAATGAAGATCAGAATATAGGAAAAGACTTTCTTGATACCGGCTCCTTGAAGAGCTGGGAAAATATGGATGATAGAAAATACGGCTTGTCGCTGATACAGTTGAGATGATATCCAAAGGACGAGAAAAGCAGTACAAAAACCGGCTAATGCGTCAATTAGATAATGGGCTTGTATATAAACGGTAGCTCCGCAAAGTAAAGCATAAAATGGGAAGAGCAGTACCCATAGTCTCTTGCTGGCTTTCCAGGCTAGACACATAGCTATGGTGGAAACTCCTACGTGAGAGCTGGGAAAAGCGGCTGTGGGCCGTTCGCCAACTTGCTGAGATGTTTCTACAAGCTGGTAGAAAAATCCATGTGAATCACCTGGACCAGGAAGCAGACTATTATTAGAATAAAAGTAATCTCCGATGGCCGGGAAATGACCTGCAAGAACCTGGTCCATGCCAATGGCCGGGAAATAGAATTGTGGACCGGCAACAGGAATCAGTATATAAAAAGCATAATATATAAAGAAAGAAGTCACAAATAAAAAGCCTACTTTCTCAAACTGGTCGTGCCGTTTGAAGAAATAATAGACAGTTACAATAAAAATCATGGGGTAATAGAAGAAATATCCCATATGCAGGGCTTCACTGATCCAGAGGTTGGAAAAGTGCTGACTGAATTCGACGGCGGGTTGGCAACCAAACAGCCATTGCTCTGCTTGGGCAAAGTAATGATCCATGTTCGGAAACAAACGGTTGAATTCATAAGTATCCGGATACCAATAGGCCAGCAATCCCATTTGAGTAGCGATTCGCAGAAAAGCAGTCAGTTTACAAGGGACAATCGTATATAGAAAAACCAAGGTAATTGTCAAAGAGGCAATTCCCAGTCGTTCATATAACATAAGGGTAGGATGATCCAAGTTCGCATATAAGATCAATATCAGGGCCGTTGTTATTACATTATATAATAAACTAATGCTTTCGATAGCAAATAAACCACTCTCTCGTTCAATTCTCTCCAACCAATTAATTTGTAGTGCCATGATTCTTTAAATATTTCTGGTACTATACTTTATTCACACAAACTCTCTTTTCCGGTATTTACCCAACATAAGTAATTGTACTCATTATGTTGAGAACATAACCGATTGGCAAAGATATAAAAACTTGTTTATAATCATTATATATCGCCTGTTTCTTAGGTCCTTTTCTGTCTTCTAAACTTTTTTTAGGAGTATATGAAATTGTCCTATCCCAAACTAAACGGGAATCGAAATTAAATCCGCCGAGGATCGAAATCGATTCCCGTTTATTTGATTTAAAAAGGTAGGCAGGAAAGAGAAAAAAGCCGGCGTCTTTTGATGAAAAGCCGGCGTGAAATGATAAAAACACGCCGGCTTTGAAGTCAATTGAGAATGGAGGATTGAAAATTGAGAATTAAAAGAAGAAAAAATAAGAGGAAAGGAAGAAAAATAAAAGGGAAGAACGGAAAGCAAGAGAAAGAAATGACCGGCCTAGCGGAGAAGGCGTAAAGCAAATTTGGTTCTTTTGGGTCAAGCCAAAAGAACGGGGAAGAAAAAGTGTATTTATAAATATCTGACAATCAGGAAAGGCAAAAAATAATTGGAAAAAAGTGGCAAAAACATTTGGAGGATATGTTATAAAGCAGTACTTTTGCACCCGCAATCGAGAGAGATGCGTGAGACAACATGATGGAAGGGGTTAAGGACCCGGAGAGGAAAGAGGATGAGGTTGGAAGAATCCAGGCAGATATCCGATATCCGCCCGGCGGTCTTCCGAAAAAAATAAATCGAAAAAAACCTCGAAAAAATTTGGAAGATAAAAATAAAAATACTTACCTTTGCACCACGTTTCGCAAGAAACCGATTGAGAAGAGTTCTTTGAGAAAATTACATATACAACAGTAGTACAAGTATTTAGAATGAATACCGTCAATAATACTTGAACCTGAAGGAAAGACGGAATCTTGAGCAAAGACATAAAAACAATTTCAACAACGAAGAGTTTGATCCTGGCTCAGGATGAACGCTAGCGACAGGCTTAACACATGCAAGTCGAGGGGCATCGGGGAGTAGCAATACTCTGCCGGCGACCGGCGCACGGGTGAGTAACGCGTATGCAACTTACCTATCAGAGGAGAATAGCTCATCGAAAGATGAATTAATGCTCCATGAAACAGGGGTCCCGCATGGGAATATTTGTTAAAGATTCATCGCTGATAGATAGGCATGCGTTCCATTAGGCAGTTGGCGGGGTAACGGCCCACCAAACCGACGATGGATAGGGGTTCTGAGAGGAAGGTCCCCCACATTGGTACTGAGACACGGACCAAACTCCTACGGGAGGCAGCAGTGAGGAATATTGGTCAATGGCCGAGAGGCTGAACCAGCCAAGTCGCGTGAAGGATGAAGGATCTATGGTTTGTAAACTTCTTTTATACGGGAATAAAGTGAGCCACGAGTGGCTTTTTGTATGTACCGTATGAATAAGCATCGGCTAACTCCGTGCCAGCAGCCGCGGTAATACGGAGGATGCGAGCGTTATCCGGATTTATTGGGTTTAAAGGGTGCGTAGGTGGTTTCTTAAGTCAGCGGTGAAAGTTTGTGGCTTAACCATAAAATTGCCATTGATACTGGGAGACTTGAGTATGTTTGAGGTAGGCGGAATGCGTGGTGTAGCGGTGAAATGCATAGATATCACGCAGAACTCCGATTGCGAAGGCAGCTTGCCAAGCCATAACTGACACTGAAGCACGAAAGCGTGGGTATCAAACAGGATTAGATACCCTGGTAGTCCACGCAGTAAACGATGATTACTAGGAGTTTGCGATATAGTGTAAGCTCTACAGCGAAAGCGTTAAGTAATCCACCTGGGGAGTACGCCGGCAACGGTGAAACTCAAAGGAATTGACGGGGGCCCGCACAAGCGGAGGAACATGTGGTTTAATTCGATGATACGCGAGGAACCTTACCCGGGTTTGAACGCACAGCGACGAATCAGGAAACTGATTTTCTAGCAATAGCGATGTGCGAGGTGCTGCATGGTTGTCGTCAGCTCGTGCCGTGAGGTGTCGGCTTAAGTGCCATAACGAGCGCAACCCTTGCCGTTAGTTACTAACAAGTAGAGTTGAGGACTCTAGCGGGACTGCCAGCGTAAGCTGTGAGGAAGGCGGGGATGACGTCAAATCAGCACGGCCCTTACATCCGGGGCGACACACGTGTTACAATGGCGTGGACAAAGAGCAGCCACTTGGCGACAAGGAGCTAATCTCCAAACCACGTCTCAGTTCGGATCGGAGTCTGCAACTCGACTCCGTGAAGCTGGATTCGCTAGTAATCGCGCATCAGCCATGGCGCGGTGAATACGTTCCCGGGCCTTGTACACACCGCCCGTCAAGCCATGGGAGCCGGGAGTACCTGAAGTCCGTAACCGTGAGGATCGGCCTAGGGTAAAACTGGTGACTGGGGCTAAGTCGTAACAAGGTAGCCGTACCGGAAGGTGCGGCTGGAACACCTCCTTTCTGGAGCGAGAGATTCCGAAAGAAAAAAAGAAGGATCAAGTAGAGGTATGAATGAAGAATACCTTGTACTACAGGTTGGATATGAAAAGATAATAGAGAGAAAAAGATGAAGCTGGGAAACCGGCAAAGTTGACAGTCCTATAGCTCAGTTGGTTAGAGCGCTACACTGATAATGTAGAGGTCGGCAGTTCAACTCTGCCTGGGACTACTCTCAGATACGGGGGATTAGCTCAGCTGGCTAGAGCATCTGCTTTGCACGCAGAGGGTCAACGGTTCGAATCCGTTATTCTCCACAGTCCTGATGGAAACATCAGAAGAAGATCTTTGACATGTTGTACATTCAGTAAAGTAAAAAAGAAGAGCAAGCTTAGTAAATATCAATCCGGCGCGTAAAGTGCCAGATAAAGAAAGTAAGCAAGGGCAGACGGTGGATGCCTTGGCTCTCGGAGGCGAAGAAGGACGTGATAAGCTGCGAAAAGCCCGGGGGAGGTGCAAATAACCCTTGATCCCGGGATATCCGAATGGGGCAACCCGGCAGGTTGAAGGCCTGTCACCTTGAAACAAGGGGCAAACGCGGGGAACTGAAACATCTAAGTACCCGTAGGAGAAGAAAACAAAATGTGATTCCGCAAGTAGTGGCGAGCGAACGCGGAAAAGCCCAAACCGGTTTTGTCTAGGCAAAGCCGGGGTAGTAGGACCACGACGTGGCAAGACAGCCTTGAAGTAGAACCATCTGGAAAGGTGGGCCAGAGACGGTGACAGCCCGGTACACGACTCAAGGCCGAAGCCTAGTGGCATCCTGAGTAACGCGGAGCACGAGGAATTCTGCGCGAAGCAGCGGGGCCCATCCCGTAAGGCTAAATACTCCCGAGAGACCGATAGCGAACCAGTACTGTGAAGGAAAGGTGAAAAGAACCTCGAACAGAGGAGTGAAATAGACCCTGAACCCGTCTGCCTACAAGCGGTCGGAGCAGCGTAAGCTGTGACGGCGTGCCTTTTGCATAATGAACCTACGAGTTACTTTCAGTGGCAAGGTTAAGTACTTCAGGTACGAATCCGAAGCGAAAGCGAGTCTGAATAGGGCGTCAAGTCACTGTGAGTAGACGCGAAACCAAGTGATCTACCCTTGTCCAGGATGAAGGTTGGGTAACACCACCTGGAGGTCCGAATGGTTATACGTTGAAAAGTGTTCCAATGAGATGAGGGTAGGGGTGAAAGGCTAATCAAACTTGGAGATAGCTCGTACTCCCCGAAATGCATTTAGGTGCAGCCTGTGCGAAGTATAATATGAGGTAGAGCGACTGATTGGATGCGAGGGCTTCACCGCCTATCAAGTCCAGACAAACTCCGAATGCGTATTATATGATTCCATGGAGTGAGGGCATGGGTGCTAAGGTCCATGTCCGAGAGGAGAAGAATCCAGACCACCTGCTAAGGTCCCGAAATAATGCTTAAGTTGTGAAAACGAAGTCAGATTGCAAAGACAGCTAGGATGTTGGCTTGGAAGCAGCCATTCATTTAAAGAGTGCGTAACAGCTCACTAGTCGAGGAATTTGGCATGGATAATAATCGGGCATAAAGCATTTACCGAAGCAGTGGAATCTTTAAAGATTGGTAGGGGAGCATTCCGGCGGCGTCGAAGATGGAGGATGACCTCCGTTGGAGCTTCCGGAAAAGCAAATGTAGGTATAAGTAACGATAAAGGAGGTGAGAAACCTCCTCGCCGAAAGACTAAGGTTTCCTGATCAACGTTAATCGGATCAGGGTAAGTCGGGACCTAAGGATAAGCCGAACGGCGAGGCCGATGGAAGAAACGGTTAATATTCCGTTACTGCTTTAATGAGTGACGTGGAGACGGAGAAGTGACAGTCCTGCCGGCTGACGGAATAGCCGGTTGAAGGGTGTAGGAGCAGATCTCTGTAGGCAAATCCGCAGAGAGATCCGAACCTGACAGTATGGAACGCACCCCGGTGCAATCCAACATGGACGTAACCAGGCTCCCGAGAAAATCCGCTAAACATAATCATTGAAGTACCCGTACCACAAACGGACACACGTAGTTGGGTTGAAAATACTGAGGCGCTCGAGTGAGTCACGGTTAAGGAACTAGGCAAAATGGTCCTGTAACTTCGGGATAAAGGACGCCGATCGGAAGATCGGCCGCAGAGAATAGGCCCAGGCGACTGTTTAACAAAAACACATGGCTGTGCGAAATAGTTAACATGAAGTATACAGCCTGACACCTGCCCGGTGCTGGAAGGTTAAGAGGAGAGCTCAGCGCAAGCGAAGGCTTGAATTGAAGCCCCAGTAAACGGCGGCCGTAACTATAACGGTCCTAAGGTAGCGAAATTCCTTGTCGGGTAAGTTCCGACCTGCACGAATGGTGTAACGATCTGGGCACTGTCTCAACCGTGAGCTCGGTGAAATTGTAGTATCGGTGAAGATGCCGATTACCCGCGATGGGACGAAAAGACCCCGTGAACCTTTACTATAGCTTTACATTGAATTTGGGCAATTGATGTGTAGGATAGGCCGGAGGCTATGAAGCTGGTACGCCAGTATTAGTGGAGCCGCCGTTGAAATACGGCCCTTTGATTGTTTGAGTTCTAACTTGCGGAAAGCGAGGACACTGTATGGTGGGTAGTTTGACTGGGGTGGTCGCCTCCAAAAGCGTAACGGAGGCTTCTAAAGGTACCCTCAGACCGATTGGTAACCGGTCGCAGAGTGTAATGGCATAAGGGTGCTTGACTGGGAGACAAACAAGTCGATCAGGTAGGAAACTAGAGCATAGTGATCCGGTGGTTCCGTATGGAAGGGCCATCGCTCAAAGGATAAAAGGTACTCCGGGGATAACAGGCTGATCCCTCCCAAGAGCTCATATCGACGGAGGGGTTTGGCACCTCGATGTCGGCTCGTCACATCCTGGGGCTGGAGAAGGTCCCAAGGGTTGGGCTGTTCGCCCATTAAAGTGGCACGCGAGCTGGGTTCAGAACGTCGTGAGACAGTTCGGTCTCTATCTATCGTGGGCGCAGGAAATTTGCGGGGATCTGACACTAGTACGAGAGGACCGTGTTGGACAGACCTCTGGTTTACCGGTTGTACCGCCAGGTGCACCGCCGGGTATCTAAGTCTGGAAAGGATAAGTGCTGAAAGCATCTAAGTACGAAGCCAACCTCAAGATAAGATTTCCTTAGGAGGGTCGTCAAAGACGATGACGTTGATAGGCTGCAGGTGTAAGGTCAGTAATGGCGAAGCCGAGCAGTACTAATAGCCCGAAACTTTCTTATCGAAGAAGGATTGATAGTTACGAAGCAGAAAAGGTCTTCCGGAAGACTTTACGGGATGTACGGCAGGTTCAAAAGATTTAAATAAAGAGCTTAAGGTGGTTATAGCACGAGGGATCCACCTCTTCCCATTCCGAACAGAGAAGTTAAGCCTCGTCACGCCGATGGTACTGCGTAACAGTGGGAGAGTAGGTAGCCGCCGTTTTAGAAAGAGAGCCGGTTCAACAATAGTTGGATCGGCTTTTTCGTGTTTATAGGCTTTCTTTATATCCGGATATTCTCTGAAGAGGATGGCGGCACGCGCACGCTGCGATGTCCATAAGGATTCTTTCGGATCAACGTAAAAATATGAGGGATTAGAAATTTACGCATAAATATTGCAAAGTCTGAAGAGAAAGAAAGGGATCAACGTAAAAATATGAGGGATTAGAAGTTTACGCATAAATATTGCAAAGTCTGAAGAGAAAGAAAGCTTTGTCTTTAACCCCTCTGAACTGAGAACGAAAGTTCTTTATTTTAGCATTGAAGGACTCAGAAGCAGCATTAGTAGACCGCTTGTCGAAGAAGTTTATGATTTGCTGATAATGAGTTTGTATGGATCTAGCCACTCTGCCGAAAGCAAGGAATCCAGATTTGTCTACTTCATCGTACCATCTTGCAAGTCTGGTCAAGGCCGTATCCTTATGCCTGCATTGGTGATATATCAGCCCAAGTCTCATTGAAAGATAATAGGCTTTCTTAATATCCGGATATTCCCTGAAGAGGATGGCGGCACGCGCACGCTGAGATTCGGTCCACAAGGATTCTTTCTTATAGAGAAGGTAGATGCTTCTAGCCAGTAATTGCTTCCTTGAGTCTCCGTTTTCGAAAACCGGAGCATGATAGATTTTCCCGCAAGCTCTGGCATGTGCTATCTGTATGGATTCCTCATCCTGGGCTTCCCTTCGAACCTTGACTCTCATTTCCTGAACAGCTTCATAAGCCAGTTTCTGGACATGGAAACGGTCCGTTACACGACGTGCTACGGGAAAGCACGTGCTGTCTATTTTATGTTGGAATCCATGTCAAGGCTTGTCTTCCGGAGTTAGGGTCGTCTGCATCTGGAGGACTTTAGCAAGACGGAAATAATGGTATTTGCACTTTATATTCGCCTGTGAGAGCTGTTTCCTGCTAATGTGACCGTACTGTACTAGCGTTCAAACAGCTCGTCCACGCTGTAGAGTAATCCTAAAAGCTTGTAACTTGTCCTCAATTTGCTAATTTCTCTTTGTTGTTGGTTTGTTTAAATGGATGGCTATAAGTTTGTCTTGACAGTAAAAATAGACTTGTTATTCAGCGTGGGAGCAGTTAAAATCTTATATTTAACTCATTTCAAAGGAACAAAAATTCTTCAATGTGTAGAAGCATACTCTAACCTAAATACTGATATATGATATTATTTTTTATTGCCAAAATATTCTGAGAAAAGTTTGCCATTTAGTGAAATATCAATTATATTTGCCTCATAAGTTAAGAGAAACTTTTTTATAATAAAAATAAACCTTGCTGTGAAAAAGACCAGTTTTACTGACAAAACGCTTTGCTATGGATGGTAAAATTTTTAAGGTGGTTGGTCTTGGGATCAATCACCTTTTTTTGCATGTTCATGTTCGAGGTATTTTAATCTTAGCATGGTCACTTATTTTTTTTCTATTTGCAATATAAAGGTAGGTGGATAAAAATAAATGAAATTTTTATTATAAATTTTTTGTTTATTAAAAAACTCTTTGTATATTTGTGGTGTGAAGTTGATAGAGAAACAATGAGCTTCTAAGTTGTAAATATCAGGGAAAGGTTTTGTTAACCAATAATTGTTGTTGATTATAAAGATCTTGAGAGCGGATAAATTTCTTGGTGTTACTCTTTCTCTTGTATTATCTTATCGTTTACTTCGTATGCGGATATTGATGTGCTGTTAGATATTTATATAATCAGATTGAATTGGGTATAAGGCAATTGCTTAATCTCTTTCAAGTGCTGCTTTGACGAAATGAATATTATATATTTGTAGTATATTTGAAGCCAGAACGTTAGCTATGGAGCAGAGGGTGGCTTTGTATTAAGCCGCCCTCTTTTAATCAGAATCCAAATTAAGCTTGATCTGGGTTTGTTGAAGATATTTGAATTCATTTTATTGATATAAAAAACATGGATAAAATTAAATGAATTTTTACTATAAAAGTTTGTATATTGTAAATGGTATTCATAATATATTTGTAGTAAAAGATTCTTCAAGATCTTAACAATGAAAAATGATGAAGGCTAAGGCCTTAAGGAGGGTGTATTATTTATACATCCTCCTTTTTTTGTACTCTCACTTTGATATATCGTGTAGACCTTAAATATTTATGAACTGTCGTAAAGATTAAGCTACTTAAATTACAGTAGAGGTAAAGTTTTGTGCAGGTCATCAGGAAATGGAATCTGAGCAAAAAGGTATTTAAGCTGATTTATTGGTAATGGTCGATGCTGCAGAAAAAGAATATAATAATGCTACCGTCCGATAAAAATCCTGATGAAAATAAAATAAAAAAGGCGTGCCGGAATTCGACACGCCTTCGTATTGGATTTCTAACTGATTGCCATTAATTAGAAATTGCCGACATTGGCTTTATCCCACCATACGCGAGTACCACCAATATCACCAGTGAACTTAGAGCTTGAGTTCTCTTGATTCAGAAGTTCAATACCTTTTTGCAATTCGGCATTATTGGTATTGATTTCGTTGTCTGAATAAATCAAACGACGGATCTGCTCATCTGTATCAATAGTTCCATTACTTAAGTTAACACGGTTCGGGAAGAACTTAGGATAACCTGTACGGCGGTATTCAGCCCAACCTTCACATGAAATTGGGAAGTTGGCAATCCATTTCTGGATAATGATACGCTGTAATTTCTGTTCGTTTGAAGCGCTTTCATCCCATTTAACGCAAACGTCATTTTGGGCTTTAATGCTGTTCTGACTATCTACCGGGTCAACGAAATCTTCCTGCAGTGTTGTTCCATTGATGTAAGCATTAATTTCTTCATCTGAAACAGATGTAACGCCTGCAAGAACTTCAATGCCTTTGTATGCAGCCTCATTCTTGATAGAAGTGCGGATACCATCTTCATACCACTGTTGAGCAGTTCCACCACCCATATTCCAGCCACGAAGAATACCTTCAGCACGTAAGAAATAGCCTTCAGCAGCTTTCATAACAGGGAATGCAGTTGTATATGAGCATACGATCTTAGAGAAGTTACCCCACTGATTAGGTTTTGATGGTAAGTTACAACCACCGCGGATACCTAAATATTTAGTACCAGCTGCGATAGTAGAGCCATCCTCACAAGCTACGTCTGCCTGGTTCTTGGTTACATACAGCGGAAGACGAGGATCGTTATAGCCTTCCATAATTGTGATTAAGTTGGCATTCATACCAGCATCACCCCATTCAAACATACGAGTCTGTTCGTTGCTGAATCCTTGGTTGATCAGGATGTCTTGTGGTAATACACCTGCTTGAGCTGCTTCTTCTGCCTTTTGCTTAGCTAACGTCGGGTTAGCCTTTACAATACGCATAGCCATACGTAATTTCAGCTGATTTGCGACCTTGATCCACAAATCCAGATCTCCGTTACACCAGAAGTCAAAAGATTGTCTTGATGTTAAATCTGAAGTCGGATTCTGGAAGTTCTTAATGGCTTCATCCAACAACGCGAACATAGAGTTATAGATGTCTTCTTGTTTGTCGTAAGAGAAGGAAGCACCGTTCGTTGGGTCTTCAATAGCTGATGTATAAGAAACCGGACCATAAACGTCTGTCAGCATCTGAATGGCATAAGCCTGGATGACACGCATCATACCTGCGTAGTCTACAAAGCCTTGTTCTTCGCAAGACGTAATCAGACGACGGGTATTGTTGAAGATGTGCAGATAAACATTTTCATACATACCACCACAGAAACCACGGTTCAGCGCATAATCTACGTTACCAGAACCATTGAAGTTGTGAGGTGTCATAAAATAACCACTGAACAGGTCAATGTTCAAGCTGAAACAGTATTGGAACAAGTTCTGTTGCGGAGCATAAACGTATGACATTGGTTCCTGGAACTGTGCAGAGAACGGAAGTGCATCCGGATTCAATTCATACGGGTCTGTATTCAACTCTTCAAAATTATCTGTACAGCCAACAGTCATTACACCTGTTGCCAAAGTTAAAGCTGATACAGCTGTGTATTTTAAAATCTTATTTAGTTTCATACGATATTCCTCAAAAAATTAGAAGTTAAGTTTCAAGTTCAAACCAAAGCTACGAGATGTCGGCAATGCGAACATATCAACACCTTGCCAACCATTACCAGTTGCAGCAGCTACATCCGGATCCATCGGAGCATCTTTGTAGAAGAAGAATAAGTTACGACCAATGATTGATGCATTCAAATTCTTGCCGGCACCAAACAGGTTGCGGAAAGTATAACCGAATGATAATTCACGCAGACGGACATTGGTTGCGTCATATACATACTGTGATGTCAAGATATTTGAGTTATAGCTTGTACCACCAGTTGTTGAATAGTAAAGCTGCGGATCGAATGATACGCCGTCGACTACAACTTCTCCTGCTTCACGAGCAGCGCCAGAGCGTTCAGAAACACCCCAACCGTCTAATGTAGCTTCAGTCATTGAGAATACTTTACCACCTACTTTGGCATCGATCAAGAATGACAGTGTAAAGTCTTTATAGTGGAATGTATTGGTCCATCCCATATTAACTTTAGCATTCATATCGCCTACATAAACCAAGTCTTCATTATCAGTTCCGCCTAATACTGGAGCGCCATTTTCTGCTTTTAACGGTTTTCCGTTTTCGTCGCGTTCGAAGTCACGAACATACAAGTCTCCAAAGTGACCACCTTCTTTCAACAGAATCTTAGCTCCTGTACAGTAGCTTGCCAATGTCCATTCAGGTAATTCATTAGACAACTCAATGATCTTGTTGTTGTTGTATGAGAAGTTGAAGTTTGTACTCCAGCTGAAGTCGTCATTAAACTGATTGTACCAGCCTAAGCTAACTTCAAAACCCTGGTTCTGTACGTTACCTGCATTGATATAACGGTTTCTTAAACCAGTTTCCCACGGAGCTGAGATATTGAAGTACTGGTTCTTCGTATTTGTCTTATAGTAAGTCAAATTAACGTTGAAACGGTTCTGGAAGAATGTTCCATCAAAACCAACTTCCAAAGAGTTTGTCTTTTCAGGCTTCAATGTACGGAAAGAAGAACTTTCAGGAGGAGTAATAGAACCGGCTGTTTCACCGAAATTATAAAGTTCGTTAGTTACGCCAATAGGCACATCGTTACCTACGATAGAATAAGTAGCACGCAGTTTGAACAAGTCGACGTTCTTGCCAAAATCAATGAACTTGTCTAACAATGCACTGACACCAAATGACGGATAGAAGAATGATACACCGTCTGTAAATGCCAAAGATGATGACCAGTCGTTACGTCCGCTGATATCAACGAACAAACCTTCTTTATAACCGAACTGAGCTGTTGCGAATACAGAGTTCAAACGCTTTCTTTCTTTTGAGAATGTAGATTGAACTGTGTAGTAGTTCTTCGGGTTGAAGACATTCGGGAAGTAAGCACCTGGAGTAACAACACCATTGTTTACTGAATAGACTTTATCACCCCAACCGATGATTTCAGAACTTGTTCTTTCTGTTTTCTGATAGCTACCACCAGCGGTTACTGACAATGAATAAGTTTCATTCCAAGTCTTGTTGTATTGTGCCAACAAGTCGGCGTAAGTCTGATCACTGAAAGTACGTGTGTCTTTCAAAGTACCTAACAAGTTACGGTTAGCTGTACTTGAAGCATATTCGTTCAGTGTCCATTGTTCTTCACCACGTTCATAACGTAAACGACCTGTTACTGACAGACCTTCAATGATATCATATTTAACGCTACCACCAAATTCATAACGGTTACGGTCAGTTACCGGTTTCTGGCGATTCAACATCCAGTACGGGTTTGTGAACTGTTCCTGCAGGGTATTCGTCCAGTTGTGAACATTGATGTTACGTGTACCATCATAAATTTCGTAGTTGTTCTTATAGTAATCCCAGTCCTCGCCTCTCGGGAACAAGTAAGCACCTGTGATTGGGTTGCTCAGGTAACCGGCTGCCGGCTGGTTTTCGATGTGCTGGTTGTTATAACGGGCAGATACATCCACATGTACTTTCTTCCACAAGTTAAAACCAACTTTTGCCATCAAGTTATGGCTCATGTAATCATTTTCAGGAACAATACCGTTTGATGATACGTTGGCATAAGAGAAGTAAGAAGAGATGTTTTCGTTACCACCTGATAATGCAATAGAGTTATTGGTTGTATAACCCGGCTGATAGAAATCTTTTGCATAGTTAGGAGCAGCAGATGACAGCTTTTCACCCCAGCTGAATGTACCTTCATTACTTACACCGTACATGTTCTGGAATTTCGGCAATACCATCGGTGTTTCAACAGTAGTATTACTTGATACGTTGATAGCTACTTTTCCTGACTGAGCAGATTTGGTTGTGATCATGATAGCACCGTTGGCTGCAACTGCACCATACAATGCGGCTGCTGACGCACCTTTCAGCAAAGTGATCTGGGCGATATCATCCGGGTTGATGGTTGACATGGCATCACCACCATCACGTTCACCACCATAAGCCATGGTAGTCTGTGCAGTAGAGACGTTCATCATCATAGGAACACCATCGACAACGATCAACGGCTGGTTGCTACCACTGATAGATTTGTTACCACGGAACAGGATCTTTGAAGAACCACCGGCACCGGTTGAGTTCGGGGTAATCTGCAAACCTGCACTCTTACCTTGCAAAGAGTTGATCATGTTTACGTTCTTGATCTCGTTCAAGTCTTTACCTCCCACTGTCTGGGCAGAGTAAGTTAAAGTCTTGGATTCACGCTTAATACCCATTGCTGTGACAACAACTTCTTCCAGAGCTTCTGAATCTGAAGACATCTCAACATTGATGGTAGAGCGACCGTTGATAGATTCTTCAACGGTTTTCATACTGACGTATGAAAATACCAATGTACCGTCACCTTCGACATCGATCGTATAGTTACCATCCATGTCGGTAACAGTACCTGTTTGTGTACCCTTTAAAAGTACATTTACGCCAATCAGCGGTTCCTTTAAGTCTTTATCTGTAACTGTACCGCTAATCGTTCGCTTTTGTGCATAACCTACTATGCACAAAAAGAATGTCATAAATAGGATAATTGACTTTCTCATGAAAAATCGATTTTTGGAGTTAAATAAATGTTAATTTTGTTTCTGAATGATTCTTGGAATACGTCCAATTCTGTTAATAAACCCTTCTACTGCATAGGCAATTCATTTAAAACGATTAATGTATCTCAACTATTTTCTAACTTTTTTCTTGGATAATATTACAAAGATATGAATTTTTTATCATATTAGGCAATAGTTAGTGCACAAAATAATAAGGATATATTTGAAAACGAATTTCTATTTTAAATAAACTGCAATATAAAATCTGATCATAAAAATAAATTTAAAATAAAAAGGCCGTATATAATGTGAATAGTAAGTTAGATGGTCTGCAAAGTTTGAATTTATTTTAAGTGATTATTTGTTTGTTGGATTTTATTATTTCTGAAAAAAAGGTTATTTCGAATTGTGATTGCAAAGGAATATTGTTTTAATGGATGCTGCTAATAGTTAAAATAATACGATCTATTCTTTAATCCACGGCGTGGATTACTTAGTTCTCGTCGTGGATTACTTAGTTCACGCCGTGGATTAAGTAGTTCACGACGAGAACTAAAGAATTTGTGGTGAGAAAAAGAAGAATCTGTGGTGAAGAATAAAAAAACCGTCCGGCGACCGGGCGGTTTTTAACTGCATATATATAATAGGTATATTAGAACAAACTCCATGTAACTGTCAGACCTGCCATGACGATGGCTACCATACTCATCAGTTTGATCAGGATATTCAGGCTGGGACCGGATGTGTCTTTAAACGGGTCGCCTACGGTATCACCCACAACGGTGGCTTTGTGTACTTCGCCTCCTTTGCCTCCGAAGTTTCCTTCTTCTACATATTTCTTGGCATTGTCCCAAGCACCACCAGCGTTGGCCATGAAGATAGCCAGTACGAATCCGGATGATAAACCGCCAATCAGCAGACCAATTACTCCGGGAACACCGAAGAAGATTCCGGTCAGGATAGGAGCCGCGATAGCCAATAGGGATGGAAATACCATCTCTCTTTGTGCGCCTTGGGTCGAGATTTGCACGCACCGGGCATAATCGGGTTCGGCCTTACCTTCGAGAATACCTTTAATTTCGCGGAACTGGCGGCGGACTTCTTCTACCATGTGGGCAGCAGCACGGCCAACGGCATTCATCGTCAGTCCGCAGAACAGGAAGGCCATCATGCTACCGATGAAGATACCGGATAGAACTTTCGGATTCATCAGCGTGACATCGTAGAAGATCATGAAGTCGGTAAAGCTTGCATGGCTCACTTCTACTTGCAGTCCGTTGGGTAAATCGAGCGACATCGTTCCGATGCGGGAGAGACCGATGCGTATTTCTTCAATATAGGATGCCAGCAATGCTAATCCGGTTAAAGCCGCCGAACCGATGGCAAAGCCTTTGCCTGTAGCAGCAGTCGTGTTTCCTAACGAGTCGAGGGCGTCGGTTCGTTTGCGGACATCTTTTCCGAGGCCACTCATTTCCGCATTACCTCCGGCATTGTCGGCAATTGGTCCGTATGCGTCGGTAGCTAAGGTAATACCTAAAGTCGAGAGCATGCCGACGGCAGCGATACCGATTCCATATAATCCCATACCGATATTGGCAAAATCGAAACCTGAGGCTAACCAGTAAGAAAGGATGATACCGGCAACAACAGCCAATACAGGAATCGTGGTTGAAATCATCCCTAATCCGATTCCGGAAATGATGACTGTGGCCGGACCGGTTTTTCCGCTTTCCGACAGGCGTTGGGTTGGTTTATACGATTGTGAAGTATAATATTCGGTAGACCGGCCGATAATAATGCCGACAATCAATCCAACGACGACTGCACACGAGATTTCAAACCAGTTTTCCAGACCTAAGGCCCAGAGAATGGCAAATGTAGCTACGACGATCAGGGCCGAACTTAGATTTGTCCCAACGGCCAGCGAATGAAGCAACTCTTTCATCCCGGCATTTTCTTTTGTCTTTACAGAGAAAATACCGATGATCGACAAGATAATGCCGACGGCGGCTATCAGCATCGGAGCAATTACGGCCTTGAATTGCATTTCTGTATTACCGGAACCGATAAATGCAGCAGCACCCAAAGCGGAGGTCGCCAGAATCGAACCGCAGTATGATTCATACAAGTCGGCGCCCATTCCAGCTACATCGCCTACGTTGTCACCCACATTGTCGGCAATAGTAGCCGGATTACGCGGGTCATCTTCCGGAATGCCAGCTTCCACTTTGCCTACCAAGTCGGCTCCAACATCAGCAGCTTTGGTATAAATACCACCGCCCACGCGGGCAAACAAGGCTTGTGTTGAAGCGCCCATACCGAAAGTCAACATGGTTGTTGTAATCATACATAACTTAGCAGTAGGGTTCATGGCATCAGCCGGAATCAGATTTTCCAGTAACAGATACCAGAATGAGATGTCGAACAAACCTAATCCGACAACGACTAATCCCATTACGGCTCCGCTTCGGAAAGCAACCCGTAATCCTTTGTTTAATGAATCCCTGGCTGCATTGGCTGTTCGGGCTGAAGCATAAGTAGCCGTTTTCATTCCCAAGAATCCGGAAAGGCCGGAAAAGAAACCACCCGTCAGGAAAGCTACCGGTACCCAATGATTCTGTAAGTTGAATCCATAAGCCATTATCGAGAAGAGAATGACTAAGCCTAAAAAGACCATGCCGACAATTTTGTATTGCTGTTTCAGATAAGACATGGCGCCCTGCCGGACGTGTGATGCAATCTTTTGCATGACAGGGGTTCCTTCGCTTTCACGCATCATTTGCTTGTAGAAGTACCAAGCCAGTACGAGTGCCAGAATGGATGATACAGGCACAATCCAGAATAGTGATGATTCCATAACGGGTAGATTTTAATTGTGTTGTGCCTAAAGATAACGGATTTATTTGTAATAGAAAAGAAAAGGAGACGAAAAACAGTGGTCTGTTATCCGGAATAATCAGGAGAAAAATACCTACCTTTGTCCGGTTCTTAGTAAAGAGTACAAAGACATGATGCTTTATTCCAGTCGTCAGAATATTTTAACGACCCCGTTCACCATCTTTTATCTGTTGGTAGGATGCATTGTTTGCTGGATAGCCTGTTACGCAACTTCTACCGGTTATCCGGTTTATGGCGAGGTGACGGCTCCTCCTTTGTGGAATCTGATCTGTCAGTATCTGCCGGGTAAAACCGGAACATATCTCATTGGCTTTCTGCTGATGTTGGGTGGTGCTTTTATGATCCATCGGGCCAACTATGTACTGATGCTGATTCGGGAGAAGACCTTATTGCCAGTATTGTTTTATATCTTGCTGATCAGTACGAATAAAGATTTCCTGCCACTGAAGTCCACTTCATTCGGGGTATTTTTCCTGATACTTGCCATTTATTATCTATTTACGTCATATCATGATCCGGATAATAAGCGGAATGTATTTAATGCAACCTTTGTGATTGCGATCGGCAGTCTGTTGTGGATTCATATCTGCTGGTTTCTTCCACTCTTTTGGTACGGCATGTATAAGTTCCGGACGTTGACATTACAAACCTTTTTGGCGAGTCTGTTGGGCTTGGCCGTAGTGTATTGGTTTGTCGGGTTTTATTGTGTGTGGCAACAGAACTTTGATATGTTTACGGTCCCGTTCGATTCTCTTTATAAGATTCGTCCGCTGAGTATCAAGGGGAACAGTTGGCTCGACTGGCTGGCAATCGGCTATATGATAGTACTTGTGATGATTGCCTCATTCAATATTCTGGCGCACGAATATGAGGATAATCTCCGTACGCGTCAGTTTCTGGCTTTCCTGATTTTGCTGGCGATTTCGTCATTCGGATTGTATTTCTTGTATGAACAGTCGTCTGAAGAGTATCTGCAAATCGCATGTTTCCCTTCCTCGATTCTGATTGCCCATTTTTTTACCGTTGTAAGAAATAAATATGTATTCTGGGCGTTTCATATATCTGTAGTTGTACTTATTTTGTTGTTGTTATTACGCATATGGAGTTTCTGATAGAGTATGGTTATATTGGCGTGTTTATTGCCGCTTTTTTAGCCGCTACGATTTTGCCTTTTAGCAGTGAAGTTGTGTTGACGGGTGTTTTGTTGGCTGGAGCATCTTACTGGCCCTGTATGATTGCTGCCACGTTAGGAAATTTTTTGGGTGGAATGAGCTGTTACTGGTTAGGCATGTTGGGAAAAATAGAATGGATAGAGAAATATCTGAAGCTGGACCCACAGAAAGTCTATAAGGTACAAGACTGGATTAAAGATAAAGGTTCGTGGATGGGGTTCTTTGTCTTTCTTCCTGGAATAGGCGACTTTATCGCTGTTGCTTTAGGCTTCCTTCGGGCGAATGTCTGGATCGTAGCCATATCAATGTTCTTGGGAAAAGCCATACGCTACTGGATCTGGATGGAATTTGTATTTAAAGTACAGTCTTTTATTTAAAATACTAAAGAAAATTGTAATTTTGTGCCCATAATTATCTTTGGAGATGAACGCTAATATTTCTAATTTAACGAACAAGCAGACCATATTCCGCGAAGCTAAAGATTACATCATGATTGCTTTGGGAATGACGTTGTATGGTATCGGATGGACGATTTTCCTCCTTCCGAATGATATTACTACCGGCGGTGTTCCGGGTATTGCTTCTATTGTGTTCTTTGCGACCAAATTACCGGTTCAGTACACTTATTTTACAATCAATGCGTTGTTGCTGTTGTTGGCCTTGAAGATTCTTGGATTTAAGTTCTGTGTCAAGACGATTTACGCCGTATTGGTGCTGACTTCTTTTCTATCACTGTTGCAAAGCCTGATAGGTGAGGTCCATATTCTGCAGGATCAGCCTTTTATGGCTTGTGTATTGGGCGCTTCATTCTGTGGTAGTGGAATTGGTATTGCCTTTTCGGCTAACGGAAGTTCTGGAGGAACAGATATTATCGCTGCTATTATCAATAAGTATCGGGACGTCTCTTTGGGAAGAGTGGTAATGGCTTGTGATATGATCATCATTACTTCCAGTTATTTTGTCCTGCATGATTGGGAAAAGGTCGTTTATGGTTATGTGACCTTGTATGTATGTAGTTTTGTGCTCGATCAGATTGTGAACAGTGCCCACCAGTCAGTGCAATTCTTCATTATCTCCAAGCATTATAAAGAGATTGGTGAACACATTAATAAAGACATGCACCGCGGTGTAACGGTTTTGGATGGAACAGGTCTTTATACCGGCAATGGGGTGAAGATGATGTTCGTTCTGGCCAAGAAGCGGGAATCGACAACGATTTTCCGTTTGATTAAAGACATTGATCCGGATGCATTCGTATCACAGAGCACGGTTATCGGTGTCTATGGAAAGGGTTTTGATCATATTAAGGTAAAATAAAAGACGACAGGTTGCCGTCTTTCTTCTTGTAAGGCCTTCGAACAGATTTCGGCGGCCTTTTTTGTTGAATGCAGTCGCCGGAATCAGTTTGAGGCTTTCTGTCAGATGATTGGATTCAATGCTTTCTGGTCTTATCTGCGGCCCAGATTGCTTTGATGGTTTCTTCCTGGTTATAACCATTCGGCGATTGTGCGCTCCGGGTATTGGCCCGATAGGTATTATCTGTTTCGTTCGGGCAGCAGATACCACGGATGCCCGGCATCTCAACATGTCCGTCCGGATCCGTTTCCTTCATCCATTTCCAGGCATATTGCAGCCATTCGTTCCGGTACTTTTCCGGCTGTTTGGCAAACCAGGAGATTTCGTCCCAGCCCCACGGGAAATAAGAAGTCGTATCTGCGGTGTTGACGGGTTCTTCTTTTCCGTAATTGTCAATCTCCACTAAATAGGGCAGATGTTTGCACGACCATCCGGATGGTGTCTGGCAACCTTGACTCCTTTTATAGAGGGCATCTAAGTGATTGACGCGGAGCTCGGCGGGCTGAATGTCGCCTTCTTTCCAAGGTGTGGCTGTGGGAAGAGCACAGATACGCATCGGGAATGAATTGAAATCAATCAGGCTTTTCCCATTTGTCACCATGCCTCCTTTGGGCGTGTGTGCATCCAGAATCACCCATTGCCGGCGGGCGTGCTGGGCTGCAAAGGCACGGATTTTGTCGATCAGTGTAATCCAGTGTGCCCGGTCTGGATCATTCATGCCCATCAGCTCGATTTGTCCTAAATGAAAGGCTTCACAACCGATGCGGATGTAGGAGCAGGCCAGGAAATAAAACCATAATTGGGTTTCCTGCCGACTGATATCCGGCACACTTCCTCCCGCATGCCAGTGATCTACATATTTTCCTTGAAGGTTCAGCATATCTTCATATCGGAAATTTCTTTTCTCCGGCTTCAGTCCGTAACTTTCGAATACCCATTCCGGGATTTTAATCTGACTGACTTCAGTAGAAATAGCTTCGAACAGGCACGCCTGGAAGACTAAATCCGGATCGTCGGCATGCATTCGTTGGATGATCTGTTCGGCTTTCGTCCAAAAGGCCGGGTCTTTCAACACCTGTTCGTTCTCCCACAGCAGAATAGAGCGGCCCAAGAATTTGGCTCCGATATTCCGGATCATGCGGATATCGTCGTTCAGCTGCTCTTCTCCCTGATGAGGAACCAGTAAGTTGGTGACGGTTATAGAACGGTCTAGGTAGTTTTCCAGTACTTCTTTTTGAATGCCGTTTTTATCGAAGTAGTAAGGTGACGCTTCTCTTTGTGCCCATCCGGCAAAAGGAACGAGAATCGAAATCAAAAGTAATAAGAATCGTTTTTGAATCATATATTATTCGTTTTTATAAGTAATAGGACTTCCTTGTGTCTGATAAATAACCTGCCGGAAGGTCTGCGGAGAGATCCGTACCTGGTCGCGGGTCAGTTCCGGTACATTGTAACTCTTAAGTCGCTTCATATTTTGTTCCGGGTCTTCCTGCGGCAGGATAAAGGCTTTGCTGGCCTTTCCTTCCGGACTGAAGTAGGTGATATAAAGTCGGGTGTAAGAACCGTCGTCGCGTCGGGAGCTGAAGATAATCCATCGTCCGTTACTGCTCCAGCTGTGATAACTGTCAGCGTCGGTACTGTTGGCTTCTTGCAACGGATAGACGGTATCGGTTTTCAGATCTTTTACATAGAGGTCTGCACTCTTATGCCAGATATGGAATTGCCCGTATTCTCCGGAAGTAAACAGCAGATAGCGTCCGTCCGGACTGATGCGGGGAACGGAGGCGCTCCGGCCGACTGAATCGCAGTCGACTTCCATTACTTCATCTCCGAATTCCTGGCTGTCGGCTTGGAATGTCCTGCTGACGATGTTGTAACGCAGGGTATTAAAGTCTTTGGGCTGAGCGGCCGGTGTGTCCTGATAAAGACTGCCTACACAATAATAGATTTTGTCACCGGCTGGCGACCAGCAGGGAAATGTCTCGAGCAGGCTGTCTGTGTGGCAGACATATTTCACTTCCTTCTGATTGGCATCATAGAAGAGCAGATCAGAAGCCATATCCACCACTTCCACCTTTTCTTCGTTCAGGATGTGGAAGGCTTGTCCGGTCTTGTTCGAGGAAAACAGAATCCAGTCTTGTGTTGGGTGCCAGGCCGGATAAACGGCTCCAAACGGAATGGAATCATGGCGGAAGTTGATTTTCTCGGCAGATTCACCCTGGGCGATGATCGTCCCGCTGTGATTGGTCCGTACATGGAAGAGCATTTTCTGTGTGCTGTAATTCTGGTAATTATGGCAGTTGATGCAATGGTTGTCTTCGTAATCGAATGTCCGGTTGTTCTCATAGATGACTTCTTCCTGGAAGTTCGTGAGGTTGCGCTGATATAAGCCGAGCTGGCGGTAATAGGAATAACCGGGTTCGATCAGGCGGTAGGAGACGAACGGATCAATCTCTTCTTCCGCCACATGCCAGGTGAATGGCTGGAGGCGTATCCATCTCTTCTCTGTATAGGTATAGACTTGTACTTGTATGTCTTTTCCCCGGGATGCAGCCAAAAGTGATTTCCATTGTTCCGCATTGAATTGTACTGTTGATCCGTGCGCAGCAGAGGCCGATAGTTTCTGCTTTTCGGACGAAGTCAATACGACCACAAACTTCTCTCCGGGCGTGCGGACCAGAAAGTTCAGCGGAGCGATGTTGGGTGGAATGACGATGTCTTTATAATCCGGATAGATGGAAGCGGGTTGTCCGACTTCCGTAAAGTCCGTGGGTTCGTCTGTGGTAGAGGAACAAGCTGTCAGTATTCCGGTGAGGACTGACAGGAGAATGCTGAATAGGTACAGAACGGTTTTCATTAGTTAACTCCCCCTTTCATCAGTATCTGATAACGCTTCATCTGTTCTTCATCTATCTTGTTCTGGCAGAAATAGTAGAACGGATAGAAATGAGCATATTCTTCCTGCAGCTGAGGAATCAGTTCGTCGGCCACTTGCCCGTTCTTGACATATCGGGCGAGAAAGTCTTTCACCTGTTGTACCGTAGTCGGACGGATCTGGAACTGCGACAGCAGATTTGCGGCCCGTTCTGGCTGTAAACAGGTATATAGAACGACGGCCTGTTCTACCAGGAGCGGAAGTTGCTTTCCTTTGTATGGGCGGGTCCGGTTCACCACTTCATCTAATAATTTGGTATATAGGCAGGCGGCTAGCGAGACTTCCAGTGTCTGCTGGTTGCGTATGTTGTTCGATGCTAAGGGATATCCGATAAAGATCGGAGACCGGTAAGACTGCTCGAAGCTGTCGCTCGTGGGCGTGAGTGCCAGTATGCGGTTGAAAAACGGATGGGATACGATTGCTTCCGGATTCGCCACAAAAGGCATATATCGTTCTACAAAGTCGGATTCGAAGGGAACCTGTTGCAGCTGGTAGAGATATTTGTTGGCCAGCGCATATTCTTCGTTGAGCAACGAGCAGAAGAACAGTTGTTTGAGCGTGTAACAGCTGGGTCCGTCGATAACCATGCGTTCCATGGCCTGGTGATAAGCCGTATTGAGCAGGCCGGAAGAGAAACAGCAGTCGGCCAGATATAAATCGGTTCCGTCGTCGGGTAATCCGCCCCGGTTGACCAGGCCTAAATCCGGATATTGGTAAGGAATATCGAGCAGGTTCTGCAATAAGCGTCCGGTCTGCAACAAGGCGATGGCATGATAGGCGGCAACACTTCTGGTAGGGTGCTGAGCCCGCTGGGCCTTGTGGATCATTTTATCCCAGTCCTGTTCCTGATAGGCCCGTTGCATTGAGGCGGTCAGTCTTTCGTTTTCCTTGCCGGTCCAGGTATATATATACAGCAGCAGGAATAATAATCTGCTGATACTATTTGACAGTGATGAAGAAGCAATCTGCTGGGATGATTTTCCGCTGATGAAATGAAAGGCGATGCTGACGAAGGCTGCCAGCATGAAAACGGCCAAGGGCCACAGGAAAACCACCGATGGCTCTTGCTGGTAATAGAGATTTTCTCCTTTCTGGATGAGGTACCATATAACGGCCATGGAAGGAAGCAGCGCGATCCATTCCCATTTTCCCCGGAGCGCGAAGGCCTTTTTGACGAGGCAGACCGTTCCGGTCAGCAGGACCGACATAAACAGGCCACCGGCCCAGGGCTCATGATACGAAAGCAGGAGCAGGCGTCCGAACCAGTATATTTTTCCGCCCGGCTGGTTGAGGATGAAGTCCATCATCTGTGGGTCGAAGGCAAACAGACTGTACTGTTCGGCCATATAAAATACGTCTCCATATAAAATGGAGGCAAAGATCCAGAATCCGATGAAGGCAATGACCGGCGTGGAACTCAAGACTGTTTTGATTTTCATCTTTTTCATGTTATTAGATCTGATTCTAAATAGCAGTTTAAAGGTAAGAAATCCTCGGTGGAATACATCGCCGGCATGGCTGTTATGCAACATAAAAAAAGCGACCTGCCCCGCCGGACAAGTCGCTTTGATAATGTATGAATGAATTCTTATGTGATTAGTCTTTCAGTTTTGCCTTCAAGAATTCACGGTTCAAACGCGCGATGTTGCTGACAGAGATGTTCTTCGGACATTCCATTTCGCAAGCGCGAGTGTTTGTACAGTTACCGAAGCCCAGTTCGTCCATCTTGGCAACCATGGCTTTCGCACGGCGAGCTGCTTCAACGCGTCCTTGTGGCAACAGGGCCAGCTGGCTTACCTTGGCAGAAACGAACAACATGGCTGAACCATTCTTACAAGCAGCTGCACAGGCACCGCAACCGATACAAGCGGCTGCATCCATAGCCAAGTCGGCGTTCTTCTTCGGAATAGCGATGGCGTTAGCATCAGGAACACCACCTGTATTTACTGAAACGAAACCACCAGCCTGCATGATCTTATCATAAGCAGAACGGTCAACCATCAAGTCGCGGATAACCGGGAAACCGGCTGAACGCCATGGTTCGATAGTGATTGTTTCGCCATCGTGGAAACGACGCATATACAACTGGCAGGTAGTAGCACCTGTTGCCGGTCCGTGCGGGTGACCATTTACATACAGCGAACACATACCGCAGATACCTTCACGGCAATCGTGGTCGAATACGATCGGTTCCTTACCTTCATTGATCAAACGCTCATTCAAAATGTCCAGCATTTCCAGGAAAGAGACACTCTGATTGATCTTATCTATTTGGTAAGTCTCGAACTGTCCTTTTTCTTTCGGACCTCTTTGACGCCAAACTTTAAGCGTTACTTTTATATCTTTATCCATACGTTTTTAGTTTTTAAGTTTTTTAGTTTATTAGTTTTTAAGTTTTATTGTTATTGAGTTTTTAAGTTCTATGATTCTTATCCAATCCATTCTTACGTCTGTAAATCAAAGATGATAACATCTTATTCACTTCTGTATTCAGATTCTGAACATTCTTAAAGGCTTCTTCACTCATAAAAGAAAGTTCAAAAGATAAGATCAATTGCGTTTCCAATTCATTAGAAGAGCCTAATGCAACATATAAAAAACGCAATAACTCTTTATCAGAACCTCGCCCATAGCCCTCTGCTATATTTGAGGGGATGGATACTGCACATCTTCTCATCTGATTAACAAGTCCGAAACGTTCTTCATTAGGAAAATCAGCCGTTGATAAATAAACCATTTTCGCCAAATTCAAACTTTTCTGCCAAGCCGATAAGTCTTTGTAAGTACCCATAAACTTAAAAACTCAAAAACTTATAAACTTACAAACTTACTTTTTGTAATTACGTGTTTGCGGAACTACGAATTCATAGTTCAAATCTTCTTTCAGCATAACCGGATCTTTGTCTTCACCCTGATATTCCCAGCAAGCTACATACATGTACTTATCGTCATGACGTAAAGCTTCACCATCTTCAGTCTGGTGTTCAACACGGAAGTGACCACCACAAGATTCAGCACGGTTCAAGGCATCATGGGCCATCAATGTACCGATTTCGATGAAATCAGCCAAGCGCAATGCTTTTTCCAGTTCAACATTCTGATCTTCACCAGAACCCGGGATATATACATTGCTCCAGAATTCCTTCTTCAGGTCTTTCAGCATGTTGATTGCTTCCAACAGACCTTTTTCGTCGCGGGCCATACCGATGTGTTCCCACATGATGTGACCTAACTTACGGTGGATGGTATCAACGGTTTCTTTACCCTTGATGCTCATCAGTTTCTGGATACGAGCCTTGATAGCTTTTTCTGCTTCGTCGAACTCAGGCAGGTCTGTGCTGAAGCGCGGAACCTGGATCTGGTCTGACAAGTAGTTCTGGATGGTGTACGGCAATACGAAGTAACCATCAGCCAAACCTTGCATCAACGCAGATGCACCCAGACGGTTGGCACCGTGATCAGAGAAGTTGGCTTCACCGATAGCGAACAAGCCCGGGATTGAAGTCTGCAATTCATAGTCTACCCACAGACCACCCATTGAGTAGTGCAATGCCGGGTAGATCATCATCGGAGTTTCGTATGGATTATCATCGGTAATTTCTTCGTACATATCGAACAAGTTACCATATTTCTGCTTAACAACGTCTTTACCCAAACGCTGGATAGCTTCCGAGAAGTCCAAGAATACGGCACGACCGGTGTTGTTTACACCATAACCTGCGTCGCAACGTTCTTTGGCAGCACGTGAAGCCACGTCACGCGGAACCAGGTTACCGAATGCCGGGTAACGGCGTTCCAAGTAGTAGTCACGGTCTTCTTCCGGAATATCTTTACCTTTCTTCTGTCCGGCCTGCAATGCCTTAGCATCTTCCAGTTTCTTCGGAACCCAGATACGACCATCGTTACGCAAAGATTCTGACATCAATGTCAGCTTAGACTGATAGTCACCTTTTACCGGGATACAAGTCGGGTGAATCTGTACCATACAAGGGTTAGCAAAATAAGCACCTTTCTTGTAGCACTGCCATGCAGCTGATCCGTTGGATGCCATGGCGTTGGTCGACAAGAAGAAGGTATTTACATAACCACCTGTTGCTACAACTACGGCGTGAGCAGCATAGCGTTCGATCTTACCGGTGATCAGGTTACGGGTGATGATACCGCGGGCACGACCGTCGATCAAAACAACGTCGAGCATTTCATGACGGGTATACATCTTTACTTTACCTTTACCGATCTGACGGCTCAATGCTGAATAAGCGCCTAACAACAGCTGCTGTCCCGTCTGGCCACGGGCATAGAACGTACGGGATACCTGAGCACCACCGAATGAACGGTTATCCAGCAGACCACCATATTCACGGGCGAAAGGAACACCCTGGGCTACACACTGGTCGATGATGTTGTTAGATACTTCGGCCAGACGATATACGTTTGCTTCACGGGCACGGTAGTCACCACCTTTGATCGTATCGTAGAACAAACGATATACAGAGTCACCATCATTCTGATAATTCTTAGCAGCGTTGATACCACCCTGTGCAGCGATAGAGTGTGCACGACGAGGTGAATCTTGGATACAGAAGTTCAATACGTTGAATCCCATTTCTGCTAAAGAAGCTGCTGCAGAAGCACCGGCCAAACCTGTACCTACTACGATAATGTCCAGACGACGCTTGTTAGCGGGGTTCACCAATTTCTGGTGATCTTTATAATTTTTCCACTTGTCAGCCAACGGGCCTTGAGGGATTTTAGAATTTATTTCAGCCATATTGTTTTTAGTTTTTTAAGTTTGTTAGTTTCTTAGTTTTTAAGTCATTTTGTTTTTGAGTCTGTTCGTTTTGAATGTTTGATTCCAAACTCATAAACTTATAAACTTATAAACTTATAAACTCAAAATTTACGCTCCTACACCGTTCAGGTAGAATACAATAGTAATAATTGCGAACAAACCGCAGATGATCGTTGCTACCCATTTAGAGATGCATTCCCAACGGCTCAACCAGATCGTGTTGCTCCAGCCTAATGTCTGGATAGCTGACCAGAATCCGTGAGTCAGGTGGAACCACAAAGCTCCGAACCATACCAGATACAATACTGTGTTCACAATATTACCCTGGAAGTAGTAGTTGATGAAAGCTGCTCCGTCCTGCGGATGGATGTCTCCATGGATACCTGCCAGTTCAGCAAACATCATGTGATACCAGAACTGTGTGAAGTGAAGGATCATGAACAGAATCACGATCAAGCCCAGTACGAACATGTTCTGTGATGCCCATTCTACGCCTTTCGGACGTGAATTCAGTGCATAACGGTCGTTACCGCGAGCTCTACGGTTCTGCAATGTCAACATCACTGCATACACGAAGTGAACCACTACACCTGCTGCCAAAACGAGTGTTCCCACGATAGCGTACCAGTTACTGCCCAGTAAACCGCAGATCGTATTATACGCCTCGCCAGAGAATACTGCCGCTACGTTCATCGACAGGTGGAACAATAAAAACAGAATTAGGAAGAGTCCTGATATACTCATTATCAGTTTCCTCCCGATAGAAGAATTAAGTAACCACATAAGATAATAATTTAAGTTATTTAATTGTGTATAAAAATCACACTTCTATAGCATTTAATTATGCAAAGGTAGTTTAATTCCACGGATAACCAACAAGAATAAATAAATATTTCTCTAATTGAAACGGCTTTTTTATCCAATATCGTTATTCTCTGTAACTTTTATTATTTTTGCCTCTGGTTGCGGGCTGATTAGTCTATTAATTAAGGTAGATCTGCCTGCCGGCTGAGAAATTCGGAAATTAAAATTCAACACAATATGAAGACACTGGTACATGTTGACAACGAACAGATCGAATCTGTAATGAAACAATGTAGTATTTGTTTCGTGGGAATGGCGGATACCGATGGAACGCCGTATGTGATCCCGATGAATTTTGGTTACAAAGACGGAACGCTTTACTTGCATTCGGCTCAGGAAGGCAGAAGCATTTCGATCTTGAACCGGAATCCGCGTGTTTGTATTTCTTTTTGTCCGACAACCGAACTGGCCTATCAGAATGTAGAGGTGGCATGCAGTTACCGGATGCGGGCCAGCAGCGTTATCTGTTGGGGAAATGTCGTCTTTGAAGAGGATTACGACAAGAAAGTCGAGGCGCTCGATATCCTGATGAAACAGTACACCGACCGTCCTTTTACCTATGGTCGTCCGGCTGTCCTGAACGTCAAGGTCTGGCGGGTGGATATCGACGAGATTACCTGCAAGGAATTCGGAGCTCCGTACCGGAGATAATCAGGCTTGTATCCACGTCTTTTCCTGGAGGCGTGGATATCGGGTAACATCCATGTTGTTAGTACTTTCCCCCGTATGGCCTGGCAGGCGTCCCGGCTTGGCTGTATCTTTTTCCGTAGGCCGGGGAAAGTTTTTTTCTGATATAATTTGTTAGTATAATTTCTGTTTACTACCTTTGAAATGTCTTAAATCGTAAGGCGTCTGATTTTCAGTCACTCACAAGGAATGACTGGTAATCCGACTGAATCTTAAAGATAGGAAAACGCTGGAAAAGGGGATACGTTTATGCATGACAGGCGCGCTGTCCTTGACTGGAACTGTATGGAAAAAGATACGTTTGGCGAGGGATATACTCATGAAGAAGACGGGGAGACATTTCTTTTGTTATTTCATTTCTTTCAGATAATCAAAAATTTTGTTTAACTCCAACGGCTATGTGCTCTTTCGGGTGGTCGCATGGAAAGAGGCTGTGGCGGTTGGCTAAATTTAATGCCAGAGTGAAGAATGTTTTTACGGAAATTTTGTTGGTTCTCTTCTTGTAAGGAGGGAACAAAATCGGGCGATATGACGTTCGGCGAACTGACGAACTATATGGCCCGTCATGTGTATTTGGAAGAAATGACACGGAAGGCCCGCGCTTGTCTGCTGGCTGCTGATCAGAACGGTTATGAGTGGATCAAGCGGTCGGAAGTGCTGGCCATTACCCCGAATGCTTATTTTGAGGCGGGGCGGAAAAACGATGATCAGCATACGTATGCTACGGGTGTCATGATGTTTGATTGGGATCATATTGAAGGTGACTTGAATGCGTTGGTCGAACGCATCGCGGCTCATCCTTCGATCTGCTTGGTAACCAAAAGCCTGAGTGGTAAAGGTGTACATGCCTTCGCCCGGGTGGAAGGTGTTACAGATGAGAATTTTAAAACCGTGTATGCGGCTGTCGGTTCACGCCTTGACTCGGTGGCCGGATATGCTTTTGACCGGCAATGCAATAATTTTTCCCGCCTGATGGTGCTGGCTCACGACCCCGATCTGCGTGTCCGCCAGGATGCCAAGCCGTTTCAGGCCGGGGCGCTCTTGGCCGATTCTTCGGAGATGACGGTTCCCGCAGCGGCCGAACCGACGGCCCTGTCCCGCTATTTGTCGGTGGCCCAGGCGGGGTTGAACCTGGCTGAAGGCAACCGCCACAGCGAGCTGGTTTCGCTGGCTGCCTGTCTGAACCGGAAAGGTTTCCAGGCGGATGAGGTGATTCCGGAGCTGGTGAAGCGGTATGCGCAGCCGGGCTTCGACGCGCGTGAAATCACGTCGACCGTCAACGATGTTTATCGTCGGTATGCTGCCGATTTTGGGGTGAATCAGAAACCGGTCGAGGCCGTTACGGAGCGAAAAGTTCAAAAAGTTCAAAAAGTTCAAAAAGTTCACTGTGCCCCCGACGCGGATACTTACCTGAAAGGGGTTGCCTGCGAGCGGCCTCTCGTGGAATCGTTCCGCGAGCAATTGCCCCTGCTACTGCAAAAGGCGATCGACGAAAGCCAGTCGGCCGATGTACAGTGGGCCATGCTCCTGGCCGGCCTGTCGGTCTATTCGGCCATGCCGGTCGATGTCCATTTTATGGAAGAAGACGAATGCTATCTGCCGATCAGCTGTATCTGGGTGGGCGAATCGACTTCCGGAAAAGGGCGCATCAAGGTGGCGGCTGACATCCATCGGCTGTTTGCCAAGGCGGTAGCCAGAGACTTCGAGGCGAACGAGATCATTCCTGCCAAGAGCCGGCTGAAAGAATGGGAAGCCCGGCAGGAAGCCATCCGCAAGCTGAAGGATGAAGTGGAGGGCGGATGGGAAGAACGTCCGCTGGTGCCCGAAAACAAATTCCTGCAGACGTCGATGAGCACTTCCGAATCGCAGTTCGTACGCCGGCTGCTGACAAACCAGCCTTACACGACGCTCCGCTTTACCGAAGAGATCGGAACGGTGTGCGAGAATACGAAGCGCGACTACGGGGTTTCGCGCAGTAACCTGCGGGCCGGACTGGAAGGCGGACGGATGAGCCTCGATTACAAAGACGGCGGCTTCATCTGTGTAGACAATGCCCGCATGGTCGATCTCTATGCCGGAACGCCCGGCGCTTTTCAGCAATTTATTGATAATCAGGAAGACGGTCTTTCGCATCGCTTCCTCTATGCCGTGCTCGATTACAACCCGGCTTATAAACGCCTGCGGACGGGACAGCGCATGGACCGTGCGTATTGGGATGCCATGGAAGGCCGTATCCGGACGTTCAAGGTGAATTGCGAGAACCAGCACATGGAAATCTTGTTTCCCGCTCCGGTGATGGATCTGATTGAAGACCTGCTCGAAGACCTCTGCAACCGTTATGCCTGCTATGCCAATCCGTCTTTTCTCTCGTATATCCGACGAATGCGCAAGAAGGCGATGCAGCTGTGTGCCTTGCTGACTTTCATGCAGGCCTGCGAAGAGAATCTTCCGTATGCCGGTTATTCGGCCGAGAAGCCGCGACGGGTCGACTGCCGGCTGGACGTTGCCCGTCTGGTGGTCAGCTGGATTCCGTATCTGGTTTACACGGCAGCCTGTATGATTGCCCCGCTGCGTAAGAACGAAACGGCCGAGGTGAAGCTCGACGACCTGAAGACCGAACAGCTGCTGGCTTCGCTCCCCTCGGATTTTTCTACGGAAGACTTTGATCAGGCGGCTTCCCGTCTGCAGATCAGCCGGAGCACGGCCATGCGCCGCCGGAAGATCTGGCTCGAGAACGGGGTTCTCGTGCGTGTCTCTCACGGGAAATACCAGAAGCGGGAATCGCTCTCATAGCGGCTTCCTTTTCCCAAGAGACGGATTATGTCAAAAAGGGTACAGTGAACTTTTTGAACTTTTTGAACTTTTTGAACTTTTCGGTTCGTGAAACCGGACTTGGCAGCAGTCGGTCATGCGACCCCGGCTGTTCCGCCACTCCGGATCTGCCACGAACCTGAAAACAGAAAGTCCTATGACTCGGATTCTCCTCATTATTCCCTCCGAATCATAGGACTTTTTCCTGAAAAGACGCCGGCTTTTTATGATTTCCTGCCTATCAATTCAAGCTTTTCTGCCTATGTTTTTTCCTGTATTATGGTTATTCATTTTATTCCCCTTATTCCCCCTCTTTATCGGCAAATATCTTTCACATCAATCTGCTGGAAGATGAGGTTCGCACCACTGCCTTCGTAGACGACGCCGAGGGTTTGTTCGTCGATCGACGTGATGCAGGAATATCCGGCTCCGCCCCATTCGTCCAGTAAGATCCAGTACTTCTCGGGCCAGGTTTGGCCGTCGTCAAAGCTGAATTTGACGGTCAGCCGGTTGCGCTCGTTGTATGAATTGGGATTCATGAAGACTAACACCGACTTCGGTTGCCCGTCTTTTGTATAATGATGCTTGTGGATAGAAGCCATGCAGGTTGGTTCCGTAAGTACGGCGTGCGACGTCGGGTGTTCTTTCCAGGTCTTGCCCAGGTCGGATGTGGTACAGATTCTCCGTCCGTTGGGCGAGACGACGCCGCGATTCCGGTTGTCGCGCATATTGAGCATGATGTCTCCGTTTTCAAGCTGGACAGCCATGCATTCGGTTGTATTGGAATAAGCCGGATTGCTGGTCGTCCAGGTTTTTCCGCCATCCTGACTGTATGTGATATTGGAGAAAGGAAGGCCGTTCTCGTCTCGTCCCTGTGTAGGGAAGACCAGTGTTCCGTCTTTCAAAGTAATGCCGTGTCCCGGTGCCGGTGCAAACAGCCACCATTCCGGCCTTTTGGTGGCCGCGGTGATGTTGACAGGCTCGCTCCAGGTCTTCCCGTCGTCGGTACTCTTCGTAATCAGGAACTGGGATGTCTCTTTGACTCCCAAGCCCGGCTGTGAACCCTTTGCCTGCCACTGATGAATCCAGCGCGTACTGTCTTGCGTCAGACCTTCTACCCATTTTCCGGTATTCCGGTCTAACACCCCATGCATCCACAAGCCGGCTACATATAAATCGCCGGTATGCTCATCCAGCAGGATGCAGGCATCACTCACGCCGTTGTATTTTTCCGGAAGTCCGCCCCATTCGTGCTGGTCGAGTATCCGTTGCATGGGTTGCCAGGTTTGCCCGCCGTCTTCACTTCGGTTCAGGGCAATGTCGATGTCTCCTTGCAAATCCCGTCCGGATTCCCAGCGGGCGTCATAGATGGCCAGGAGCGTTCCTTCTTTCGAGGTGATCAATCCCGGAATGCGACTGGTGTGTACGCCGTCTTGCCGGTGTTTCCGAAGGGCAATGCCTGTGCGCAATCCTTCTTTGAAAGAGCCTTGAACGGGATATGTCTTTCCGTTGAGAGTAATTTCCGGGCAGTTGACCAACACCCGATGCTGCAAAGACGTTTCTTTCTTCAGCCGGACCGCCAGTCCATAATAGCTTGTATCTGCTTCTAAGGGAATATTTAATCGGAAAGATCCGGTTGGAGACGAAATATCCGAAAAGGCAAGTAGATCAGACGTCTTGATCCGTCCGTCTTTCTGACAGGCATACAATGACAGCTGTTCGATGTCACCTAAATCTGTCGTACCTGATAAATCATACGCCAGGCTTGTCAGGCGCGTTTTCTCTCCCGGCGTCTGGATAATCTGTATGTATCCGACCGGATTCACCGTTTCTCCAGCTAAAACCGGTACGGTGGCACGGAGAAAATGAACCGTCAGGTTTTGACAGACTTCAAACCGGAAAACAGCAGGTGTCCGTATGCCCAGTTTGATTTCTCCACTGGTGATATAATGGGTTTGTCCGTGCGACACCAGGTTGGTAGTCACGGCAATCGGCGCCTCCGAAACGGCAGTTGTGGACAGTGTATTCGTAATGGTATGATAGGCTAAAACCCGGTGACTGAAGCCCGGATGTGTATCCGAACCCGGTATCAGTTTTTCAACACCGCCGAAGAAAAGGATGTGGTGACTACCGGTGGCAAGAGCCGTTCCTGCCATCACCGGAAATTCACCTGGCAGCTTCTTCCATTGCTTGAGACGGGGATTGTAAACAAATCCGTCGGTCAGCACTTCCATTTCTCCATCCGCTTGGTAATTCCGTCCGCTGAACAGATAGAAACAATCGTCCGAGCCGTTATTCTGCACGGCACTGACGGCATAGCCCCGTGCTTTTCCTGGCCAGGATTCGAGGGTTTGCCATCCTTTTTCCGGTTGTGACAGATCGAGCACGAAGAAATGTGAAGTAGCCACTTCCGGTTTCATCTGTTCTTGTCCGCCGGCCAGAAAGATTTTGTTCCCCAGTCTGGCTCCGGTCATATTCGCTAACGGAACAGGCAGTTCCGGCCAGTTCTTGTCTATTTCTACTTTTCCGTTCTGCATCCGGATGGCGAAGACTTCTTGATAACATTGGCTGGCATCACATCCGCCAATACATAAAATAACGTCTGTCAACGGAATAGATACGCCATAAGCCCGGGCAGAAGGCAAGGCATCTTTTATTTCTTTCCAGGCAGATGAGGCATCGTTGAGGTCCTTGTAGTAGAGTGTGTTCCACCATGTTTTCGTGCCACCGTTCCAAGGTGTGGCATCCGGGAAGTTTGCTCCGCCGGCAATGATCAGAAAGTCACCAATACACCCGGAAAAAGCTCCAGCCAATCCGGGATGAGGCTTGCCGCCTGTGTCGGGAAGACAGAGCGATGAATCCCAGTGGATGGTTTCAGCCGAGCTTTGAGAAAAAACGGATTCGGGTTGGATCAGCAGGATCAGTCCGAAAAAGATGGATAGAAATGCATTCAGATGTTTCATGTCGGAGGAATGATGATTTTTGATAGTAAATGAACGGATAAAATTCCAAATAGACAAATGAAAAGAAAAAATAAACCAGCATTTCGCTTCCCATTCCTAAAAGTTTATTACATTTGCAAACTATCATAGTATCATAAGATTGGAACAGATGAAAAAGATTATTGGATTACTCATGTTGCTGGTCGCTTTTACAGCTTGTGAAGGACCAATGGGCCCCGAAGGTCCGATGGGACCAGCAGGACCTGCCGGAAGTGGAGACGGTGTGGTTGAAGGTTGGAGAAATATTACTTTTACTATAAAGAGCGAAGACTGGCAACTGATTTACAATATGGACGGAGATCCGTATTATATGTATGAATTCCAATGGGACGAATTAACAGATTATGTCTATGAAGAAGGTATTGTGTTGGGATATTTGTTTACTCAAGTAGGAGATATTGAAACTATGACTCCGCTGCCTTATGTATTGCATCGTCAAGATGCTAATGGTGTTCCTTGGACTGAAACTTATACGTATGATGTAAGTCCGGGTTATGTGGCTTTCTATGCGACATATAGTGACTTCAAGGTGCAGGAAAGACCGGCTACAATGGATTTCAGAGTTTCAATCCTCTGGTAATAGGTATGAATAATACTACATGGAAGCACAGCAACAGCATAGCAGCATAATCAGTCGTGCCGTTCTTGAATTGTCTGATGAGGCCTCTTATCAGGCGTTGTTTCACAGCCGTCGCGATGAGGAAGCCTTGCCTTCGGGAGAGACGTTGAAGCGCATTGTCGATCTGTGCCGTGCTATTTTGTTCCCCGGATATTATGGTTCAGCCCGAATTAACAAACAGACCATCCGCTATCATCTGGGTGTGCTGGTGGAGACGCTTCATGGCTTGCTGACAAAAGAGATTCAGGCAGGTCTGTGTTTTGCCGATGCTTCCTGCGAATCGTGTGGTGACCAGTTGACGACCGAGGCGGCAGCACTGTCAGAACAGTTTATTGCTGCCTTGCCACAGCTGCGTCACATGCTGGCAACGGATGCTGAAGCTACCTATAACAGCGATCCTGCCGCACAGAATCTGGGAGAGATTATTTTCTGTTACCCGGGATTCCGTGCTATCTGCAATTATCGCATCGCCCATCAGCTGGATCAGCTGGGTGTGCCTTATATTCCCCGTATCATAACAGAACTGGCTCATTCGGAAACGGGTATTGATATTCATCCGCGAGCCAGGATTGGGCATCACTTCTCGATCGACCATGGCACCGGAACGGTGATTGGCGAGACCAGTGTGATTGGTAATTATGTCCGTATCTTTCAGGGTGTCAGTCTGGCTGGTGAAAAATTCCCGCCCGATGAGAATGGAAATGCCATCCGTGGTGTTGACCGGCATCCGATTGTTGGCGATCATGTTACTATTTATTCGAATGCGACGCTGTTGGGGCATATTCATGTGGGCGACGGTGCAACTATCTTTGGTAATGTGTGGTTAACGCATGATGTGGCGGCAGGCGAGTCGGTATATCAGCGGACTTGATGAGAAGACAGGTAACGGCGAAGATAATGATCGTGCTTGTCGACTGAATGGATTCAACTAATAAAAACAATATAACAGATTAACAACAACAAGGCAGTGACTCTTCAAGGTAGAAAAGGAAGAGTGCTGTTAGCCAATTTTTAGTAACAAAATGGGAGAGACATTTGAAATGGTGGCCAAAACCCTGTATGGGTTGGAAGAAATTTTGGCCGGCGAATTATTAGCTTTGGGTGCCAACGATTTGCAGATAGGCCGCCGTATGGTTTCGTTTACAGGAGACAAGGCGTTATTGTATAAGGCAAATTTCTGCTGTCGTACGGCTTTGCGTATCTTGAAACCAATCTATCACTTCAAAGCGAAAGATGCCGATACGGTGTATAAGGAAGTGATGAAAGTGGAATGGGAAAAGTATCTGACGCTGGATAAGACTTTTGCCATCGACTCTGTGATCTATTCGGAAGATTTCAACCATTCTAAATTTGTTGCCTATCGAACGAAAGATGCTATTGTGGATTATTTTATCGAGAAGTTCCATAAACGTCCGTCGGTTCGTGTGAACAATCCGGACTTATACATTAATATACATATATCACATAACGACTGTACCTTGTCGATCGACAGCTCGGGTGAAAGTCTGCACAAACGCGGTTATCGGGTGGATCAGACGGAGGCTCCGCTGAATGAAGTGCTGGCTGCCGGTATGATCCTGAAGACAGGCTGGAAAGGCGAATCGAATTTCGTAGATCCGATGTGTGGTTCGGGTACACTGCTGATCGAGGCAGCCATGATTGCCCTGAACATTGCGCCGGGTATTCACCGGAAGGAATTTGCTTTCCAGAAATGGGTCGATTATGATGCCGATCTGTTCGATCAGATTTATAATGATGACAGCCAGGAACGAGAATTTACGTTTAAGTGTTATGGCTCGGATATCTCGCAGCAGGCCATCGATATTGCCCGCGAAAATATCCGCAGTGCTGGTCTGATGAAATATATTGAATTGGAGACCAAACCGTTCCAGCAGTATACAGAGGCGCCGCAGCCGGGTATTCTGGTAACGAATCCTCCGTACGGCGAGCGTATTTCCAGCCGGGATCTGCTGGGCTTGTACAGCATGATCGGGGAACGTCTGAAGCATGTCTTCATGGGTTACAAAGCCTGGATCTTGAGTTACAAGGAAGAGTGTTTCGACAAGATCGGTCTGCATCCGTCTGAAAAGATGAAACTGATGAATGGTTCGTTGAGCTGTGAATATCGTTGCTATGAAATGTTTGAAGGCACGAAAAAGGAATTCAAGACGAACCAGGCAGAAGAGAAAAAACATACAAAGACAAATAACCAGCGGGATAATAAATCAGGCGATTTCAAGCGGAAGAAGGTTGATCGTCCGGAACGTCGTTTTGCAGCCGCTCATCGGGATGAAGATGAGGATTACGGTGGCCGGTTTAACGAAAAGCGTCCGGCAAAGATGCGTTATCGGGACAACAGCGACCGGAAGCGCCTGGATAAGAAGTCCTCGTTTGGCGGTAAAAAGAAAGGACGTTTCTATGAAGATTAAGTATTGGCTTATCGGAATTCTTTTTCTTCCTATGGCATTGATGGCGCAGCAAAAGGATTTGACGTTGCAGGATCTGATTCCGGGTGGTAAGAATTATGCCAAGTTCGTTCCGAAAAATCTGTCGCAGTTACAGTGGAACGGTGATGCTTATCTGTATGCGAAAGGAGATACAGTATGGACAAGCGAGGCGCCGAAGTGGAAAAAGTCGGTGTTGCTGACGAAAGCAGGACTGAATGAAGCGCTCGAAGCAGCCGGACAGAAGAAAGTCGGTTCGTTGCCCCGTTTCTCTGTTCCTTATGCAGGACAGTCATTACTGTCGTTTATGGCCAATAAGCATTTGTATCACTATGATTATGCGGCCAAGAAGATTGTAGCCGATTATACGTTACAGCCAAAATGGGAGAATTATGATTTCTGCCCGGAAAACCGGTATCTGGCATTTACGGAAGGAAATAACCTGAAGATCCTTTCTCCGGAGAATCAGGTGACTGACGTGACGAACGAGACGGCCGATGGCATCGTCTGCGGACAGTCGGTTCATCAGAATGAATTCGGGATTCATAAGGGAACCTTCTGGTCGCCCAAAGGTTCTGCCCTGGCTTTCTACCAGATGGATGAAAGTATGGTGACAGAATATCCGATTGTCAATATCGACGCGCGTTGTGCCAAAGTAGAGCCGCGCCGTTATCCGATGGCCGGGATGAAGAGTCATCATGTGACAGTGGGTGTCTATCAGTTGGAAACCGGAAAGACTGTCTGGTTGAAAACGGGTACACCGAAGGAGAAATTCCTGACGAACATCTCCTGGAGTCCGGATGAACAGCATATTTATATTGCGGAATTGAACCGGGAACAGAATGAGATGAACCTGGTTTGCTATTCGGCAGTGACAGGACAGAAAGAAGGTGTCTTGTTCACGGAGAAGGATGAACATTATGTGGAACCGCAGCATCCGTTGCTTTTCTTGCCGAATCAGCCGGATCAGTTTATCTGGCAGAGCGAACGGGATGGCTATAATCACTTGTATTTGTACAATACAAAAGGTGAGTTGCTGAAACAACTGACGAAAGGAGAGTGGGTTGTCATGGACGTCCTGGGCTTTGATGAAAAAGGAGAGAACTTGTTTATCTCTTCTACACAGCCTTCTCCGCTCAGTTCTTTCGGACCGGATCACGGGCCTTTGAGTGTCAAGACATGGGCTTTGAATCTGAAGAAGGGCAAATCAACGTGTCTGGCTACGGATGCGGTACTGACAGGCGTGCACAATACGCAGTTGAGCGGTTCGGGCAAGTATTTGCTGGATAATTATTCATCGTGGGATATTCCACGGAAGATCGTATTGGTTGATACGAAGAAGGATAAGGAAATTGCGACTTTGCTGACGGCTGAAAATCCGTATAAGGACTATGAGATGCCGGAAGTGGAACGCGGAACAATCAAGGCGGCCGACGGTGTGACCGATCTGAATTATTTCCTGGTGAAGCCGTTGCATATGGATTCTACGAAGAAGTATCCTACTATTATATATGTATATGGCGGACCTCATGCACAGCTGGTTATCGGTGGCTGGATGGGCGGCGTCAGTGGCTGGGACATTTATATGGCTCGCCGCGGATATGTGGTCTTTACGGTTGATGGCCGGGGTTCGGCCAACCGCGGACATGCGTTTGAAAGTGTGATCCATCGTCAGCTGGGTGTCAATGAAATGGCCGATCAGCTGAAAGGAGTGGAATTCCTGAAGTCGAAACCGTATGTGGATGCCGATCGGATCGGTGTGCACGGCTGGAGCTTCGGTGGATTTATGACAACGAACCTGATGTGTTCTTATCCGGATGTGTTTAAGGTAGGTGTTGCCGGTGGTCCGGTAATCGACTGGAGTAATTATGAAATCATGTATGGTGAGCGTTATATGGATACGCCCCAGGAAAATCCGGAAGGTTACAAGAACTCCAATCTGAAGCTGAAAGCCAAGAACCTGAAAGGACATCTGCTTCTGATTCATGGAGATATTGATCCGGTAGTAGTTTGGCAGCATAGTCTGGGCTTCCTGAAAGCCTGTGTGGATGCCAATACGTATCCTGATTATTTCGTTTATCCGCGGCACGAACACAATGTGATCGGGAAGGATCGCCCGCATCTGCATGAGAAGATAACCCGTTATTTCGACGATTATTTACGATGAGATAAGTTGGAAAACTTATATAACTCAGAAACTAATATACTTAAAGAAATGAATACACTGTTATTAGGCTCTGGCGGTCGTGAACATGCAATCGCTTGGAAAATAGCTCAAAGTCCGAAAGTAGAAAAACTGTTTATTGCTCCTGGTAACGCAGGTACGGCACAGACAGGAACGAATGTGAATATCAAGGCCGACGATTTTCCGGCCATCAAGGATTTTGTATTGGCAAATGATATCCAGATGGTTGTTGTTGGTCCGGAAGATCCGCTGGTAAAAGGTGTTTATGATTATTTCAAGAACGATCCGCAGTTGGCTGCCATTCCGGTGATTGGTCCGAGTAAAGCTGGTGCCCAGCTGGAAGGAAGTAAAGATTTCGCCAAGGCTTTCATGATGCGTCATCACATTCCGACGGCCCGTTATAAGAGTATCACTGCCGAAAATCTGGAAGAAGGTTTTGCTTTCTTGGAATCACTGCCTGCTCCTTATGTCCTGAAAGCCGATGGTCTGGCAGCCGGAAAAGGTGTGCTGATCATTGATTCTCTGGAGGAAGCCAAGAAAGAACTGGCTGAAATGCTTCAGGGAATGTTCGGAGATGCCAGCAAGACGGTTGTCATCGAAGAATTCCTGGATGGAATTGAATGTTCTGTATTCGTTGTAACAGATGGCAAAGATTATAAGATTCTGCCGGTAGCCAAAGATTATAAGCGTATCGGCGAAGGAAATACGGGTCTGAACACCGGTGGTATGGGTGCTGTTTCACCTGTTCCGTTTGCCGATCATGACTTTATGCAGAAAGTGGAAGAACGTATCATCCGTCCGACTGTAGAAGGTTTGAAGCAAGAAAACCTGGATTATAAAGGATTTATATTCTTGGGTCTGATCAATGTGAAAGGTGAACCGCTGGTTATTGAATACAATTGCCGAATGGGCGATCCGGAAACAGAAGTCGTGATGTTGCGTATTCAAAGTGACTTGGTAGAACTCTTGGAAGGCATTGCACAAGGTGATTTGGCATCTCGTATCCTGATTCAGGATCCGCGCGCTGCTGTAACGGTTATGGTCGTTAGTGGCGGTTATCCAGAAGCCTACGAGAAAGGAAAAGTCATCACCGGCTTCGATCATATCTCTCCGGAAAATATCTTATTCCATGCCGGAACAAAAGAAGTGGATGGCCAGATTGTAACAAATGGAGGTCGTGTTATTGCCGTAAGTTCGTATGGAACGACTAAAGAAGAAGCCCTGGCTAAATCATTCGCCGGAGCCAAAGCGCTTCAGTTCGATAAAAAATACTTCCGTTCAGATATTGGGTTTGATTTGTAAATAATAAATCCGATAAGAAATAGCTGTTGGCTATTATCCTATTCCAAGATAAACGGGAATCGAAATTAAATCCGCCGAGGATTGAAATCGATTCCCGTTTATTTGATTTAAAAAGGTAGGCAGGAAAGAGAAAAAAGCCGGCGTCTTTTGATGAAAAGCCGGCGAGAAATGATAAAAAACACGCCGGCTTTTAGTCAATTGAGAATGGAGAATTGAAAATTGAGAATTAAAGGAAGAAAAATAAAAGGGAAGAACGAAAAGCAAGAGAAGAACAGGACCGGCCTAACGGAGAAGGCGTAAAGCAAATTGCGAGCGGAGCGTAAAGAAATCCCGGCTGTCTGAGCGCGAAGCGCGAGTTATCCGGGATTTTAGCGGAGCGAAGCTAATTTGCAGCCTTCTCAAGTGTAGCCTTGACCTTTTGGTTCTTTTGGGTCAAGCCAAAAGAACGGGGAAGAAAAAGTGTATTTATAAATATCTGACAATCAGGAAAGGCAAAAAATAATTGGAAAAAAGTGGCAAAAACATTTGGAGGATATGTTATAAAGCAGTACTTTTGCACCCGCAATCGAGAGAGATGCGTGAGACAACATGATGGAAGGGGTTAAGGACCCGGAGAGGAAAGAGGATGAGGTTGGAAGAATCCAGGCAGATATCCGATATCCGCCCGGCGGTCTTCCGAAAAAAATAAATCGAAAAAAACCTCGAAAAAATTTGGAAGATAAAAATAAAAATACTTACCTTTGCACCACGTTTCGCAAGAAACCGATTGAGAAGAGTTCTTTGAGAAAATTACATATACAACAGTAGTACAAGTATTTAGAATGAATACCGTCAATAATACTTGAACCTGAAGGAAAGACGGAATCTTGAGCAAAGACATAAAAACAATTTCAACAACGAAGAGTTTGATCCTGGCTCAGGATGAACGCTAGCGACAGGCTTAACACATGCAAGTCGAGGGGCATCGGGGAGTAGCAATACTCTGCCGGCGACCGGCGCACGGGTGAGTAACGCGTATGCAACTTACCTATCAGAGGAGAATAGCTCATCGAAAGATGAATTAATGCTCCATGAAACAGGGGTCCCGCATGGGAATATTTGTTAAAGATTCATCGCTGATAGATAGGCATGCGTTCCATTAGGCAGTTGGCGGGGTAACGGCCCACCAAACCGACGATGGATAGGGGTTCTGAGAGGAAGGTCCCCCACATTGGTACTGAGACACGGACCAAACTCCTACGGGAGGCAGCAGTGAGGAATATTGGTCAATGGCCGAGAGGCTGAACCAGCCAAGTCGCGTGAAGGATGAAGGATCTATGGTTTGTAAACTTCTTTTATACGGGAATAAAGTGAGCCACGAGTGGCTTTTTGTATGTACCGTATGAATAAGCATCGGCTAACTCCGTGCCAGCAGCCGCGGTAATACGGAGGATGCGAGCGTTATCCGGATTTATTGGGTTTAAAGGGTGCGTAGGTGGTTTCTTAAGTCAGCGGTGAAAGTTTGTGGCTTAACCATAAAATTGCCATTGATACTGGGAGACTTGAGTATGTTTGAGGTAGGCGGAATGCGTGGTGTAGCGGTGAAATGCATAGATATCACGCAGAACTCCGATTGCGAAGGCAGCTTGCCAAGCCATAACTGACACTGAAGCACGAAAGCGTGGGTATCAAACAGGATTAGATACCCTGGTAGTCCACGCAGTAAACGATGATTACTAGGAGTTTGCGATATAGTGTAAGCTCTACAGCGAAAGCGTTAAGTAATCCACCTGGGGAGTACGCCGGCAACGGTGAAACTCAAAGGAATTGACGGGGGCCCGCACAAGCGGAGGAACATGTGGTTTAATTCGATGATACGCGAGGAACCTTACCCGGGTTTGAACGCACAGCGACGAATCAGGAAACTGATTTTCTAGCAATAGCGATGTGCGAGGTGCTGCATGGTTGTCGTCAGCTCGTGCCGTGAGGTGTCGGCTTAAGTGCCATAACGAGCGCAACCCTTGCCGTTAGTTACTAACAAGTAGTGTTGAGGACTCTAGCGGGACTGCCAGCGTAAGCTGTGAGGAAGGCGGGGATGACGTCAAATCAGCACGGCCCTTACATCCGGGGCGACACACGTGTTACAATGGCGTGGACAAAGAGCAGCCACTTGGTGACAAGGAGCTAATCTCCAAACCACGTCTCAGTTCGGATCGGAGTCTGCAACTCGACTCCGTGAAGCTGGATTCGCTAGTAATCGCGCATCAGCCATGGCGCGGTGAATACGTTCCCGGGCCTTGTACACACCGCCCGTCAAGCCATGGGAGCCGGGAGTACCTGAAGTCCGTAACCGCAAGGATCGGCCTAGGGTAAAACTGGTGACTGGGGCTAAGTCGTAACAAGGTAGCCGTACCGGAAGGTGCGGCTGGAACACCTCCTTTCTGGAGCGAGAGATTCCGAGAAGGATCGAGTAAGAGGTATGAATGAAGAATACCTTGTACTACAGGTTGGATATGAAAAAAGATAATAGAGAGAAAAAGATGAAGCTGGGAAACCGGCAAAGTTGACAGTCCTATAGCTCAGTTGGTTAGAGCGCTACACTGATAATGTAGAGGTCGGCAGTTCAACTCTGCCTGGGACTACTCTCAGATACGGGGGATTAGCTCAGCTGGCTAGAGCATCTGCTTTGCACGCAGAGGGTCAACGGTTCGAATCCGTTATTCTCCACAGTCCTGATGGAAACATCAGAAAAAGATCTTTGACATGTTGTACATTCAGTAAAGTAAAAAAGAAGAGCAAGCTTAGTAAATATCAATCCGGCGCGAAAAGTGCCAGATAAAGAAAGTAAGCAAGGGCAGACGGTGGATGCCTTGGCTCTCGGAGGCGAAGAAGGACGTGATAAGCTGCGAAAAGCCCGGGGGAGGTGCAAATAACCCTTGATCCCGGGATATCCGAATGGGGCAACCCGGCAGGTTGAAGGCCTGTC